>CAYGDO010000011.1:0-4566 GCA_964348785.1 uncultured Candidatus Saccharibacteria bacterium | reverse complement strand
AAATAATGCATTACCCCTTTAGTGTCTTTTTCCGAATGCGTTGATTCCATGTTACATAATTCACATTTTTGTTTTTGTATAGCGTTGTTCATATTGTATATCTATTACTTTTCGGCAATAAACACCGACCCAAACCCACCCTCTAATGTTCTAAAATTCGTTGTCTGCCCTTGGTAGACCCGTGCTCCTAAGAGTAAAATTTCACCTTGGTATGTATGCGCTCTAATGTCGAACTTGAATGATTCTTCTTTTCCATCAATTTGTTTGTTTTTTGTATTTGCTGAAATAGTTTCTTGAGCTATATAGCTGTGTGAAGTAATGTACTCCCAGACCTTTTTTGTTAACCCTTTTCCATTATAAGCTCCTCTTCCTCCAAAGCCGTTTATGGGCTTGAAAAAATATTTCTTCCTGTTTTCCCAAAGATATTCCTCTGTATCTTTGCTTACCAATATGGTCTTCAGGAGAGTTTTATTAATAGTGTCAATTTCTGCTTGTGACAATATGTCTTTATAAGTGGACTCATTTTGAAGGTGCAATAAATTAGCTTTATTGGCAAACAAAGCATAATCATTTGAATTAGGGGAAATAACAGTTGTCTTGCTTTCTAGAAGTGGAATAAACTTTTGGTTTTCTTCGTTTTTGAAATAAAAATCTGTAAGCCTGTTGTACACCAAATCAACGGTAGTTCCATTGTAGAGTGCAACTCCAGCAACAATCTCTAGATCTTTAGAATCTACGATGAAAGCTTTGATTCCATTTTTTTCTAATATATTTTTACAAATAACCATGTCGGGGTAAAGGTATTGCGTTTCAGGATTTTCATCAATTATTGCGACAGTTTCTAATTCTTTGTTAGTAGTTTTTGTAAATTCATTTTTAAACATAGAAATAATTTTTTCTTCTAGGTTGTCGATACTTTGTCCTTTCGTATGACTGCAACAAATTGTTGAACTTTTGAGTAGCTCATAGTTTAAGAAAAAGCCTCCAGCGTTTGTATTAATTTCAATTAGTTTGGGGGTGTCTTCGTCAAGATGAAAATCGTAACATGATAAAATGCCGCCACGGCTGTTCTTAATGTTCAAATTAGTTTCGAGTGATGTCTTAAAGACGTCACTTTGTATTACTTTTTCTACAACGGAAATAGCTTCTTTAATGCTGACTTCTACCTTTTGTGAGATAAAAACTGGGGAATGTGATGAGAAGCTAGCAAATTGAGACTTCATGTTTTTGTTATCACAAAAACACTTTTCATTTAATTCCTGGTAATTAACTTCAATACTTGTTGTGCAAATGGCGCAGTTCATTATTTTCTTTTAAGTCTATACACTTTTAATATCTCTTCTGTTGCTTTTTTTGTCTGACCTTTTTGAATCTGATTCACCACACAATGATTAAGGTGATTTTCCATAAGGATATCTTCAACATTAGACAGCCCCTGTTTAATTGCTGAACTCTGAGTAATGACATCGATACAATAGGTATCTTTTTCTATCATCTCTTGAAGACCTTTCACTTGACCTTCTATGATTTTTAACCGACGTATTAATTTATTTTTTTCTACTCTCATACAGATGAGTATATACCCCCTAGGGGGTATTGCAAGTGGATAGTGATTTGATGAAGGTTTGGGACGACGTTAGAACTTTTTTAGTTAAGCTCTAATTTCATTTAATTGCTTTAGGTCTTCTAAAAATGCGTTTAAAAAACCAATTACAGGAGCTGACGTGAAAATTATTTTTTCTACATCTGACAAAACTTCATAGTCTTTTACGTCTTCCGCCATTAGCTCCCCAAGTTTTACAAGTTGGGCATTTCTTTTTGCATTTTCTATCGTATGAGCGGTGTCATTCCTCATAGTATTTAAAAGTAAAATTACATCCCAAAAAATTACATCGGAACTTTTTTTACATATTGCTTGAGCAATTTTTGTCTTTTGATAAAAACTCAATTTTGAATCATCAATATATTGCTGATTAAAAACAAAGGTTTTAATAATCTCATCCAGCATAGATTCAATCTTTAAATGCGCCTTAAGTATTATATCCACAAATGGATCTACATTATTAAAGTATTCCAATAACTCAGCCGCTCTTTGAAGATGTTCTTCTGGTATTTGGTTTTCCATAATTATTATGTAACGACGGTGTTATGAAATCTTTCTAAAAACTACGAGCTGGGGTACAAGGAGTCTCGGTCACAAAACTTGATTTATAGATGTGTTTCATTGTTCTTAATTGAGCTATCAATAATCTCATCTGCTTCTACTAAAGATGCCCCATAAGTTTTATTACCTTCTATCGTAGCTCCCCGTAAGCTTGATGCGTGTATAGCAGTGGGTACTTTAGGATTCACGGGTTTGGAAGGTTTTTTAAAACCGATTTTAATAAGAATTTTTTCAAAATTGAATATTGATGTATTAAACATATATTTATAGTTTACTTTACTAAAAGTACAAGGAGTCTCGGCTACAAATCTTTTTTCGCCGTCGCTCAAAAAGTTCGCAGCCCGCTGCTCGTGGTTTGGCTTGCTAGCCAAACATCACTACGCCCTTCGAGTCCTTACGCGCATGACGCAGGTCATGTGCTGTACCCCGAAAAGAAAGAAGCTTTGCTTTTTCTTTGCTGGGGGTCTGCGACTCGAACCTCTTCGGACATCAGGAACTTCGCTCAGTTTGGTTGTATTTAAAATTTTGATAAAATAGTAGTACTTTATGAACAATGAAGATATACAATTGGTAGCTCTCGCGAAGGCAAACCCCAAGGAGTACGAGAAACTTTACACCAAGTATTCTGATAAGGTTTTTAACTACTTCTGGTATCGTACAAGGCACGATAAGATTCTCTCAGAAGACTTAATGCAAGAGACTTTTTTGCGGGGATTCCAATATCTCGACCGATTCAACAATCGTGGTTATTCATATTTAACGTACCTTATCACAATTGCTCATAACGTCCTTGTGGACCATTATCGTAAACCAAAATCCATTCCTTTTGAAGCAACTGATGATATTCCTTATGAAGTCACAGAAGATATTGAGAAGAAGTCCGATGCTGAAGTATTGTGGCGAGCAATTCAGGATCTTCCACAATCAAACCGAGATAAGCTCCTCATGTTCTACCAACAGGATATGTCTATCAAGGATATTGCAACAGCTACCGGTACCACAGAAAATGCTGTTAAGCTTTCTCTTTCAAGGACCAAGAAGAAGCTCAAAGAACATCCTTATATTAAAGATATTGCTGGTTTTGCTGACAAGAAGCGCAAACAGACAGATGCTCAGTTTTTGGAAAAGTAAGATGACACCTTTTTAAGTCTAAAACGTTTAATAGAGTATACAGTGAGGTGGTCGCTCACTGTGGTGTAGAAAAAATTAGTGATAACTTAAGTCAAAAAATGTGAACAAATATTCAAAGCTGGCTCAAGAAATTCATTCGTTAAATTTCTGATGCCACAAAATACTCAGACAAATAAATAATGTAAATAAAAACTCACAAAGATGAGTAATAGAAAATCTATAATTTCTAAAGTCTAGAGGAAACCATCATCGGCATCTCTAGGTTAGACATACAAAACCACATCCCTTGCAGTAGATCGATTGGAAGGGCATTACTAGAATCTAATAATCAACACTCTTATGAATACAGCAATCAAAAAAGTAGATAGCAATTCTCTAGATAGTAGGCAAATTTTACCAAGCCCTTTCTCTCTTATCGATAGATTCTTCGATGACGCACTGGATCCATTTAGCATGATGTCACCAAGTCTATTCCGCAATCGCGGTTTAGGCAACGTAAGTACGCTGTTTCCTAAAGTAGATGTTGAGGAAACAGAAAATGAGATTCGGGTGACTGCTAATATTCCAGGCATTGATGCGGAGAATATCAATGTAGAAGTCGGAGATGACTATCTCTCACTCTCTGGTAAGATTGAGAAAGAAGACAAAGCAGAAGACAGATACGGTAAAGTGTATCGTTACGAGCGAGAGTTTGGCGAATTTCGTCGAGAGTTCGCACTCCCTGCAAGAGTGAACAAAGATAACATTGTTGCCAAATCAAAAAATGGTGTATTGTCTATTACCTTACCAAAGTCTGAAGAAGAGAAAAAGAAAAAAGTAAAAATTGAAGTTGAGTAACCTAGAGATATTAAGTTAGCTAAAAAGACCCCACTAGAGGGGTCTTTTTAGCTAACTTAATAGTATAAAAAAGTTCTGAAGTTCTAAGAGGGTCACTAAAACCATTTTTCTTAGTTCTATAAAACCCTTATGAGTTCTATCCAAATCGGACACCTGAACCTGACTCAACTTGGCTGGGGTACAAGGAGTCTCTCCTACAAATA
This sequence comes from uncultured Candidatus Saccharibacteria bacterium, assembly GCA_964348785.1. Lineage (GTDB taxonomy): Bacteria > Patescibacteriota > Minisyncoccia > Phycocordibacterales > 2-02-FULL-43-11 > 2-02-FULL-43-11. Next base: position 231 of record CAYGDO010000011.1, on the reverse strand, counting down.
AATTATTTCCGTCGAAATAATTTTTCGCAGGCCGCCCCTCGCCACTTTTTCTGCTGAAAAAGTACTGCTGCGGGCATTCGAGTCCTTACGAAAGTGAAGCAGTTCACTTTCTGTACCCCAGCAAACAAAAACACCCTTAACGGGTGAATTTGTGGTTGCTGGGGTACAAGGACTCGAACCTCGATACTCAGGACCAAAACCTGATGTCCTACCATTAGACGATACCCCAAT
>CAYGDO010000010.1:0-16156 GCA_964348785.1 uncultured Candidatus Saccharibacteria bacterium | reverse complement strand
TCCTAAGGTAGCGCAATTCCTTGTCAGGTAAGTTCTGACGCGTTGAATAGTGTAACGACTGGGCAACTGTCTCGGAGAACAGCTCGGTGAAAATACAGTACCGGTGAAGATGCCGGTTACCTGCAGCTAGACGAAAAGACCCCGGAAGCTTCACTACAACTTGGTATTGACTGCATTTTTTTGATGCGTAGCGTAGAGAGTAGGATTTGAAGTCGTGATTTTGGTTGCGATGGATCCGCCGATGAAACACTCTTCTTTAAAAATATGCATTCTAACCTGTTCGGTAAAAACGAGCGGGAACAGTACTTGGTGGGTAGTTTTGGTGGGGCGCTATCCTTCTAAAAAGTAACGAAGGAGTCTATTAAGGTTGGCTAGGCGCGAATGGAAACCGTGCCGATAGTGCAATAGCATAAGCCAGCTTGACTGCGAGGAGGACATTCCGAGCAGGCGCGAAAGCGGAGTATAGTGAACCGATGGTACGCGTTAGACGCGGCCAGAGATTATCGGACAAAAGCTACTCCGGGGATAACAGGCTAGTTCCGCCTAAGAGTCCATATCGACGGCGGAGTTCGGCACCTTAACAAATCGGGGTGCGATATTAGTAATAATATTAGCCGTTTCAATAAAACCAGTTTAGATAGAACTGGATGTTGAAATTAAATAAAATCATGGCTTATAACGGTGGACTCCATATTTTTAATTTAAATATGGACAATACCGTGGGAAGTTTAACCAATTGAAAGAGATCAAATTTTACTGTGTTGGTTATAACCCCGTAGAGACTTGTTCCTAAGAAATTAAATATTTCAAAGGACGGAGTTGTTTTCTGAGAGCCCGCCTATTAAGGCGAGGTTCGCCAGAGGCGACTAAAACGCCATCTCCTTTAAGATCTTAAAGGAAGAAGATATAGTCCGATCCTGCGAGTAATCGCAGACAAATACGACAGCGATGTCGGCTTATCACATCCCGGGGCTGGAGAAGGTCCCAAGGGTATGGCTGTTCGCCATTTAAAGTGCTACATGAGCTGGGTTCAGACCGTCGCGAGACAGGTTGGTCTCCTATCTGCTGCAGGCGTTGATTCTTGAGGAGAGTTCTCACTAGTACGAGAGGACCGTGAGGAACTGACCTCTGGTGTATCTGCTCTACCGCCAGGTGGAACGCAGAGTAGCTATGTCGGGTACAGATAACCGCTGAAAGCATCTAAGCGGGAAACTGCCTCCAAGATTAGGAATCGTTTAGGCTCGTAATAGACTATTACGTTGATAGGCTTTAGGTGTAAGCACAGTAATGTGTTCAGCCGTGAAGTACTAATCCGCCGATCTTGTTGGGAAATTTGTAAAATCAACTTTTTCTAGTTCCGTTGCGCGGTATTAAAACCGCTTACCTGTTTGTTTCAAAGTTTTTTATTTTGAAAGTCTTGTTCTGGTGATTAATCGCAGGGGCCACACCTCTTCCCATTCCGAACAGAGAAGTTAAGCCCTGTTGAGCCCATGATACCCGATGAGGGAAAAGTAGGTAGTCGCCGGAACAAGGCTTTTAATTTGGTCAAAAATTAAAATAACTATTTAAAGTGTCAATTTGTTAGTTGCTGAGCTTGCCTTGCACTGTGGGGAATAGAACCCGCTTTTAATTTTGGCTTTTTTTAAACAACAAATAATCAGCTTTGTTATTTTAAACAGTCAAGCTTCTTGGTATCATTACATTATGGGTTGGAATTTTAGGAAATATCTAGTTTTGGGTTTTTTGTTGTTAGCAATTTTTGTGATTGCTTTTTTAATCTTATTTAAGTTGTTTTATAAACAATCAACTTGTTTTGATGGACTAAAAAATCAAAACGAGAGTGGTGTTGATTGTGGTGGAAAATGTTTAAAAATTTGTGAAGAAGATGTTTCGTCCATTGAAGTGAGATGGGCCAGAGCGTTTAAAGTAAAAGAAGGGAGGTATAGTGTTTTAGCTTTTGCTGAAAATAATAATTTATTTGTGGGTAAGGCAGATTATATATTTGGTATTTATGATGAAGAGAATATTTTGATAAGAAATTTTGAAGGCACAGCCTTCATTCCTTCTCGTCGTCCTTTTGCGGTTTTTATGGGTAATATTGATGTGGGCTTTAGAAAGCCAGGGAGGGTTATTTTTCAATTTAAAGAAATTAATTGGCAAAAAAATACGTCTGGGTTAGATAGCATTTCAGTTAAAGAAGTTGCAAGAGAAAAAGATGAAAAAGGTGCTCCACGTATTTCTGTGCAGTTATCTAATGATGATAGAAATAGCGTTAATGACCTTGTTTCAGTGGCGGTTCTCTATGATTCTCTTGGTGATGCCATAGGAGCATTGCGTATTCCGGTTGGCAATATACCCCCGTTTGAGTCTAAAAAGGTTTATTTTTCATGGCCTTTACCCCTTTCTTCTCCTATAGATAAAATCGATATTTTAAAGTGGGTGGAGCCCAAATTTTAGATAATGTTGAATAGTTTTTTATTGCAATTAAAACAGCCTGTTAAGATTTTTTTAATGATTTTGCCAATATCTATTGCAGGTTTATTTGCCATGAATTCTTTTGTCGGCAGAAGTGTTTTTTTTGAAAAACAAATAATATGGCTTTTAATTTCTTTCTTTATTTTTTTTGTATTTAGTTTTATAGATTGGCGTTTTTTAAGAAGAACCGATGTCGTGGTGACTTTATTTTTGGTAAATTGCTTAGTCTTAATTTTTCTTTTTTCTTTAGGAAAGGTAGTAAATGGTTCAAAGAGTTGGTTTAATTTTGGAGGTTTTTCTTTTCAACCTGCTGACATATCAAAATTGGTTTTGATTATAATTTTAGCTAAGTATTTTTCTAGAAGGCATATCCTCATTAGGCATCTCAGGCATATTTTGGTTTCTGGTTTTTATGCTTTTGTAATATTTTTACTCGTGTTTTTGCAACCAGATTTTGGCTCAGCTATGGTTATTTTCTTTATCTGGCTGGGCATGGTTGTAGTTTCCGGTTTATCTAAAAAACACCTTTTTGCTTTGATTTCTGTGGGTATTTTGATTTTTACTTTACTTTGGAATTTTTCTTTTGCCGATTACCAAAAAAATCGAATAAAGACCTTTTTAAATCCCATGTCTGATATTAGGGGTGCTGGTTATAACGCTTTTCAATCAGTTGTAGCTATCGGCTCTGGAAATTTGTTAGGGAAAGGTATAGGTTATGGTACTCAATCTAGGTTAAATTTTTTGCCTGAATATCAAACAGATTTTATCTTTGCCGCTTTTGCTGAAGAGTGGGGAATGATCGGATCTGTGATTTTATTAATATTATATTTTCTACTGTTACTTAAAATAATAAAGATGTCTTTTCTAGGGGCCACTAATTTTGAAATATTTTTTGGCTTGGGTACCGCCATATATTTTTTGTGTCATATTTTTGTTAATGTTGGAATGAATCTTGGACTTATGCCAATCACAGGAATTACCCTACCTTTTATGAGTTATGGCGGTTCCCATCTTTTAGCTGAATTTTCAGCTTTGGGTATTCTTGTCGGTATGTCTAAGTACTCGAGACCTGTTTATAGAGATGTTTCTAAGAATGAAGTCGTAGGATTTTAATTAGTATAGAGTGCAAAAATTTTTTCCACCATATTTTTTATAGAAAATTCTTTTTTTACTTTTTCTTCTATGGCTCCCCCGAGTTTTTTTATTATTTCTGGGTTTTGAATTAAATGTCTTATGGCGTATGCGATTTCTTTCGATTCTCCTGGCTTTATTAATATGCCGGTTTCCATATCTTTTATTATTTCTTTTGCATCCCCAACGTCTGTTGCAATAACTGGTAATCCAGCAAAACCGGCTTCAAGGATGGTGTAGGGAAAACCCTCTTTAATTGATGGCAACATAAAGATATCAAAGGCCTTTAGGTATTTAGATGCATCCGGTTTTTGTCCCACAAGAAAAATATTGTTTTCTAGGTTTTCCGTTTCAATTATTTTTTGAAGTTTTTCTTTATCATCTCCACTACCAATGATTAACCAAATGAATTTTTGTAGCTCATCTTTGTTTGTCTTTTTTATCTCAGCAATAGCCCTTATGCCATACTCTAAACCTTTATTTTTGTGTAATTCGGCGATGGTTCCGATCCATACACAATTTTCAAAATGGTGGGGAAGTAATGTTTTTCTGGCGTATTCTTTTTCTAATAACTCTATATTTCCTATACCATTTCTAATTACTATTTTCTTATTTTTATTTATCAATTTTGGCGTTTTTTGTAAATCATCATTTGATACCAAAATTATTTTATTTACCAATAGGGCGGTTATAAGTGACAGTATATATATCATTTGTGTTTCCAACCATTTTCTTTTTTCTTTGAAAGCCCAACCGTGGACTGTGGCTATAATTTTTTTAACCCCCATTATTTTTCCAGCCAGCGAACCTATTCCAAGAGCTTTACTGCTATGAAGGTGAATTATTTCTGGTTTTGTGGTTCTTATTATTTTTATTATTTCAAAAAAAGCTCCAATTTCTTTTAGAATTGAAACATCTCTCTGAAAATTGATTATCTCAAAATTTTTAACACCAATTTCATCAAGCTTTTGTTTAAGAGGCCCATCTCCCCCTAATGCCACCATTACTTCAAATTGTTCTTTGGCCTCATTTGCCAGGTCAAAGACGTGCTTTTGGGCACCTCCCCAGTTTGATTTTGTAATAATATACAAAATTTTTTGTTTTTTTAGTGAAGTCGTCATATTTATATGTTAATTTAAATATATCATGATAAAGGATAGAAATTCCAATACCCTGGATTTTTTTTCGTTTTGTGGTAATATTTTTGTGAATTTATGGGTATTTTAAACAGAAAGGAACCTTTAGTACTTTTTTTGGGCGATATTATTTTGTTTGTAGGGGCGCTTTGGCTGTCTCTTTTGGTCAGATATGGCGAGGTGCCCAATCAGGTGTTTTTTGGTAACTATCTTTTGAAATTTATTCCAATATTTTTCTTTTGGTTTCTGGTCTTTTTTGTGGCCGGATTATATGAAAGACACACCCTCACCTTTAGGAAGAGATTGCCTGGACTAATACTTAAAACTCAAATAATAAATAGCCTTTTGGCTTCTTTGTTTTTTTATTTTTTACCCAATCCTGACATAACGCCAAAGACCATACTTTTAGTGCAACTTTTTATATCCTTTATTGTGATTTTGGCTTGGAGGATTTACGGCTATTCATTGTTTGGTCCTAATAAAAAACAGGATGCAGTATTGATTGGACAAGGAGAAGAAATGAATGATTTATTTAAAGAAATAAACAACAATAATCTTTACGGTATTAAGTTTGCACAAATGATAGACGTTTCTGCTTTTAATGAATCATTTTCAAAAGAATATTTGGCAAATATTTTAAAAAATGATGATGTAAGTATTGTAGTAGTTGATGTTTCGAATCCAAAAATTTCTGTAATTTTACCTCATTTATATGGTTTAATTTTTTCTAAAATAAAATTTATCGAACTGCATAAGCTCTATGAAGAAATTTTTGGAAAAATTCCGTTGTCGTTGGTCAATGAGGGTTGGTTTATTGAAAATGTGTCGAACACAACCCCTAGAGTTGGGTATGAGTTCGTAAAAAGGGCGATGGACATTATTTTCTCTTTTTTATTTTTTGTTGTATCTATTCCTTTTTATCCTTTAATATTTTTGCTTATTAAACTTGATGATGGGGGAAATATTTTTATAGTTCAAAACAGGATAGGAAAGGACGACAAAATAATAAAAATTGTTAAGTTTAGGACAATGAATAGAAACGATGATGGTTTTTATGACAAAAATAATCCAAATAAAGTAACCAGGGTCGGTAATTTTCTTAGGAAAACTCATTTAGATGAGATACCTCAGTTTTGGGGAGTTTTGATTGGTGATTTATCTTTAGTTGGTCCACGTTCTGAATTGCCAGAACTGGTAAGGTTATATAGTCTTAAGGTGCCTTTTTACAATGTGAGACATTTAGTTAAACCCGGGCTTTCTGGTTGGGCTCAAATTTATCACGAGAATCATCCACATCATGAGGCGGATGAAAAGGAAACAAAAACAAAATTATCTTATGATTTGTTTTATATAAAAAATCGTTCTTTGGCTATTGATTTGGCTGTAGTTTTAAAGACCATAAATGTTTTGTTTAGAGGGATTTAATATAAATAAAACTGAAAAAATGAAAAATAAAAAAGAAAAAGTAATAGTAACAGGCGGAGCTGGTTTTATCGGAAGCCATATAGGAGATGCTTTGATTAAAGAAGGTTATGAAGTTCATGTCATAGACAATCTTTCAAATGGCAAAGAAGAAAATGTAAACAAAAAAGCTATTTTTCATAAAGCTGATATTTGCAAACTTGAAGAAATTAAACCTATTTTTGCTGGTGCAAAATATGTTTTTCATGAAGCGGCCTTACCAAGAGTCCAGTTTTCTATAGAGAAACCTATTGAATCGAATGAGGCGAATGTGACCGGCACGCTCAATGTTTTGTTTTGCGCTAAGGAGGCCGGGGTTAAAAGGGTTGTATATGCAGCATCAAGTTCGGCTTATGGAGATCAAAAAGAAATGCCATTAATGGAGACAATGACAGCAAATCCAAAAAGTCCTTATGGTCTTCAAAAATATATCGGTGAAATGTATTTGAGATTGTTCCATCAGATCTATGGTTTAGAAACAGTTTCTTTAAGATATTTTAACGTATATGGTCCAAGGCAAAATCCAGACGGAGCTTATGCTTTAGTTATTGGAAAATTTTTGAAACAATTAAAGACTGGCGGTGTGATGACAATTACTGGTGATGGTACTCAAACTAGAGATTTTACTAATATTTATGATGTTGTTAATGCAAACTTATTAGCGATGAAAAGTTCTAAAGTGGGCAAGGGTGAAGTTATAAATATAGGCGCTGGCAACAATCATTCTATCAGTGACGTTGCTAAGATGATTGGTGGAAAAGTTGAGCATATTGCACCACGTCTTGAACCTCATGATACTCTTGCTTCAAATAAATTAGCTTTTAAGCTTTTAGGTTGGAAGCCGAAAGTGAAATTGGTTGATGGAATTAATGAATTGAAGAAGGTGTGGGGAATTAAGTAGATCATTTTTTTGATTTTAGGGGGACTTGCCCTAAGATTTAATACCATTTATACTCTCCCCCATATGTGGAAAAAAAGAATTTCAGCTCTAATATTGGTGGCAGTGGCTGTTTTAGTTGGTAATTTTGTGTACAAAACAGAACAACCTGTTGTTGTTTCCGGTCCCACAGCGACGTCCACCCCTACAATTACAAGCTCTAAGTATTTATTTAAATTAGGTTTAGATTTAAAAGGTGGCACGCATTTGGTCTATGAAGCCGATACCACTAAAGTAGAAGATGTTGGTGATGCAATGTCAGCTCTTCGTGATGTTATTGAAAGACGTGTTAATTTGTATGGAGTTTCAGAACCGATAGTTCAAGTTGAAGAAGGTGGAGTTTTAGGTGTAGGTTCTTCACAAAGATTGGTTGTTGAACTGCCAGGAGTTACCAATGTCAACGAAGCTATCAAGCAAATTGGTGAAACTCCAACTCTAGATTTTCGTCTAGTTAAGGAGTTTCCAGGTTTGACCGAAGAAGAAATTGGTCAAAAGACTATAGGAGAAGTTTTTATTCCAACTGGCCTTGATGGAAGGTACCTAAAAACTTCTCAAGTTGATTTTGACCCGACTACTGGTAAGCCTGTTGTGGTACTTAATTTTAATAGTGAAGGTTCTGATTTATTTGCAAAGATTACAAGAGAAAATGTTAATAAGGTTTTGGCTATTTTCTTGGACGGTATGCCAATTTCCACCCCTGTAATAAGGGATGAGATTGCTGGCGGTAAAGCCACAATTAGTGGCAACTTTGACATTAAAGAGGCGAAGCTTTTAGTTAGAAATCTAAATTACGGCGCTCTTCCTGTTCCAATAACTTTGGTATCTACCCAGACAATAGGAGCAACTTTGGGTGAAGAGGCAACATCTGCTGGTGTTAAAGCGGGCGCAATATCATTCTTAATTATCGGATTGTTTTTGATTCTTTGGTATAGATTGCCTGGTTTTTTGGCTACCATCGCTCTTGCTATATACATCGTTATTAACCTTGCTTTGTTTAAGTTAATTCCTGTCACTTTGACCGCTACAGGTATTGCTGGTTTTATTTTATCTCTTGGAATGGCCGTTGACGCTAATATTTTGATTTTTGAAAGAATGAAAGAGGAATTGAAAAAGGGTAAAGAATTGGGTGAAGCTGTGAAGGAGGGATTTGATAGGGCTTGGCTGTCAATTAGAGATAGTAACTTTTCGAGTATTATCACCGCTGTTATCTTGTATATGTTTGCTTCTACTAATGTTATAAGAGGTTTTGCTTTAGTTTTTGGAATCGGTGTTTTAGCAAGTATGTTTACCGCCATTACCGCTTCAAGAACACTTCTTTATGCTATGAGATTTAGAGAAAGCAAACTTTCGAAATTCTTGTTTAGTTGTGGAATTTTAAGTAAATAAAATATTAAATATCAAAAATTAAAAATACTATGTGGATTGTAAATAATAGAAAAATATTTTATTGGGTTTCAGGTTTGATTATACTGGTTTCTTTGGCGTCTATTTCTTTATGGGGTTTAAAAGGCGGAATTGATTTTAAAGGAGGATCACTTTTGGAAGTTTATTATGATATTAGTAATGTGGCGGGCGATTTCTCTCTACCTTCTTCTAAGGAAATAAAGGAAAAATTGGAAACTTTGAATTTTGGAGAAGTTTCCGTAAGAACTAGCGGCGAATCGGATTACATAATTAGAACCGCCACTATTTCTGAAGATCAAAAGAATTCAGTTTTAGCCGAACTTGTCATAATTGATCAAGGAAAAAGTTTTAATCCAGTTGAGAAAAGATTTACTTCAGTCGGGCCACTTTTAGGTAAAGAGGCCCTATATAAGTCTTTGTGGTCTATTGTTCTAGTTTTGCTTTGCATCGTCATCTTTATTGCTTATGCCTTCAGAAATGTTTCTAAGCCGATTTCTTCCTGGAAATATGGTTTGCTAGCTGTTTTGGCGCTAGCTCATGATGTTATCATTCCAACCGGATTTTTCTCAATAATGGGTCATTTTAAGGGTTTTGAAGTGGATACTTTGTTTGTGACGGCCCTTCTCGTGGTTTTGGGTTTTTCTGTTCATGATACGATCGTTGTGTTTGATAGAGTCAGAGAAAATTTGAAATTAAGCTGGCCTAAGAAAAATTTTGAAACAATTATTGGAGAAAGTGTAAATCAGACATTTGTTAGATCAATAAATACCTCTTTGACTACTTTGTTGGCTGTTGTCGTCTTATATTTTGTTGGTCCAGAAGCAACAAAAACTTTTTCTTTGGTTTTGATAATCGGTATATTCTTTGGAACTTATTCTTCAATCTTTTTAGCTTCAAATATGTTGGTTACGCTTGAGAAATGGGTTGCTAAAAGAAAGTAATTGAGAGTTGACCCCGTTAGAAGCCACGGGCACTGAATCTATATTAAGAAACATAAATATCCTGTCCGTGCCCTGCTTCTAACGGGGTTGACAGTAATTTAATTAGAGTTAATCTATAAATATGATAAAGACAGGCAAAATTTTAGGACTACTTCTAGGTCTAGAACTACCAACAAAAGGTGGAGATTTTGCCCATATATACTTTGAACCAAATCCTGACAAGAAACCAGTACCGACACAGTAAAAAAATAAACAAAGCAAATATAGGCCAGCTCTTCACCTCGAAGACTGGCCTTTTGCTTACCCTAGGCAGGGATGAGGTGGAAGGCCCGTTAAGAGGAAGGAGGAACTGGAGTTCTTTTTTCGTATGAAGATTTCTTTTTCTGATGGAAGAAAATTGACCGTTGACCGTGAGGATGGTACTGAGCCGACCGTAAGTGATTGTCTGGGGATTATAGATTTGGTCGTCCAGGTCCGTATTATTTTGTCTATCTCGATTGATATCAAATCAATTGGGGTCGGGGAACTAAATAGCCGTACGTCTACGTTGATCTCGTTAAGCGTCCAAGGCGAAGAATTTGAAACTAACCTTGGGGGTAAATGGTCGGACAGGGATTCAAGATTTGCTTCTGAGTTAGGAAATTTTTTGGATAGGCGACGTTCTCATATTTGACCGGTTCCGTTTGGGGCCGGTTTTTTTAATGTTTGTAAACATTAACCCCCCAAGTCTTCTTATGACGAAGGGTTCAAGGATTATGATGACCAGTCAATTTGCAGGTTGATTGGTGTGGTTTCGTTAACGTTCCACGTTCCACATTTCACGTTTTACGACTGCGGTTTGACCCCGTTAGAAGCCACGGACACTTAAGCTAAAATAAGAAACTATTTTAAAATCATTCATTGTTCAACTATATAGAAACTTGGATATTCTGTCCGTGTCCTGCTTCTAACGGGGTTTGACAACTAAAATCAGAAGTATAAAATAAAAACATGACGCACAAGTCGGCCATCATTAATATTATTGCAATTATTATTACTTCAAAAGATGAAGGGCTGATTCGTGTTTACTCAAATAAATAAATTAAGCAAACACAAACGAGCCCTTCATCAGAAGGGCTCGTTTGTTCTTTGGTAATCAGGCAAGAAGGAGACCAAAATGAATGCTGAATGTAATGGTTGGTGTGCGACGATATACGCCGACTCACCTGAGGACGTTGTTTTGCTCAGGGCTTTGGCAGATAGGGCAAAGGAAAAGAATGTCAGCTTTGGCAGTGTTGGAATTTATCCTCCACCTCCAAGGGAAGACGGTACCAAAGTGGATGAGACTGGTTTGATTCGTTACGTTTGTTTCCCTGGCAGGGGGTGGGATGCAATTAAGGAATTTGTTTTGGAGAGCGGAGTGCCTTCTTTGGTGCCAGTGATTATCGAACCTGGGTCTGAGTTGAAATCGGACAATCCGTTTGATCAGGATCATGCTGGGGCAACTATCAAGGAGACTTGAAGAAAAACTCGCAGGTGTCGATTGCAATCTGTTCACATTTGAACTCTTTTTGATTTTGGCCTCGTTTTCGGACGAGGTCTTTTTTATTGCTTATATATTTATAATGATTTGACCCCGTTAGAAGCAGGACACGGACAATCAGATATTTTCTGGTGATCATTAGATTAAAGTTAGTTTTTAACAATGTTCCTTGGTCTCAATCTAGTGTCCGCGGCTTCTAACGGGGTTGACTTTAAGCCACTAAATTTGTTAGAATCCTCCTACCGCATTTTGCGCGCTTTTTCTTTTGCCTTATCCGATGGCTAGGTCGCTTGTTCGGCTAATGGCATGAAAAGCTTTTAAAAGTTAATTCGCAGTTTTTCAAATTAGGCAAAAGTTCTCGTCCCGTTAGAATTTTAAAAAACGTGGATAAGAGATGCCTGTTAGATTCAGCACAAATTTGAGTTACGAGTTCATTTTTGTGTTCTGAAATTCTAACGGGACTCGCGCGTCTAATTTGGATAATTGCCAAAGAACAAATGGCAGAATTTAATAGAACAAAACCTCACGTTAACGTAGGTACCATTGGACACGTTGACCACGGTAAGACCACTCTTACGGCTTCTATTTTGGAAGTTCAATCAAGAGATGGTTTGGCTAAGACAAAGTCTTATGCTGATATTGCTAAAGGTGGAACAGTTAGAGATGATTCAAAGATTGTTACTATTTCTTTGGCTCACGTTGAATACGAGTCTCCGATAAGACACTATGCTCACATAGATGCTCCGGGACACGCAGACTATATTAAAAACATGATCACAGGCGCTGCTCAAATGGACGGTGCTATTTTGGTTGTGTCAGCAACTGATGGCGTTATGCCTCAGACAAGAGAGCACATCCTTCTTGCAAGACAAGTCGGCGTGCCTCAAATCGTAGTCTTTTTGAACAAGTGCGATATGGTTCCAGAAATTGAACTTATCGATTTGGTTGAAGAGGAAGTGAGAGATCTTTTGTCAAAGTATCAATTTGATGGAAAGACCGCCCCAGTTATTAGAGGTTCAGCTTTGAAGGCTATTCAAGCAAAAGATAATACCAGCCCTGATGTTAAGTGCATTAAAGATTTATTGAATGCTCTTGATACACACATTCCTTTGCCAGTTAGAGAGGTTGATAAACCATTTCTTATGCCAGTTGAAGATATTTTCTCAATTGAAGGTAGAGGAACAGTTGTAACTGGAAGAATTGAAAGAGGAAGGTTGAAAGTTGGCGATGAAATTGAAATTGTCGGTTTTGCTCCAACTGCTAAGACCACAGTTACAGGTATTGAAATGTTTAACAAATCTCTTGGTGAAGGTATGGCTGGAGACAACGCTGGTGTACTTCTACGTGGTACAAAGAAAGAAGATGTACATCGTGGTCAAGTGTTGGCAAAGCCTGCTAGCGTTACCCCTCACACAGAATTTGAATCAGAAGTTTATATTTTGAAGAAAGAAGAAGGTGGAAGACACACCCCATTCTTTACAGGATACAAACCTCAGTTCTATATCAGAACTACAGATGTTACAGGTGAAGTTACTTTACCTGAAAAGGCTGAAATGGTAATGCCAGGAGATACAATTACTTTTAAAGTTAAATTGGTATCACCTGTAGCACTTGAAGAAAAAATGCGTTTTGCTATCAGAGAAGGTGGTAAAACCGTGGGAGCAGGAGTCGTAACAAAAATCGTTGCTTAATAAAGAAAGGATCAGCATTATTTCTGATTCAATCAATAATTCAGAACATGAATACAAAAGTTACTGACGACAAAACAATAAAGGAAACAACAAAGACAAATTCTGTGGTTGCTAAAAAGAAGGCGGTTAAAGTCGCCAAAGAAGAAGCCTTTCAGAAGCTTCGCATAAGAGTTAGAGCTTATGACAGTAAGATTTTAGATACATCTGTTAGACAAATCATTGATACAGCTTTGAGACATGATGCTAAAATCTTGGGTCCAGTGCCACTTCCTACAGAGATTAAAAAATATACAGTCAATCGTGCTTCTTTCGTCTACAAAAATGCGCGAGAACAATTTGAGATGAGAGTTCACAAGAGATTGATTGATATTATTAATCCTTCAGGTAAGTTAATTGAGGCTCTTACTAATATGTCTCTTCCTTCTGGTGTCAACATAGACGTGAAGATGATGTAGCATTTTTTCCTTAGCTTACTTTATTAAAAAAGTTTAAGTATTGGACAAAATTAAAGATTTTGTGTAGTATCTTTTGCTAATTCCTTCGGGTTTTATTTAATCAAAAAGATGAAAATTATAGTCGGAAAAAAATTGAATATGCTCCAGATTTTTAAGGATGATGGAGAGGCGGTACCAGTGACTGCTATAGAGGTTTTGCCGGCTGTGGTTTGCCAAATAAAGACCAAGGAAAATGATGGATATGAAGCTATACAGATTGGTTTTGGTTCAAAAAAGGAAACTAAGGTATTAAAGCCACAAAAGGGACATTCTAAAGATTTAGGTAATTTTGAAGGTTTTAAGGAGTTTAAAGCTTCTTCGGAACAAAGTTTTACAGTTGGAGATAAGATTGAAATAAACTCTTTGAATGTTGGTGATAAAGTTACAATTTCTGGAATTTCAAAAGGAAAAGGTTTTCAAGGTGTAGTTAAAAGACACGGTTTCGCTGGAGGTAGACGCACTCACGGCCAGAAACATTCTGAAAGAGAGCCTGGTGCTATCGGCGGAGGCGGTAGAGCTGGCGGTAGAGTTGCAAAAGGTATTAGAATGGCCGGTAGAATGGGAAGCGACAGGATAACTGTCGCCAACTTGAAAGTTGAGGCTGTTATGCCTGAGAGCAACCTTCTTCTTTTACGAGGTGCTGTCCCTGGAAAAAAAGGAACTATTCTAGAAATAAAAATAAAATAATTTTAATTAAATGGAATTAAAGGTTTACAACCAAACAGGAAAAACAGAGGGTGAGATAAAGTTGCCGGAATCAGTTTTCGGTGTTTCTTGGAATGCTGATTTGGTTCATCAGGTTGTAACTTCTCTTTTGTCTTCAAAAAGATCTGGTAATGCTCACGCTAAAACTAGAGGTGAGGTAAGAGGAGGTGGTAAAAAACCTTGGCAACAGAAAGGTACCGGTCGTGCCAGACATGGTTCAACAAGATCACCTATCTGGGTTGGTGGAGGTACTACCCACGGTCCAAGAAATGATAAAAATTATTCTAGAAAAGTTAATTCAAAGATGTTGTCCAAGGCTTTAGCCTGTGTTTTGTCTAAAAAGTTAAAAGATGGCGAGGTCCTTTTGGTAAATAAAATTGAGTTAGAAAAGAGTAAAACCGCTTTTGCTTCTTCGGTCGTTGAGGCTTTGTCAAAAGTAAAAGGTTTGGAACGTTTGAAAGGGGGCAAGATTTCTTCTTATATGATGATCCCGTCAAATGACTTAGGTTTAAAAAGAAGTTTCAGAAATTTGAATAGACTCACTGTCGGTGAAGCTAGAAATTTTAATGTTATAGATGCTTTGAATAACAAGATTTTGATTATTACTGATCCTGAAAGGTCAATCAAGTCTATAGAATCAAGAATTAAATAAAATGGGAATTTTAGGTTTTGGTAAAAAAGAAGAAAAAAAGTCTGAGACAAATACAAAAAAAGTAGTTGCTGTTTCAAAATCGTCTAAAGTTGCAAAAAAGAACGAAGTTGTTGTTTCAAACTCAAATAAGAGTTCAGCAAAAGAAACATATTTTTCAAGAGATTTGATTGTCAGACCAATGATTACAGAAAAGGCACACGCTTTGAATGAATCTGGTAATGTTTTTGTTTTTGAAATTACTAAAGACACAAACAAAGTAGAATTGGCCAAATATATAAAATCTAGATACAAAGTTGAGCCCGTAAAAATTGCCATAGTAAAGATACCAAGCAAGAGGGTTATTTCACGTGGCAAGGTTGGTTTTCAGAAAGGCGGTAAAAAAGCATATGTTTATTTAAATAAAGGCGATAAGATAGAATTTGCATAAAATATTTATGAAAACCTATAAACCAACAACAAAGTCACGAAGACATATGACCGGTATAAACTGGAAGGAGGTTTTGACTACAGGCAATCCTCATAAATCTTTGACTAACGGTTTTTCAAGAAGGGGTGGAAGAAATTCTATGGGTAGAGTTACTATGAACTACCAAGGTGGCGGTCATAAGAGACTTTTTAGAGATATTGATTTTGTTATGGATAAAAAAGATATTTCAGCAAGAATCGAAACTGTTGAATATGATCCAAATAGAAGCGGTCTCATCAGTCTTGTTTGTTACAAAGATGGTGAAAGAAGATATGTTTTGTTGCCAAAGGGTTTGAAAGTTGGTGATGAAATTGTGACAGGCGAGAAAGTGGATATCAAACCAGGAAATAGATTGGCTCTTAAAAATATTCCAGTAGGTACTTTTGTTTATGCTATTGAACTCAAACCTTTGGGTGGGGCTAAAATTGCAAGAAGTGCGGGTAATTATGCTCAAGTTGTTGCACAAGATGCTGGCTATACTCACTTGAAGATGCCTTCAACTGAAGTTAGAAAAGTGTTGGCTAATTGTTTTGCTTCTGTCGGCTCTGTTTCAAATGAAGAAAATTGGTTAGTCAATATAGGAAAAGCTGGAAGAAACAGATGGCTCGGTAAGAAACCAAAAGTTAGAGCAAGCGCTAGAAACCCAGTAGACCATCCTTATGGAGGAGGAGAAGGAAAACAAGGAAGAGGAAGAAGACGAGCTATTACTAGAACTGGTAAGCCGGTTGGAAAAGGGCAGAAATCAAGAAGAGCAAAGAAATATTCAAATATTTTCATAGTCTCAAGGAGAAGAGTGGGTAAAAATAGTGTTGAAACTAAGCTATAAAATTAAGAAAAAACGACCTATAATTTATAGGTCGTTTTTCGTTTGACATCTTTTTGGTTATGTATATAATGTCTTTCACGCTCTAGTAGGGCGTTTTTTGAACCTTGACAGTAAAATATAAATTGAAAGACGTTTGTGAAAAGTACGTAATTTTTTGAATTTGAAGTACTACGTAAGTAATTTAGTAAAGAGCTAGTTTTGAGCAGAATTTTGGATTCCAAAAGTGTCCTTTATTTTGTTCCGTTCGTATCAAACTTTTATTTAGAGTTTGATCCTAGCTCAGGATGAACGCTGGCGGCGTGGATAAGGCATGCA
>CAYGDO010000009.1:0-17140 GCA_964348785.1 uncultured Candidatus Saccharibacteria bacterium | reverse complement strand
TGAGGTCTGCAACTCGACCTCATGAAGTTGGAATCGCTAGTAATCGCGGGTCAGAACACCGCGGTGAATACGTTCTCAAGTCTTGTACTCACCGCCCGTCAACCCAAGGGAGTCGGAGGTGCCCGAAATCTCGCCTCGTGCGGGCCTAAGGCAAATTCGATGACAGGGGGTAAGTCGTAACAAGGCACGGGTAGCGGAAGCTGCTCGTGGAACATTTCAAACAAAAATTTTCTTATCTACCGGATGGTAGAAAAAGATTTAAGCGGTCGGTTTTGCTTTCTTAAGTAAAGGATTGATTGATCCCTAAACAATATGACAGTCGGAAAGACGACAAAACGAACGGAACAGAATAAAGGATATTTAAACAAAAAACATCTCGATTAAAATCGGGATGTTTTTTGTTGCCAGAAGTCATCTTTTTTGTTAAATTTCATTTGTTATATTTTGCGCGATTAGCTCAGGTGGTTAGAGCGCGTCACTGATAATGACGAGGTCCCAGGTTCGAGTCCTGGATCGCGCACCAAGAGTCTTCGATTGGAAGCGATAGCAAGCAAACTGCTTTGCTTGCGACAGGGCGAGAAAGGATTTTCCTTATCGAGTCTTCGAGATGGAAAATCACCTGCGACGGTAGTCGAGAGTCCTGGATCGCGCACTACGTAAGTAGTGCAAGCGTAGCGAGATCGGACTCGAAGCCCGATTGAGATATTTTATGATCCGCCAGCTGGCGGAGAAATAAAATATCCAATTGGGGTACTGAAACTGTAAGTTTCGAGTCCTGGATCGCGCACCAAGAGTCTTCGATTGTTTTCAACATTGAAAAAGTTAGTTTATAATCATCAGTAATGATTGATAATTCTTTAGAAGAATATGGCTTTAGCGGTGATGAGGAGCATGTTAATAGGGAACTTGAAAGAGTGGATATGCCCGAGAATAAACTAGACTTATCTAGCAGTGCTGTTGGTTTTCGGGTTTTTAATATTGGAGATTTTGATGAACAAAAATTAAAATTTTTTAATTCACGTGTTCAATCTATCAGGGATTTGGCTGACACTCTTCAAGGAAAATTGGGTGACAAATCGCCAAAGGTAACGATTATTACCAATGACAATTTATCCGAAGTTGGTAGAGAGGTTTTGAGTAATTCTGGTTTGACTATTATCTCGACTATGCACGCAACAGCCGAAAGAAGGGCGCGATTGGCAAAACATTTGGTTGGAGAAACGAGCCAAGCTACGGGAAATTTTAGTTATGCAGATATGTTAAATTCTCTTAGCGACGGTTTAGAAGAATTACAAGATGAAAAAGAAAGTTTGTTTTTTGTCAGTTCTGATTTGGCTGGTAAGGGGGAAATTTTATGTGATCAAATTGTTAATATGAGGATTGTGTATGACTGGTGGCAAAAAACTAAAACAAATGGATTGGCGATGGAGGGTTCTTTAATCAAAGGGGTCCACGACGAGGATCTTGTTACTGGGGTTATTGATGGAGGTGATAATGCGGATTTGGATAATTTACATAAGCTATTTCCAAATAATTCTCTTTCTTTGGTTCCTAGAACTGCTCGTTTTTCTGGTATTACTGATAATGCTTTGGCTGGTAATATTGAGATTGATGGCAAGTTTGAGCCAATTGGTGGCAATGAAGATTTTTTGTATGGTTTTGAAGAAATGTTGTTAAGAGGCAAAGATTGTATTTTATTGGTGGAGCCGTTTATTGGTGAAAGACAAGACGAAGTTAAAGGAGTAGAGTCAAAATATGTTCGTAGAAAAATTATTTATTCTATTTATGCAAAAAGAGTTATAGAACAGGCGGTTGAGCGTGGGCAGATTGTTTTAGATGGGAAAGAAGGCGAATTGTCACAAACCAAAATCGAAGCTATTGTTGAAGACGTTATCGACAGACATTTGTTTTTTGTTCGATTGAATAAGGGGGGTAAACCAGAAATAGTTTTAACTGAGAGACAAAAGTCAAAATCTGTTATTCTACCAATCGCAGGAAGAGAATATTAAAAATCTAATTAAAATAAAAAACAAGCGGTTTTCACTGCTTGCTAGGTTTTCTTAGTCGATAGATATCCAGTAGCTTGCTTATGGGCAAAAGAAGACAAAAGAGAAAACCAAAGACTATGATGAACCCGGCAAGCTCAACGTAGGAGACTTGTGGTCTGAAAACTTTGGCACTCATAACTATTTTAATCTTCCCACTATTTTTCAAAATAGCAATCTCTTCGGTATTGAAATATTAGTTATTGG
Source organism: uncultured Candidatus Saccharibacteria bacterium (assembly GCA_964348785.1). GTDB lineage: Bacteria > Patescibacteriota > Minisyncoccia > Phycocordibacterales > 2-02-FULL-43-11 > 2-02-FULL-43-11. Next base: position 14,888 of record CAYGDO010000009.1, on the reverse strand, counting down.
AAATTGATAATTTTTTTCTTATCCCCACCCCCTTGTCAGAAAAATAAACCAGGTGTAGCATTTACATTTGGTGGCTCTTTCTCAGTTTTACCAGACGCCGTGAGTGACGGCAGCTGGAGGAGGAGAGCAACTCCAACAAAAAACCGCACACAGGAGGTACCCTCCCATGCGAGTTCGCAATCCGCACGCGCCGCCGTTCGTCGCGTTGCTTGTCGCCATCCTGGCTGTCATCGTTCTGCCCGGTTTCGCCGATTCGGCGGGTCCGCCGGGTGTCATCGCCAATGATGCTCCCCAGTACGCCGCCCTGCCGTTCGACACCGGCCAGATCGTCGCCGACTCCAAGAAGATCCCCGGCGCCACGATCGTCGCCAACATCACGGCCACCGCGAACGTCGCGGTGGAACCGAATACACTCGTTGCGGTCTACGCCAACATCGGCACCGTCGCCAACGACAACGCCCCGCCCGGCCTCGCCTACAGTGCCGAGCAGATCGCTGTCTTGCCGACCCCCCGCCGCAACCTCAAGGAGGCTCACTGTGATGCCATCCTGCATGGTCTGGGACAGACCTTTGCGATGATCGTTACGGCCTCCGACCCCGGCGTCGTCGATTACCCGCTCCTCTGCTGAAGGGCGAAGTAGCCGACGGCCGAATCATTCATTCCCGCGACTGACGGCAGTCGCCGGAAGCAAGGAACTTTGACCCGTTCCCCCACAATCTTGTTAATTGCACGGACGCCATTCGTGCGAAACATAAGAGGCAGGGGGGACGGGTCTATTTTTTATCCCATTAGAAATCACGGACACTTAATCTAGATTAAGAAACTTTCTTAAAATTATTTGTTTCTCCAATGATATAGAAACTTAAATATTCTGTCCGTGTCCTATTTCTAACGGGATTAATTCTCAGAGATTTATTGGTGCTGGGGTACAATGCAATTTTAAGTTAAACTAAGTCTATAATTCATTTTAAATTTTTTATGTTGAAACAAGGGGAGGAACATTTTTTTGGTAACGTAAATCAAAAAGCTCTTATTAGAAAAGAGGGTAAAGTTTTGTTAGTTCAGTATCCTGATGATGCGACAAAACATGATAAAAGAGCTTGTGGAAAATGGGATATGCCAGGAGGCAGGTTAAATAAAGGTGAAGATGTTTTGGTGGGTTTGAGAAGAGAAGTGCTTGAAGAGATAGGGGTTGAAGTTTTGGTTAAAGGCATTCTGAAAACTGGAATTTTTATTAGTTTGTCTGGCACGCCAAATTATTTTGTTATATATGATTGTGAATTGATTGATGAGAAAGAAAATTTTGTTCCAGAGGAAGCAGAAGTGGGTAAAATTGAATGGTTTAAAGAGGAAGATGTTTTGAAAAAACCGATAATTTACCCTGAATACGAACAAGCGTTAAGATCAATTTTATTGTAAATTATTAAAGATGCTTGGGCGCGTGGCGGCCCCGAACCAAAATTAAATTTTTTTAGTTTATTAATATTTTAATGTTGGCTGATTTTGGAACGGGGTAAAAACTGGTATATTTATCCCGTCACATTTTGCTGGAGTGGTGGAACGGTATACACGTACGCTTCAGAAGCGTATGCCTTATGGCTTAGGAGTTCAAATCTCCTCTCCAGCATAAGTAAAATGTTTCGGGACGCTCACGTTAGAGAAGCGTGTCCCGCAAGGGTTGAGAGTTCGAGTCTCTCCGCGCCCATTTTTTATAAACCAAGCAAACTGCTTTGCTTGGTTTGAGACTCGAAAGACGGAGTCTTGTTTTTTCACCAGAAAAAACAGACGAGTCGGGGTCGCAAGCTTTGTAAGGCGACGGCCTTGCAAAGACTTGTGACCGAGTCTCTCCGCGCCCACATTGTATTTTGTCGTTTTTAAAGTAAAATTCATTCTTATGAACATAAGGAAAAAGACAAAGATTGTTACTACTATTGGTCCCGCGACGGCGAATTTGGAAATGATGAAATCATTGATGAAAGCCGGAGCGAATGCTTTTAGATTGAATTTTTCTCATGGAGATTTAAAAACCCATATTGAGACTTACGAACTTGCCCGTTTGGCTGAAAAGGAGCTCGATAAACCACTTGCTATCATTCAAGATCTTTGTGGTCCAAAGATTAGAATTGGTGATTTTGAGACTGAAACTGTGACTTTGAAAAAAGCTTCAACTTTTTCTTTTTATACACAGGAAATGAAAGGTGATGAAACAAAAGTTTTTATTGGTTATCCAAATTTAATTAAAGAAATTTCAAAAGGAGAAAGAATCCTTATTGATGATGGAAAAATCTCTTTAGTTGTTAAAAATATTGAAAAAGATTTTGTTGAAGCTGAAGTTGTTGGAGGCGGAACGATTAGAGGTAGACGAGGGGTTAGTTTTCCAGATTCAAGACTTTCCCTGAGTTCTCTTACTGAAAAAGACAAAGAAGCCTTGGTAGGTTTTAAGAAAAATAAAGTTGAGTATGTGGCTTTGTCATTTGTAAGAAGTGCTAAAGATATTTTAGAGTTAAAAGAATTTTTAAATAAGAACGATATAAAGGCTAAAATTATTTCTAAAGTTGAGACAAGAGAAGGAGTTGAAAATATTGATGAAGTTATTGCAAATTCTGACGCTGTAATGGTGGCTAGAGGCGATTTAGCTGTTGAAATTGGTAATGAAAATGTACCTTTAGTTCAAAAGAAGATGATTCATAAATGTAACGTAGCTGGTATTCCCGTTATTACAGCTACACAAATGCTTGAATCAATGGTTAATGTTTCAACTCCAACCCGTGCTGAAGTTTCTGATATTGCTAACGCTATTTTGGATGGTACTGATGCAGTTATGCTTTCTCAAGAAACTGCCATTGGAAATTATCCAGTTGAAGCGGTTGAAACAATGACCAATGTTGCAAAAAAAATGGAGCAAGATTTGATTCATAGACAGGCGGTTGATAATCGTTTGGAAAAAAAGTGTAAAGATATTTTTACTCATGATGCTATTACTAGAGCTGTGACAGATGTTGCAGAATATGTTTGTTCTGATTTTATAGTGGCCGTAACTGAGACCGGCTTTACGGCACGGATGATTGCCAGATGGCGTCCAAGTCAGGAAATTATTGCTTTGACTACTGATGTAAATGTTGGCAGGGAACTTGCAATTAGTTTTGGTTGCAAAAGCGCGCTTATTGAAAGAATTACAGATGTCCATGAAGTCATCCCTTCAGCTAAAAAAATTTTGTTGGAACATAAGTTGGTAAAGAAAGGTGATAAAGTAGTCTTTTCTACCGGTATGCCGTTTGGTCATAATTCAAAAACTAACACTTTGATTGTTGAGGAGATTTAACCCCGTTAGAAACAGGGTATAGATACAATATATAATTTTCATTATCCTGGTTTTTGATATTTTTTAATAATTTCTCTTAATTTTGATTAAGTGCCCGTGGTTTCTAATGGGGTTGATTTTTGGTATAATGTATGTTATAATTCTCCTCAGTGCTCTTTGAAAGGCGATTTTACGCTAAACATTGAGCGGAACTCAGTAAACCCGGGGATTTTACCCCAATTCAGAAAGGACGGAAGCAGATGAACACAAACACTAGCAGTTCGGTTGTGGGCACAAGAATCATTCCAATCGAGGCGTTCGTGAGTCATTGTCACATACATCTCGATGAGGTCGCGGCAACGTGGCTCGTCGCCACTCTGGGGTACAAGTTCTTCCCAGGTGCCGAGAAGGCCCCTATTCGCTTTGTTGCGGGTAATCCTAGAGGGGGGGACGCTGACTACGACTCCGACAAGGTCCTGCCTCTCGGATGCGGGGGTGGACGGTTTGACGAACACACCCCCAATGGCCGTAAGCCCGACGAGTGCTCGGCGACACTGGTCGCCAAGTATCTTGGCGTCGAGGGTCGACCGGGGATTAAGGAAATCCTCGTTGAAGTGTTGAGGTGCGACCAAGATGTTGGCACACACGGCCTTCAGATGGCCGAGCTCATAAAGGCGGCACATAGGTGTCTGCCGGGCGGGGACCGTTCTGTCGTTAAGTGGGCAATGATGGGTCTTGGTTGGGCATGTCGCCAGATCAAGATGAGTTACTCACCCCAAAACGGCACTGAACCTGGAGCGGTCTCCATGTTCGAGAAGTGGCTTTTGCGTGACAAACCTGACGACAAGGTTAAGTCCTTCATCCGCCGGCTTTGCGAAGAGTCGGAGCAACGGCAGGATGTCACGGGGGTAGACTTTATCATTCGAGCCATGCATCGCGGTGGAAAGACTATCGATGAAATTGGCGAATGGACCCTCTCAGCTTTCCGCTGGATCCAGACCGATCAGGAGCAGTTCCACAAGGCTGTTTCCGAAATCAAAACGGGGAAGCCCGACAAACAAACTCGTGTTGCCGTAGGCGACGCAAGTGAGGCTCATTTTTTCAGGACGAACACTCCTGACGGTGGGGGCAGATTCGTTCAAGTCCTTGTTGTCCGCACTGGCGACATGTCTGACAAGTTTCTTGCCCGACGTGCGCACAGGGCAGCCATGTGGCTTAAACCTGCTGTCCTTATTATGCGCCACCCCGATGGACACACCCAGGTCTTCTGTCACCAGAAGGCTGGGTTACACCCCGACGTGTCGGCCGACATCGCTGCCCAATTGCGGTATTACGAGGGCGGGCGAGAAGCCGGCCTTACCTGGGACGCACTTCAGAAGTCGGGCGACACTGAATGCTCACCGGTGTGGTATTACTTCAAGAAGGCTCAGGCCGTGATGAACGGTTCGGAGTCTCATCCTGGGGTTAAGCCCACTGAGCTTGGTCTCCAGACTGTCATCGACGTCGTTCGTCGAGCACTCTGGTACCCTGCTCTTCAGGGGTGGCAGAGGGAAATGGGGGTTGAATTCCTTCCGAAGGATGACAAACCCCAACCTCTCGCCACCGCGGGCGAAATCGCCGAAACCCATGACCGTGAAAACGGCAATGGTGACAAGGAGACCAAGGGGGCGTAAGCCTTTCAAGGTTTTCTAGTGCGCAGGCGCGATCTCCGGATCGCGCCTGATTTTTTTATGTTTTTTTGTTAGTATGAATTTGTGAAAGAATCGTATAAAGAATTTTTTAAAGGTAAGAATATTACTCAAATGGGGCTTGGGGTTTTGGGGCGTGGTGTTGGTGATGCTGAGTTTTTGGCCGAATGCCTGCCTGCCACGACAGACACGGCGCAGGCAGGTGGGGCGAATCTTTTGGTTACTGATTTGAAGTCTAAAGAACAGCTTAATGTTTCTTTAGAGAGGCTTAAAAAATTTGGAAATATTAAATTTGTCTTGGGTGAGCATCGATTGGAAGATTTTTCAGGTAAAGGTGATTGGAAACCAGATTTTATTTTGAAGTCTGCCGGGGTTCCCCTTGATTCTCCATATATTTTGGAAGCGAAGAAAAATAATATTCCAATTGAAATGGATGCTTCGTTGTTTTGCAAACTTCTGCCAGACGGTGTGACCACGATTGGTGTTACGGGTACGCGCGGAAAATCTACTACGACGCATTTGATTTTTCATATTTTAAATAAGTTTTTAGAAGGTGGAGAGTTGAAAGTGGGAAGAGAAGAAAAAGAAGAAAAAAAACCCAAAGTCTTTTTAGGTGGCAATGTAAGAGATATGGCGACCTTGCCTTTGATTAAAGAAGTTTCTTTGGGGGATTATGTAGTGTTGGAATTGGATTCGTGGCAACTTCAAGGATTTGGAGATTCTAAAATTTCTCCAAACATTTCTGTTTTTACGACTTTTATGGAGGACCATATGAATTACTATAAAAATTCTATGGAGAGATATTTTGCTGATAAAGCTAATATTTTTAAATATCAAAAAGAAGGAGATGTTTTTGTGATGGGCGAGGGAATGGAGAATAGTTTTAAGAAATATGGAAAAGGATTAGAAATCCCGCAAAATACAGCGGTGGCCAAAAAGGCAGATATTAAAGAAGGGTGGAAAATACAACTTCTTGGTGAACATAATTTATTAAATATCTCTTGCACTGTTGCTGTGGCTAGAGCTTTGAAAATAGATGAAGAAATTATTAAAAAAGCGGTAGAAAGTTTCAAACCTGTTTCTGGACGTTTGGAGTTTTTAAAGGAGGTAAATGGTGTAAAAATTTATAATGATAATAATGCGACTACCCCAATAGCCACGATTGCAGGAATTGAGGCATTAGATTCTGAATTGCAGGGGAAGGACGGTAAATTGATTTTGATTGCTGGTGGGGCAGACAAAGGACTTGAGTTAAAAGAGTTGGTGGGTGTAATTGAAAAAAAATGTAAGACGGTAGTTTTGTTGCCGGGGACGGGAACCAATAGGTTAATTTCTAATTTCCAATTTCTAATTTCTAATCAAGATTCAATTTTTAATGTTTCAAATTTAGAAGAAGCGTTAGACAAAGCGATGAGTTTGGTAGAAAATGGCGATATAATTTTGTTTAGCCCGGGGTTTGCATCTTTTGGTCCACCACCTGGAGGATTTGCTAATGAATATGATAGAAATGATCAGTTTTTGAAAATTGTGTCAGAGCTGTAGTTTTTATTTGACTAAATTAGATTTTTGTAATATTATTTTTTGAGGCAAAACATACTAGGCGGTATGTTTTTTGTTTGCCCGATTTTGATAACGTCGGTCACCGAAGGTCAAAATGCTCATTGAAAATGGTTTGGTTAATCCGGCACTTTTGTCGCTTGTTCGGTTATGTGGTCTGACGGTTTCGGACGAGAATCCGCGATCGGTCAATGATTTGCTTCAGCGGGAGTGGGTCAAGACCAAAGATGGTGGTTTCCGGGTTCAGATCGGCGGACGGAATCCGACGGATGCGGAGCTCGGCTTGCTTTCGCAGTTGGGCTTTGTCGACGAAATTTCCATCAATCATGGCCGGCAATATTCTGGGACTCTGATTCTCGGCGCTACACTCAAAGCGGTCACTCGGCGGATGTGGTTTTTAGTTCGGGAGAAGTTTCGGGTGGGGGGCCTAGAACCTGATGTTGGTTTTTTTCGACCTATCAATGCGATCGGCAGTCTAAGGCCGCTTCTTGATCTTGAGATGAAGGAGAATGTGCCTCAGATCATCGAAGAAACTGGAGCGCCACTACTGTCTTGGGAAGATGAAAGGTTTTGGCCGGACACTGAGGTCAACATGATGAGTTGTGTCGCGAGGTGGCTTAATGTGTCTGGCGTTGTGCCTTTTCATGGCAGAACAGGTATCAAATCAGATGGTCTTGTTCGCCCGGCCAATACGGACGAGACAATTCGGGAGTTTTTCAACGATGATGCCGTATCCGCAGGGCATTACCTCCTGGTGTCGTCTCAACCGGCTTGCCAGAATCAACTGCTCGCTGCGAGGCGGGTGGTGAGTTCGATTGGTGATGACATTACTTTTGACGTCGCCGGTCCCGATGCACCTGCGATGCCACTGGCGCGTTGGCTCGACACGGTCGCCAAACAACTTTGGGAAGAAGTTCAACTTCTCCCGAAGTCCTAATCGGGCTCGTTCTTTTTTCTCACGCTCTTGGATTTTCCGGGAGCTTTTTTTATCCCGTTAGAGATAGGAAACACTTACCCGTATTCTTTATTTAATGAATTGTGCTAACTTTTTGCGTGACAGTTTTTACTATTGTTTCTACCTTATGTTTCCGTAAGGTATCTAAATTTGTATACACATTTTTCATTTTTTTACTTTTTATTGCATAAATGTAAAACCATAATATAGTTATCTCTAACGGGATTATTTGTGTGAATTTTGGTAATGTTAAATCTCAACAATGGAAGATATCAAAAAATTTAAAAATGTTTACTTTATAGGTATAGGCGGAATTGGGCTTTCGGCGGTGGCCAGGATGTTGTTTTTGGCTGGGAAAAAAGTTAGTGGTTCGGATGGTTCAAAATCTGATGTCACAGATGAATTACAAAAACTTGGTATAAAAGTAATTATTGGTCATGATGAAAAAAATGTTCCCAAAGATGCTGATTTGGTTATTTATACAACTGCTATCAGTCAGACAAATCCGGAATTAGAAAAAGCTAAAAGTTTAGGCATTAAGATTTTAAGTTATCCAGAATCTTTAGCTTTAATTTCGAAAGATAAATTTACAATTGCTGTTTCCGGCGCTCATGGAAAAACTACGACTACAGCTATGATTGGCACAATGCTCATGGATGCCCGACTAGATCCTACAATTATTGTAGGTTCTTTTATGAAAGTTAAAGGTTCGACCTTTAAAGGCCCTCAAGGTTGTACCTTGGAATATGATGGAAGTAATTTCATTGGAGGAAAAAGTAAATATTTTGTTGTTGAGGCGTGTGAGTATAGACGGTCTTTTTTAAATATCAATCCAAAAATTGCAGTTATTACAAATATTGATGATGACCATCTTGATTATTATAAAGATATAAAAGATATACAGTCAGCTTTTAAAGAGTTTGTTTCTAAGGTTCCTAAAGATGGTTTTGTGGTTTGTAATACGGAGGCAAAATATATAAAAGAGGTTGTTAAAGATTTAAATTGCACAGTAATAAATTACGGAAAGATTGATGTTGGTGATTTGAAATTGAAAATTCCCGGGAAACATAATTTAGAAAATGTTAAAGCGGTGATTGCTGTCGGTATGATTTTGGGATTGAAAAAAGAAGAAATTTTAAAATCACTGTCTGGTTTTCCTGGTACATGGAGGAGGTCTGAATATAAAGGCGTGACAGAAAATGGAACATTGGTTTATGATGATTACGGTCATCACCCAACAGAAATAAAAGCCACACTTGAAGCATTTAGAGATATTTTTCCGGAAAATAAAATTACAGTAGTTTTTCAACCACATTTGTATAGCAGAACAAAGCTTCTTTTAAAGAAATTTCCCGGCGCTTTTAAAAGTGCTGACAAGGTTATTTTGGCTCCAATATACGCGGCTCGTGAGATGAATGATGAGTCAATTTCTTCAGATATTTTATCTAAAGAGATTTCAAAAAAAGGAATTAAATCTGAAAGTCTTTCAAGTTTTGAAGAAATTGAAAAAGATTTATTGAAAAATTTAAAAAGAGGTGAAATTTTGATAACAATGGGCGCGGGAGATGTTAATAAGATAGGAGAATCAATAATCAAAAAATAATTATGGCTGGAAGACTTTCAATTGTAGCCACTCCAATAGGGAATTTAGAGGACATTACTTTAAGAGCCATCAGGACTTTAAAAGAGTCGGATTTAATTTTGTGTGAAGATACAAGAAAAACTCGCGGTCTTTTAGATAAATATGAAATTAAAACTAAGACAGAGAGTTATTCAAGCGATGATTTGTCTAAAGGAGAAGTAAGTGGAAAGTTGAATAGAATTATAGAGAGTTTGGAGAATGGTTTTAATATTTCTTTGGTGACCGATGCTGGAACTCCTGGAGTTTCTGATCCCGGGGCTCTTTTGGTTTCAAGAATTATTGAAGTTTTGGGAGATGTAAAAATTGAAGCGATTCCCGGACCTTCTGCTTTGACCACCTTTCTTTCTGTTGCAGGTATGCCTGTAGCTAGTTTTCATTTTCTTGGATTTTTGCCACATAAAAAAGGTAGAGAAACTTTGTTTAAGGAAATGTTTGAGAGTGAAAAGACAACTATATTTTTTGAATCTTCGCACCGCATAATGAAAACCCTAGAGTCTTTGAATGAAAAAATGTCAGAAAGAAAAATTGTTGTTGGAAGAGAGTTAACTAAAATTTATGAAGAGACGGTGAGGGGGACGGCTAGCGAAGTATTAAATTTTTTTAAAAACAACGAAGAGAAGATAAGAGGTGAATTTGTTGTCGGGGTCTGGGGAAGATAAAAACAGTTTATATAGATTTACACAATCTTTTCGCTATAGTGAGAAAATATTATAGGCGATTTTGTTTTTTTGGAATGTGTACTTGTGGTTTTAGTTAAACTTTGTATCTAAGTTTTTAGAAAGTTGTATAATTCTTTCAGTATGGATACGACAATTAAGGTACTAGTCGATGCTTATAAGATCGACGAAGCTCTGATTGTCGTCGATCATTTTGAACCGCAGAAACGGGCTGAACTTTATTTAGCTTTGGCTATGAGAGTTCTGGCCGAGAAAGGGGAATTTATCGCTGGGAAACGGGAAGATTGGCTGAAGAAAGTGTTGCAGAGGTTGGTTGACTCGGGTAAGTTTGAGTGCGCTAGAAAGATTCTCGTCACTATATATGAAAAAGGATTGTTTAAGTGTTCAGAGTGGTTGGGGACTGTTTCAGAACTTGTAGCTAGGCACACTCGTCCTGAAGAGTTCGAACCAGTTTTTGCGTGAGGCTTCTCTGATGTGCATTAGGAGAAGCTTTTTTATGAAAAATTAAGGTATAATATATTTCTATGGAGAATAAAAAAATCATTACTTTATCTGTTATTTTGATTTTTTCGCAAATTATAGGTTTGCCTGGTATTTTTAAAATTTGGTCGGCTATTTTGATTGGCCTTCTGGTTATTGTTTTAGGTTTGAGACAATCTCATTTTTCAAAAAAAGAGCCTTCTTTTAGTAATAATCAAAATGATAGTTCGGCAAAGGAAATTGGTGGAGAGACTTTTTCAACGGAGCAATAAACTTATAGTGAAGAATGAAGGAAAAAACAATTAAAATATTTAAGGCAAATTTAATCAAGATTTTCTTTGTCTTTTTTGTCGTAATAGTTTTATTTTTTATAGGATATTTTTTATCTTCAAAATTTTTTATTGTTAAGTTTGTGGCTGTATCCAAGACCTCAGATTTAAAAAAGGAAGTTTTACATATAAAAACACCGCCGGCAGTGAGAGCTTTATATATGACTTCTTGTGTTGGCGCTTCAAAGAAACTTCGAAACAATTTGGTTCAGATTTTGAAAGATACAGAAGCTAATTCTTTAGTTTTGGATATAAAAGATTACAGCGGAACAATTTCTATTCCTTTAGGTGACAGTGTAAAGAATTGGGAGAAAAATAATTGTTTCATGTCTGATGTTAAAGATTTTATAAAAGAACTTCACAAGAATGATATTTATGTGATAGGTAGAATTACAGTTTTTCAAGATCCATACTATGCGAAACTTTTTCCTGAATTGGCTGTAAAGAAAAAATCTGATGGTTCTGTTTGGAAAGACAGGAAAGGGTTGTCTTTTATTGATGTAAGTGCAAAACCTTATTGGGACCATATTGTGGCCATAGGAAAAGAATCTTTTGAAACAGGTTTTGACGAATTAAATTTTGATTATATTAGATTTCCATCTGACGGAAATATGGAAGATATTGCTTACCCGTGGACAGGTAAAGTTGAAAAGAAGGAAGCTTTGCGACAATTTTTTGGATATTTACATAAACATTTTAGAGAAACTGGGGCAATTATTTCAGCCGATTTGTTTGGTATGACTACAACTAATAAAGATGATCTAAATATCGGACAGTATTTGGAATTTGCTTTGCCGTATTTTGACTATATTGCGCCGATGGTTTATCCGTCACATTATCCGCCAAATTGGAATGGTTACATTGAACCGGAAGCGAAACCTTACGAAGTTATTAAATATTCAATGGATAAAGCGGTGGAAAGGGCATCGACAACTCCTTTAAAAATTAGACCATGGCTTCAAGATTTTGGTTTAAGAGTTAAGTATGATGAAAAAATGGTTCGGGCTCAAATTCAGGCAGTCTATGACTCGGGTTTAAATAGTTGGATGCTTTGGAGTCCATCAAATAGATATACAGTAAAAGCATTAAATAAAGAATAAAATATTAAGGTTTTTGGTGTAAGGGTGTATAGATATAAACATCTTGACATTGACATATTTTTGTAAGGTACTAAAATATTACTTCAGCACCCTCGCATGTCGCGCTTCAGGCAAAGCGGACGGAAAGGGTTGTTCTCCACAACAATTGGGAGCATTTGGTTATGTCAGGCAAAGGTAGAGTCAAGTGGGTTGGGCCAGCGACTGCAGAGCAAATTCTGGGATCCTTTGGGTCCTGTCGCCCCCCTGAGAGCAGGGTGATGCCGGATGACGAGGAGGCAAAGGCCTTGGATCAACAACGCCGCAGGCGTGATTGGGTGAGGCATGTCCTTCTGGTTGCCGGGGCTGTCCCCGCGCAGGCCACCTTCGAGTGATTCTCGGTTTTTTTCTTCGACGCGTCCCCGTGGACGCGTTTTTTCTTTTTCCAAAAAGCGTTTTTCGTAATACAATTATAGAAATGGATGCTCATCATACTAATAGTCATAATGTTAATCATCAAAATGCAAGCGGTAATTACGGCGGGCATCATAGTCATAACGACATAACTTATTTTGCAGAAACAGATTTTAGAAATCGTAGAACTAAATTTGGTATAAAGTCGACCGATCGCACAAGGCACGTTTATGTCATTGGAAAAACGGGAATGGGTAAGTCAACTCTTCTTGAAAATATGGCCATTCAAGATATTCAAAATGGCAACGGTTTGGCCTTTATTGATCCCCACGGAAAAACCGCAGAACTTTTGATGGAATATATTCCTAAAGAAAGACTAAATGACGTTTTGTACTTTGCCCCTTTTGATATGGATAATCCAATTTCTTTTAATGTAATGGAAGATGTTGGGCCAGATAAAAGACATTTGGTGGTGAACGGTTTGATGAGTACTTTTGAAAAAATTTGGGTGGATGCATGGAGCGCAAGAATGGCATATATTTTGCAAAACACTCTTTTGGCTTTACTTGAAACACCCGGGTCAACTCTTCTTGGTATAAATCGTATGCTTTCTGATAAAGATTATAGAAAGATGGTTATTGGCAATGTTCAAGATCCATCTGTTAGAAGTTTTTGGGTTGATGAATTCTCAAAATACACTGATAGATATACTCAGGAAGCTACTCCAGCTATTCAGAACAAGGTAGGTCAATTTACTTCAAATCCACTTATAAGAAATATCATAGGTCAGCCGAAATCCAGTTTTGATTTCAGGAAGATAATGGACGAAAAAAAGATTGTGATAATTAACTTATCTAAAGGTAAGGTTGGTGAAGGTAACGCCAATCTTTTGGGCAGTATGCTTATTACGAAAATTTATTTAGCAGCGATGTCTAGGGCTGATGTGGCGGATTCTAAACTTAGGACTTTACCTAATTTTTATTTATACGTTGATGAATTTCAGTCTTTTGCCAATAAATCTTTTGCCGACATTTTGTCTGAAGCTAGAAAATATAAATTGAATTTAACTATTGCTCATCAATATATAGAACAAATGGAGGAAGAAGTTGCCGCCGCTGTTTTTGGTAACGTTGGTACAATGGTTACTTTTAGAGTTGGTGCTTATGATGCAGAAGTTTTAGAAAAAGAATTCGCGCCACAGTTTACGGCAGAAGATTTGGTCAATTTGGGTATCTATCAGGTTTATTTAAAACTTATGATTGACGGTGTGTCCTCCGCGCCGTTTTCGGCTGTCACTTTGGCACCTCTTGAAAAACACGATGCTTTGTCTTTTGATAATGTCATTGAGGCATCAAGAAAAAATTATTCCAACAGGAGAGATATTGTTGAGTCGGAAATAAAAAATTGGCACCAGCCGATCGTTCCAGTTCCAGAGAAAAAGAAGGAAGAGCCAAAGATTCAAGAAAGAAGTATTTTAGTTGAAAAAATTAAAGAAAAAGAAGTAAAAGTAGAAAATAAAGTTACTCCGCCTTTAGTTAATAATAGTTTACCTACGAAAAATGCGGTAGAGGAAAAACCGTTTGCCAAAGCTTTTTCTGAGTTAGGTTTAAAATCTGAAAAAGAGGCTCTGCCCAAGGTCTCCCAGATGTCCCCAGTTTCTTTGAGTAACGAAAAGAGTGCCCCAGTCACTTTTAAACAGAATGATGCGAATGTTTCTTTGGATAAAGTTATAAAAGAGAAGAATGACAAAGGTTTGAAAGAAAAAAATATGACAGATTTAAAGAGCGCTCTTTTTGCTGTTTTAAATAATTCAAAGAATGATAATAAAAAAAATGATGAGCGAGGAAAATTTAATGATGTCCTGGGACAAACAAATCCGATTAAGAACAGTGTTCCATCAAGTGAAGAAAAAAATAAAGTTTTGGGGAATGGGACTGAAGATGTCTCAAAAAATAACGATGCAACAAAGGAGAGGGAGGAAGTGTCGCCAGAGGTTTTGAAAGAAGTACTTTCTTTCAAAGATCTGGATGTTTCAAATGGGAACAAAAAGAATTAATTTTTTATTTTTAATAATATTTTTTTTCTTTTCTCCTTTTATTGCTGGAGCTGGTTTCAGGGTGACTGAAGTCATGTATGATTTATCAGGCACTGATACTGATAGAGAGTGGGTAGAAATTGAAAATAATGGAGGAGGTGAAGCTTTGAAAGATTTGAGATTTGTGGATAAAGCAGGTAGGCATCTTGTGAAAAGCTCGTCTTCAGACGCTAATTTTCCAGCTAATAGTTGCGTGGTTTTAGCAAAAGATATTTTAGCCTTTAAAAACGATTACCCTTCGTTTAACGGTATTGTCTTTGAAAGTAGTTTATCTTTAGTTAACACGACTGATAAGATTTCTTTCATTAAATTTGTTGATAGTTCGGAGAGTGTTTTTGACACAGTCACTTATTCAAATGAAATGGGGGCGAAGGGGGACGGTAATTCTTTGCAGAGAGAAGGTGAAAGCTTTAAATCAGGTACTCCAAACCCTGGGGTTTGTGGTCTCGCTCCAATTACTCCACCAGTAAATCCTCCACCATCTAACAATGATGAGCCAAAGACGGGGAACGCTTCGTCAACTGAAAATTATTTTAATAACAATTTTCCTACCTCACCTCAAATTTTTTTAAGGTTAAATATACCTGTAACTGCAAGTGTCGGGGTTCCAGTTGATCTCAAAGCCGAACTCACCGGCCTCGACAAGAAACCTCTAACCTCAGGCAGAATCATTT
>CAYGDO010000008.1:0-34809 GCA_964348785.1 uncultured Candidatus Saccharibacteria bacterium | reverse complement strand
CCGGAGCCAGTTAGGACTGTCAGCCAGTTCTAGTACTAAATTGAACGGAGAAGCTATTGTAAAATATAGCTTTTTTCCGTTTACAGTCGGGTTCTGAAGTATGTAATTCAAAAACTGTCTTTTTCTAGCAGGTTCAGAACTATTATCAAAAATTGTTTTTGCTCTGCGTGCTACAGAAAGCACTGTGGCAACAGTAGTTTGGTAATCATAATCTGCTTTTGAGTGTTCAGACATTTCAATTTCAAGGACCTGTATTTGGTCCTGATACTCTTGATGCTTTTTGTCATAGATGTCCTTAGTAATACTCTGGTCCATATATGCATCAAGCAACCTATCTTGCTTTGCTTTCAAATTGTTGTAGTCGGTTTGTATGCGATTTATCTGTGCCTTATGAAATACAACTTCGCTTTCTGTGTTTTTTCTTAACTCTGATACGAGTTGGTTCTGTGCTTCCTCTGTAATGCTCTCAAATCGCCCTAAGACCTCATAAACAGGTTTCAGAAGCTCTAGCTCGTTCACATAGACCCTTTCACATATCTTCTTGGAATTGGTACAAGAACCGATTACATATTCCTTACCGCTCGGCTTTATCTTATGCTCAAATGAGATAGCGCATCCGCAGTTATGACACTTCAACAAACCTTTGAATATGAAGTCCTTGGAATGTGCCTTAGAGGGCATTTTCTTGCGTTTTAAGCGTATTTCTTGGCACTTATCAAAGAGTTCTCTTGAAATTAGTCTTGGGTACTTATGAGCATAAGCACCGTACTTTTTTGATACGGCTGTACCACAGTAAAAACTATCCTTGAGGATATTTTCAACTCCACTTTTTGATAACCTGTTCCCCTTGAGTGTTCGCAAACCAAGCTCGGTCATTTTATTGCGTATGGTTTCAAGTGAGTGTTGATCCGTTGCGTACAGCTCAAACATTTTCTGTATTAAGTGCTCTCTTTCAGGGTCAAGAATAATATCCTTTCGCAATCTTTTTTCTGCATCTAAGGACACATTCAAATAACCTAAGCGAACGGCTCCTGTCCATTCACCATTTCTTCGCTTCTGTTCAAAAGCTCTTTTTACATTGTCGCCGATAGCATCAGAATAGTATTTAGCTAATCCTAAACTCATACCAAACTGAAACTTCTCAACTGCGGACATTTGATTATTGATAATCTGTCCATCTGATACAAAGTGAAGTTCTATTCTGTCGGCTACAGCCATTTCATAGAGTGTGCCTACTCTTTTATCAAACACGCTTCTTGAAAGGCGGTCCACTTTGTCAAAACAAACTGCAACCTTTTCTTTCTTTGCTACTTCTTGAACATACTCAAGTAAGTTATCAAACTCATCTCGCTTGTCTTTATAGGCGCTTTCGTCAAAGCTAAATGACTTGATAACATCAAACGATTTTTTCTTACAATAACTGCCTATACGCTCAATTTGAGCAGGCAACGAGTTCCCAGCTTCTTTTTGTTCTTCTGTTGATACTCGTGAGACATTTATTGCTTTCATAACTGCTACTTTGTAAACCTTACTTGTAGATTTAGTTTGATGAAAAAGCGACCATCTTTTTCAATGATTTTTCCTATTCCATATCTTGTTGTGCTTGGCGTATCAAGTTTAGTGTTGTTCAAAAGATACTCTTGGAAATCTTCTAAGTTGTAGAGGTAATAACAAAGAACATCTCCGTCTTTCTTTACCAATAAGAAACCGCCCAAGCTCGTAAGTATGCCGTTCCAATTAGTATTTGGCATCATTCCCAAAGCCATAATGCTAAGGAACTCTTTTACTTTATGAGTTGGTTGCTTGCTCTGCTTATCTGTATCAGGATAGTTGAGAGCAACCAAGCGTGAAAGATTATTTGCACCTCTTGAGTAATAAGACAAAAGTATTTTTGCAATATACTCTGGCAACTTACTATCAATCAAAGAAAGGTTGCTCTGAAAGGTATCGCTATCAACCTTATTGAAGACAATGTTGAAGCCAGAACTTAGTAATAGTTTTATATTATCTTTTACATTTTTATCGTGTAGCTTCGGTAGCTTTTTAGGGACATTCATATTTTCATCAAGCACTTCAAAAGTAAAGTTTGTTGCCTTTGAAGCGTTCACAAGAGTTGAAGGACTGCCGAGCTGAGATTTTATACTGAAACCAACTTCAGGACTTGGCCGATTGGTTTCCAAATCAAGGACCACCAAATCCAAATCTTTCTTGTCATAACTTGATGCTTTGATAACTTGTTTTTGCAAAACCTGCATCATTTCGGACCCAGCTTCTAATGTAAAAGCTCGTCCTTCATTTTTTACTGACAAGCTCTCAAACATTCTTTTCAAAATGCTTTGTATTTTCTGAACTTTTATTGATGCAATTTTATTTGTTCCTGCAAAAATATCGATGACTTCATTATTTATTTCATAAGTCATTTTTTCTTTTCCAACCCTCTCGGCGAAGATTATTTTCAAAACTTTGTAGAACAAATCCTCTTTGCGGTTTTGGTCCTTATCAGCACCATAAGCACCACCATTCGCCAATAGAAAAGCTAAAGCATAGAGCTCACTCCACTCTCCCGTATTTCCTGTTGTCTGATGTTCGTTATTCATTGTGATTGTCTAAAGCTTCAATTATCTTTTGAGCATAGTCTTGTATAGCATAAGTTGCGACACTGTTTCCTAGTTGTTTCATAGCCTGACTATTTGATACAGGAAGGACAAAATCATCAGGAAAACCCTGCATCTTTTTCCCTTCTTTTGGTGATAATCGTCTTACTTTGCCGTCCACCATGTAGCTATCCCAATTTCTTCGGTCAGTAATGTCCGAGCCTTTCCCACCAACCCTAAGAGTAAAACCAATTTCTCGGTCAGCCTTACCACCAAATACATCAGACATTGTAAAATCGAGACCTCTTTTTTGAGGGAACTTAAAATCAATGTTTTTATTCCTAAAACCAATCATAAATAGACGAGGTCGATTTTGAGGTAGTCCGTGGTCTGATGCTTTTACGATATTGTGATATAGAGAGTATCCCAATTCTTCGGTCAGCACTTTCTTAATTGTTTCAAATGTTTTTCCGTTATCGTGAGCGTAAAGGTGTCTTACGTTTTCCAGGAAAAATGCTTTAGGTTTTTTGATGCGTATAATTTCAGCAATGTCATAGAATAACGTGCCTCGAGTGTCATCGAACCCTTTTTTATGACCAGCTTGGCTAAATGGCTGACAAGGAAAACCACCTGTTAAAATGTCAAAATCAGGAATTGATTTTTTGTCTATCTTAGTGATATCTCCAACAAAGTTTCCTGACGTAAATAATTCAGGACTTATTTTTTCAAAGTTCGTCTGATATGTCTTTCTTGCGTGCTCATCCCACTCTGAAGAAAAAACACATTCAGCTCCAACGTTGTGGAAGGCAAGATGAAATCCTCCTATACCAGCAAAAAGGTCAATGAAGGTATATTTTTTGCTATTTTTCTTTTTCTTATTGTTTTTTGATTTCATATTATTATCACTTTGTACTGACTTTGTTTAAAAAGGATTGAAACTCTACTTTATCAACTCTATATTCACGCCCTATCTTGTAAGCCTTGAGGCGACCTGCTTTGATGTAGCGGTAAATGGTCATAATGTTTACCTCTAGTTGTTCGGCAAGGTCTTCTGCTTTATAAAATGGTTTGTCTTTCATAATTTTGTCTTCGTTTACCTAATAATTATACTTTACACTGCTTTACATAGAAATTTTACGTGTGGACAACTTTTCTTTTCTCAATTTCAATCCTCTCTTGATGTTGTCTGAAATAGCTTGTTTGTAATACTGCTCTAGTCCTATTATTAAATCCCTTTGAAATCTCTCAATCAAACATAGTTTCTTTTTCATATTGTTTTATTTTATATGGTTTATAATTTTCTAACGCTTTATCTATCTGCGTAACCCAATCTCTTAGTTTGTTCTTGGTTATAAGCTCACTGGCTTGTTGCATATCCTTTACTATGCGATACCAAGTCCTATCGTGGGACTGCTTAGAGATAATAGTCCTGAGTTGTCTCATTCCATTCTCATCTTTTGCAAGCTGGAATAACCCAAGTAAATATATTGCTTGCTTTGGTTTTAGTTTCTTATCTGCCAAAAACAGAGTTCGGAGTATGTCTTTAATGCTTACTGATATTGAGAATAAACCAAGATTTCTTTCTTTAATAAGTTTTTTCCAATAATCACTTACAACTTTTTTACTCATTTCAGCACTAAACACTTCTTTGAAAGTGGGGTTTTTCTGATAACCTAAATCCTCAAGCACCTTGTTCATTTTCTGTTTTTGGCTCAAGCGTATCTCAAAGCGTATAACTTCCTGCAGTTCTTTCTCTTTGCTCAATTTAGTAAAAAGACTTTGCTGAAAATAGGTTTGGTCTTTATCAATCGCTCTTTTCTTATCTTTGTTCAAGTCAGCTATCTTGTCGTAAATAACGAGTTGATGCGATGTGGTATGAGCATACAAACTCTGCCCGTCATTGATAAATCTTGTCTTGGCAAAATCAAAACTCTTTCTCAAGTTCACTTTGTTCATCTCTGAAATCAAGTGGTTTACAGTGTAACCGTCTTGAAGCACGATATTCTTTGAGAAGTGGATCGAACTTACAGAAGCATTTTCAAGCACTGATTTTGTAATAATTACGCCCATTGTTTTTAACCTTTCCTGTAATACCTCAATAACTTGAGGAAAATCCTTATCCTCAAGTTCATCTAAGTTATTCAGATAAAGCAATTTCGGGGCTGAAAATTCTATACGAATATTGGCATCCTTAGAAAAACGTCTGTTGTAAGCTGTCAGTCTCGGGAAGTAATTACCAGTTTCTTTTTCTGCTTTACTCGGATTACGAACAAATTTTTGGTATTCATCTGTTTTTGAATATAACTCCCAATTAGATACCCCTGAAAGATAAACCATTCTATCCTTAGGTACCAAAAGACATACAGTATCAATCATTTTGTGTTTTATTACGTTGATAAAATGCAGGATTTTGCTTCTTGTCTTCCTCTATGAGCCATACAAAAGCACCGACCAGCCGTTGCTTGTCTTCAAGAGGTAACTCGTCTATTTTGAAACTTTCTTTAGTTTCTTTTATCGAAAAAATATCCTGCATAAAAAATCCCGAAGGATTAACTTCAGGATATTATTTGCGTGATGTTGAGTATAAGAAATAAGTGATTACAGAAATTATCTGTAATCACTTATTTTCACGTTTATTTTTCTCTAATGAAATTATCTTACCAATATGACCATAATCTAAATACTCTTTAAATTTATCTGCCACAAGTTCCATTATCTTTTTTCTCGGTAATTTCCTATTTTCATATATAAAATCATTTCTTTTTTGGATGGACTCTTTTTTCTTTCTAATTTTTCCAACATTCCCTTGTTTTAAATCTTTTAAATACATTTCTTGCCATTTTTTCAAAACAATAAAATGTTTCTTTATATAATCAATTATGTCTCTTTGAGTTGCAAAAGGACTTATCCTTATAGCAAGAGGAAAATAAGCATTATCAGCGTCTTGAGTATCTTTTGAAAAAGGTTCCATAGACTCCTCCTTTAAATCAGTAAAAAGACACAAGTCATAGCCATCATCAGCCACATTGGATAATTCATTATAAAAAACTAGAAAATCAATATTAGTAGACCAAAATAAAAAATGTAAATTATATTCTTGGCATATTTTTTTTACATCTTCTCCATACTCATTTTGTTTTTTGGTGTGTTTATATTTCCATTCCTGAGGCGGAATAATCATTCCTTTGGATTTATCAAATCCTTCCAAGGGTATATCATATTTTTTCTTTAGTTCATCAATTTTTTTTCTAAAATAGATTGTTTTTGTTATATCTGTAAAATAATTCCAAAGTTTCTTATACCCTTGAGATTTTTCTATCTGTTCGAAATATTTAGGGACCCATTCCTCGTAATCTTTACTCATGTTCTTGATTATTTACTTTACTTTACATTGACATATAATTCAATGATGCAGGAATACCTTTTATATTTAGATGAATCTGGGGTCGCAAACCTAGCTCAAGACAGAGACAAATATTTTATTATAACAACACTAACAGTAGAGTCAGATGCAGATTTGGAGCTTTCTGGTTATCTAAAACACTTAAAAAGAAGATACGGTTTCAATGAATCTGAAACTTTACATGCCTTTGAACTCTTTGAAAATAAAACATCAACAAGTCACATAAAAGAAAATAGTCGCTGTAAAAAATTTACAGAATCAATAACAGAGTTTATTGAAAATGCTCCATTTGATATAAAAATTTATGTTATTGATAAAAAGTTAGTAAAAAAATTAATTAAAGCACCCGAAGGATACAAATTTAAGGGTAGTAAAAAACATTCAGAGGATAAAGATTTCCCTTATGAAATGCTGGCTAGACAAATAATAATTGATTATTCAAAATTTCTTAAGAAAAAAAATGGGAAGGGTTCAATCATAGCCGAGAGTCGTGGTAATTCAGACAGTGTGGTTATACGTTCGTTTAATGATACACAGAATACCAACGAATCTGACCCAGATATTATCAAAAAGAATAAGCAAAATATAAGGGATAGAATACACTCAATTTGTTTTGCAAACAAAAAAAGTGTACGGTCGGGACTTGAATTGGTTGATATAATATCCTATTGTGCCAATCTTGAATTATCTGGAAAAATTAAGAAGAGGGATTCCAGAGGAATTAAATATATGTGGGAAAAGATAAAACAAAAACTACCTCAAAATAATTTTCATATTTTAGATAAAAGCGAAATAAATGGACTTAATAGAGACAAGATTCACAAGATTTCCGAACGAATTCAACAAAGATTAAAAGAGTTCAGGGACCTTGTGAATCCTACCGTTAAGTAGGAGTCCACTAATCCTTAGTATACATCCGTGCGATAAGATTTTCAACCAACACTACCAACAGCTTTTTTTAGTATGCTATACTTTTTTCATGAAGCTCATCCTTGCATCAGACTTAAATTTTCTATTAAAATATGGTTACAACTTAACTGGTATAGCCAAGAATGACATGAGAATCGGCTATGTTACTACTGCTTCAAAAGTATCTCGCTCAAATAAAGAGTTTTTTGAGAATGTTAAAAATAAAATAAGAGAAAGCGGATACAATTTTGAATCAATAGATATTGAGAACAAAACCAAAGATGAGTTAGAGTTATTTTTCAAAGACAAGAATATCATTCATGTCGAAGGTGGAAATACCTTCTACCTCCTGAAAATAATCAGAGAGACTGGTTTTGACGAAGTTTTGAAAGAACTATTAAATAAAGACAAGGTTTATATTGGCACGAGTGCAGGAGCTTACATTATGTGTCCTACAATTGAAGTATCCAATTGGAATCCAGATGGTAAAGATAGATTTGGAGTAACTGATTTTTCAGCTCTCAACCATGTTCCTTTTGTTTTAAAAGTTCATTATAAAGATGAACAAAAAGAAATAATCAAAAAAGGAATTGAAACTTTGAAATATCCAATTCATATACTAAAAGATGGTCAAGGAATGTTTTGCGAAGATGGAACTTGTAGATTTGTTGGAGATGAAGATGAAGTAAAATTGTAGTATTAGTTCTGAAGTGTAAGGCTTGGAAACATTCCTAAAATACCACTAAACTGTAAATCGCTTTTAATACCAGTCCAATTAACGGTTCTGAACCTGTCCACTAAGGGGAGCCAAAAAAGTTTAACCGTCCAAAAATGGGCGGCTTTACTTTTTTCGGTTTCGGTGGAAAACGTGCCTAGGTTGGCACGTTTGTTAGGACCCGAAGCCCGATTGAGCATATTTTATGATGCTGAGCTTGTCGAAGCAGAAATAAAATATCCAATCGGGGTACTGACCCTGTAAGGGTCGAGACTCCTACCACCGGAGCCAGTAAATTCTAACTAAATTTGCTATAATTAAATTATGCAAAAATTGTACACAGAATACGAAGGTAAAGTGGTACAAACAGACAATAATTTCAAGCATGTCATGGCTATTACTCTTGACCCAAAGACAAATTACAAAAATGGAGTTATTCGATGTATTAAAAGTAGGGAAGGAAACATTGAAGTGAAGGGATATGTTGATAGAAGTGAGTTATATAAAGTAGTAGGAAATTCCCTAGAACACTTTGATTTGGAAAAAAGATTAAAAATAAAAAAAGAAGAAGAAATAATAAAAGACCTAACTCCTACAGGTTGGGATTTTATAGGTCTTGAAGATCCAGATATTTGGATAGATGAAAAAACGGGTTTGACGCATTTATATTTTACGATACCCATTAGGCCCTCGAAAGATGTTGAAGATAAAATAAAAATCCATCTTGGTCACGCTGTAGGTGAAGATTTAGATTCATTAGAAATGACAATGCCAGTGCTTATGGACACCGTACAGTTGAGCGCAAAAGAAATCTCTATTGCTCCACTGAACAAAAAAGGTATTCGTTATAATCTTATTGAGTCTAGAGACAGACAAACTGATGTAACTTATTCCGTTGTGAAAGTAGCGATATCAAAAGATATGGGGGAACCTTGGGAATATGGCGAGACAGTATTCCATCCCAAGGAACATAATATTCCCTGGATAGGCGGTCATGCATCACCTGGACCTCTTTTTTCAAAAAATTTCATAGATGTTGGAGAAGGAAAATTACTAGGCGTGATAAATGGACGAGAAGCTAATCAAAAAGTTGGAGATGAAATAAAATATGGAATGTTTTCAGTTGGATTATTCATTTATGATTACGAAAATGGAAAAATTGCTTGGGTTTCTACCGAACCATTTATTCAGGATAGCGAAGCAAAAACTATCACATTCGCTAGTCAGTTTATTGAAACAAAGCCCGGGGAGGGAATACTTTACGCACACGTTGACGATTCATTTGTTCGAGCTTATACACTAAAAGCTGAATCCATTAAGCCAGCATTGCCAAATAAATAAGCTCCGACTTCATCCCAAATCCGGAGCCCGTAAAAATCTTTTTTGTTTGAGTCATTTTATTTTCTACCCCGAATAGGACGGTAGAATTTTTTGCATTTGATATAAAAAAATACAATGTTATTATGATTGCCGAGTTTATTCCAGTCAACCAAAGCCACGAAGGAGGTTCCCTTGCCACTCACAGACGCAGAAAAGGAATTCCAAAACCCGACAGGGTATTGGGAACACGACGGAGGATTCACTGTTGAACTCGCACAAGGCGCTCCTGTTGAGCGCGTGTTGCCTACCTCCGCCCACTGGGATGGGGTCAAAGTGCACGTTCAAAACGGACGCGTAAAGCATACGATGGGAGGCATCCAACTCTATGGACTTCCAAATCTCGGCGACCCGTTCTACTTTGTTTACGACAACATCATCTGTATCCGTAAGGCAGACGGCACTCTGCTCTGGCGGAACGACAACGTAAAGTGACCGCCACTCCGCGAGACGAGAAGCCAAAACTTCGTCTCGCGACAGAGTGGCGTTTTTTTATTCATAAAAATAGAAGTCCCGTGGGATAAACAAAACTTTTTGACGAAAAAGTTTTAGTCGAGGGAGAGATTCCTATCACAGGACAGTATTAAAATTAAATAACCGAAGATAATGAAATGTAAAAATATTTTTTTAAAAAAATGTTAAAATAAACCAATGCCCACCTACAACTGGTATTCACAAATCATAAAGCCCTCTTGGGCGCCACCAAGCTGGCTTTTTGGTCCTGTTTGGACAGTTCTCTACGCCATTATCTTCATATCTTTTGGAACAGTATTTTATAAAGCATTTACAGGAAAAATCTCTTGGATCGTCTTTTTACCTTTTGCACTCAACCTTGTTTTCAATTTCGCTTTTACTCCTTTACAATTCGGACTAAAAAATAATCTTCTAGCTTCAATTGATATTTTACTCGTCCTTGGTACGCTCGTTTGGGCACTATATGCTATCTGGCATGCATCGCCAGATTTACGCTGGGTTGTTTACGTCAATATCCCATATCTTTTATGGGGAACATTTGCGACATGTCTTCAACTCACCATCACATATTTAAACAGATGAAAATTAAAACATGAACTTTAGTCGTCCTACAAAATTAATAGTTTTCGTCTTTGCAATCCTATTTGGAATATTTATGTTTATATACGGCGGATATGATGACAGTCCCGGAGCACAACTTCTCGGATTTGTTTTATTCATCTCTGGTATCGTAGGTGTTATAAAAAATAGAAAAAAATAAGTTTAGTCTTTATGTTATACACAAATTTTTAGTACTCTTGTCAAAACTTATTGTAAAATATAATTTATGGAAATTCCTAAAGAACTTTTAGATTATGTTGCCTCAGCGAGAGAAAGCGGGGCATCTGATAATTTAATTAGAGACGAACTCATCAGGGCCGGTTGGGATAATGCCACAATAGATTCTGTAGTTCCAGTTAAATTACTTCCAATTGCAAAACCAATAGAATCAAATGTTTCTATCTCCACTAAGGAAAACCTAAAACCTGAGCCTACCTTAGATAGTAATATTGAAATAAAAATTGAACCCAATATCATACAAAATGATTTATCTACATTTAATAATCAAAACCAAACTTTAAATTCACAAACCGCCTTTGTTACACCAAAACGTACTTTTCCATACGCCCTAATAATTTTTATTTTGCTTTTAGTTGGTATTGGAGTTACAACCTTTTTTTATTTTCCCAAAATAAAAACTCTAATCTCATCAAAAAATAACTCAACAAACACATTACCGATTCAAACCGAAGAAAATGGGCAACTGGTAAAAATAGATCCCGTAGAAAAAGAAAAAATTTTAAAAATCTATTATGAATTAGAAAATCTGATAGCATCATCAACTCCTGATTCAGTTCTGCAAATGAATATGGTGCCAAAAGATAGAACTATTGATAACGTTGATACATCTTCCTACATAATAACGCGTGCTCTAGGATATCAATTTGCTACGCCTTGGGGTAAGGGTTTTGAAAATGAAAAAACTAAAAAATCAACTTCAGTGATGCAGATAGATTATCCAAATGGTAAAACGGTTATTATTTCTTGTTCACCTAAAAAATTAAAAGACGAGTTTTTAGAAACGTATAGTTCAACAAAAGAAGATATTTTATCGATTTTAAATTATTTTAGTGATAAAGCGAATTCCAATTTTGAATTAATTAATTCTATTCTTTCGGTCACTTCAGGTTATGTTCTAAATAGTGATACAGTTGATCAAGCAAATTTATTTTCAAAAATTATTTTATTAAAACCTTCTTTATTACCGTCTGGCGACCAAATATATCTATTTACCACTCCTTATATAAAAGGATTTCAATCTGGAGATTATGCGAAATCTCAATTAACTATCATTGATATTTTTCCAGATAATGAGACTCTTTGCAGATTGACTGCTACAGAAAAAAGTAATCTTTCACAAAAAGATGTAGACACTATTTTATCGACGTTCCAAAAACCAATTGTAGCCGAGCAACCAAAGACAACAACTGCTCCAAAATCTGAAAATTCAATTCCTACAGGAAATAAAATTACAACTACTGATTCATGGAAGTTATTTGATCAATACGTTTTAGCGGTTAAGGATCAAAATATCGACGCACTCAATCAAATATCTTATAAAAAAATGCCCAGCTGTCCCCCTGGTAGTGAAAAGGAATGTAATGCTCTATTAGTATTTGTGTATGATTCAGTAAAAAATTTAGATAAATCTAAATACACAAATATTATTTCTGATAATAAACAAATTATATTATCCACTAATTTAGTTTATACACCTCCTTCAGAAGACAAAAAAACTGCTCTGTATGAAAAAGGGTATCTTTTACTAGCAAAAGACAATGCTGGAGTTTTAAAATTGGTTTCTTTTTCACCAAATAAAATTTGGGGGATTAACACAGAAGGTTCTTCAACTTATAAACAAACTCTTGATGAAATGGTTGTGGATTCTGATAATGATGGAGCGACAGATCAAGCAGAAATTTGTTCTGGTGCAAGTAAATATGATTCTAAATGCAAAAAAACTGACCCAAATAAAATGGACACCGACGGAGATGGCCTTTGGGACGGTATAGAAGAACATTTGAAATGATCTACCTATGAAGACATCCTGGCCAACAACAAGGTCGGCGTTTTCCTTCTGTAAGTTCTGTTTTTGTTCTTTTTATTCTTTGCTCTCTAGTCTCTGATTTCTTAGCATCTTCAATCCAACAAATCCATTCATTGCGCGCAAGAGGTGTAATATCCTCCCAAGTTTTTAAAGATAGTGGGGAAGAAATAAGCACTTTCTTCAAATCCGCTGGCACTTTATGCACTACACCATCTGAAATTTTGTTATTCAAAACCATATCTACTAAATAATAATTTTTTTAGAATAGAAAAACAAGTAATAAAAACTAATTTTATTAGAAAGGACATTATTTATTTGACAAAAATATAATTTATGCTATTTTATAAATAGTGAATATGCAACCTATTGCAGATAGATTAGCTCCCCTTCTTCAAGAAGGCAAAACTGGGTACGCAATCGCGTGCACTCTCAGGGCCGAAGGGTATGGTCCAAAAGATGTCGACGTTGCCCTTAGAGGAGTAGGTTTTTCAGTCCACACTGAAGAGACTCCTTGGGGTACGATTTTGAATGTTTCTTCAAGACCGTTACAAGATGGATTAGCAAAGGCTGTCGGAAATCTTCTCGGTGGAGGCACAGAAGTTGCTTGGCATCATCCCGCACGGACTTAGGTCAGGGCGGTTTTTTATTTACTAAAATTTAATCTTTCACAAATTGTAACCTTTACATTATTTGTTAGTAGAACAATTTGACAAAATGAAACAATAAGTTATTGTACGCTTTGGCAAACGATAGGAAGATCTATGCGAATTATCGTCGATGGGGTAGAGGCAAGACTCAAATATCTCCTTTTCACGGAAGGGGTGGGCGGGGCAATCCTTCAAATTATGCTGGCGGTGCCGCCTTCAGATCGCAATCCGAAATTACACTCGGCGTTGGTTGATGAATTCAGGCCCCATTTCCAAGGTGTGATGGACAGAGCCGAGGTTACCGAAGGATGCACTGAGATCAGACTTCTGCATGTGACGATGCTTGAATGCGTCGATATCATGAGAACGTCGGGACACGGCGTCGTAGAAATCCTACCCAACAGCTAAGGGGGGGATTCCGACTCGCGACAAGTGCGGCAATGCCTTGGACGACCACTTTATTAAAGTGGTTTTTTATTTTTTTTTAAATCTTCCTAATAACCGCTTTGACTTTGGCCACAATCTGTAAATCCTGCGTTGGGTATATCGGTTTATATTTTTTGTTGGCCGGTTCAAGCCATACTTTTTCGCCTGATTGTCTAAAATATTTCATTGTAAATTCACCATCAATTTCAGCTATAACAATTTCTTTGTCTTTTGCTACATTTGTCCTTTCAACCAAAACCCAATCACCATCAGCTATATGAGCTTCAATCATAGAATCACCATCAACTTCAAGCATATATGTTGAACCCGTGCCTTCTGTTAAAAAATCATCAAGATTTATAGTGTCATGAAGTTCCTCTTCAACAGTGGTGGGAAGCCCAGCCGTTACCGAACCAAGTAAGGCCACTTCGCCAAAAATTTTTCCTGGGGATAATTTGCCATTTTTGTCTTTACTGACAATTCCTGACTCAATCAATTTATTAACCAATTTATAAACGGCATTTTTAGACTTAAAACCTAAAAGCTTCATTATTTCTGTATAAGAGGGAAGTCGTCTATTTTTTTTATAAAAATCAACTATGTTTTTTTGGTATTCACTATACATATTTATATTTAAAATTTTTAGATACTAGAGAAAGGAGAAAAAGGATAGGGCTTTGCTGAAATTCCAAACATTGTTACACCTTTTCAATTCCCTCAAAAGAGTAAGGTGTCTTTTGGCTTCAGTTTTGTAGCTAAGACCTTTTACAATCTTTTGATCAATTGCGGTATTGAGTCTTTTTAACTCCCACTCGATTGCTTTTTTGTGTTCGCTTTTTGACATAGTTTTGATTGGTTAACTTATGTAAGTATTATAGGTGAACGATAGTTCACCGTCAACAAAAATACCTGTGGATAACAAACCATAAAACATTTTTTTATTGCTAGCAAATTTTAATTAGATATAATTTACCGATGAAAAAAATAATCAACGGTATTTTGAAAGTTTTATTAGTACTTTTGCTCGTTGGCCCTATATTAGGAACGCTCGGCATATTTCCTGAACCAACACCCGACTTATATAAAACAACAGAGGCTTATGATTTCATAATCACATTAATGAACTCTGGATATATCATGTGGATTATGACTGCGGTTTTTATTATTTGTATAGGTCTCATTATCAAAAATAAAATGGCCTTAGTTTCAATATTACTTTTGCCAATTACTCTAAACATCATTGGCTTCCATATGTTTATGGATGGGGGCTTGTTAACAGGGGGTGCAGTTATGGGCAATATACTATTTTTAATTAACCTTTATTTCCTCTGGCAAAACAAAGATCGATATAAATCTCTCCTCTAATCAAAAAATTCTTATATATTTTTATTAAACAAACTAAACCGTTCATTGTAATCAGGATTCAAAGATAGTACACTTTTACTATGATTAAATGCTCAAAAATAATTTTAGCTTGTTTTGTTTTTATAATAATTACCACTTTCATCCCAAACCAAACAAATGCCACTGTTGGTGGCCCAACAACTATCAACGAATTTAAATATAATCGTACTGATGAATCCATTTACTATATTCTAAATTCTTATAGCGGTAGAGGATGTCCTCCGATGTTATATAAGCTAGGTTTAATTTCAGAAAAGAATGAGGTTGTTTATTCTTGTAGTGAAGGAGAAGAATTTTTGCAAGGCAATCCACAATCAAGTGTTTATACTCAATTTAATGAGATAACAAATGGATTTAAAAATCTGGCTCCGATCCATTTAAAAAATAATGGTGTTGAGGTTGATGTAAATTACATGGGTGAAGGAGAAACTAATCCTGTCGCAGAATCAAAAAAGATTGAGGTTGTTGTTTACCAAAACGGAAACAAAATAGATGAATTCCAAACAACTTCCTGTAACTTAGAACAACCTTTTATTTTTGAAGGATACGAGATTCCGGGATTTGATAAAAAAATAATACTGTTAATGTCAGCTAAAAGAAATTGCAACGAGGGAGGGTATATTGGAGAAACAATTCACGTAATCAATAATATAAGCAATTTAGATAGAACCCGTCGCACAAACTTCTATAAAACACATGAAATTTTGGCACCAGACGAAAGCTCTTTAATTGTTTTTGAGCCAGATACAATAAAGATTGATACGATTGATAAACCGGGTGTGGGAGATTTAGGTGCAGATGTTGATGAAAATGTCACCGAAAATACAGGCGAAATTGAAAATACCACAGAAAAAGAAAATAGTAGTCAAACATTGGTTGTATCTATCATTTCCGTAGTATTTCTTTTATTGGGACTATTTCTAGGTAAGTTGATATACAAAAAGTTTTAGTAATCTTCTAAAATTGATTTTTCGCGGATAAACTTTTAAAGATTTGTGTTGGCCTCATATACTCATCTGTAATTTCAGAAATTAAAAATTCATCCTTAGCATCAAAATTGTGAGTAGCAATTGTCATTAAATTTTCGGCCTTAGGTCCGCAGTATTCTTTTACTTGAACGGTAACAGGTATCATCGGAATTTTATTTTTGTAAAATACTTGAATGCGATGATTTCCAGCCTCCAAACGGAATTTTTTATTTTTTAATCCTATTCTTATAACAAATGGATCGTAAAGGCCTTCCTCACAAATATTTTTCCAAAGTTTTTCTATGTTAACCATTGAACCATCTTTTAAATCGGCCGTGGGCAAAACATCTTTTCCTCTGTATTTCCAAACCCAAGAAGTAGGTACTAATTCTATTTTATCTTGTTTGTATAGAGGATGGTTTTTCCAAAGAGGTTTTATCTCTATCATATTCAATAAATTAACATAGATTGTCCCCAGCACCCATTAACACCCAACTTGACCCCGTTAGAAACAGGACACACGGACACCCAGATATTTCTCGGTAAGCCTTGGATTAAAACTAGTTTTTAAAAAAATTTCTTGCTCTAAATTGAGTGTTCGTGGTTTCTAACGGGGTTGACCGATAATAAATACAATGTACACTTTAAATACAGTATGTTTAATTTAGGTTTAACAATGAAGGGCACAAAGAAATCAACCCCATCGAGGGCTGATCTTTGTGTTGCTTAACCTAAATCTCCAAAAGCAACCTAAAGACGAGCCCTCGATAACGAGGGCTCGTTTGTTGATAGGCAAAAAACTCAGGCAAAACAAAAGCTCTTTATATGTGCGAATCACCGACCCATCGGTACTTCATCTACTTACAGGTAAACGGGGGTAGCAAATACATCCTCATAGAAACACTGCGGGCCAAAAACGCAGAAGTAGTACTTTCTACCTGGCTTCAAAGAGAGGGGGAGTCCCAAAGACAAAGAAAAGTTGGGATAACCAGCCAAAGATTTGGTGGTAATACGGTTGATTCAGAGCAAGTCGCTCCTCATTTCGTTCTAACGTACCAAGGACGATAGGGGAAGTGGGAGGAAATGACCGAACGCGTAAGCTAGTAGGTCTTTTTTATTGCACCAAAAAAATGTTAAAATTAAATTGTATTTATGAGACATGACATCAAAGAAAACAAACTAGCTAATATTTCCTATCTAAGAAATTTTGTTTTTGGAGTTGAAGACAGCTTGGTTTCAACAGTCGGTTTATTATCAGGTATTGCTATCGCCGGAGTTACAAGAGAAACGCTATTTGTAACAGCGATAGTCTTAATATCAGTAGAAGCCATATCAATGTCGGCCGGTAGTTTTCTATCAGAATCTTCAGTTGAAGCTTATTCCACAAAATCTGACTCTCCCACAAAAAATTCTTATCTTTCAACTTTTATAATGTTTGTTTCTTATTTTATTTCTGGCTTTATACCCCTTATACCTTATCTTATTTTCCCAACCACAAAAGCATTTTTTATATCAATTGTCGCTTCAATTTTGGCATTGGGAGTTTTAGGTGTCATAAGTGCAAAAATTTCAAAAACGAATATCTCGAAAAGCGTCCTCAGAATGGTTTTTGTTGGCGGACTGGCAACTTTAACTGGAGTGATAATTGGAAAGATAGATTTTAGTTCTCTGTTTTATTCATTCTATTAATTTCTCAAATTAACTCGCAAATCGACCTAATCAAGTTTTGTGATAGTATCTTAAACCATATGGAAGACGTGGTTTATGACGTAATTGTAATAGGCGGTGGACCAGCTGGAATGATGGCAGCTGGCCGTTCCGCTGAACTTGGAGCAAAAGTTGTTTTGCTTGAAAAAAATGATTCTTTAGGCAAAAAACTTCTTATTACAGGCGGTGGCAGATGCAATCTAACGAACGCTGAATTTGATAATAGAAGATTGCTTGAAAAATTTAAAGACGATGGAAAATTTTTATTTTCTGCTTTTTCACAATGGAACGTACAAGATACTTTAGATTTTTTCCATAAAAGAAAAATGGAAACAAAAATAGAAAATGAACTCCGAGTTTTTCCTATAAGTGATAAAGCTCAATCAGTTTTCAATGTGATGGTTGAATACATAAAAACAAACGGGGTAACAATCATCTCAAATTCACCCGTTAAAGATTTTGTTTTGAAAGATGGAAAAATAATTGGTGTCAAAACAAAAAGTGGAGAAATTATAAATGGCAAATCGATTATTGTGGCGACCGGTGGAACATCTCACCCTGAAACCGGATCAACTGGAGACGCTTTTCCTTGGCTTAAAAAAATTGGCCATAAAATAATTACGCCGGAACCATCTTTGGTGCCAATTACAGTTAAAGATAGTTGGGTTAAAAAACTATCAGGGGTAAGCATAAACGAAGTAAAAATCAGTCTATTTTTAAATGGCACAAAACAAACAATAAAAGCAATAAAACCAAAAAAAGGCTCTCCGCCTCAAAATCAAAAGATTCTTTTTACTCACTTTGGTCTTAGTGGGCCAACTATTTTAAATATGAGTAAAGATATTAGCGAGCTTCTGAAATATGGTGAGGTTGTAATATCTCTAGATCTTTTGCCAAAATTAGATCACGGGAAACTAAATAAAAAACTTCAAGAAATTTTTGCTGAAAATGACAAAAAGAAATTCAAAAATTGTTTAGACGATTTAATACCAAAGGCTATGACCGAAGCAATTATTGAACTATCAGAAATTGACCCTGAAAAACAATGCAACGGGATAACAAGAGAGGAACGTTTAGGTTTAATAAACTTGTTAAAAGGAGTCCCCATAAATGTGGAAAAACTTCTAGGCAAAGATAAAGCCATAATTACTAGCGGGGGAGTTTCTTTAGAAGAAGTGGACTTCAAAACTATGAGATCTAGATTGTTTCCCAATCTTTATTTTGTGGGCGATATCTTAAACATTGATAGACCGTCTGGAGGCTACAGCTTGCAACTATGCTGGACTACAGGATTTGTGGCCGGAACAAACGCAAGAAAAACTGTTTAAAAAATTATAGTCCCGCCTTCTTGGCGACTCTTTCCGCCCCTTCTTTTACATCACTTTTCACTTTTCCGGCCGATTTAGTAATAGTTTTCCAATGTTTTTTCAAATCTTCGGCCAATTCATTTATCTCTTCTTTGCCTGCCCTCATTCCTTTTTCATATTCTTTAGCCACTGAATCGATGATTTCGTGATAAACAGGCTCACTTACTTCACGAGCCATTTCTAGTTTCTCAATAATATCACCTTTCATTTTAATGGCCCAAGCTTTTAAATGCTTCTGATGAGTTTTTCCTTTTGGTCCAAAGAAAAAATAGGCTGTCGCTGCAATGCCAGCAATACCCGCACCAATAACTGACAACTTAATAGCATTTGAAGAATTGTTTTTTTGTTTTTTCATATTTTTAAAATTTAATTTTTAAAGTATTCCTTAATAAATGCCCGTTACTTTTTATTATCTTCGTTCTTCACTGTTGCCTTGCGTTTTTTTCTTGACGGAGGAAAAAAAATTCTAAACACTATATTATCTTCTAATCGATCTTTCAGATCTTGAACAAATTCTTCAGAATATTTTAAACCGTCTTTAAGAACTTCTGATAGCATATAAAGATTTTTGCCCGCTTTTATAAAATAAAACAAAAGAATCGAAACTAAAATCGTCAGTACGACCGTTGCTACAGAAGATATAAAAAAGAAAATATCTGATTTGAGTATAGATTCCACATCTTGACTATAGCACGATTCTTCAATTAAATATCAAATGTTTTTTATTTTGCTATAATTGATAAATATGAAGAAAACAATCTTGTTTATTTTAATAGGAGCAGTCGTAATAGCACTTTTAATTATTACAAAAATCACAAATTTTAGCTTAATAAATAATGGAAAAATTGTTGAAAAATTAGAACCTTTAAGCCCTTTAAATACTACAGTTGAAATAGAGGGGGAAATATTTTCTTTAAAAAACGGCATCGCTGAAAAAGAGATAGCCCCAGGAGCAACAACAAAAAATACACTCCGAGTTTTTGGTGAACCTCTTTTTGGAGACCTTGATAACGATGAGGATTTAGATGCCACCCTCTTGCTTCAAAACGATTCTGGAGGAAGCGGAATCTTCTACTATGCTGTTCTGTCAATAAACAACAACGAGAATGGTTATAAAAACACAAACACACTTTATTTAGGAGAACGAATTGCCCCCCAAACAGTTGAGATTCACGATGGAAAAGCAGTTTTTAATTTTGCTGAAAGAAAAATTGATGAGCCAATGACCACCAGACCATCAATAGGAAAAAGTTTTTGGGTAAACTTTGATAAAAACACCGGCAAAATAAGCGAGCTAGTTAAAGACCCATCAAAAAATAACTAGTTTTCATTTTTTAATGGTATTTATATTGAAAAAATATAAAAAACAAATTAAATCACTATAAGCTTGAAATATAATTAAATCTATTATAAAAATATAAACTGGTGACTTAGTAATCCTCAGCAGGGGTAGACTCTTCATGTGGTAGTTTTGGTAACTGCCGTAAGTCTCGAGGTTCGATTCCTCGGAGGAAATGATTCATGCTGGGTTCGGTGAAAGAATTACCAGGCGTAGAATAAACGGGAGAATACGAGATCCCAACTCCGGTTGGGGTCAATAATTCGAAATATGAAATACCGTTACCGGTTTCTTTATACCCAGCTGCAAAAGCCAGAAATCGAGCAAGACGAGCGAAAACTAGCAGTTGAAGTCTGCTTGTTAAGCTGTCTGTCACGAACTAGCATGATGCATACACCAAGAATTCTAAGTCACCAAAAACACGTCCCTCGGGCAAGGAGCAAACGTGTCCTGTCGGTGCCCAGTCTCTCGTGAGAGTCTAAGTCTGGAAAACGGCGCCCCCAAAGTAGTGGCGAGCGAAACGGGAAAGCTGGCGATCACGCTGGCAAACGCCGAACCCCTAGAGGCGGGACTCAAGACAAAGACGATCAGCTCTTAAATGGGCAACGAGAGATTTTTTATTACAAAATTTTTCCTTCTTCCAAATAAAAAAATTTATTAGTTTTATGTGCCTCAAAAGTTGGAATGATTCTTATTTTTAATCTTTCCCCAAGTAAATTGACAGATTCTTTTATATCAACGAATTTATACTCAGAAAGTTCTTCTTTGGGGAGTTTAATATTTTTAATTTCTTTCTCACTCAAAATTCCTCCATCAAAAATAAACATTATGCGATCGCCTTTGTTGTCTATGTTATGGATATAATCTAAAGATAATAGTTTGAAATCTTTTTCAATAAAACCAATTTCTTCCTTAATTTCCCTTATACAACATTGAAGAGGGGATTCATTTTCCTCAACTACACCCCCGGGGATTTCCCAAGAATCTTTATAAGTTGGTTTTACTATTAAAATTCTTTCTTTTTCATCAAAAAACAAAGCTCCCGCGCCCATATATTTTCTAGGAAGATTTTTATAATAATCATTCATAAAAAATTACAAAATTTTCACAACCCCATTTGTGGCATCAACCTCAATTTGCATACCATCTTTCAAAACTTTAGTAGCAACTTTTGTACCAATAACGCAAGGAATTTTTAATTCTCTTGAAACTATGGCGGCATGACAAGATAAACCACCTTCATCAGTTACAATTGCTCCAGCTTTTTTCATAATAACCACAAAATCTGGAGTAGTCATGCTAGTTACCAAAATATCCCCCTGATTTAATTTATGAGAATCAGAAATTTTTAAAATCAATTTGGCTTTTCCAACAACCACACCCTTACAAGCAGTATTACCTTTTATTTCTTTTATACCGGTGATGTTTACTGAATTAAATTCATTAAAAAATTTATCTACTATCTGACCAGTCAAAAGAAATTCCTCTGCGTCCAAAATACCACAAATAAAACCCTGGTGTCTTTCTCTAATTTCTTCCTGGCTAACAGTTAAACTTCCTTCTTTAAAAGACTCTAAAACCTCCTTGTAATGTAGTTGTAAAAAATCTTCTCTCGTAATCCCTAAATCCTTAGCCATCTGTATAGCCAGATTGTCGTAATAAAACCAAAGCTGTTGCGACATTTCTTTCATTCTATTTCTCAAATAAATCCCACATTGAAGAGCTACCACAATATGCTTATACTGCCCATCTGGTATTTCTTCTTTTTTAAATTCTTGAACGTTAGATTTTATTTCATTCAAAATTTCTTCTTTTGTGTATTTTTCAACTATATTGTAATTAGTCTTTATCCAAGCAAAATTTTCAAGGTGTTTTTGAATCAAATCTTCAATTTCTAAACCAGAATTTATAGATTGTTTTATTTTAAACAAAGAAGCATTCATCATATCAACGTCCAACTCTTTGTATTGAACAGCGTATCGAAGAAGGGAAGAGTCTTTTTCTTTTATTATTTTTTCGCAATAATTTGTAAGAGGGACAGCAAATGCATAATATTTTTGTATATCAAAAAGCAAATTGACGTATTTTTTTAGATAAAGAGTTTTAGTTTCTTCACTTTCCTTTGACCAATCAGTATCTTTCATTTTTGAGACAAAAACATCTTTTTCTCCTGTAAAGTTGTCTAATTCCTCAACAATTTTTACAGGCCAATCTTTATCTTCATTAAATGCAAGAGGAAAAATAGTTGAAAACAATTCGTCGGCGACATCTTGGTTGTAAGCCGCAGAATTTTTAATCCAAATATTATCAGAATCCAAAACACTGGCAGATTTTGTGAGATGCAATCTATGACTCTTCGCCTCAACGACTATTTGTTTTGACTGAAAAAAACCAGGTCTTTGAACTCGGTTGTCCCAATTTCTAGATTTTATTTTTTGAATGATTTCTTCAGCTTGCATAGACGAATACTATCAAACTTGTTTGTTTTACAAAATAATTTTGCAATCTTACTTAAACAACCCGAGATAATCTCCGTAACCCTCATTCTCCATTTTATCTTTTGGTATAAATCTTAGGGAAGCTGAATTCATACAATACCTTTTCCCTAAAGGTGCAGGACCGTCATCAAAAACATGTCCTAAATGAGAATCCGCATAACGACTCTTAACCTCAACTCTTGTTGTAAAAAAACTTTTATCTTCTTTAAGAACAACCGCATCCGCATTTATTGGTTTGGTAAAACTTGGCCAGCCAGTACCAGAATCATATTTGTCAGAAGACAAAAACAACGGCTCTCCAGAAACAATGTCCACGTAAATACCATCCGTATAATTTTTATCATACTCATTATTGAAAGGTTTTTCCGTTCCTTCTTCTTGAGTCACTTTGTACTGAATTGGTGACAAGACATTTTTTAGTTCATCACTGCCAGGTTTAACAAAGCATTCTCCACAAAATTTTTTATCACTATCTTTTATTTCCTCTGCTTGCTTATCATTTTTAATATTCATAAATTTTTCTTTATTTTCCTTAGTCCAAATTTTTTCTAAAAATTGATCTCTGCCACTGCGCCCACGATAATAATCATATCTAATAGAATTTTTCTTGTAATAATCCTGATGATATTCCTCCGCAACATAAAAATCTGAAGATGGAAGAACGGGAGTGGCTATCGGCTTTTGGAAAATACTAGTATTTTCCAATTTTTTCTTTGAATCCAAAGCTAGAATTTTCTGTTCCTCATTTGAGTAAAAAATTGCACTTCGATAAGAATCTCCTTGATCTACAAATTGGCCATTTGGATCAGTGGGATCTATATGTTGCCAGAAATAATCTAACAAATCTTTATAGGATAATTTGGCGCTATCATAATAAACCTGAACTGACTCTAAATGACCAGTGTTTTGAGAAGAGACTTCTTCATATGAAGGATTTTTGTAATCACCACCAGTATATCCAGAAATAACTTTTTCAACTCCGTCTAATTTTTCAAAATCTGATTCAATGCACCAAAAACAACCACCAGCAAAAGTAGCAACAGATATTTTGGAAACTCCCGATTCTTCTGGAATCTTTTCGGTCTCTATCTTTAAAATTTCTTTTTCAATTTGCAACAGGGAAGTGGAATGAGATCTGCTTTTTAAAAAACTATTAAACCAAATTCCGCCAATTGCCAAGATAATAACTGTAGCCACAATCACAATCAAATATTTATTTTCCATAAAAATTTAAATTCCCTTAATGGTTAACGCTAGTAACTCCAAAGTCCAAGAAATGCGCCGATATAATGGACAATGCCGTAAAGAAACACAACGTAAAAAATTACAAAAGCTATAACAGATAATGCGACGGTGTTTATAATCTCATTTTTTCTTTTTTTAACATCATCAATAGTACAAATACCTCTTTTACGTCGAAAATATAAAGTTAAGCTAAAGACTAAAGTGAAAAAGCCCGCCAATCTAAACCACCACTTATAATCACCATAAAAAACATCTGAGAGAGAAGAAGCAAAAGAAACAGTAGAGACTCCCAACAAAACCAAAATTATTGGACTTAGACAGCAAAGAGATGCCACAACAGCAGGCCAAGAAGCTAATTTAAAAAAATCTTTAATCTTCATTCAATTAATTTTAACAAAATTTATAAATTTGACAAAGAATAAATAAAATTACAGTATTCGACATAGAACAACGCTATGAAGACTCTCCGACTTTTCGTCAAACCGCACGTTCTGGATTTGTTCAGGAGAGGTAAAGACCTCGAAATAAGGATATCCTGCCCTTTGACTAGGCAAATCGAAGAGGGGGACGAGCTCAGTTTCAATTACACTTTTTCCAGGATGGTTTTGGCGATTCGTACTTACCCCAGCTTTGAAGAAATGCTGGACAATGAAGACCTTGAAAGAATCGCTCCTGGTTACGAAAGAGGAGTGATTCTGAGAGAGCTTCAACGCATTTACGGAAAACAGGAGCGACAGGGAGTTTTAGTTTTTGAACTAACAACTCCACCAGTCAAAAAAGGAAGATTCTTGTACGCACACCCGGGGGCAGATTAAGCCCCTTTTTATTTGCTTTATTTTTAAAATGTTGTATCGTATTGTCTAGCGAAAGGATCTCTATGGTCGTTCCTCAAAGGTGGGTTGAGAAGGCCCGTGTCGGCAAACTTTTTGTGCTGTCGATGTTCGGGATACTCGCATTGCTTTCGTTGTGTTGGGGATGCGTCACCAAAAACTGGCGGGACTTCGTCCCGATCGTCATGTGGCTGTCCTTGGCCGCTACGGTCTGGATTATCCCCCCCAAGATTTAACCGCGGGTTCGTCCCCGCGGTTTTTTTTATCCCGTTAGAAGCCACGGACACTAAATCTAGACTAATAAACATTGTTACAAATTATTAAATACTTAAAAGTTCAAAAACATAAATATTCTGTCCGTGTCCTGCTTTTAACGGGATTAATTTTTGTCCCAACCTTTCTTCTGTTGCAGATGGGCATCTGAAACAACCAAAGTTATAAACAGTTATCTTCAAAACGCTTTTTCATGATTTCTGATATAATTTCCCCATGAATATTGAACCTCTTAAACCCTATAAAGAGGAGAGGCCTTGGGGTTACTTTTTACGATTCACAGCAAACGAGATTTCTACTGTAAAAATAATGTCAATAAAACCAAATGAATCTTTAAGTTTGCAGACCCATGAAAAAAGAGGCGAGTTTTGGAAAATAATCTCTGGAGATGGGGAAATAACAATCGGAGAAGAAATTTACGAGGCCAAAAAAAATGACGAATTTTTTATTCCGCCCCAAATTAAACATCGCGCAAAAGGAAAGGAAAATGGTTTAGAATTCCTTGAAATCGCAGTCGGAGAATACAACGAAGAAGATATAAAAAGAATAGAAGACAAATATAATAGAATTAAATGAAAATAATTTTATTATATTTTATTTTGATAACCGCAATTTCCTTAATAGGAGTGTGGTTACTTGGTGCATTTTATTCAAAAAAGGTAAAAAACAAAAAAGGTAAACTAAAAGTCTTAAATCTAAAGCGTTTTAAAAAAAATCCCATTCTGTCGCCGAGGGCAACACAAGATTGGGAAGTCCAAGGAGTATTCAACCCGGCATCAGTAAAAATTGACGGTCTAACATATCTACTTTATAGAGCTACCGGGATTGATGGGGTCTCTAAAATAGGCTACGCCATTAGTAATGACGGTCAAAACATTATTGAAAGAGGAACTTATCCAATATTTGCCATCACTAGCCCAAGAATTGATGCTGGAGTTTCCAAATATCACTTTGATCCAGTTCTCTATCCATCTGGCGGATCTTGGGGAGGTTGTGAAGATCCAAGAGTGGTTGAAATAAATGATAGAGTATATATGACTTTTAACGCCTTTGATGGCTGGGATTTTTTAAGAATCGGTTTAACTTCAATAACAAAAAAAGATCTTTTAAACAAAAAATGGAATTGGGCAAAGCCTATTTTTATTTCTCCACCAGGAGAAATTCACAAAAATTGGGTTATGTTTCCTGAAAAAATAAACGGTAAATATGCCTTACTTCACAGTATAAATCCAGAAATACAAATTGAATTTGTTGATAATTTAAATAATCTAGGAAAAGAAATAAAAATAAAAAGTCATTTTGGCCAAAAAACTCAACGACAAGAATGGGACACTTGGGTAAGAGGGGCCGGCGCACCACCTTTAAAAACTAAAGATGGTTGGTTGATTTTCTATCACGCCACAAACAAAAAAGAACCTAGCAGATATAAATTAGGGGCAATGCTTCTTGATTTAAAAAATCCAAAAAAGGTGCTTTGGAGAGCCCCGGGCCCCGTACTTGAACCCGATGAATGGTATGAAAACGATTGGAAACCTGGAGTAGTATATGTATGCGGTGCAGTTATAAATAATGATCAAGTTTTTGTTTATTATGGAGGAGGAGACAAACATACCTGCCTTGCAACTGTTGATTTAAATGAATTAATTAGATTTATTAAAGGTAAGCACACTGGCTCAAAAATATTTGAAAGGGTAAAATAGCACAATGCTTTCTGTAAAAAGATCTGAAGACAATCCAATAATTTCGCAAAATCCAAATCATCCATGGGAAGCTGGTGCAGCTTTCAATTGGTGTCCTGTAAAAAATGGCAAAGATACTTTTGTCGTTTATAGAGGAATGTCAGAAACAGACTTAATGGATCCAAACCATCTAAGATGGTCCGTTATAGGATGCGCCAAAAAGAAGGACGACCATTTATATGTAGATAGAAGAGTTTTAATATCTCCAGAAGAACATTGGGAAAAATATGGATGTGAAGATCCGAGGGTTACAAAACTTGATGGCAAATTTTATATCTTCTATACCGCCATATCAAAATTCCCATTTGAAGCGGATGGTATAAAAATAGCGGTGGCCATCTCTACAGATATGCAAAAAATTGATGAAAGACATCTGGTAACTCCTTTCAATGCAAAAGCTATGGCTCTTTTTCCAACAAAAATTAAAGGGAAGATGGCGGCCCTCATAACAGTAAACCCTGATAAACCGCCTTCAGAAATAGCATACGTAGAATTTAATGACGAAAAAGAAATGTGGTCAAAAGATTTTTGGGATAATTGGCATAAAAATTTAGATGAACACTCACTACCAATAAGAAGAAACCCTGGAGATCAAGTAGAGCTCGGCGCTCCTCCATTAAAAACAGAAAAGGGTTGGTTGGTGTTCTATTCTCACATTCAAAATTATAACGGGGGAGGTAATAGAGTTTTCGGTATAGAGGCCGTGCTTCTTGATCTCGAAAATCCAAGAAAAATAATTGGACGAACAATTTGGCCAATTCTTGTCCCAGAAACACATTATGAAAGATATGGCTTAGTGAATAATATAGTTTTTCCATCAGGCGCTTTAATAGAAAAAGATACTGTTAAAATTTTTTATGGTGCCGCCGACACTCATTGTGCGACCGCCACAGTAGACCTAGAATCTTTACTCCAAAGTCTTTTGGAATCCGGGTGGAGAAGCCAGGTAAAAAGATTTGCTAATAATCCAATTCTAATTCCTCGACCTGACAAAGATTGGGAGGCAAACGGGGTTTTCAATCCTGCAGCCATAATGTTAAAAAATAAAATCTATTTACTTTATAG
Organism: uncultured Candidatus Saccharibacteria bacterium; assembly: GCA_964348785.1. Classification (GTDB taxonomy): domain Bacteria; phylum Patescibacteriota; class Minisyncoccia; order Phycocordibacterales; family 2-02-FULL-43-11; genus 2-02-FULL-43-11. The sequence goes on along the minus strand of CAYGDO010000008.1, from coordinate 7,182 downwards.
AGCAATGGGCAAAAACAACACCTCTACAGTGGGATACGCTTCCAGCAAAGATGGATTCACAATAGAAGAAAGATCTGAAGACCCAATTTACACACCGAGAGCAATTTTTGAAAAAACAGGTGATGGCAACGGTGGAGGCTGTGAAGACCCTCGCGTTATTGAGATAAAGGACAGACTTTATCTGATTTATACAGCATACGATGGGGTAAGACCGAGAGTGGCAATGTCCAACATCTTAACCTCTGACTTTCTAGAAAAAAAATGGAGTTGGAGCGAACCCGTTCTCATAACGCCATTTAATATTGATGATAAAGACGCAATCGTTTTTCCAGAAAAATTTGATAATCAGTATCTTTTCATTCACAGAATTCAAGAGAGTATCTGCGCTGATTTCGTTAAATCTTTAGACTTTAAAGATGAAACTATAGATCGTTGTATAGAAATCGTTGCACCAAGGCCAGGCATGTGGGATTCAAAAAAAGTTGGAGCCTCCTGTCCTCCGATAAAAACAAAAAATGGTTGGATAATGATTTATCATGGTATTTCAGATCATAATGTTTACAGAGCGGGAGCACTCTTGTTAAACCTGAAAAATCCTACAGAGGTCCTAGCGAGAAGTACCGTACCCATTCTTGAACCAAAAGAAGATTACGAAAAAATTGGCAAAGTAAATAATGTAGTTTTTCCTTGTGGCGCAGTTATAAAAGATGATCAAATCTTTTTATATTACGGCGGAGCAGATTATTGTGTTGGTGTTGCAACTTTACCTTTAAAATCAATAGTTGATTTCTTAAAATAAAATGAAGGTAAACCCTGAAATATTCAGAGGGTACGATTTACGAGGCCTTGTTGGAAAAGACCTTTCAGATGAATTGGCTGAACATCTTGGCCGAGCTTACGGAACATATTTAAAAAGAAGGGGTATAAAAGAATTTGTGGTTGGAAGAGATTGTAGAGCTTCAGGTCCTAATTATTTAAAAGCGTTAAAAAAAGGTTTGATTTGGTCAGGAGCCGACGTTATAGATATAGGAATGACATTAGTCGGCACTTTTTATTGGTCTCAATATTATTTCAAAAGAAAAGGAGGTGTCTTTGTGACCGCATCGCACAACCCTCCAGAATATAATGGTTTTAAATTTGCCAACGATTTTTCCGAGACTTTAGTAAGTGACGGAATGAAAGAGCTCCGAAGAATGGTTGAAGAGGAAGATTATGAAAAAGGACAAACTGAGGGTAAATTAAAATTTGAAGATGTTAAAAATGTCTATTTTGATGATATTTTAAAAAGAGTTCCTATAAGCAAAAAATTTAAAGTTCTAATTGACGCTAGTTCTGCCACAGCCGGCGCGTTAGCTCCAGAACTTTTAAGAAGAGCGGGGTGCGAAGTAATAGAAAAAAATTGTGTTGTAGACCCATCTTTTCCGTTAGGTATTGCAGACCCCACCTCATCAATTGTCGCCAGCCGTCTTTCAAAAGGCGTTTTAGAAAATCAGGCAGACATTGGTTTTACTTACGATGCCGATGGAGATCGAATAGGAATAGTAGATGAAAAAGGAAGAATAATCTGGAATGATGTTTTAGTAGCCCTTTTTGCCAAAGATGTTCTTAATACACACAAAAACGGAACAATTATGTATAACATCCTATGCTCAAAAACCGTTGAAGAAACTATTTTAAAATCTGGTGGCAAGCCGTTTATGTGGAGAGTCGGGCACTCATTTCTAAAAAAGAAAAATCAAGAAATAAAAGCTGATTTTATAGGTGAACTATCTGGTCACTTCTTTTTTTCCAAAGATTTTTATAATCACGATGACGGTTTATATGCCACACTAAGACTTTTACATTATTTATCAGAATCAAATCAATCATTGAGTGAGGCCGTTGATAGCTTGCCTCTATATATATCTAGCCCAGAAATAAAGATTTTCTGCGCAGATGATAAAAAAGTTTTTTTAATACAAAAAATTAGTCCCTTATTTAAAGAAGGGTTTCCAGATGGCAAAGTAATTGATGACGAAAGAGCGGGGGATGGCGTACGCATTGATTTACCTCTTGGTATGGCGGTCATTAGATATTCTCAAAATGGTCCCTATCTCACAATAAAATTTGAAGGAAAAACGCACGAAATATACGATGGTCTAAAAAAATTCATTAACAATCTTTTACATCAATACGAAGAAATAGATTGGCAAGCAAAAATAAATCTAAATACAGAATCTTTAAATAACTAAGTTTTACAAAAACAAATAAAGTAATACGATTCTAATTAGAAAGGATGCAGATGAACCCAGACTTAAGAAATTTGTCCCGGCCTCTAGCAATCAGAGATTTTCTGCTTGGTCACGGTGTAAATGTCCGAATGCCAGAAGGGGAAAGCGGCAAATTGGTGAATGAGGGGGAAACAAAGGGAAAAATTCTTGAAGTTCTAGGAGGCTATTTCTTTGGATGCACCCGGATGAATCATGGGCAAACCGGTTTTGATTTCACAGATTTCTCCAGCACCGGAGGTTATGTCACCCTAATCTTCGAAGAGGGCGATGGCAGAACCAAAATTTCCATCAGTTGGACCGATTGGAGACCGTCTTAGCAGGCGGTTTTTTATTTCCCAATAAAAAACCGCCTCTTGGGGGAGACGGCGCAAAGCTAGCGAAAGGAGGATCAACCCCCGTTTCTGGCATTGAAGACCTGCTCAGGGGCAAACAGGGGTGTTTTCCGCCAGATGATTTGGAGATGGCCCAGACTGTTGAGCGCAAAGATTGCCACCTTGAGTTCCGGGCCGTTCTGGTCGAATTTCGGGATACGAACAACTCCAGAGTAACCACCTGAACCCAACCGAACGACCACGTTGTCAAAAAATTCCGGCTCCCTTACCGCGAACGCTTCATGTTCGGGGACATCCTGATCCCCAAAAAGTTCGAGGTGATCAGTGTCGATCCCATGAGGGCCGACTTTTTTCAGAAAGGCCGCCCCTTTCGGACCATCAGCCCTCTTCAGAACTTGATAGCCCAACCGTTCGCAAATTTCCGCCGTGTCGTTGGCACCGTTTGATGTGTAAAACGCCCGATGCTCCCAAAAAAGGGGGACCTGGGAATCCCTTCTGAGAGCTCGGATCAAATCAACCAGAGTTGATGTAAATGCAAATTTCATCTTTTACCTCTACGTTTTGCCTGTTAGTTTCCCTATTGCCTTGTGTTGCTACCGAACAACCGCACAAAAATTAACATCAAAAAAACTATTTGTCCATAGTTTTTTATCAAGGTTGAACCTCGATATCAAGGTCCAACCTTGATAAATTTTTTATTTTTTACCTAACTTCTTTTTATTTTCAGATGCTTTTTCTACAAGCAGAGAACTAGATTGAACTTTTCCACCGGTGCCAACATTAAAATGCATTTTACAATTCATCTTCTCACATAACGTATACTCTGGAATATCACCAGCATGCCTGTCTCCACCATTTGCAAAAATATGAGGTTTTATCATTTCAAGTTCTCTACAAACACTGATATCTGCAGTATTTTTTTCATGAGAAGTTAATACAACTTCGTCAACAGATTCAAAAGATTCTATAATTTCTTTTCTTTCCGCTTCAGACATAAATACATAACCTTTTTTATAACGTAACCAATTATCATTATTCAAAATCACTATAAGATGGTCCCCAAGTTTTTTGGCTTCATTAAACATCCTCACATGTCCAATATGAACAGGGTCAAAACCACCACTAACCGCAACGATAGTTTTATTATTTTTTTTGTTATTAGAAACTTTCTTTGCTATTTTTTTAGGCATAAAATATCGAAAAATTGAAAACAAACTTCATTGTATCACAAACAAATTTTAACCAAAAATAAAGTAATTAACAAAAAAATTGACGCAAATTTTTATAAAAGTTACATTGTTTACTTAGAATGAACTCCGAAAAATATCGTAACGAAAACCACCCGTCTTTTGAAGCGTGGCTGAGGTGGCGCGATCAATCAGGAGTGCTCAATCGATGGTCACAACCCAAGAGGCAACTTCAAGAAGAAAAGTCTCTCGACCATGAAAAGTTCGAGGAAGAGGTCGAGGCTGAACCACGAACCACACTGTGTGATTTACTCGCCGGGGCGTTTGCCTAGACCCCCGGCTTTTTTTATTGTTTGCAAACAATAATCCCGTTAGAAACAGGACACGGACAGAATGTTTAAGTTTCTAATTTTTTAATTTAAAACATTCTTTTAATCACGTTTCTTAATCTGGATTCAGTGTCCATGGCTTCTAATGGGATAAATCTCAAGGATGCCTTGCGACGTAGAGTGGGAACTCCAAACCTTTCTTCTGCCAAGAAATAAAGCTTTGACCCAAGACCTTATTTATGATATAAAAGCAAACCAGGTGCTCTCTTATGTCCTTTTTTCTAATTGCTGATTGTCTAGACACGTGGATGGCCAGCCTAGACCGAATTCATCGATGTCTCAACGCGCGCACAGTACGAATTAACCACGAAACCCCGTGGATCATCGAGGTCTGGAATGCAGAGAAAATATTTCTTGACTTCGAACCTGGATTTCCATACTCAATTTCGCTTTAGCATACCTCTCGGTGTGCTTTTTTTATCCACTTTTAAAAAAACATAAATACTAAATAAAATTAAAAAATGATATAATTCCAATCACAAATGAACTCTAAAAAAATTAGCGAGGAAAAACGTTTAAAAATTGTTAAAGATATGAATATCTTAGACACAAAACCTGAAGAAAGGTTTGATGTGTTAACCAGAAAAGCCACAAACACTTTAGGAGTACCTATTTCCACCATCTCAATCATTGATAAAGAAAGAGAATGGTTTAAATCATGCCAGGGAATAGACTTGAAGGAAGGACCTAGAGAAATTGCTTTCTGTTCGGAAGCTTTGAAAGCTGAGCAAATTTTTATAATAGAAGACACCTTTAAAGACGAAAATTTCAAAAATAATCCTTACGTAACAGGCGAACCTTTTATAAGATTCTACGCTGGTGTAGTTTTGAGAGAAAGAAAAAATGGAGCGCCAATAGGCGTATTTTGTGTAAAAGACAAAAAACCTAGAAAAATGACGGCTGAAGAAATTGCCACTCTTATAGATCTCGCAAATACCGCCGAGGAAGAATTGAATAAATAAAGGGTATTAGACCCTTTGATACGACTTCGCTCGGACGCTGTGTAAAATAATAATTTTCCACGCGCTCCTCACTCGTCGTAATAAATTTAAAAATTTGACAGTTAATTTATACTCCTATAATCTTTAAATAAAGATTCGTTTGTCAGACACTAAAGTCTGGGTACGCTAAAACGTACTGGAAGTGGAGTTAAATTCTCCCACTGTGCCGCAACGGTAAAGTCTCGCAAAGCGAGAACAAGTCCGGTCTTCAAACGAACATAATTCCGAGCAGAAAAATATCTTTTGTCGAAGATTAACTGCTTGGCTTAGCAGTTTTTTTGTTTTAAAAATGAAAAACAACAAGTCAAGAAAAATTTTATTAGCTCTCTTTGTCACGCTATGTATTTTCGGTTTTAGTCCGACAGTCATAAAAGCACAAAGTCCTTCAGTAAATATAACTATCGGCGTCTATGCCGAAAATCAAACGCTTTTCAAAGGAACACTTCAAGTGACAGCATGTGATGAAAGCCCATCAAACCCCACAAAAACTTTAAACGCCATGTGTGCCATTGATCAATTAGCAACCGCACAAAATTGGACAGTTCAAAAAGGTTACTATGATTTTGGTACGACCTTAGACGCAATAAACTCATACGCTCCAGATTTCGCAAACAGTAAATTTTGGGGTTATCTTTTAGACAAAGAACCCGGCCTCTCGGCTCTCAATAAATATATTTTAAAAGAGGGAGAAAATCTTGAATTCACTTACAACACCAATTTAATCAAACTAACAGGAGGGGATGAAAAAACTCCAGGCCAAACTTTAAATTTAACTGCTAGCTTCTTTGATATGAACGCTTGGTCAAGGGTAGATTTAGCTAATGCAATTTTTGTAATAGACAACATTGAACACACTTCAATCAACGGAAAACACCCATTGCTGTTAGAAGCCAACAAAACTTATTCGATTTACGTTAAAAAGAATGGCTTCATTAATAGCAATCTTTTAACCGTCGTAACAGGTGAGGGAGATGGTGGTGGAATTCCAGATGATGGGAATAACAATTTCGATCTCACTTTAGCAGTTAGTTTTCTAAAAAATAAAATTGGATATGGAGGACTTGGAGAAATGATAGATGACTGGAGCGCTTTGGCTCTTTCAACACAAAAAAATGATAACGAGGCGCAAAATTTAGCTAAAAATCTAGCCAATAAAGAACTAGAAAATATAAACTTCGTGACAGACATAGAAAGAAAAATAATGGCTAAACTTTCTTTGAATATAAAACCTTGGGAAGGTCAAAAAGATTTAGTCAAAGATATGCTCGCTTATTTTGACGGTAAACAATTCGGTTCTAAAGATTTGGTCAATGATGACGCATTTGCTTTGATTGTTTTAAACGGCATAGGATTCACAAAAATAGATCCAGAAGTATCAAATACAATCAATGAGATTTTAAGTTTTCAAAAAGAAGATGGATCTTGGGACAGTGTTGATTTAACATCGGCGTCCATTCAAGCTCTAGCTCCTTTCAAAGAAGATCAAAAAGTAAAAACTGCTTTAGAAAAAGCAAAAGCAAATTTGAAAAGTAAACAAAGAGAAGACGGGGGATTTGGCAATCTTTTTGCTAGCACTTGGGCAATACAAGCGATAAAAGCTTTGGGAGAAAATCCTCAATCTTGGGTTGTCTCAGGAAAAAATCCAATTGATTATTTAGTTTCTCTTCAAAAAACCGACGGGGGAATGGATTATGACGGAGAGGAAAATAGGGCTTGGGCAACAGCTTACGCCATTCCCGCCTTTCTTCAAAAAACTTGGACTGAGATGACAAAAATTACAGATAAATATCCAGAAATTATAAAACGAGAACAAGAAAGAGCTCCTGCCTCATCACCAGTTATTGTCGGCTCATTAAATAACAGTCAGAGTAATTTCCCTGTAAACCAACAAATATTTTTAAATATTTCAACCACCACAACTTGGAGTACAGCTAGCCCTCTCACTCTAAAAGCCGAACTCACCGGCCTCGACAAGAAACCTCTAACCTCAGGCAGAATCATTT
>CAYGDO010000007.1:0-42160 GCA_964348785.1 uncultured Candidatus Saccharibacteria bacterium | reverse complement strand
TAGAGCGCCTCATTTGCAATGAGGAGGTGGCAGGTTCGAGTCCTGTAGGGTCCACCAAACAAAACATAGTTTTGTGTTAGGATTCGAACAATTTGTCGGTCTACGAGTTCAGTAGAACTTGTCGACAAATTGGTGCCTAGAAATTTGTGAGTGACAATGAGGAAATTTCGAGGGAGAGATTCCTTTAGGGTCCACCATAACTAACAAGAAGGTGTCTATGTCTAAAAAAAGATTATTAGGAACATTGTTATCTGTAATCATTACTGTATATATACTGTTTGGTTTCTATCTGTATACTTTTCAAAATAAATTTCTTTATCCGGCAGATAAGACAGCTTTTGATATTTGTCCTGAGTTAGAAAAATCTGAAAAAATATCGGCCGGTTTATTTCGAGGCTATTTCACAAAGAGGTCTGAGGACAAAGTAATAGTCTATTATCACGGAAACGGAGGGAGAGCTTGCGACAGATCATTCATGGATTCATTTTTTGGGGAATTGGGATACTCAACTTTATTTGTTGAATACCCAGGCTACGCTGAAATTGGTGTACTTACCTCTATGGAGAATATTTTGGACGAAGTACTACTTGTCAATGAATTCATAAATAATAAAAAGTTTAAGGACATAGTTGTGGTCAGTGAAAGTGTCGGCACAGGACCCTCGGCTTATCATGCCCGTCTTCCCGGCAGTAACATTAGTAAATTGATTTTGATCACACCTTATAATGATATGGCAGGTGTCGCATTTCGTAGCTTTCCCTTGTACCCAATGAGTATTCTTGTAAAGGATAATTTTACACCGGGCATTTGGCTTAGATCATCAACTGTTCCGATAACTGTTATTTTAGCTGAAAATGATGAAGTTATTGGGATGAAAGAGGGTAAGAAGTTGTTTAAAAACATTGTATCTGAGAATAAGCAGGTGCGCACCATAAAGGAGGCTGGCCATAATTCAATTTATCAAAAGCCTGATTTGTATTTAATTTTAAAAGAGTCCACACTAAGTGGTCAAAATGAACAGATAAATTATTCTCCACAAGCTGGTTCTGCTCCACTGAACGTAAATTTTTATTTGTCGAGAACTGATGGTGATGACGATGGCGTCTATTACACTATTGTTTTTGGAGATGGAGAAGCTGGGGGATTTCCTCGTAATTCAATCAGCACTATTTCTCATACATATAAATCAAGTGGAACATATAAAGCTGTCGTGACAAGACGAACCGAGTGTTCCTCGTGGGAATGTTTGGGAGAGAGTAAAGAAATTAAAACACTCGATATTACAGTTCGTTAAGTTTGACCAATCTATGCTTCTAACTGCATTATTGGTTGCTATATTTAAATAAAAAACCGAGATTGCTCTCGGCTGTGGGGATGTGAGCCATCCTCAGTTTTTTGCTGGTTTTGGTTGCACGCTGGGTACTCCTATGCCACGAACTTGGTTGAAAGGTTGAGGGGCAAGAAGAAGGAGCGTTCCTAAACACCAGTCGGCTAATGGGAAGACTACGTTGAAGTTTCTCCCTGTGTAGCGGTGATGGAGGACGTGGTGTCCATTTAGCCACTGGAAAATTCTCCAGAATTCTACACGGCGTTTTTTTGGCAGATGCATGCACCAGTGTAATACCTCATACACTCCGTAGTACATGTAGATGACCACGAAAGCTGTTATTGGTATTGCCAACGATTCCAGTGCCCATCCAATGATGATGAACGGGCTTGATGCTAATGGAACAAGGACGACGCTGTTCCACCACGCCATCGGAATCGTCCATTTATCCTCTTCTTTGTGGAGATGATAGGAGTGATCTGCCCTAAAGATCCCGTGATGGACTTGAGCGTGTGCGCGATATGCATACAGAAAGCCAAAAATCGGCCTGTGCATTACGTATTTATGTAACAACCATTCAAAGAACGAGGCGTAAGGAATTGTCACGAAAACAGTCATGAGAATGGGGATGGCGTTTTTCACGTTGATTTAATTGATGGGGGTTTGTTTCTAAAATTATTATAGCATTTTAAAATAGGTGGTTGGATAAGATAAACATTCTTGTTATTATTTACCGGATTATGAAAGCCATAATTTTAGCAGCGGGATATGCTACGAGACTTTATCCTTTGACTTTGAATACAGCGAAGCCTTTGATAGAGGTTGGCGGAAATAAACTTATAAATTATCTCGTTAGTGATTTATCTAAGAGTCATGATCTTGATGAGATTTTTGTTGTAGTTAATCAGAAGTTTTTGAATAATTTTGAAAATTGGCTTATTGATATAAAAACCAAAATTAAGACAAAAATTTCCTTGGTAAATGACGGGTCAATGGATGAATCTACAAAACTTGGCGCTGTGGGAGATATTCATTATGTTATTGAAAATAAAAAAATAGATGACGATATTTTGGTAATAGCTGGGGACAACCTTTTTAGTGATTCTTTTTTACCTTTTATTGAATATTGCAAAAAACAAAATGCTCCGATTTTGGGGACTTATGATGTAAAAGATTTGGAATTAGTAAAAAAGTTGAGTGTTATAAAGACTAATCAAAATGGGCAAATCACTCATTTTGAGGAGAAGCCACAAACTCCTGTTTCTACCATGATAGGAATTGCTCTTTATTTTTATCCAAAACATAAAATAGAGATGGTTAAACAGTATATAAGAGAAGGGAATAATCCTGATCAGCCCGGAAGACTTATAGAATGGTTTTATAGAAAAACCCCCGTTTTTACTTGGGCGGTTCCTGGAACATGGTTTGATGTTGGCTCGCACGAGTCTTTAAAGAATGCGGAGGAGTTTTTGGCTAAAAAGTTGAAAGATTAAAGTTGAGAGAAAAATAAAATAAACAATTTGAAAAATTGTTTATTGGTAATTGAAAATTATTTCTGGGCTTGTAGTATAGTGGTAATACGCTACATTCGCATTGTAGAGACACGGGTTCGATTCCCGTCAAGTCCACAATTTAATTAAAATAAAAAACATAAATGAAAATCACAAAATTTGGACATTGTTGTTTGCTTATAGAGCAAAAAGGTTTGAGAATGATTACTGACCCAGGCATTTACTCAACTATTCAAAATGAAATAAAAGATTTAGATTTGGTTTTATTTACACATGAGCATGCTGACCATTTTCATTTGGAATCTTTAAAGAAAATTTTAGAAAATAATTCAAACATTAAAATTATCGCCAATAAAAGTGTTGCTGAAATTTTGGAAAAAGAAAATATTAGTTTTAACTTGATAAAAGATGGTGATAAGATTGAAGAAAGAGGTGTATTAATTGAAGGTTTTGGAGAAAGACACGCTGTTATGCATTCATCAATTCCTGCCAGTTTAAATACCGGATTTTTTATAGATAATATATTTTTTTATCCTGGTGACTCTTTTACGGACCCCAATAAACAAGTGGAAATTTTAGCTTTGCCTGTTGCTGGACCGTGGATGAAATTATCAGAAGCGATTGATTATGCAATTGAGATAAATCCAAAAGTTTGTTTTCCAGTTCATGATGGAATTTTAAAATCTCCAGGAGTTTCCAATTCTTTACCGTTAAAGATTTTGTCAGATAGAGGAATAAATTTTTGTGTTCCAGAAATTGGGGAGGAAATGGTTTTTACTAATTTTTCAAGAAATAAATAATTTTTGGTCTTGAAAAAAATGGTGATTATTCACTAATTAATTTTTTTGAGCTTTTGTATATAGGGTAAATTAAGCAAGTTGCAACAAAAACAATAACGATGTGTGCAATTAGAAAAATAATAGGTTCTTCCATCATTCCAACACCTTTAGCGTTAAATCCTGAGAGAAGTAAAAGTGCGTAGATGTATATTAATGGAGTCGAGGGATTATTTTCTGGATTGAAATCAAGAGGGAACGGTATAGCTAAGGTTAACAAGAACAATAATACAAAAATAACTATTTTTGCGTCTGCTATTTTTATTTCAGAAAAATTTTTCATATTAATTCAGTGTATACATTATATATAATTTTGAACTATTTGAAAATTTAGCTATTTTGCTTTCGGGGGATCTCAAAATATTTAGAAGTTGAGAAAAAACTAAAATCGTGAAAGAATAGTACATCCTTAGTAATTAGATATTAGACATTAGAAATTAGTTAATACTGGGCCTATAGTATAGCGGTAGAACGGTTCCATGGCATGGAACAGGTCGGGGTTCGACTCCCCGTAGGTCCACAGGCTTGAACACGGTGAAAAACCGTGGACCTAAGCAAGCAAACTGCTTTGCTTGTGTCGGGGAGTCGAACGCTGGAGCCATATTTTGTTAGTAAACAAAATGGGCGAGGCGGTGCCCGGACAAAACTTTTTGACGAAAAAGGTTTAGTCTAGGGAGACATTCCCCGTAGGTCCACAAAATAAAATTATGGAAATTAAGAAAAATTTAGCTTACATTTTTGTTCAAACCGGAGGAGTTGTTGCTCTTGTCTTTTCGTTGATGTTGTTTTTTTATTTTGTTTTTACTGGAGAATTATTTCCTATTGGATTGCAAGGAGAACCAATCGAGGGCTTAGGGGCTGTGTTCTTTTTTGTATATATTTTTATAGACATTTTTTTCATTTTAAAGGGTGCTAAATTAATGAGGAAAGAGGAAACTTTTAAACAGGGGTCAGAAATGGCATTGTTTGCTGGTATTTTGGGCATCAATTGGATTTCGATTGTGGGAGGTATTATGGGAATTTTTCGTAAGAATTGATTTTTAAGAATATGCAAAAGAAATTGATTATTGTTATAGCTGCCATTATTATTTTAGCTTTAGTTTATACGTATATTAAATTTGGTATGTCGTTTTTTAGTAAGAATGTTAAGGATGTCGTTTTGGTAAGAGGTGTCCCTGCAACTTATATGGGAGAACATGGTGGCGGAGTGCTTATTTCTGATACTAAGGCGGGAAAAGTTTATAAACTTACAGGTAATCGACTTGAAATGGGGGAATGGTTCAAGGAAGTTGAAGAGTTAGATACCAAAGATGGTTCTATGCCGATTATTTATGTTGAAGGGATTGTTCGTGGTAAAGAAAGTGACGTTGTCACTACAAATGGATCATACCCAATCCCAAGCGGCCCAGATGTTTGGGGGCAAAATGCTGAGGTTTGGAAAAATAGAATAGTAAATATGGATATATTGGAGGTGACCTATTTTTCTGATGAAAATAAGGAAATCAAATAATATTTTAAATATGCGTCAAATAATTTTAGCTTCCACATCCCCAAGACGAAAAGAAATTTTAGCAAAAACCAAGTTGCCTTTTATTGTTGCGCCTAGTAATTATGAGGAGGATATGACGCTTAAATTTTCACCGATTGAACTTGCAAAATATTTATCAGCTGGGAAAGCTCGTTCGTTAATCAATGATTATAAAGACGCGATCATTATTGGGGCTGATACTTTTGTAGTTTTTCAGAATAAATTATTAGGAAAACCAAAAAATGAACAAGAGGCAAGGGAAATGCTCCAAATGCTAAAAGGAAAAGAAAACGATCTTATAACAGGGGTAACAATTATTGATACTCTAAATAATAAAGAAAAATCTTTTCATGAAATTAGTAAGATTTTTATGAAAGATATTCCTGATGAAATCATTACAGCTTATATAAAGACTGGTGAACCATTGCAAATGGCAGGAGCTTATTCAATTCAAGAAATTGGCGCCATCTTTATAGATAGAATAGAGGGGGATTTTTTTAACGCGATGGGTCTACCTCTTGCCAGGTTGGCAGAAGAATTAAAGGATTTTGGAGTCAGCGTTTTATAATTAAAGTTCTGCTTTTAACCTCAGAATTCTTTTGACCGATTCGTCGATTCTCTGTTCTGTGATTTCTCCAGATAAAACCGCGTTCCTAATTTTTTCAAAGATTGTTATATGTTTTGCTGACGTATAGGTGCTAATAATCATATCAGCGCCAGCTATTATGGCCTCTAGTGAAGATTCCTCTACGGATTTTCCAGCTGATACCATCTCCATATCATCTGTAATAATCACTCCTTTGAAACCCATTTGTTTTCTTAAAATTTCATTTAAGAATTTAGAAGATAAAGTTGCGGGCTTAGAATCGACTGAAGGTACCATGATGTGGGCTGTCATAATAGCACCGGATGGATCAACATCTATGATTTTTTGGAAGGGAAGCAAATTTTTTGATAAATCGTTTTCGTCAATATTTATTTCAACTTCACTTTTATGTGGATCAAGTGATAGATTCCCATAACCCGGAAAATGTTTTGCGACAGGAATAACTTTTCCGTTTTTGTAACCTTTTACCATCGCTTTTCCTAATTCCCCAATATTTTCTGCGTCTGTGCCGAATGTTCGGCTGTATAGATATGACTTTTGGTCAGAGACATAATCTAAAACAGGAGAGAAATTCATATTGATACCCAACTCTTTCAACTCTTTTGCTCTTGAGAAAGCCACCTCCTCAGCTTGTTGCACATTTTTTATATTTATTTGCCCTGTTAGTTCCTTAAGAAATTTAAAACGTAAAACTTCACCACCTTCTTGATCTGTCGCAAGAAAAAGTGGGATGGCCGAAATGAATTGTAAACTTTTTGTTAATTCTATGGTTTGAGCTCCGTCTTTAATATTTCTCCTTAGAAGATTGATGCCTCCAATATGATATTTTTCTATCATTGTTTTAATATGCTCATCGACATACTGATGCTCAAAACCTATGATGAGCATTTGGCCAATTTTTTCATCAAGTGACATTGTTTTAATTTTTTCTTCAATAGGATCAAGGTTAACAACGGGAGTCTCAATTTTTTTAGGTGGTTGTAATAGAAAAAATGCTCCCAAAGAAATAAGGATTAAAATACTTGCAATTAGTGCTATATTTTTAGACATAGATTAAAATTTTATCACTTATGATTATAAAGTACATTGTGGGAATTGATGAAGTGGGAAGGGGGCCTTTGGCTGGACCTGTTTGCGTCGGATTATGTGCTATTAAAAAAGACAAATTAAAAGAATCAAAAAGATTTTTTAAAAACTTTAAAGACTCAAAAAAACTTTCAGAAAATCAAAGATATCTTTGGTTGGAAAAAATTAAAAAAGCAAAAGAAAACGGCCTGATTTTTTATACTGCTCAATTTGCGAGTGAAAAAATGATAGATAAAAAGGGAATTTCGTTTGCCATTAAGTTTGCTATGAATAAATGTTTGAAATTGTTTAATTTAAAATCAGAAAATACCCAAATACTTTTAGATGGTTCTTTGTACGCACCTGTAAATTTTAAGAATCAGAAGACGATTATAAAGGGTGATGAAAAAGAATTGCCAATCGCTTTGGCTTCTATTGTTGCGAAAATTAAAAGAGATGAATTTATGAAGCAAATAGCTAAAAAACACTCGGATTATGCTTTTGAAGTGCACAAAGGTTATGGCACAAAAGCGCATATAAAAGTCATTCTGAAAAAAGGACCATCAAAAATTCACAGAATGAGTTTTTTAAAAAATATCTTAGGGCGTGATAAGATTTAAAAACCTATGTATAGGATAAGAGATTTGGCTGCAGATATATGGTTTTATGTTAAGCCATATAAATATAAGTTTTTTCTAGGCACTTTTTTAAGAGCGTGTGGTGATTTGGCTTGGCTTTATCCGTACTATGCTACATCATTGGTGGTAAATTTTTTTACTGAACCTGCTCTAATTGGTTCTGTAAAATCCATCGAATACTTGTATCCAATATTCTTTTTAATGATTTTGGCAGTTTTGGTTAGATTTTTTGGTTTGTATTATGCAAAAATTTTTGTTTTTCAAATTGCCGAAAAATGTCGTTTGGATGTTGAGTATAAATCTTTGAAACATTTGGTCAGTTTGGATATGTCTTGGCAGGAAAAAGAAAATGCAGGCAATAAGTTTAAGAGGATAGATAAGGGTTCAGAGGGTGTTCATAAAATTTTAAGAATATGGATAAATAATGTTATTGAGATAACTATAAATTTAGTAGGTATTATTTTTATTCTTATTAAATTTGATTTAAAGATTGCTTCAATTCTCGTATTTTTCTTGGTCACTTTTTATCTTTTTTCTAAATATTTTAGAAAAAGGGCCATTATGGCTCACGAGGTTGTTAGTGCCAAAGAGGAGTCAAGAGCTGGTTTAATTTTTGAGTCAATTGATCACATCAGAAGTGTGAAAGTGATGTCTATGTTGGAGGGCATAATGAATAGACTAAAGAAAAACGCTGATGATTTGTTTTTAAGTATTAGAAAAAGGGTATTTTGGTTTCAGAGTGGAAATACTTTTAGAAATATTTACGGTCATCTTTTTAGGGCGGGTTCAATAATTTTTATATCTTTTGGTATTTATAATGGTTTTTACGAAGTAGGTTTTTTGGTCTTGTTTGTTGGGTATTTCACTCAGATATTATCTTCTATGTCTGAATTGGTAGATATTTCCGAAGATTTTGCTATTGCAAAAAAGGGGGTTGAAAGGTTGAAATATATTTTAAATACCAAAATAAATATTGATGATGAGAAGGGTAAGATAAGTTTTCCAAAAGATTGGCAGAAAATCTATTTTAAAGATTTATCTTTTTCTTACCAAAATAAACCTGTTTTAGAAAATTTATCTTTTGAAATCAAAAGAGGAGAAAAAATAGGAATTGTGGGTTTGTCTGGCGCTGGTAAATCAACTTTATTTAAATTAATTTTAAAGGAGCATGAGTTGGATTCTGGGGAATTGTTATTTGAAAATATTTCTATAAAAAATATAAGTAAAAAAGATTATTTTAATTACGTCGCCGTTGTCCTTCAAGATACTGAATTGTTTAATGCCACTCTTAGAGAAAATATAATAATTACAAACTCTAGTGAAGAAAATAATGATTCGTTGCTAGATAAGGTTATTGAGATTGCTCATGTTAAAGATTTTATGGATAAATTACCTCTTGGAATTGATACGGTAATAGGGGAAAAAGGGATTAAGCTTTCAGGAGGCGAGAAGCAGAGAGTCGGGATTGCTAGGGCGGTTTTTAAAAATCCTCAATTATTTCTTTTAGATGAAGCAACTTCTCATTTAGATATAGAATCTGAACAAAAGATTCAAGATTCTTTGCATAAATTTTTTAAAGATGTAACAGCTATAGTTATTGCTCATAGGCTAACAACTATAAAAGAAATGGATAGAATAATTGTAATGGAGGAAGGCAAGATAGTTGAAATGGGTAGTTTTGGGGAGCTATATGGCAATAAAGGACGATTTTATGAATTGTGGGAAAAGCAGAAGATTTAGGTTTTAGTAAAAGGGCTTGCCCCGTTAGAAGTAGGGCACGGACAGTATATCTATGTTTCTAAATTTTCAGATTTTAAATAATCTTTAACAACATTTCTTAATATTGTTTTAGTGCCCGTGGCTTCTAACGGGGTTGATTTTAAAAGGGCTTTTTGATAGACTCTCTTTGTATGGTAGTTCGAATGAGAGCAAACCGGGCACACCGGGACAATAGAAGAGCTCATCACGCATTGAAAAATGCGAGATTTTCTATTTGTAAGAACTGCAATACACCAAAACTTTCACATAGAGCTTGCTCAAATTGTGGAATGTATAGAGACCTAAAGGCGGTAGATGTGCATAAGAAAATCGCCAAAAAGGAAAAGAAACAGAAAGAAAGAGCTACGGCTAAATAGTTTCTGAGTCACCTCTCTAATTATTAGTCCGGAGCTTTAAAAATAAAGCTTTATATGGCTAATAGGCACCTTGCAAGATCAGTTGTTGTTCAAACCCTCTTTGAGTGGGACTTTATGAACCGTCAAAATGACGAAGTAAAAAAGTCACTAAAAAGAAATGCAGAAGAATTTGCTCCTGGCGTTGAGTTTGATTTCTGCGAAAAACTTTTGAGTGGAGTGCTTGAAAAGCAAAAAGATCTAGATCTCATAATACAAAAAGCTGCCCCAGAATGGCCGATTGAAAAAATTGGTAATGTGGACAGAAATGTTTTGCGTGTCGGACTTTTTGAGTTACTTTTCAAAGATAAGTCAGAAGTGCCTCCTAAAGTTGCCATAAATGAAGCTATAGAATTGGCTAAGAGTTTTGGTGGTGAAAATAGTGGTAAGTTTGTGAACGGTGTTTTGGGTTCTGTTTATAAAGAATTAGGTGAACCCGAAAAGGACGCTCCTTCAAGAAGGAAAAAAGATGATAATGTTTCTTACGAAAATTTGCCTGTTCAAAAATTGGTTGGTGCGGTGGTATATGCAAAGGACGGGGGAAACATTTATCTAGCTCTTGTCCACGATATTTTTGGACACTGGACTCTTTCAAAGGGAAAAATTGATGCTGACACTAAAGAGGAAGACGGTGTGGTAAGTAAAATAAAAGAAGAGATGGGTTTGGATATCATTACAAAAGATAGACTTGGCGAAAATGAATATCCAGCTAGTGATCCTGAGAAAGGAAAAGTTAGAAAACGAGTCACTTATTTTTTAGCAGAATCACAGTTTAGCAATATAAAATTGGGTTCCTCGGGCGGTTTGGATGATGCCAGATGGTTTAAAATGCAAGATATACTTGACTTAAATTTTTATGGCGATATTCTGCCAATTGTCACTAAGGCGATAAATATATTATTAGATAATTCCAAATCAGATATAAAAAATTAAAAATCAAAAATTAACAGAATTTATTTTTTTGGTATTTGATATTTAATATTTGATTTAATTTTGTGGATTTTACTGAATTTGAAAAACAAATTAATTTTATTTTTAAAAATAAGTCTCTTTTGAAGACGTCTTTTACTCATAGGTCTTATATAAATGAAAATAGAGGTTTGCATCTAGAACACAATGAAAGATTGGAATTTTTAGGTGATGCAGTTTTGGAGCTTATAGTCACTGAATTTTTATTCGCTAAGTATCCAGCAAAACCAGAAGGTGAGCTTACCGCTTTTAGATCGGCTTTGGTAAACGCTAATACTTTGTCTGATTTGGCCACAAAAATCGGCATGAATGATTTTTTGCTTTTATCACGTGGTGAGGCAAAAGATACAGGGAGAGCGAGACAAATAATTTTAGCTAATGCTTTTGAGGCATTGATAGGGGCTTTGTTTTTGGATCAAGGTTATAAATCAGCTGAAGAATTTATTACAAAGTATCTTTTGCCAATGATTGACGAGATTGTAAAAGAAAAAATGTGGCTTGATTCAAAAAGTCATTTTCAAGAAAAAGCCCAAGAGATCGTTGGAGTGACTCCTTCTTACAAAACGGAAAGTGAGGTTGGGCCAGATCATGACAAGCAATTTACAGTCGGTGTTTATTTAGGTTCTGAAAAAGTGGCAGAAGGTCACGGGAGATCTAAACAAGAAGCTGAGCAATCGGCAGCTAGCGCTGGTTTAGAGGCTAAACATTGGGAGGAATAAAGATTTACAAAATTCTATTTTGTATATGGTTATCCACAGAAGTGGACTTTTTATATTTGGTATTGTAGAATTTTAATTCGTTACTCCAAGGTCGCATCAACAGGCACAGGTGGACTAAGGAGAGTTCTCAACATTGAGGTTTGTGGTTATGACTACAGGCAAAGGTCGTCGGATTCGTATCAAATCCATCCCCAACGGAATCGCCGATGAGCGGATCAGGGCGGCGTGGATTGGAGAGGAACTTTCGGTCGCGACCGAAGTTCCTGATGAAATTCGGCAGGTCGCGGAGAAAAGGGGGCTTTTTGTGGTCGCCAGAGAGGTGGCCCTGGAAGCTCTTCGCGCTTCGAGGAAGATGTTTGCCGTCCGGTACTGGACGGATCACTGCAATTCTGGATTTTTCTGTTTTCGGCCTGAATACTGCGAGGAGGTGACCAGCTAACCGTTCACCCCCATGCCCATTTGGCCCCAGACTTCGGTCTCGGGGCTTTTTTGTTGTTTTTTATTATTTATAAATAAAAATCAAACTTTTTATTTAAAGCAGAAAAGATTATAATTTATGGATGTATTCCGTTAGAAGTCACGGAAAAATAATTTAAAGTATTTATATAAACATATGATTAAGGTCGTAAGGCAGAAAAAATTAACTATAATTTTAAGTAGAAACGATTTGTTCGTTTTCTACTTCTAACGGGATGTATTTAAAAAGTCTTGAAATAGCAGGCTTCAAATCGTTTGCCAAAAAAACCAATCTTGATTTCAAGACGTCTATTACCGCAATTGTTGGTCCAAATGGTTCTGGAAAATCAAACGTGGCCGAAGCTTTTAGATTTGTTCTCGGAGAACAGTCTCTAAAATCCATGAGAGGAAAAAGAGGTGAAGATCTCATTTGGAATGGAGGAAATGGAACGGTCGCTCGTTCAAACAGAGCTTCTGTAAAAATAATTTTTGATAATTCAAAAAGACAAATTGGAGTTGATTTTGATGAGGTCGCTCTTGAAAGAGCGGTTTACAGAGATTCTTTGTCTGAATATTTCATCAACGGCACTCTTGTTCGTCTCAAAGATATTTCGGAGACTTTAGCAGGCGCTCACATTGGATCGTCAGGACATCATATTATTTCTCAAGGTGAAGCCGATAGAATTTTGTCAGCCAATTCTAAAGAAAGAAGAGAGATGATTGAAGACGCTCTTGGACTTAAAATTTATCAATACAAAAAGAAAGAGAGTGCCAGGAAGTTGGAAAAAACTGAAGAAAATATAAAGCAGGTAGAATCTTTGAGAAGGGAAATTGCCCCTCATATTAAATTTTTAAAAAAGCAGGTGGAGAAAGTCGAGAAGACAAAACAGATGCAAGAGGAGTTGGCTTTGGCTTATAAAGAGTATCTTTTTTTGGAAAAAATATACGTTGACAGACAAGGTAAAAATTTAGATTTGGAGTCTAAGATTCCAGAGCAGAAATTGGTGGAAGTTGAGAGAAGGATAACTGAAGAGAGAAAGGCAATGGCTGATTCGCCAATAATTGATGATAAAAGAAAAAAACTTCTAGAGGTTGAGAGTGAGCTTAGCATTACAAGGCAAGAAAGGGATAAATTAACGAGAGAAGTTGGAAGAATAGAAGGTGAGATTTCTGGCTTAAAGCGCTTGATAGAGAAAGCCAAGAAAGAGGCGGAGGCTGAAGATACCGCCACGGTTTTAGCAAAAGAAGTCCGTGGTTTGTTAGAAAGAATAAAAGCAACCGCCAAAGAACTTGAGAGTATAAATAATTTAGAAGGAGTAAAGGTTATTTATTCAAGAATTGTAGAAATAACAGATTCTTTTTCAAACAAAATTTCTACCTCGGGTAATGTAAAAGAGGTTTCTTTTGAAAAAGATATAGATCAATTATTGAGAGCAAAAAATGATTTAGATGAGAAAATAACAAATACAATTTCTAGAGAATCAGAACTTTATTCAACTTATGAGGGTATAAAGAATGATATAGAAAAAGAAAAAGATAAAACTAGAGACGCAGAGAGAGAACTTTTTTCTTTAATGTCGGAACAGAAAGATTTGTATGTAAAAATTTCTAATTTAAAAGAACAGAAATCAAAAAATTTTATCCTGAAAGAGGAATTTGAAAGAGAAATCAGAGAAGGTTTTTCTTTGATTGGGAGAAATGTTTATCTTTTTGATGAGGAATTGAAGAAAATTGATGGAAGTGCTGTTGAAAATTTGGGAATTGAGGAGAGAACTAAACAAGAGGAAAGATTGCGAAATATTCAAAAACTTAAAATTAGAATTGAAGATGCTGGAATTGGTGGCGGTGAAGATGTAATGAAAGAATTTATGGAGGTTTCTGAAAGGGAGGAATTTTTAGCTAAAGAAATTGCTGATCTGGAGCTTTCCTCAGAGTCTTTGAGGAAACTCATAGAGGAGTTGGATAATAAGTTGGAAGAGGAATTTAAAACGGGTATTGAAAAAATAAATTTTCAATTCAATGATTTTTTTTGTTTGATGTTTGGAGGAGGAAAGGCATCAATAAAAGTTGTTGAGGAGGGGCCAAAGATTAAGGTATCTGATGAAAGTATTGAAATAAATATGGAATCTGTTGGCGATGAACAAGAAGAAGGAAAAGCCGAATTGGGTATTGAGATAGATGTAAAGTTGCCGAGAAAAAATATTAAAGGATTGGAAATGTTGTCAGGAGGTGAAAGAGCTTTAACTTCCATTGCACTTTTGTTTGCTATTTCCCAAGTCAATCCGCCACCTTTTATTATTTTAGATGAAACAGATGCCGCTCTTGATGAGGCCAATTCAAGAAAATACGGTGATATGATAGAAAATCTTTCAAAATTATCTCAACTTATTTTAATCACTCATAACAGGGAAACAATGTCCCGTGCCGGTGTTTTATATGGCGTGACTATGGGTCAAGACGGTCTTTCTAAATTGCTTTCTATTGAGTTTGAAGAGGCGGTTGCTGTGGCTAAATAAATCAAAAATTAAAAATCAAATATCCAAAATGTAGACTGTCGTCGGTCAGCTGGCGGATAAAAAAGCCACCTTATTGGTGGCTTGCGAATGATGGGGGCGGGACTAATCCAGAAGGCTTTCTTTGGCAGTGTTGCCGGAGTTTTTATTTTCGCGAGGTTTGCGGTTTTTGGTTCCAGCCCAATTGACCTTGAGAAAGTCGTCCTTGTACATACCGCTTTAAAAACTATAAGCTTCTAAGTTTTATTACAAACTAAAAAATTGACACGACATGTATTTTCATTTATAATATTTTTAGAAAACGTACGAAGATTTTTGTAATATAAAATCTTCACTAACAACTAACTGGAGAGATTAGGAAGCGATATGAAGACTTCGCGAAACATTGGACTGGCCTTTTTGGTTTTTTGCTTGAGTCTCACTTCTGTTTTTGCACAATCCGCGGGCAGTGGACCATCAGAACATAGGTTTGAAGAGCTAACAGATCCTGAAAAGTTTTTTTATACAGGGTTGGGGGTGGCAATCTTTGGACTTATATTAATGTTCGCTTTTTGTTTTTGTGTTTGTAGGAATCTCTCTCGGTGTCAATGTATTGAATGTCGGGCTAAGCGTGGAGAGTTGGATGAATATGAGAGAAAAATTATCAGGCGTTATTCCAGATTTGATTCTAAATTCTGGGATTCTTGCGATTGAAGCTAGCTCCCCGGGTGTAAGATCTCGGGTTTTTTATACTCAAAAAATGGTAATTTAAAGTTTGCAAAAAAAATATTACTGTGGTATCTTGTTTGCCATGTTGAAGATTAGATTACAAAGAGTCGGCAGAAAGAATATCCCTGTATTTAGGGTGCTTGTTACTGACTCAAAAAATAGCACAAAAAGCGGTAAGTTTTTAGAAATTTTAGGTTCATATAATCCGGTTTCCAAAATAAAAGAAGTTGACGCTGACAGAGTTAAATATTGGATTTCAAAAGGTGCACAAGTTACAGGAACTGTTCACAATTTTTTAGTTGAAAAGAAAATAATTTCTGGAAAGAAAATAAACGTTTTACCGAGAAAAATGGCCGTCTCAAAAAGAAAGGAGGCAAAGAATGCTCCGGCAGAAAAGAAAGTAGAGGCTTCTGTACCTCCAACCCCAGCTAATTAGGTGGGGTGGTATTTTGTATATATAAAAGATAAATAAAAATTATAAAACCGCTCCACGATTGGGGCGGTTTTATAATTTTTTTGTGCAAGTTTGGCTCTCCTTAACTTTCACGAGAACGGTATAAAGCCTTCTCGAAATCAAGTTCAGTTCTTTGAAAGGAAAAATGAAAAAGAAAAATTTGAATCAATCTAGGGTTGTGATCAAGGTGGGCACGAGAGTTTTGTTTAGTGCAGACGGAAAGCCAAGAATGATAAATTTTGAAAATCTTTCTTCTCAAATTGCTCAAATGATGGATTTAGGGAAGGAAGTCATAGTCGTGACTTCTGGAGCAGTGGCTTCTGGACGTTTTGCCTTGAAAAAACGGGGATTAGACTCCGGACACTTTTCAAAAAGAATTTTGGCTGGTCTTGGAGCGCGTCATTTGTTGAATTTTTGGGGTGATATTTTTCTTAAGCACGGTATAGATGTCGCTCAGCTTTGGCTTACATATCGGAATTTGTTTCAGGATTCAGAAAGATGCAGTATCCAAAAATCTCTGGAAGAAAGTCTGGGTTTGGGAATAGTGCCAATCGTGAATGAGAACGACGTTGTTTCTGATACAGAATTACGTTCTATGGAGAAGGGTGGTAGCGATAATGATTGGCTGGCTTCAATGATTGCCTTACTTACTCTTCCTCAAGATGTTTTCTTTGTTACAGAGATAGGCGGGGTATTTCAAAGTAACCCTATCGAAAATCCTAAAAGTTTGATGTATAGAGAAATAGATTTTAAGAACGTGCCCCAACATCTTTTTGAAAAAGGTGTTGGTAACATGGGTACGGGTGGCATGAGATCAAAAATTGCTTCTGCTTTGCGTTGCCACAAGAGGGGGATGAGGGTCGTAATATGTGGAATTGAAGATACAAATTTAATTGATTGTTTTTCCAAAGGTACAAAAGGAACTTTGATTGGCACTAGAAATATTTTGGCCAGTTGATTTTCTTTTACAAGCCCTAGAAATCTACTGGGGCTTTTTTATATTTATTTAGTATGATACTATCTATCGAGCAGTTTTGGGTTGCGTGATGCACCGGTCGGAACTGCAGTTTAAGAAAGATTTGAAACAGAAAACTAAGATGTCAGAAGCAGACGCACAATTTCTCGAGTATCTCGTCAAAGGACTTGTCGACAATCCAAACGATGTAAAAATCGCAAGGACTGTAGATGAAATGGGCGTTCTACTTTCTTTGTCAGTTAATCCAGCCGATATGGGAAAGGTAATAGGCCGTTCAGGCAATACAGCCAAGGCCATTAGAACCCTTCTTCGTGTTGTAGGTATGAAAAACAACGCAAGAGTTAATCTCAAGATTAACGAACCAGAGGGAGCAGCCCCAAGAATGGATAGAACAGACAAGACAGTAGACGAGGCGATGGAAGACTTGAAACTATAATTTCTAAATTGAAATTTAAAAGAAAAAGCCCCTTTGGGGGCTTTTTCTTGACTCCCTTTTTTAAAATGTTATTTTTTTAATAGAAATAATTAGCCCAGAAATGAAAACTAAAGTCTTTGAAATTGAGTTCTGGCAAATGCCAGCGGAAATGGACGAAAGATCACGGAAAGATTTTGAAGATATTCGTTCGCTTCATTTGGAACTTCGTGGCTCAAAGCAAGCAATAAGTCTGGAACGAGTTAGAAGATTTTTTTCATCTGGAGGTTGGCTTTGTGTGGCGAGAGATGTCAACAACGACCGTTCTATAGTTGGCATTGCGTCTTTGAGCGTGCGCTGTTCAATTGACAAGGTATTGGGAAATTTGGAACGAGTGGTGACCAAGGAACAATTCCAACGTCGTGGGGTTGGGAGATCTTTGGTGGAAGCCCTTATCCAAAAGGCAAGGGAAGTCGGTTGCGAGCGTTTGAGGTTAACTTACGATACTGACAAAATTCACCTCGGACGATTTTACCGAAGTTTTGGTTTCGTGGATGGATACCTTAATTCCACTCATTTGAAACTGGAACTGTGACATTTTTTATCCGCTCAGGAATGGGGCGGTTTTTTTATGTAGAGCTGTGGCTGGGTATCCTTTATTTGCTAAAAAATGATTTTTATTATTTAATATAAATATGGAAGATATACCAAACTTGTCTCCGGATAAAATTCGCCACGCGGTCCGCTTAGTCATATTTGGTTTTTTTGTCTTGTATTGGGGATTTGCTTCTTTAAAGAGAGAAAGGGGTTTTATGGAATTACCCATTTCAAAAATTAGATCTATTAGTGCTGGGATTGTAAAATTAAGAGGTAAATTAGAATCTAATTTTTTGCGTAAGGGTTTTTTTGGGAAAACAGAAGGACCTTTGAAAATATTATCAGTATTCACTCCTGGCCGTTCTCTTTTTGGTTGGAGGAAAGTTGTGTTTTTGGGTTTTTGGCAAAACTTATTTATAAATGATGGAGACCAGAGAATAGAATTTGATCCTGATGGTTTTGAAATTGATGTTGCGCCTTCCTACTCGTTTGTAAATAGAAAACATTTTTTTTCGTCTATACCCGTTGACGTTGAAAATAAGTTAAAGGAAATAAATTTTGATTATAGTAATAAATTGTTCGGTATTACTTTTCCAGGTAAGAAAATTTTTAAATTAGAGGAATGCGTCGTAAGGTTGGAAGATGAGGTAGAAATTATTGCAGAAGCTGTTCCTAAAAAAGATGTTAAAAATGATAGTAGTGTTGGGAATGAGTTAATTATCAAAAATTCTGATTCTCTTTCTGTGCTTAGGGGAGTCAAAAAAAATAGGTTTTCCATAAAAACCACGTTGTTGATTTTATTAGGAGTTATTCTTATAAACTCAGGTTTAGTTTTGGCATCATATATTTTGAGTGGTATAGCTTCAGTTTCAACTTTGGTTATTGCCATAGTGCTTTCGTTAATTTTTGGGTATTTTTTATTGAAAAATTATGATTTAATTTGATTTAAATATTTTTATGTTGACTACATTATTTTATATAGTATCCTTCGGCGTTTTGTTGTGCAGTTTAATTTATTTTGTTGTTATTTTTAACAGTCTTATTGCCATTAAAAATAACATTGAAAGAGCCGAGTCCAATATAAATGTTTTGTTAAAACAGAGGTTTGATGAAATACCTCAACTTATAAACGTATGCAAAGGTTATATAAAGTACGAAGGTGGTATTTTAGAAAAATTAGCTCAACTTAGAGGACGGTATTTTAATATTAATCTAAAAGATAAGAATCTTAACTTTGAAGAAAAAACAAGGTTTGATGAAATTTTAGGAGGATATGCGAAAGAGCTTAATATTTTAGCTGAAGCTTATCCAAATTTGAAAGCATCTGAGCAATTTTTGAACTTACAAAATCGATTGTCTGAACTTGAAATGCAAATAGCCGATAGACGTGAGCTTTTTAATAACTCAATAGGCATTTTTAATTCTAGAATAGGGTCTTTCCCAGATATGATTGTGGCTAAAACTTTTGGATATAAAAAGTATGGTTTTTTTGAAATTGATAAAGAGGAACGTGGTATTTTAGATTCAGAAAATAAGAATTAATCTATGACTTTTTATGTAATAACTTTATTCCCGCAGTCTATGGATTCTTATTTAAAAGAGTCTATTTTAAAACGTGCTATTGAAGATAAAAAAATAAAAGTAGTTTTTATAAATCCAAGAGATTTTGTTTCTATAAAAAAAGGTAAAAAATTAACTCGCTCAGAAAGCAGGATAGATAAAAAACCATATGGCGGGGGCCCTGGGATGGTTATACAGGCGGAGCCAGTGATAAGAGCAATTGAATATGCAAAATCAAAAATTAAAAATCAAAAATTAAAAATAATTTGGACTACAAATAGAGGAAAGCAGTTTACTAATCTTGAAGCGAAAAAATTAAGCGAAGAAAAAGATGTGGTTATTATTTGTGGTAGATACGAGGGTATTGATAGTAGAGTCAAAAAAATTTTTAAGACTATTGATTATTCAGTAGGCCCTTATGTTTTAACTGGTGGTGAATTGCCAACTATGATTATGATAGATTCTATAGCAAGACAAATTCCTGGAATTTTGGGTGATTTCGAATCAGTTGAGGAAAATAGGGTCGCAAGTGAAGAAGTTTACACAAGACCGGAAAGCTTTAAATATAAAGGAAAAAATTATAAAGTTCCTAAAGTGCTTTTGTCAGGGAACCACAAAAAAATAGAAGAGTGGAGAGGAAAAAATTAGTTAAATAAATTACTATAATTTATAATAGAGTGACGGAATTTTTTAAGAAATTCTTATTTTATGTGTTTAAAAAAATATTTTAATACTAACAGATTCGCATTAACATTTTTGATTGTGTTTCTTGTTCCCCTTTTTGTTTTTGCTGTTTTGGGTGTTGTTACAACGGACGCACCTTATAGTATTTTGAGTCAATCTGCAGTAGCAGGGATTACTATTTCAAGTACGGGTGGGGTATCAGCAAGTGTTGGAATAATTTATGGTTTTGATGCTACATTCACTACTCAGGTAATTGCTACAAGCACACTTGCAATTATATCGGGGAGCGGTAGTTCTGCTAGTGTGTTGAGTGGTCTACATGCGAGTACAACATATTATGTTCGGGCTTTTATAACAAATCCAAGCGGGACAGCTTACGGTGTAACTCGCTCATTTACAACACTTAAATCAGCTGCACCTTATTTGACGACTTCAAACGAATCATCTCTCACTCACGCTGCGGCGACTTTGAATGGAACACTTTTTTCAAATAGTGGTAATTATTGGGAAGACACAGGATCTGTTTCAAGTGCTTGGTTTGATGTTGCCTCTTCCGCGGATGGTTTGAAACTTGTCGGCGTTATTTATGATTATTATATATACACTTCAAGTGATGGAGGTGAGACGTGGACTACACGATTGTACGATTTAAATCGATCTTGGGTGGCGGTTGCAATTTCTGCTGATGGCTCAAAATTGGCAGCTGTTCAATATTCGGGAAATATTTTCACCTCAACCGACGGTGGGGTTAATTGGACAGAACAGACTAATTCAGGTGCGAGGGCTTGGTCAAGTGTTTCTATATCTTCAGATGGTCTTACTATTGTTGCGACAGCTGGTGGAGACGGTCTCTGCCTTATTGCATGTAATACAAATGATTATATTTATGTTTCAACCGACGGTGGGGTTAATTGGACGGCGCGAAGCGACAGTACTCCGTGGATTGACGTCGCTTCTTCTGCTAATGGGCAGATCTTAATCGCCGCAAGCGCTGATGGTTATGTATATACTTCAAGTAATTCTGGTACTACTTGGACTCCAAATGCAGAATTAGGTTTGAACACTTGGGAGACTGTTGATATTTCTTCTGATGGGACAAAGATGGTTGTCGCAGGAAATACAACAAGCATATACACTTCAACAAATAGTGGAACAAGTTGGACAGAGAGAAATGCTTTGGGAGGGTCTTATTGGTGGAATGACAGTGCAATTTCAGATGACGGTCAAACTATTATTATCTCTGATGTGAATTTTAGTAAAGTTTTTGCTTCTAATGATGGGGGTGCGTCATGGTTTGAATACGAATATTTTGCTTCTTATGCTGCTCGATATTTTAATTTCTGGACTGGTTTTGCTATGAAATCTGACGGCTCTAAGATATTTGTAGCTCCAACTGAGGGTCGTATATTAAAGTCAACGGTCTATACCGACCCAACTATCAGGGGCTTTGTGTATGGCACCACCGCTTCCTATGGAGCAACCACTACAGAATCAGGGTCATTTGTTTCGGGGGGCTTTTCTAGTGCTCTTTCTGGTCTATCTTGCGAAACTACTTATTATTATAAATCTTATGCTACGAATGAATGGGGGGTTGGTTACAGTCTTTCAGGTGATACATTTACCACCTCTGCTTGTCCGGTGTACTCGATTCCCGCACTTACCACTGATGCGGTTTCGTCTGTGGCAACCTCAACTGCAACTTTGAATGCTACTGTTACAGCATATGGTGAAGTAGATGCCACTCAGCATGGTTTTGCATATGGCACCTCATCGACTCTTGCCACAGTTATTGCAACTTCCACACTTGGTTCTCTTTCGGGTAATACTACTTTCACTAGCAACATCAGCAGTCTTTCTCCAAATACTACTTACTATTTTCGTTCATATTCCACTAACACTGAGGGTACGGGTTATGGTTCCATTGTTTCTTTTACCACTGATGTGGCGATTCCCACTCTCACCACAGACACAGTATCATCAACCGCTACTTCTACCGCTACTTTAAATGGCACCGTCACAGCATATGGTGGAGTTGACGCCACTCAACATGGTTTTGCATACGGGACTTCATCAACTTTAGCTACTGTCATTGCAACTTCCACACTCGGTTCTCTTGCAGGGAATACCTCTTTTACAAGAAATATTACAGGTCTTTCAAACAACACCACATACTACGTAAGAGCGTACTCTACTAATACAGAAGGGACAGGATATGGTTCTATCGTGTCTTTCACCACTGATGTGGCAACGCCAATAGTTAGCACAGACACTGCATCTTCTCTATCAACTACAGGAGCAACACTTAACGGCACAGTTTCTAATGCAGGGGGAGCAACAATTACCATAAGAGGTTTTGCTTATGGTCCAACAACTACATATACATCAACCACAACTGATACAGGTTCATACAGTGCAGAAGCGTTTACCTCAAGTATTACCGGATTATCTTGTGCTACCACATATCACGTAAGGGCATATGCTACTAATGCTACAAGTACCGGATATGGTGACGATGCCACTTTTATCACTTCAAGTTGCCCTATAACTACATCAATCAACAATGGTCCGGTTTTTACAGGCTCCGCTTCTTTTTTGCCAGGTTATGTCAAACCAAGAATGCAAACTATTTATCCTGATGGGAGAGTGGTTTATCATGATGAGAATAAAAATGAAGAACAAAAAAATGTTTCCTTGCCTTTACTTCAAACTGAAATTATTTCGACAAAACCTTCTTCTGTTTTAAGAAAAATAGGGAATGAAGGGAAAGATATTATAGAATTACAAAAATTTTTAAATAAATCTGGTTTTATTGTTTCAATCAAAGGTCCCGGTTCTCCTCAAAATGAATCAAACTATTTTGGTAGAAAAACCTTTGAGGCTCTTAAAAAATATCAAAAAAGTGTTGGATTGCCAGCTTTTGGTCTCTTTGGACCGATGACTAGAGAAAAAATGGGATTAAAGTAGTAATCCACAATTTTGTCTTTGACAAAAAAGTAATTATAGTGTAAGTTCTCTTCACCTACTGAGAAGATTGTGTCACGGGGGAATACTTGCATTACAAGTCCGTTTAGTACTAAATCTTCTTGCCTAAACAAGAATAACAAAAATTTATTAAACAAATAAAGCGCAGAGAGTCATGCGTTTTGTTTTTTGTTGTTAAGTAATTAAAAAAATGAAAACATCCATTAGTCCAATGCCAAACGCAATAAGCGGTTCAAGATTGCCAAAGAAGTTTTTTAAAGCATACAGACCACCGCTTGCAAAAATGCCGAACCTTGTTGAACCACAGGTAAAGTCATTTGAATGGTTGGTGAGAGAAGGACTCAAAGAGGTGTTTTCTGAATTTTCTTCGATAAAGGACTACTCGGAGAAAAAATTTGAATTGAAGTTTTTGGATGTTTCTTTATCGGATCCAAAATATGATGAATATTACGCTAAGGAAAATAAACTTTCATATGAAGGAACTTTGAAAGCCAGAGTTCAGTTTGTAAACAAAATGTTTGGTTCATCAAAAGAGCAAGAGATCTTCTTGGCTGATTTTCCAATGATGACAAATCACGGTACTTTTATTATTACAGGTATTGAAAGAGTCATTGTTCCACAGCTTGCCAGATCTTTCGGTGTTTTCTTTACAAGTGAAGAAGTAAAAGGAAAAAAATGTTTTGGTGGAAAAATTATTCCTTCAAGAGGTGTTTGGATTGAAATTGAAACCGATTATGACGGTGCTCTATATGTAAGAATCGATAGAAAGAGAAAGTTCGGTGTTACTTCACTTCTTCGTGTTTTGGGAGCAGAAACTGACAGTGATATAAGAGCTTTATTTGCTGAAAATCCTAACGCTAAAGCGCACCTCGAGGCCACTTTTTTGAAAGATCACGCGAAAACAGCTGACGAATCATTCTTAGAAATTCACAAGAGACTTAGAGACGGTGAAGTTGGAACAGTGGAAAACGCTAAAGAATTTATAAGAGCTATTTTTAGTGAGGAAAGATACGATATATCAAAAGTAGGAAGGTTTAGATTTAATAAGAGATTTGGTAAACCAACTGAAGGTAAAGGAGCTGATAGAAGAACAATCAGTATTGAAGATATTTCTATTGTTGTAAATCATATAATTAATTTAAATAATACAAACGATGCTTTTGAAGACGACATAGATCATTTGGGTTCAAGAAGGGCTAGATTTGTTGGAGAACTTTTGCAACAGAGGATCAGAGTAGGTATGACTCAGATTAAGAGAAACATTCAGGACAGAATGTCTACCATTGATCAGAGTGTTACTATGCCTATGCAGTTTATTTCTCCTAAACCTCTTCAAGCAAGAATAAAAGAATTCTTCAACACTAACCAACTTTCACAGTTCATGTTGCAAGAAAATATTCTTTCTGAAATGGAACATTTGAGAACTCTTTCAGCTCTAGGTCCCGGAGGTCTTACAAGAGAAAGAGCTGGTTTTGAAGTAAGAGACGTACATCCTTCTCACTACGGAAGACTTTGTCCAATTCACACACCAGAAGGACCAAACATTGGATTGATTTTGCGTTTAGCTACTCACGCCAGACTTAATGATTTTGGTATGGTTGAAACTCCATATGCCAAAGTTGAAAAAGGCGTAGTAACCAAAGAAGTTAAATATTTAAATGCTTTGGAGGAGGAAAACTTTAAAATAGCTCACGCTGCGACAGAAGTTGATGAGAATGGAAAAATAGTTTCTGAAAATGCTGAAATTCGTCTAAATGGTAATCCAATGATTGTCGCTAGAAATGAAGTTGATTATATTGATATAAACACAGCTCAAGCTTTTTCTATTGCTACTTCGATGATTCCATTTTTGGAACATGACGACGCAAACAGAGCGCTCATGGGTTCAAACATGCAAAAACAATCAACTCCTTGTCTTATTCCTGAAGCTCCTCTTGTTGCTACAGGTATTGAGGAAAAGGCTGCTAGAGATAGTGGTAGACTTGTACTGGCCGAAGAAGAAGGTGTTGTGACTCACGTTGATGCAAAGAAAGTTGTTGTTAAGGAAGGAAAAAAAGAAAAAGAATACAGATTGGCTAATTTCAATAGAACAAACGGATTTACTACTTTCCATCAGAGACCTGCGGTTGATGTTGGAGAAAAAGTTAAAAAAGGTGACCTTTTGGCAGATACTTCTTCAAGTGATAACGGTCAAGTAGCACTCGGACAAAATATGCTTGTGGCATTTATGTCATGGTCTGGATCAAACTATGAAGACGCCATTATTCTTTCTGAGAAATTGGTTAAAGAGAGCAAATTTACAAGCATTCACGTTGAAGAGTTTGTTGTTAACGTAAGAGATACAAAGCTCGGACCTGAAGTTACAACTCACGATATTCCAAACGTTGGTGAAATAAAACTTAAAAATTTGGATGAAGATGGAATAATTAGAGTTGGTGCAGAAGTAAGACCTGGTGATATTTTGGTTGGTAAAATTACCCCCAAAGGTGAGACCCAACTTACTCCTGAAGAAAGATTGTTAAGGTCACTTTTCGGCGAAAAAGCTAGAGATGTGAAAGATACTTCAAAGAGAATGGAAAATGGAAAGCAAGGCAGAATTATTGGTATAAAAGTTTTCTCAAGAGAGAAAGGAGACAAATTGGAATCCGGTATCATAAAGAGAATTCACATTGAAATTGCAGAATTAAGAAATGTTTCAGTCGGTGATAAATTGGCTGGACGTCACGGAAACAAGGGTGTTATCGCTAAAGTTCTTCCAGTAGAAGAAATGCCTTATATGGCTGACGGTACTCCTGTTGATGTTATCTTGACTCCGCTTGGTGTGCCTTCAAGAATGAACCTTGGACAGATTTTGGAATTACACCTTGGTATGGCTGCGAAGTCTCTTAATTATCAAGCTATAGTTCCTCCTTTTGCTGGGGCAACTGATGCTGAAATTAAAGAAGAATTGAAAAAAGCCGGTCTAAAAGAAAACGGTAAGATGACTTTGTACGATGGTAGAACCGGCGAAGCTTTCAATCAAGACATTGCTGTTGGTTATATGTATATCTTGAAACTCCATCACATGGTTGAAGATAAAATTCACATGAGATCAATCGGACCTTACTCAATGATTACTCAACAGCCTTTGGGAGGTAAAGCTCAAGGCGGAGGACAGAGATTTGGAGAAATGGAAGTATGGGCACTTTTGGGTCACGGCGCAGCTTACACCCTTAGAGAAGTCTTAACTGTTAAATCAGACGATATTATGGGTAGATCTGCGACCTTTGACGCGATTGTAAAAGGAATTCCTATAGATCACTCAAATTCACCAGCTGCATTTAGCGTGCTTCTTAACAATTTGAGAGGTTTGTGTTTAGACATTGATTTGAAAAAAGATAAAGAAGAAGAGGGAAGCGAAATGGTCGAGAGAAAATCATACAGAAGAAGAACTCAAAGATAATATAAAAAACTAACTAAAAAAAATATGAAAAACTCTCTAAATAGCTTCATAAATAACTCTACTGATTTTGATTCAATCTCAATTAGACTAGCTTCACCTGAAAGAATTTTGGAATGGTCAAAAGGCGAAGTTACCAAACCTGAAACTATAAATTACAGAACACAAAGAAGTGAAAAAAGTGGTCTATTTGATGAAAAGATATTCGGTCCAGAAAGAGATTACGAGTGTTATTGCGGTAAATACAAAGGTATCAGATACAAAGGTATTATTTGTGAAAAATGTGGAGTTGAATTAACTCGTTCCATCGTAAGAAGAGAAAGAATGGGACATATTGATTTGGCCAGCCCAGTTTCCCATATATGGTTTCTAAGAAGTATGCCTTCAAGACTCGGTTTACTTTTAGGTATGTCTGCTACTGAAGTTGAAAAAGTTATTTATTTTGCTGGTTATATAATCAACAAAGTTTATGATGAAGAAAAAGCCAGACTTTTAAGAGATTTAGATTCTGAATTTAAGGCAAAAGTTAAGTCAGCGGGAGATGAAAGAACCAAGGACGCTTTAAAGGAAAAATTACTTGAAGCCAAAAAAGAAATTGAAGGTATCAGAGAAGGTGCTGTTATTGATGAAATTCAGTATCACAATTATTCAATGAGATACAGCACTCTTTTTGAGGCAGGTATTGGTGCCGAATCAATTCATGATATTTGTAAAAAAGTTGATCTTGAAAAACTTTTGTCTTCTCTTGAAAAGGCTTACGGCGAAGCTTCAACCGGAGAAAAAGAAAAAATAAACAAGAGACTTTCTCTTGTTAGATCTCTTATTACTTCAAAACAAAGACCAGAATGGATGTTTATAACAAAAATTCCGGTTATTCCTCCGGGACTTAGACCAATGGTTCCACTTGATGGTGGTAGATTTGCCACTTCTGATGTTAATGATTTGTACAGAAGAGTAATAAACAGAAATAATAGACTGAAAAAACTGATTGAAATCAGCGCTCCTGACGTTATTCTTCGAAACGAAAAAAGAATTCTTCAAGAAGCGGTTGATGCTCTCATGGATAGTTCTATTAGACACGGTTCATCAAATGTTGGTGCCATTTCTTCTCAAAAGAGAGATTTAAAATCTTTGGCTGATAATTTGAAAGGTAAAAGAGGTATTTTTAGACAAAATTTACTCGGTAAACGTGTTGATTATTCAGGAAGATCAGTTATCGTCGTCGGCCCTACACTTAACCTCGATCAATGTGGTTTGCCAAAACATATGGCCCTTGAACTTTTCAGACCATTCGTTATTTCAGAACTCATCAGAAAAGAACTTGCTTACAACATAAGAGGCGCCAACAGATTAATTGATGATGCTATTCCAGAAGTTTGGGCAATGCTTGAAGAAGTCATTAAAAACAAGTACGTCCTTTTGAACAGAGCTCCAACACTTCACAGGTTGGGTATTCAAGCTTTTAGACCAATTTTGATTGAAGGTAATGCTATCCAACTTCACCCACTCGTTTGTACAGCTTTCAACGCTGACTTCGACGGAGATCAAATGGCTGTTCACGTTCCACTTTCTGATGAAGCTCAACTTGAAGCAAAAGAAATAATGGCTTCAAACAAAAATATTTTGAAACCAGGAAGTGGAAACGTTGTTGTTTCAATCGATAAATTGGATATCATCTTGGGTTGTTATTGGATGACAAAACTTGTTCCTGGTAAAAAAGGAGAAGGTTTAATTTTCCCAAATCCAAACAGTGCTATCAGCGCTTATGATTTTGATGCTGTGGACTTTAGAGCTCAAATAAAAGTTTTGCCAACCGACAAACCAAAATATAAAGAATTTAATGGGGAATTGTTTGAGACATCAGTAGGTAGACTTTTGTTCAACACCGTTTTGCCATCTGACTATCCATTTATCAACAAAGAAATTGATAGAAAGAAAATGGGACCGCTCATTGATGATCTTATTGAGAAATATGGTATTGATAATCTTCCTCCAATTTTGGATAGAATTAAAGCTTTTGGATTCAAATATGCCACTGTCTCAGGAACTACCTGGGGTATTGATGATGTAAATGTTCCTGCTGGAAAAAGCGCTGTTATCGATCAGGCAAAAGCAAAATCTCTTGAAGTTGAAAATCAGTTTAATGATGGTCTTTTGTCTGCTGAAGAAAAATTGAGAAAGAATGTTGAAATTTGGCACGGTGCTAAAGCCCAAGTGGAAAAATTGATTCCTGACGCTCTAGATAAAAACGGTTCAGTTTATGACCTCGTCTACTCAGGAGCTAGAGGTTCATTCTCACAGCTAACACAGATGATGGGTATGAAAGGTTTGATTCAGAATACTGCCGGAGAAACAATTGAGTTCCCAATTTTGTCTTCAATGAAAGAAGGCTTAACTCCCATTGAATACTTCATTACTACTCACGGTTCAAGAAAGGGTTTGACCGACACCGCTTTGAATACTGCTAAAGCCGGTTACTTAACTAGAAAATTGTTCGTTGTAGCTCAAGATTTAATTGTCAGCGAGCCAGACTGTGGAACGAGTGACGGTATATTCATTCACAAGACAAGCGCTTCAGGTATTGAAATTCCTTTGGCTAAAAATATCAAAGGAAGAGTTTTAGCTGATGATGTTAAAGATAAAGATGGTAAAAAATTGTTTGATGCCGGGCATCTTCTCAATAAACAAGATGCTCTCAAAGTTGAATCTTCTGGCGTCGCTTCAGTAAAAGTTAGATCACCTCTTACTTGTAAATCTACAAGAGGGGTTTGCGCGCATTGTTACGGATACGATCTTGGAAAGAATCAGTTAGTTGGTCTTGGAGAGGCTGTTGGAACTATTGCCGCTCAAGCCATTGGTGAACCAGGTACACAGCTCACAATGAGAACTTTCCACTCTGGAGGTACAGCATCAGTTGGCGGAGACATCACACAAGGTTTACCAAGAGTTGAAGAATTGTTTGAAAAGAGATCACCAAAAAATCCAGCTGTTATTTGTAGAGCTGATGGTATGGTCATGGAAATAAAAACCGACGGCTCAGAAAAAATTATTACCGTCTTGCCTGAAATAGAAAGCAAAGTTAAGAATAAAAAGAAATCAGAAACAGAATACAAAGTTTCTTACAACAGAATGCCGTTTGTAAAAGTTGGAGATAAAGTGAAGAAAGGAGATATTATAACCGATGGTTCAGCTGATATTGATGAATTGTTTGAATATGCTGGAAATGAAAAAACTCTAGAATACATAGTAAGAGAGGTTTCTAAACCTTACGAACTCCAAGGAGAATCAGTTTCAAGAAAACATATTGAAGTAATTTTGAGACAAATCTTTTCTAGAAGAAAAGTTGTATCTCAAGGTGGAACAACTTTGTCAGTTGGAGATTTGGTTGATCAGTACACATTGGATAAAGAAAATACTGAAGCCAAAGAAAAAGGATTGGAATCTGCTAAGACTGAACCTGTGGTTATGGGTATTTCCGAAGTATCCTTATCAAGAAGAAGTTTCCTTGCCGCCGCTTCATTCCAACACACAACAAGAGTTTTAGTCAGTTCTGCTATTAGAGGCAACAAAGACGATTTAGTTGGTCTCATGGAAAATGTTATTATTGGAAGACTTATACCTGCTGGAACTGGATTTAAGGATAGTCCTAAAGAGCAAATAATAAGAAAAATGAAAGCAGAAAGAGAGGCTCTTTTAACAGAGTACCAAAATGAATTCGGTGAAGGGGTTTCAAATGTTTCTTCTGAAGAGGTAAAATAGACGGATACAACCCTTATTAGTTATAGTGCTTTGCTAGTTAGTTTAAAATGGCAAATCTGGCAAGCGAAATTAAAGATAAGTTAGATATCGCCGAAGTTGTCGGTTCTTATCTAAAGTTGGAAAAGGCTGGCTCTAATTTTAAAGCTAAGTGTCCTTTCCATAACGAAAAAAGCCCTTCTTTTTTCGTGTCTCCGAAAAGAAATTCCTATTATTGTTTTGGTTGTGGCGCGAAAGGAGATATTTTTAGTTTTGTCCAAAATATTGAAGGGCTAGACTTTATGGGAGCTTTAAAAATTTTAGCGAGTAAAGCTGGAGTTGAAATAAAAATGGAGTCAAAAGGTGACAGAGATAGAAAAGAAAGACTTTTTGATTGTTTAAATGGGGCCACGTTGTTTTTTGAAAGAGAACTGAACTCCAATAAAGACGCTTTAGAGTATTTAAAAAAACGTGGCCTTAGTGAGAAAACTATAAAAGACTGGAGGGTGGGTTTTGCGCCAGAAGGTTGGCATTTCTGCGAAGAATTTTTACTTTCAAAAGGTTTTACAAGAGAGGAAATGCTCAATGTGGGACTTATTAAAAAAGGTGAGGCGGGAAAGATTTATGATGTTTTCCGATCGAGAATAATGTTTCCAATCTTTGATAATGCTGGTCGGGTCATTGCTTTTTCCGGAAGAATTTTTGGAAATGCAGAACAAGATATTGCAAAATATCTCAATACGCCAGAAACAGAGGTCTTCAAAAAATCTGAGGTTTTCTATGGTTATAATGTTGCTAAAATGGCGATAAGAAAATTCAATTTTGCCATTATAGTTGAAGGTCAAATGGATATGCTTATGGCTCAGCAGGCGGGTTGGGAAAACGCGATAGCCACTTCAGGAACAGCCTTAACTGAAAATCATTTAGCCATTTTAAAAAGGGCTACGGAAAATATAGTTATCGCTTATGATAACGACAAGGCCGGTGTAAAAGCTTCCGGTAGAGCTTTTGAAATCGCTCTAAGAGCCGGTTTCAACGTTAAAGCTTGTAGAATAGAAGAAGGAAAAGACCCAGCCGATCTAATTTTAAAAGATGTTGAATTGTTTAAAAAAGCCATTAAAGAATCAGAACCGGTAATTTCTTTTTTCTGGAAAAATTTGCTAAGTGAAAATCTTTCAAAAGAGAAATTGCTTTCAAGATTTAGACAGGAAATAGTCCCTCTTTTATCTGCCGAAAGAAAAAACTCTGAACGTCAACGAGTTATTTCAGAATTAAGCATTGCTTCTAAGTTGGGCTTAAGAGAGGACTTACTTATAGAAGAAATTTCAAAGATTAAAGTTGAAGATAGGGTTAGTGCTAAAGAACAGCCTATTTTAAAAATATCAACGTTAAATGAAAGAATTTTCGGCTTTTTATTTGCTATCTCAAATGGATCAATAAAAAACGAAAGTGATATAGATATAGAAAAAGAGCTAAAAGAGAGAAGTTTTAATAAATTTGATGAGATTATGGAACTTTGTCTTAAAGATAAAGATAGATTACAGTTTGAAGCAGAAGTCTTTTGGGGAGATGGAAAAATAGAAAAAAATGATTTGGTTGAACTTTTAGAAAATTTTGAAGAAGATTGCTTAAAAGAAAAACTCAATTATGATATGCAAAGACTAACTCTGGCTGAAAAGGAAAAAAGCAAAGACACTGATGATATTTTGAAAGAAATTAGAGATCTAACACAGAAATTGTCCAAAATAAGAGATAAGACTAATAATAAAAATCTTTAAAAGTAAAAAATAAAAAATGACTAAAAAAACCAAAAAACAAAATAAAAATAAGGTAAAAAAAATAAAATCTAAAAAACCAGTTAAGGTTGTTAAGGCTAAGACAAAGAAAGTCAAAACAAAAACTCCAAAGACGAAAGCAAACGATATGGAGACTAAGGCCTTAAGGCTTGTCAATAAGGGTAAAGAAAGAGGGTTTGTGACTTACGATGAGATTTTGAGAGAATTTCCAACAATTGAGGAGGATGTTTTATTTCTTGAAGAGCTTTATTCTAAATTAAACTCAGCCAACGTTGATATTTTGGAAGGCGGTGGAATTTTGGATATAAAAGAAGATATGGGCAAAAATGCTCTTTTAGTTAAAAGCGGAGATGCCTCTTATGACTCAATACAAATCTACTTGAAAGAAATTGGCCAATATCCGCTCATTCCAGCAAGTCAGGAAAAAGAACTTGCTAAGAGAATAGAAAAAGATGATGCCGAAGCTAGAAATTTGTTAGCTAAAGCCAACTTACGTTTGGTTGTCTCTATCGCTAAAAAATATGTGGGAAGAAGCCCAGATTTGACTCTTCTTGATTTGATTCAAGAAGGTAATCTTGGTTTGTTCAAAGCCGTTGATAAGTTTGATTGGAGAAAAGGTTATAAGTTCTCAACTTATGCTACTTGGTGGATTAGACAGGCCATTACTCGTGCTTTGGCTGATCAATCAAGAACTATTCGTGTACCTGTCCACATGGTTGAAACAATTGCTAAATACAAACAAGTCGTCAGAAGACTTTCTCAAGACTTAGGGCGCGATCCATTGCCTGAAGAAATTGCCGTTGAAATGGGGATGGAAACTGACAAAATTTATCAAATTGAAAAGATAAACCAAGATACTGTCTCTCTTGAAAGTCCCGTTGGAGATGATGGAGATGAAAAATCAACACTAGGGGATTTCATCGCTGACGATAAGATTCTTTCACCAGATCAAGAAACGTCAAGAAGGATTCTTTCTGATCAGGTTAAAGAAATTTTGTCAGAACTTTCAGAAAAAGAAAGACAAATTCTTGAAATGAGACATGGTTTAGTTGACGGTATCACTCATACTCTTGAAGAAGTCGGACAACAATTCGGTGTTACAAGAGAAAGAATAAGACAGATTGAGGCAAAGGCACACGAAAAAATAAGACAAAACGATAAGGCCAAGAAGTTGCAAAACTATTAAAAAATCTAATTCTAGAAAATTGCCCCTTAAGATAACGGGGCAATTTTCATATATAATATCGAGGTGAAAAAAGACACCTTCAAAAAAGCTTATGAGGGCTTAAATAAAGAGCAAAAAGAGGCCGTTGATGCCATAGACGGTCCAGTTATGGTCATAGCAGGGCCTGGAACGGGTAAAACAACCCTTTTAACTCTTCGTATAGCAAATATATTAAGACTGACAGATACCTCCGCAGAATCGATTTTAGCCCTTACTTTTACGGAAAGCGGAGTGGCATCAATGAAGAAAAAGCTGTTTGAAATAATAGGCGAGTCAGCTTACAGGGTGAAAGTATCAACTTTTCATAGTTTTGCTAATGAAATTATCCAAAATTATCCTCAGTTTTTTCCAAAAATTATTGGTAGTAAGCCATCGGGTGAGATTGGTCAGGTAAAAATAATAAAAGAGATTTTAGAAAAAAACGATTTTAAAGAAATCAAAACAGTTAACAGCCCTTTTCATTATTTGAATTCTTTAAAATCAGCTATTAATCATTTAAAAAAAGAAGGTTACACACCCACAGATTTTAAAAAATGGATTAAAAAACAAAATTATCTCGTAGAGGAAAAAGATGAATCTAAATATGAAAGAAGTTTAGAATTGGCTGAATTATTTGAACTATATGAAAAATCTTTAATAAAAAATGGGCTTTATGATTATGAAGATATGTTGCTTGAAACTTCTCTAGCACTTAGCAAACACAAAGGGCTTCTTAGGGATTTGCAAGAAAATTATTTGTATATTTTGGCAGATGAGCATCAAGACGCCAATGGCAACCAAAACAAAATTTTAGAAAAACTTGCAAGTTATGATGACAACCC
The DNA here is from genome assembly GCA_964348785.1 of uncultured Candidatus Saccharibacteria bacterium. Taxonomy (GTDB): domain Bacteria; phylum Patescibacteriota; class Minisyncoccia; order Phycocordibacterales; family 2-02-FULL-43-11; genus 2-02-FULL-43-11. The sequence goes on along the minus strand of CAYGDO010000007.1, from coordinate 8,431 downwards.
AAATCTTTTTATCGTCGGTGATGAAAAACAGGCGATTTATAGATTCCAAGGGGCATCTTTAGAAAATTTCCTTTATTTTAAAAACAAATTTCCCAAATCAAAAGTTATTACTCTAGTTAAAAATTACCGATCCACTCAAGAAATTTTAGACGCTTCTCATCACCTTTCTCTTTTATTAAATAAAACAGAGGAAATAAAAAGAGAAAAATTGATATCTTCTAATTTGAAAAAAGGTGAGCTTATATCCATTATTTCTTTTGAAAACGAAGATGAGGAATTAGATTTTGTTATTCAAGAGGCTATGAGTTTAGCTAAAACTAAAAAAGTAGCAATTTTATATAGAAACAATGATGACGTTTTAGAAGTTGGCAGAAGGCTTAGAAAAAGAAATGCTGATTTTGTCATAAAGTCCGATGAGGACGTGATGGGTGATAACGATATAAAAAACTTCTTAAATTTATTAAGAGTTGTCAATGATCCGACAGATGATGAGAATTTAAGCAAAGTTTTATTTTTAGATTTTTTAGATATGCCCCTTTTGAGTTGTCTAAAATTGATAAAAAATTCTAAATATTCATCAAATATTATTGAAAGCTTATCTTTAGATTTAAACAGTGTCGGTATAAATAAAATTGATAATGACAAGTTAAATCAACTGGGTAAAAAAATAAATGAATGGACAAAAAAAGCCAAGAATGAATCCTTGCTTGAATTTTTAGACCTGCTTTTTGAAGAAAGCGGTTTTAAATCTAAACTTTTAAATTCTAATAAACCCATAGAAAAAATTGAAAAATTTAGGAGTTTTTATGCCATTGCCAGATCTTCAGCCGAATCAAAAAATGGTTCTCGATTATTTGATTTTATTAAAGATATTGAGCTTTTGGAGAAATTTGATTTAAAAACTTCGGATTTAGTAAATGAAAATGATACCAGTAACATAATTTTAATGACCGCCCACAAGTCAAAAGGTTTGGAATTTGATGTTGTGTTTATTATAAAAGCTAACGAGGAAAGATGGGTTGGAAAAACCAAAAGAGAATATTTTATTTTACCTTTACAAAAGGATGACACCAGAGAAAGCAGAAATATGGATGAAAGAAGACTTTTTTATGTGGCTTTAACTAGGGCGAAAGAAAAACTGATTATTACTTACAGTGATAAAGACTATAAAGGCAAAATTTTATCTAAAAGCACTTTTATAGACAATATTGATGAAAAACTTCTAAAAATAGAAAAGGGAGAAAAAGTCACACCTTCTTTGGTTCTAAAAACTGATAATCCTACTTCAAAAAAAGATGAATTCAAAAATTATGTTTCTAAAATCCTTTTTGAAGAGGGAATAAATGTCACGGCTCTTAATAACTACCTCAATTGTCCTTGGAAATATTTTTTTCAAAACCTGATTAGAATTCCTCACGCTCAAGAAAAACATCAGCAGTTTGGTACCGCTATACACTACGCCTTAAGAAAATTGGCTGACGATTTCAATTTAAACAAGAAACCGACTTTTAATAGTGCTTTAAAATATTTTGATGATGAAATATCAAGAATGGATTTTTCGGTCAAAGAATTAAAAGATTGGAAAGAAAGAGGAAAAGAAGCTCTAACATCATTTTTTAAGGGACATGTTTGGACTAAAGACACAAAATCAGAGTTTAAAATGAGTAGCATTCCTTTTTCCGGAGATAAGGGCGTGATTTCTCTAAAGGGTAATATAGATCAATTGATAAATAAAAGTAATGGAAATTTTGTTGTCCTTGATTTCAAGACCGGCAACACAAAAACTCGTAATGAGATCCTAGGTAATACTAAAAATTCTAACGGCGACATTTTCAGACAATTACTTTTCTATAAATTAATGCTGGAAACTTATTTCAAAGACAAAAAAGTGGAAGAGGGTGTTATCGAATTTGTAGAGCCGGATGACAAAGGAAGATTTAAAAAAGAATCCTTCGATTTAAAATTTCAAGAATTAGACGGGCTTAAAAATGATATCAATAAAATGATAAAAGAATTACTCGATTTAGAATTTATCGATAAAAAATGTGAGGAAAGAGGTTGTGAGTTTTGTGAAATGGGGGAAATTCTAAAAGAAAAAATATAACGACTCTACTGTGAGGGTCACCTTTGTCTTGTAAAATTCAAACCACTACGTGAACTCTAGTGTCCTTAAACAGAGGGAGGTTTCGGTTCTGATTTGCTGGCTTTATACACGATATAAAACAAGTAGGCCAAAACGAGGATGGCAAAAGGGTTACCGGATTGATATAAATTCAATACAAGCATTACAGATAATACAGTGTAACCCAAGGGTATCGCTTTTTTGTCTCGCCTTTTAAAAATTTGAGCCAAATAATACCATACACAAGCCACAATAAACATTACTATTATATTCCAAATGGTTATCGAGGCATTTATTTCTTCCACCTTTACCAAACGAAGGATTAATAATAGAAAAAAGACGAATCCGCCCAAATAAGAGATATGAAGAAAATTTTTGTATGCTATATACCAACGGTCTTTCCACAAATCTTTTTTCTGTTCATTTTGTTCCATAGATTTTTTATTTTATAAACACAGTTTTTTAAAATTTGTCTTTGGTTTTACAATGCCAAATCTATTACCATCTTAAACACTTCATAAGGCAAGGCTCCATTTAATGAAACTATTTTTCCATCGCTACTTACAGTTACAAGCGGTCTGCCTTGTTGGTCTAGGTATTCAGCTGTATTTGAAAGTATTGTTTCTTTTTCTGATTCACTCAGTGCTTTTTTAAGAACCATAAATGACCTAGGTGTGCCGGTTACGCCAGCTCCAATTCCTTTAGACACAGAATCAGCTATTCTTTGATCAAACTTTGTTGAAGCCAAACAAGTATCAAAAGCGCTTTGGTTGACCCCTAAATTCTTAGCAATTTCTGACATATTTAATTTCTCTAAACTACCATTTCTAGGATCACTGGTTTTAAAGACTTCAGAAACGAATGACCAAAATTTAGTATTACCACCAAGTTCAGCTATACATTCAGAAGCCACAGCTGCTTTTTTAGCTCTTGGATGTAAGTCTTCAAGAGGGAAATGTCTGTAAACCCATGCTACTTGACCCTTTTTGCCATATTCCTCCCTTAGACGTTCAGCCGTTGGTTCAAACAATCTGCAAAAATAACACTCTAAATCAGAGTACTCTACATTTACTATAGGAGCATTAGCATCACCCAACAGATGATCAACTTCTGTAACTGGAGGCAAGTTAATGCTTGTAGTTGCTGTTTTCCCCGGCTTTACTGGGTTGTTTGGAGTTCCATCACTCTTACTACCAGAAAAAAACAAAGCTAGAGCTATAAGAATTCCTGCTGCTAATATTGCCATCGGGACGTTCAAACTGTTTTTTGGTTGATCCATATAAACTAAAAATTAAATTAATACTGACCAATAATATCACAAAGCTATTTTGACTCAAATCAAAATACTGATAGACTCTTCGTATGGAAATAACTTACGGCTTTTTGTCTATTTTGGCTATAAGTTTAGTCTCTTTGGCGGGGGCTTTTTCTCTAAGTCTTAAAGAGGATAAACTAAAAAAAATCATCTTCTACCTGGTCTCTATATCTGTTGGGGCTCTTCTTGGTGATGCTTTCATTCATCTGATACCAGAAGTTTTTGAAGAGGGAATTGGCGGACTGACATTTTCTATCTCTATCTTTTCGGGTTTTATTTTCTTTTTTATTTTAGAAAAGTTTTTAAGGTGGCATCACTCCCACGGACAAGATGAGGAATCATTGGATTCTTTACAGTCTCATGATCATTCAGAAAAACCTCTTGGTGCTCTAGTTATTATCTCTGATGGCGCTCACAACATTATTGACGGTATTTTAGTAGGTGTTAGTTATTTGGCCGGTGTTGAAATAGGTATTGCTACGACCATTGCTGTCCTTTTACACGAAATTCCACAAGAAATTGGGGATTTCGGTCTTTTACTTCACGCTGGTTTTACGGTTAAAAAAGCTCTTCTGTGGAATTTTCTATCAGCTATTTTTGCTTTTATCGGTTTATTTTTAGCTTTCTTGATAGGTGAAAAGATAGAAGGAATAGTGCCTATTGCCATCTCAATCGCCTCTGGTGGATTTCTGTATATCGGTAGTGCCGATCTTATCCCCGAACTTCATAAAGAAACTAACGTCAAAAAATCTTTAAAGCAATTTATTGCCATAATAATAGGTTTCTTGATAATGCTTGGAATGTTATTTCTAGAATAGCGTATGAGTCAAGGTTGAAGTCTTTTCTTCTTTCTCCCAATCGGTACTATTTATAGGGATTTTTTTAATCTCCCCATTATCTTTATAGCAAAGATATTTATTTTTTAGAGCAAATTCATAGACTTCTTTAGTTATCTTTACGTCTTCAATACAGTATTTTTTTATTTTTTCTATTTCTCCCTTATTCCACCAAGCTATAGCATCAAGGCCGTTACCAGTTTTATTTTTTCCAAGCGTTGCTTCAGCAATAGTGTCCAACTTTATTCTTCTTCCTAAGGAATTTTTTATTTCTTTCAACAAATCAACACTTTTAATTTTTGTAAGATCTCCAGAATAATATTTATTTAAAAGGGGAATATCAAAATGTTCAGAATTAAAACCAATGAGCATATCGGCTTTTTCTATGATGGGCCACAAAGCGGGCAATTCTTCTTGAGTGTAACTAGAATATTTATCATCTTTTGAATCGTGAATACAAACAACAGATATATCCAAATCAGCTGGGTTGTTGCTCCCAACATCACTAAAAATATTTCGAGTTTCAATGTCAAAAACGATTTTTCTCATATTTATTCTTCAGAGTTTTGACTTGGTTTTAGATTTGAAGGTAAAAGTTTGTGTGTAATAAGAAAATCACGAATTGTGACATCTCCCATACCAAAACCGACTGTTGGAACTGGTTCTACGCCAAACATTTCAAGCAAGTTGTCATATCTACCGCCCCCAAACAAAGAACGTCTATTTTCTGGATTGGTATCAAAGACTTCAAAGACCATGTCTGTATAATAATCGAAGCCACGTGACAGTGTTGGAGATATCACAATATTCCAAATATTATTTTGATTGTTAAGCTTTTCTATAACTGCATTTAAATTGCCCATCTCTTTGTTGAGGAAATCAGCCACAGAAAAATATTCCTCGAATGGTTTTTGAGAGATCTTAGTCCATTCATTATTAAATTCGTCTTTAGATAGTTTTTCTTTTTTATCTAAAAGACGAATTGCTTGGGGTATGGATTCTTGGTTTATCAATAACTTTCCCAGTCTTTCGTTTAAAACTTTTCTGCTGTTTATCCTTATCTCAAAATCTTTCTCATCTGCTCCAAATCCTTTAGTCATTATTTCGTATGCCAATTTAATGATCTCAACTTCCGCATTTATAGGATCATTATCAACTACACCCATCAAATCACAGTTGAGTTGCCAGTGTTCACGCTTCCTGCCACGTTGAGGTCTTTCATATCTAAAGACATTTGGAATAGAAAACCAACGAAGAGGGAATTTAAGCGCTTTTCTTTTTGAGGCAATCATTCTTGCAAGTGTCGGGGTCATTTCAGGACGAAGGGCAACTTCACGTTCGCCCTTATCTTTAAAAACATACATTTGTTCATTGACGATTTCTTCACTGCCTTTTCCTTTACTTCTGTACAAATCTGCATACTCTAAGATAGAAGCGCTGTATTCTTCGTAACCATACTTTTCAGCCACTTTTTTCCAAATTGAAAATATATAATTTTGAACCGCCATATCTTCTGGAAAGAAATCTCTAACTCCCTTATACGGCTCTGTGCTTACTTTTTGTTTGTTTTCTGACATAAGTAAGATTTTATAACAAAACTGACCAATAAACAAAGACGTCCATTGTGTTTGTAACAAATCACACAAAACCAATGTTTAATCTATAGAAAGGTCGAGAGAATCGTAGTAAAATTGTGTCGGCGGGGCCGATTTTCGGCCCCCATAGCCGGCATAAAAAAATGCTCGAAATAAACACAAAAACAGAAGACAAGAAAGAGTTAAAAGATGAGGAATTGATAGTTTTGAGCAAAAAAGACCCTCGTTTATTTGAAGTACTGGTCAATAGATACAAGGAGCCTTTTTTGAGAAAGACATCTTCAATTTTTTATACCGTCACAGATTCAAGTAACCACGAAGATGTTGTCCAAGATGTTTTTGTCAAAATTTTCTTAAATGCAAGCAAATTTGAAAACAGAGGAGAAGGTTCGTTCAAAGCTTGGGCATATAGGATTCTTTTTAACACAACAATGACGGCCCTCAGCAAATCTTCAGCTGTTAAAAAAGTTCCGATTGATGATATCTTAGAAATTGGTGAGGAAAATGCCGATTTATATTCTGAATCAGAAATTAAAAGTAAGTTTTCTTTAGACACCGCATTATATCTTTTATCAAAATTGCCACAAAAATTACAGAAAACCGCCAGAATGTATTTTATGGAGGAAAAAGATTACGGAGAAATTGCCAAATTAGAAGATTCAACAGAAGGTGCAATAAGAGTTAGGGTTCACAGAGCAAAAGAAGCTATGAAGGAGATTGCTAGAGAGTTCAATTAATTATTTTAATGCTTATTTATTTAAACAATTCCAATTACAATATGGATCAAGAAACACAAAAAAACTTTAACCGAAAAATAATGAGGAGAATTCGGTTTATTCACTATGGCAGAAAAGTTTTACATCCTATTGTCTTGGAAATCCTCGGCCTTTTTGTCGTAGCCTTTTCCATAAAAAGCATGGTATCGCTTGGCAACGTTGTTCAGAATTTTCTTCAATCTGAAAATATTTTTAGCTACACGGAAACTGCAATTTTAAAAACCGAACTTACCGTTCAAACGGCCTTAGGGTTTGGTTTGATTTTAGGAGTAATGCTTTTAAAGCATACATTAAAATCCTTCAAACCATTCAATGTCTTCAAAAATTAATCGTGCATATCAGCAGAATCTTTCTGCTTATTCTTTCGATTGCGGATTATGCTTGAATGTAAAATATCACCTTTAAAAGGTTTTATAATTTCTATTTTAAAATCTAGGCTTAATTCCTTTTTAGCCTTTTCTAAAGCTTCTTTTAAATCTTCCTGATCATAGCCAACACAGATTATGTCTGGCTTTGTTTTACCGATAATTTGCCATTTTTTTATCTCCTGGTCGCCAGGAACAATCTCCTCAGTGAAATTTTCTTGTTTTAAGGCCATTATACGGTTAGGTAATGGAGCTTCTGGAAAACGCCCTTTCAAAGTCTTAACTGTATTATCTTTTGCTACTGCAACGACTAATCTGTCACCAAATTTTTTAGCTTCATTTAAAAAATATCTGTGTCCATCATGAATACCGTCAAAAGTCCCGAATATCATTACTGTAGTAATTTTTTTCTTATTTTCTGCCATTTCTAATACAAAAACCAATTTTCAATATATATCGTTACTAAACTGATTATACCAAAATTGAAGGCATATTTAAACATAAAACCAAAATAAAAGAAAGGGTCATTTTAATCTTTATTTATATATACTTTTTTAATATGAATAAACAGACGATATTAAAAAATACTGAAAATTTTGTAAAACAAAAACTGGCAAAAGAAGGGACTGGGCACGACTTTTGGCATATTGAAAGAGTAAGGAATAATGCTTTTCAAATAAACAAATTTGGAAAAGCCGACTTTTTTATTATTGAGTTGGCAGTTTTACTTCACGATGTCGGTGATAGAAAGGTGATAAAAAAAGAGGAGGATGACTACACAATTGCTGAAAATTTTTTAAAAACTCAAAAAATTCCAAAAGAAATAACTGACAGAGTAATATTTATTATAAAAAATATGTCGTTTAGCAAATCTCTTAATAAAAAGAAAGCTGGTGTTTCAAAAGAATTTTACATAGTTCAAGATGCAGATAGGTTGGATGCCATTGGAGCAATAGGCATTGCCAGAGCCTTTGCTTATGGAGGAAGTAAAGATAGACCTCTATATGATCCAACAAAAAAAGCCCAAAAAATAAATACAACGAAAAATTATAGAAAAATGCAAAGTTCCACACTACACCACTTTGAAGAAAAACTGTTTTTGCTTAAGAATTTAATGAATACAAAAACTGCCAAAAAGATTGCTGAAAAAAGAGATAGTTTTATGCGAAAATACGTTGACCAGTTTTTAAAAGAATGGGTAGGGGAAAGATAACCAATAGACAGTTGAATTTCCTAAAAAAATCGTTTATATTATGGAAGTTAGAGGATAGAAAGTAGAGAGTAGATAGTGGAAAAAATATTCCGGTGTAGCTCAACGGTAGAGCAATCGACTGTTAATCGATTGGTTGTAGGTTCGAGTCCTACCACCGGAGCCAGTTAGGACTGTCAGCCAGTTCTAGTACTAAATTGAACGGAGAAGCT
>CAYGDO010000006.1:14054-51916 GCA_964348785.1 uncultured Candidatus Saccharibacteria bacterium | reverse complement strand
GGTATGAATTTATCTTTTATTAAAAAATCTAAAAAAGCTCTTTTTTTTGTGGGAATTTTGTTTTTTATAAGCCCAACTGTTTTTGGGGCTATGCCAATTCCTGCTTCAACTTTGAGACTTGGGGATTACGGTGATGATGTTTTGGCTTTGCAAAAAATATTGAATTTAGATAAGGATACTGTCGTGTCTCTAACTGGAGCTGGATCTCCTGGGCAGGAAACAAGATCTTTTGGACCTTTGACTAAACAAGCCGTTATTCGTTTTCAGGAAAAATATAAAAGTGAGATTTTAACTCCGTCAGGTTTGTTGATAGGTAGTGGTTTTGTTGGTCAAAACACTTTATTAAAATTACGAAAAATTGCTTTTGATCCAGATAGTGTAAACGTAAAGATTGTTAATCAGCCAGTTAATCAAAAAGTCACCAACAATAATCCAATCACGCCAAAGGTGATAGTTAAAAGCATCCCTTCAATTTTTTCAGTTTTTCCCAATAGGGTTAGAAGGGGGGATAAAGTAACAATTATAGGCGAGAATTTTACTAAAACTGGCAATAATGTCGTTTTAGGTGATGGATCAATTAAACAATATTTTTATAATTTATCTTCTGAAGATGAAAAGACGTTATCTTTTATTTATAAACCCCCAGAAGTCAGGGGTATGAATGAAAAAGAAATTAGAACTTTGCCAAATTCTGTTGTAAATCAAATAGAGGATCCTATTAAGGCGGTCGGGAAAAGACTCTCTGACGCTCTTGTTTCTTATGAAAATCAAGGTATAACAAATGAACCTGAACTCAAGGCTTTTTTAGAAAAAAATGGCCATTCATTTGAGGAAATGTACCATCATTTTTTTGTAATTTTGAAGAATGATAAAGGTGCGACGATGTCTCAAGAGCCCATTTTGTTTGGTTTGAGAGCATTTTCTTTTGAAAATTTGGCTAAAAATGAAACAAGTTCTAGATTTAGTTTTTTGGGTGAAAAGATGTCAAATTTTTTTGGAAGAATTTTTCCAGTAGCTGACGCTCAAGGTGGTCAAAGTGGTGGTGGATTTTTTGCTACAGTCATGATGTGCACTTGCGGTTCTGGATTTTTAAATTTTGCTATGGATTACGGTGAAAGCGGTGGTAGTGGTCTGTATTATTTTTCTCCTGGTTTTATGCCTGATGCAGGTACTGGTATGGGCTCAGGAATGTGGCTTGGCGGATTTCAACAAAGCGGGGGTTCTTGTGTAATTGGAGTATCACCTTATTGCGTGACAATTACCGCTAACACACCTCAAAAACCTTGGGGCTCTTCAATCTAATTTGTTATTTTTGTTAATTTAAGCCAGTCTTCCAATTTTAGGTCTTCGGCTCTAGATTTATAGCTAATATTAGTTTTCTCTAGAATATTGTCTGTATTTTCTTTGTAAATTTCTTTTAGGTTTCCTCCGAGCATTTTTCTCTTGTGGGCAAAACCAGTTTTGACTATTTCAAAAAATTTAGCCTCGTCTATCCCATTTAGTTTATCTTTTGAGATTGATGATATTTCTATTATGGCGGAATCAACTTTTGGAGCCGGATAAAACGACCCAGCTTTTACTATGTCTATGATTTTTGGTTCACCATAGATTTTTACACTGATTGATAACAAACTCTCTTTTTCTTTGGAGCAGATTCTTTTAGCCACTTCTTTTTGCACCATCAAAACCATTTTTGTTGGTTGTCTCCAGATTGATAGTGCTTTTCTTAATATTTCTCCTGTTATGTAATATGGAATATTGGCTATTATCTTATAGTTTTTGTTTTGCAAAGGAGAATTTTCCGTCTCAAACACCAGAGCGTCTTGTTCTATTAAGAATAAATTGCCGTTTTTAATTTCCTTTTCAAATTTTTTATTTAAATTTTCAATTAGATTTCTATCTTTTTCTACAGAAACTAAATTTGCACCTTTTTCTAATATTTTTTCAGTTAATACTCCAAGTCCTGGACCAATTTCAAGTACCCACTCCCCATTTGATATACCACCCGCTTCCACTATTTGTTTTAAGGCTTTTTCTGATTTTAGAAAATTTTGGCCTAAAGACTTTTTATGTTGAAATTTTTCCATTTTAAAAATATATAGTTTTTCCACGTAAAAATTCGCTCGGACGTTCTTTTTCTATGAATTCGTCATCAATTTCTATAATAAACTCTGAAGGTATGTTTGGCTGTTTGGATCCAAATATTGTTCGGAAACCTGCATATGATAAATATACTTTTTTCTTTGCTCTTGTTAATGCTACGTAAAATAATCTTCTTTCCTCTTCATCTTCCTCAGTTTTTATTTCGTTTTCTGAAATTCTTTTGTGCGGAAATAAATCTTCTTCAAGGCCCGTAATAAAAATATAATCAAATTCTAAGCCTTTAGAAGCGTGAACAGTCATTAGTTTCGTCGAATCCCTATCCTCTTTTATATCATCTTGGTCTGTGTGGAGTGAAGTGTCATCAAGAAATTTTTCTAAAGCTTCTTGTCTTTCCATATTGTCATATTTAAGACATAAAGACGAAAGCTCTCTAAGGTTTTCTAATTTTTCTTCTCCTTCCATTCCGTCATCTTTGAAATAACTTTCCATTTGCGTTTCGGTGATAATTTTTTTTATGGCTAAGGAAAGCTTTTCTGTCTCCAATGATTTTTTTATTTCAAAAATGATTTTTTTAAAATTATTAATTTTTGATTTTACTGCAGGTGTTAAGGAGTTTTCTTGACCTAATGAGATTTTGGCAAAGGTAGTTTTTCCTATACCTCTTGGCGGAAAATTGATGATTCTTTCTAAATCAGTAACACTATTTTCGTCTATGGCCACTCTTATGTAAGCCAAAATATCTTTTATTTCCTTTCGATCAAAGAATTTTGTTCCTAACACTTGATAGTTTAGTTTTTTATCAATCATACCTTCTTCAAGGGCTCGGCTTTGAAAATTTGCTCTATAAAGCACAGCGATATTTTTTGGATTTACACCATTTCCTATCAAGTCTGATATTTTTGATGAAACAAAATTAGCCTCGTCTATTTCATCATAGGCTTCGTATAGACTGATTTTCTCCCCTTCTCCATTTTTGGTGAATAGATTTTTTTCTTTCCGCAGTTTATTTTTTACGATAATTCTGTTGGCTACTGTCAAAATGTTTTGTGTAGAGCGGTAATTTTCTTCTAATAAAATTATTTTTGCGTTATCAAAATCTCTCTCAAAATTTAGTAGTATTTTTATATCAGAACCTCTCCATGAATAAATGTTTTGATCGGCATCTCCAACAACAAAAATATTTTTATACTTTTCAGATATCATTTTGACTATCTCGTATTGTGATTTGTTAGTGTCTTGGTATTCATCTACGTGGACGTATTTCCAAAGATTTTGATATTTATCCAAAATTTCTTTTTTATTTCTTAAAATTTTTCCACTTATGAGCAGTAAATCATCAAAATCAAGGGCATTTTCTGCTTTTTTTATTTTTTCATATTCTATCCAAATTTTTGCAACTAGTTTACCAAAATACCCATTGTCCCCGGCATTTATGAAGTCTTCGCTCGAAATAAAATCGCCTTTTTTCTTGCTTATAACCGACAGTATCTTATTTGGCTCAAAACTTTTAGGGTCTATACCTGTTATTTGCATCGCCCGTTTTATTATTTTTATGGCATCATTTCTGTCTAAAATTTTGAAATTTCTATTTACTCCAACATCTTTTGCGTTTTCTCTAATAATTTTTACTCCCAGGGAGTGGAAAGTGCCTATGAAAGGCCTTTCGTGGTTGGTTATCGGATTATTTAAAGAAGCGTCATTGGTTAAGAGCTGTTCTACTCTGTGATGCATTTCGGTCGAGGCTTTGTTGGTGAAGGTTATGGCTATTATTTGCGATGGTCTAACCCCTTCTTTTATTAAATGCAATATTCTATGAGTAACCACTTTCGTCTTTCCGGCCCCCGCTCCTGCTATTACTAAAACCGGCCCTTCTGTCTGAAGAACGGCCTTTTTTTGATTTTCATTTAGACCTAATAAATATTCTTGCACGTTGCTTAATATAACATAGGCCTAAAATTTTAGTCGTGGGTTTTAGGTTATTTTTGGCTGACGGCTTTTTCTCAAAAATTTTTTATAAGATTTATTTTGAAATTTACAAACGTCTATTTATTAGAAAATATAAATAGACGTTTGTAAATTTATATAGGATTATTTAGTTGTCCACATATTAATTTTGTAATCATTGACTTATCTCTGATAAAGGATAAACTTTAAGCATGGTCGTCAAGCAGTTTTGCTGTTTTATGGCTTCATTAAGCCATTTTCTGAAAGAATTTACAAGACAAAATGAAAGGTTATTTTTAATATTATTACAGATTTAGGCCGATCCTGTATTTTACTGTTTGGCCAAAATATGTTGTTTAGGGCAAAAAAAGTTTTACACTTTTTGTGTTTAGTTTTTTTTGTTTCCGTTTTATTACCTAATCCGGTTTCTGCAGGGCTGTTTTCAGTATTTGGTAAAGATGCTGAGGCTGCAAGTTTTAGTGGGAAGAGTGTAAATTCTCAGAGAATGCCTCTTTTGGAAACTAAAAGAGTTGTTGACCTTGAATTGTCAAAAGGGGGTGGAGATATAACTATAATCGGGGGTACCGCCTTAATGCCTGAAAGTGGCCCAGAGGGCACGATTGTTGATGTTTCAGGACACAGAAATGGTGAAATCAGCACCTATGTTGTTAGGAAAGGAGATACCATACAAGCAATAGCTAAAATGTTTGATGTAACTTCCAGTACTATTATTTGGGCCAATGATATCAAAAATTCAACTATCAGAGAGGGTGATCGTTTGGTTATTTTGCCAATTTCTGGTGTACAACACACTGTAAAGAAAGGAGACACTATAGATAGTATAGCTAAAAAATATAAAGCCGATTCTTATGATATTTCTAGGTATAACGATAAAGATATAAGTGGCGTGTTGGCAATCGGTGAGGTTATTTTAGTTCCTGATGGAGAATTGGCCATTTTGCAAAAAACTACAGTAACTACTACTAATAAATTGAGAGGGATTGGGGGTCCAAGCTATGATGGTTATTATTTGAAACCTGTTATTACAGGAAGTAAGAGTCAGGGACTTCACGGTTACAATGGAGTTGATATGGCGACTTATACTGGTGCCCCGATATTTGCTTCTGCAGAGGGCGAAGTTATTGTTAGTATGAAAACTGGTTGGAATGGTGGTTATGGTAAGTATATTGTTATATCTCACCCAAATGGTACTCAAACGTTATATGCTCACAATATAGAGAATTATGTAAATGTTGGAGATAAAGTGGTGCGCGGACAAATTATCGGGGCCGTTGGTTCAACTGGAAAATCTACTGGTCCTCACCTACATTTTGAAGTTCGTGGAGCAAAAAATCCTTTTTAAATTTAATCGTATTTAAAGTTTTTAGGTCTATATTGCAAAGCTTCTTCCATATGTTCATTGGCAATCACCTCTTTTTGATCGAGATCGGCAATTGTTCGGGCTATTTTTATTATTTTATGGTAACTTCTTGCCGACAGATCCAAAACTGAAGATGCCCGGTCTAAAATTTTTTTCACTTCTGTTGTTAATGGTATCAATTCATTAATTTTTTTGGCCCCAACTTCACTATTGGTTTTTATATCTTTTTCTTTGTCGAAACGATTTAATTGGATTTTTCTTGCCTCTAAAATTCTTTTTCTAATTATTTCACTGCTTTCTCCACTTTTTTTGTTTTCCCCAAGAGTAGTGTGATCAAAAGATGATACTTCCGACCAAAGATCGATTCTATCTATTATGGGTCCTGATATTTTTCTTTTATATTTCTCTATTAATATCGGCTGACATTTACAGATTTTTGTTTTTGAGCCCCAATTTCCGCATGGACAAGGATTTAAAGCGGCGATCAGAATAAAGTTCGCTGGAAATTTGGCTGAACCTTTTGCCCGCGAAATTCTCACAATTTTTTCTTCGAGAGGCTCTCTTAAGGTGTCTATAACTTTTCTATCAAATTCTGGAAATTCGTCTAGAAAGAGTACCCCTCTGTGGGCCAAAGTTGCTTCTCCTGGTTTCGGTATTGCCCCACCGCCGATTATGGATACATAAGATGAGGTGTGGTGAGGATTTCTAAAAGGAGGGTTGGTTATTAAATTATCATTAAGGTTTCCAGATATTGAATGTATGCTTGTTACTTCTAAAATTTCATTAAAAGAGAGCGGGGGCAAAATTGAGGGAAAGGCTTTGGCTAAAAGAGTTTTCCCTGTACCCGCTGGACCCCACATTGCTATGTTGTGTCCCCCTCCAGCGGCAATCTCTAAAGATCTTTTAGTGTTTTGTTGACCTTTAATATCATTGAAATCTATATCAAAATTCTGATTTATTAATATTTCAGTTTTTGGTTGGGTTTTTATTTTAAAGTTTGTGTTGTTAGAAAGATGATCCAAGACTTCTTTTAAGTCCTTTGCAGGAAAGATTTGAATTCCGCTTATGATGCCGGCTTCCTCAGCGTTTTCTTTAGGTAAAAAAATTTCTTTGAACCCTTTATTTTTTGCTTCTATAACCAAAGGCAGGGTGCCCTTTATAGGTCTTAATTTTCCATCCAACGATAACTCACCTAAGAAGATTTTACCTTCGGGATTGAATTTTATTTCCTCTGATGCTAATAGGTATGAAACGGCAATAGATAAATCAAAAAGAGGACCTTCTTTTTTAATGTCAGCAGGCGCCAGAGATACAACAACTTTATGGTTTTTTCTTTTGGTGATTTATAACCCGAATTTTTGATTGCGGCACTTACTCTGTCTTTCGATTCTTCTACTCCTTTGTCTGGTAATCCGACAACTGAAAAAGCATAAAGACCTCTTGAAATATCAACTTCTACATCAATAATTTCTGCTTTTAATAAAATTGATTGAACACTGTGAGTTTTGGAAAAAGACATAAGAAATGGTTTTCAAAACAAAAAACACCTCAATTTATTTGAGATGTTTTAAGCAAGTTACGGCTCCTGGGTTTGCGTCTAATCTTTCTGTTTCTATTGGGTTATTGCACTCCAAACATTTTCCATAATTACCAGCTTCAATTCTGTTTAGAGCTTCTTTTAACTCATTAAATCTTATTTCAAGTTGTTTTAGGATAGCAGTATTTTCTTCATAGGACTCTATGCTATCTGCCACTTCATTGTCGTCGGAACTCAGTATGTCCATTTTCTCTGGCAATGCTTCCCAGTCCATTGGATTATCTGGGTTTTTTCGGCCAACAGTTTGCAATTCTTTTTGGACCGTTTCTATTTCAGAGATTATCTTTGTTTCATATTTTTTTAGTTCTTCTTGGTTCATTTTTTAAATTTGTTATTTTGTAAGTTTTAATTTTCTGACTATTTAAATCGCTCACTATCGCAATGATATCAGAGATTATAAAACAGTTCTATGTTTTATCTTTTTATCGTTAATTTTTCGGTTATGTTTTTTATTATATTTTCACTTGGAGCAATAACTATAGTTTCATTGTCTATAAAAGTGTAGATTAAAAGAGTTCTGTTGTTGGCATCTTTGAAAACTCTAGAATCCCTATTGGAGATTATGCTGTCGTAAAAAGCAGATTTTTTAAGATCTTTGGATGAAGTGCTCGTCGCGTTTAGAAGGGGTGAGCTTTCTTTTTGTAACTTTAATACACTGTAGAGATCTTTATAAATTTTCTCCTCCCATTTAAGCATTCCAGAGAAGGCGTTTGGATAATAAGAAATTTTTAAAACTAGAAATCTTGCTGCACCACCTCCAATAGTTCCCAAGGCGTAGTCTTCCTTTAATGATCTGGCCAATGTGCTTGGTACATATATTCCCAATGTTTCTAAAATTGTTATAGCGGGTAGGACTTTTTCTTGATAAGTGATTTTTAAGTTATAGATTTCTCCAGTCTCTGTTAATTGATCGTTTATTTTTTCAAGTAAGTCTTTGGTTGATAAATTGTCTAAATTTACCGTTTTCGTTTTTATCCCAAAAGCTAAAAGTTCAGGAGTGGTTTTATCTATATCTTGAAAATTTGGGTCAAGTTTGTTTAAGAAGTTGTAGAGGAAAAAAGCACCCAGAGATATCAGGCATAATATCAAAAGAGAAATTAAAATTTTTATCACCCAGCCTTTTTTTTGGGAATTATCAATTTCAATCATGGTCGAATCTCGGCTTTTTCGATTTTGTTCTGCTATAGCGATATCAGCCAGGGTTTTTCCTTCTTTTTTTATGTATTCATTAACATCGCCTTGGTATGTTCTTATTGCTGGGATTTTATTTGTAACTCCCGTTTGTGTTTGCTCTTCTTCTTTTTTTAATTCTTCCATTTTTTATCTTTTTCCAAAATGGCGGGTGTCTCTTTCGTTATGGCTTGCTGGGTTTTTTATTTTTCCTTTAGTGAAATCCGGGTCCGCTTGTTTTATGGATAGTTTAATTCTACCAGTTTCATCTACATTTATAACTTTAACTGGGACTTTGTCCCCTTCCTTTAAGAAGTCACTAACATTTTCTATTCTTATTGGTGCGATTTCTGATATGTGAACTAAACCTTCTGCATTTGAAGAGATTTTTACAAAGGCACCAAAATCTGCAATTCTGGTCACTTCCCCTTCCATTTTTTCTCCAACTGTAAATTCTTTAGTCATCCCCTCAATTATTTCTTTAGCTTTTTCTGCGCTTCCGTTTTTGCCAGTTATAAACACTGTACCATCTTCTTCAATATCAATACCGTCAACTCCGGTTGTATCTCTAATTTCATTTATTGTCTTTCCACCAGTACCTATTACTAAGCCAATCTGATCTTTTTTAATTTTTATAGCAATAATCTTTGGTGCATTTGGTGAAATATCTTTTCTAGGTTCCGATATTTCCTTTTGTATGACGTCTATTATTTTCAATCTGGCATTTTTTGCTTTTTCAAAAGCCTCTTCAAGAATATGAAGCGGAATGCCGTCAACTTTTACATCCATTTGTACAGCAGTAATTCCTGTTTTAGTGCCAGCCACTTTAAAATCCATATCCCCATGATGATCTTCAGGGCCTTGAATGTCGGTTAAGACTTTGTAGTTTTTCGCATCCTCCATCATGAGGCCAGAGGCGATACCAGCTACCGGTGCCTTTATTGGAACACCTGCGTCCATAAGAGCTAAGGTTGAACCACAGACACTTCCCATAGAAGTAGAGCCGTTTGATGCAAATGCTTCAGAAACAATTCTAATTGTGTAAGGGAAAACTTCTTTATTTGGTAAGACGGGTATAATAGCTTTTTCTGCTAAAGCTCCGTGACCGATCATTCTTCTATTTAAACCACCGAGTCGCCCGGTTTCACCAGAAGAGAATGGCGGAAAATTATAATGATGCATAAATCTCTTTTTAGTTTGGGATTCCATGCTGTCTATGACTTGTGAATCACCGGGTGCACCTAAAGTAAGAGCGGACATTATATGTGTCCCTCCTCTATAAAATATTCCTGTACCGTGGAGTATTGGTGATATATCTCCTGCTTTGGCAAATAAAGGCCTCACTTCGTCGAAGTTTCTACCGTCGGCACGTCTGTTTTTATATATGGCTTCTTTGTGCAAAACTTCGTTTATTGTTTTTTCAAATAAATCTTCCGCAATATTTTCTTTTGCTTCAGGTAGTTTTTCTTTTAAAATTTCCAACCACCAATCTTTCAATTCATTTATTTTTTTACTGCCTGGTCCTGAAAAGACAGTCTCTTCAATTTTTGGGGAAACTTCCTCTTCAAATAGTTTTTTTATGTCATCAGGAGTTTCCGGTTTTTCTATTTTAATTTTTTCTTTACCTATCTCAGAAATTATATTTATCTGAAATTTTTGGATTTTTTCTATTTCTAGACTGGCTTGTTTGAGAGCTTCCATGGTTACTGATTCGGAGATTTCTTTTCCTCCAACTTCAATCATATTTATATTTCCGTCTTTTCCGCATGCTACTAAATCAAATTCGTAGATTTCTCCTTCTCTTTGCGTGTAGCTTGGGCTTATTATGAAATCTTGCTGGTCTATATTTTTTCCAATTCTAATGGAAGATACCGGGCCGTTCCATGGAATTTCTGATGTACCAAGCGCAAGTGATGCTCCAATTACGCCCAAAATGTCTGGATCGTCATCGCCGATTGATAGGACTGTCGCAACTATTTGAACTTCGTTTCTTATGTGAGAATCAAAAAGTGGTCTAATCGTTCGATCTACTATTCTGCCAGAAAGAACGGCTTCGTCTGATGGCCTGCCTTCCCTTCTAACAAAACGGCTACCCTTTATTTTTCCGCCAGCATAAAATCTTTCCTCGTATTCTACGCTTAGAGGAAAATAGTCTAAACCATCTTTCTTGCCACCTATAACCGCCGTCACTAATACTACGGTATTTCCGTAATGCATAATTACGGACCCGTGGGCTTGTTCTGCAAGGTCAGTAAACTTTGCAGTCATGGTCTTGCCCCCTACCTCAATTGAATATTCTTTTGTCTTCATTTTTTAATAGCTGATTTCCAGATTCCAGACTTGAAAATTGATTTTCCAAATCTACCTATCTAGAAGTCAGCTTGATAATTTATAACAATAACAATATAACACACTTTTGTGTTATGTAAAAACTTACCAAAGCGTACTTACTTTTTGGCAAATTAATAATTTTTATGACCTATCAGGTATCTTTTAGGATTAGTATCTAAATCTGTGAAACCATCAGAGGCTTCAATTAGTTTTGATGAAGTTGATTTCCCGAAAGAGACAACCTCAACTTGGCACCCCTCATTTGTCTTTAAATATTCTACTAAGGGCACGAAATCACCATCTCCGGAGATTATTACCACTACATCTAATTTTGGTGCCATCTTAATTGCGTCAACGGCCAAACCGACATCCCAATCGGCTTTTTTGGCTCCACCGGCAAATATTTGCAAATCTTTTGTCTTGGCTTCTATCCCAACTTTCGCTAAGGCTTCGAAGAAGTTTTTTTCATCTCCCGATTCTGTTGTAATTACATAGGCGATGGCTCTAATAAGAGGTCTTTCAGATAAAGCATCTTCAAGGACCTTGCCAAAATTAACCTTTGAATGGTAAAGGTTTTTTGCACTATGGTATAGATTTTGAGTGTCTATGAAAACGCCTACTCTTTGGTTGTCGTGTTTAATTATGGGCATAAATAAGTTTTTTAACGAAAAATATGAAAATTTTTAATTTTTAAATTTTAAATTACTGACGATTTATAAAAAGTTGTTTTATTGATCAAAAACAATAACACCGCATTTTGCGGTACTGTAAAAATTGTAAAAGTTCAAGAAAAAAAGATTATTTTTTCAAATCAAGCTTTTTTATGATAGAAGAGTATCTTTTTGGATGATTTTTCTGAAGATACCTAAGGTGTGATTGTCTATCAGCAACCATTTGCAATAATCCCCTTCTTGAGTGGACATCTTTTTTGTTTTTCTTTAAATGTTTAGCCAATTCATCAATTCTTTTTGACAGAACTGAGACTTGAACTTCAGGTGATCCGGTATCTTTTTCATGCATTCCGAACTCCTTTATAACTTTTTCCTTTTTTATTCTGGTTAATGCCATGGGCAGATACTAGCATAAATTGAAGAAAAACGCAAGGCCTATAACGATAGGGTGAAACTCGGATACATTTACTGAATTTTTTTATATTTTTCTTTTTTATCGTATTTTTTATTGTGCGACACTGTTAAAAAGATTAAAATATTAAAGTGACAACAGAAATTGATAATCTAAAGAGACATTTTTTAGAGTATATAGAGGTAGAAAAGGGACGTAGTGTTAAAACTGTCGAGAACTACGACAGATATTTGTCTAGGTTTATCCAGTATTCTAAAATCACCCTTGTTTCTCAAATAAGTTCTGATTTGGTTAGAGAGTATCGCCTTTGGCTCAACCGTCAATCAACTGGTAATAATAAATCTACCGGTGAAACTCTAAAGAAAAAAACTCAAAATTATTATTTGATAGCTCTCCGAGCATTTTTAAAGTATTTAGCAAAAAGAGGAATAAAATCATTAGCGGGGGAACAAATTGAGCTTGCGAAAGTTGGTGAAAGGTCTATTGATATTATTACTCAAAATGAGCTTTCACGACTGCTAGAAGCACCTGACGGAGACAGTGTTAAATCACTAAGAGATAAGGCTATTTTAGAGCTTTTATTCTCAACTGGTTTACGTGTTTCGGAGCTCTGTTCTTTGAAAAGAGATATTGATTTGTCCTATGATTCTATGCCTATTCGTGGAAAAGGAGAAAAGATAAGAATTGTTTTTATATCTGAAGATGCGAAAGATGCTGTTAAAAAATATTTATCTGCCAGAAAGGATATGGATGATGCTCTTTTTGTAAAAATTGAGAAACTGGAAAACTATAAAAATCATACAAATCAAGCCTTAACTATAAGGTCCGTCGAAAGAATTGTTAAATTTTATGCCATAAAAGCTGGTATTTCTAGCAAAGTCAGTCCGCATACGTTAAGACACGTTTTTGCTACGGATTTGCTTCAAAATGGCGCAGATTTACGCTCAGTTCAGGCCCTTTTGGGTCATGCTAGTATTTCAACAACTCAGATTTATACCCATGTTTCAGACCATCATTTACGTGAAATACATAAAAAGTTTCATAATAAGAGAAAATAAAATATGACAAAAATAATATCTTGGAACGTTAATGGGATTAGATCGGTCAATAATAAGGGTTTATTTTTACCTTTTATTGAGAAATATAAGCCTGATATTTTGTGTTTACAGGAGACTAAGGCAAATAAAGATCAATTAGTGATAGATTTACCAGAGTATATTGAATATTGGAATTCTGCTGATAAAAAGGGCTATTCTGGCACTGCTATATTTACTAAATTAAAGCCTGTCAGTGTTTCAAATAATTTTCCACAAGAAATTGTTAAGCAATTTGGTCCTTTTAAAGATGAGTATGGTGATACAAATTCTGAAGGAAGAGTTATAACAGCTGAATATAAAGATTTTTTTATTGTGAATGTTTATACACCTAATGCTAAGGATGATTTAACTAGAATACCTCTTAGATATAAGCATTGGGACAAGGCATTTTTAGGTTATGTTAAGAAATTAGAGGAAAGAAAACCGGTTATTTTTTGTGGAGATTTAAATGTTGCTCATACTGAAAAAGATTTAGCTCGTCCAAAAGAAAATGAAGGATTGAAAGGTTTTACAAATGAAGAACGAGAAGGATTCCAAAATTTTATTAGTGCTGGATTTTTTGACACTTTCCGAATGTTTCAAGAAGAAAGTGGCCATTATACTTGGTGGAGTAATTGGGCAAATTCTAGAGAAAGAAATGTTGGTTGGAGAATAGATTATTTTTTGGTTTCGGAATCGATAAAGAATAAAGTAATTTCCGCACGAATTTTAAATGATGTTTATGGGTCTGACCACTGCCCTGTTTTTTTGGAGTTGAAATAGCTTTATTTTTCAACGTATTTTTGTAAAGGACAAAGTAAAAAGTTATCCACAGTATATTGTCCTTTACAATGTCCTTTATGTGCTAAAATATTCTTAGTTCTTCTTATGTCTTCTGGATGTAAGGGGAAGAATGGTTCTTTGAGAGAAGTTGTTTAGGCAAGAGCTTTTTTAAAGCTCACTCCTTTTTTGTCGGCTGGGACGCCCTGGTGATCCATTATGCAATATAATTTGGGTTCACCTATGATGCGTTTCCCGCTAATGCCGATTTAAACCGCCTTTTTGGCGGCCTCTCGAAGGACAGTTTATTAGATAGGCCACTAGGGCGGTTTTGCTTTGCTAATTTTTTTAATTATTTGACCCAATATTTTTTTCTGATCAAATCAATTTCAGCCTCCTCTTTTTTTTCTTTATTTTCTTTAGCTTTCTCGCCTAATTTTTTTAATTCGATATCACTTAAATTAGTCATATTTATAGCCATTTTTTCTAATTTTTCTTCGGTATTTAATAAAGGATTTTCAATTACCTCTTCAAGGAGAGCGTTTAGAATATAGCCGATTTTTGGTCCCGGTTGGATTTTTGTTATCTTCATAATGGTTGACCCATCAATTTTTAGCATGCCTACTGATATGGGGTCTCTCATCGCTTCTTCAATCATTGATTGGTATTTTCTAAGTCTGTATGGGCTTTCTTTTGGTCTGCCTGTCCCTATCCTGTCGCACATTCTAAGTTGCATCAAATCTGCCATATTTTCTTTGCCCACTCTTGCTATCATTCTTCTGACTGCTGATAAGGTAATTATTTCAGTATCTGAGAAAAACATATGCCACCTAACTAGTGTCGATATTTTCTCAATGTCTTTGGTGGAAAAATGTAATCTTGTTAAAGCCTTTTTTGCAATTTTTGAACCTACAAGATCGTGGCCGTAAAACGTCCAGTCTTTCTTGTCATCAGACCATTTTCTCGTAGCTGGTTTTCCTATGTCATGCAGAAGGGTTGCTAGGCGTACGTCCAAGCTCCATTTCTTTTCGGCTCCATGTTGTAATGACCGAAGAGTGTGTTCCCAGACATCATAAGAATGGGCTTGATTTTGATCAATGCCAATTCCCTCTTCTAACTCTGGTAAAATAAAACGAATAATCCCAAGTTTTCTACACAAGTTTAAGCCCATCATTGGATTGTCTGACATCACGATTTTAATGAATTCCTCACGAATTCTTTCTATTGCTATTTTTTTTAATAGTTCGGCCGTCGTGCCTATTGCAGATTCAGTTTTTTCTTCAATTGAAAAACCTAATTCAGTGGCGATTCTTACTGCCCTTACTATTCTAAGAGCGTCCTCCCCAAATCTTTCTATTGGTTCCCCGACTGCTTTTATTATGCCGTTATTTAAATCTTTTATTCCACCAAATATATCTAAAATTGTGGCTTTATAAAGCCCTTTTTTAGAATCTGAACCCATTATTTTTAGAGCCAAAGCGTTTATGGTGAAATCTCTTCTTTTTAAATCATCCTCTAGGCTTGCTTTAAAACTGACATTGTCTGGTCTCCTACTGTCTGAATATTTACCCTCAGTTCTAAAGGGTGTTATCTCTACCACTTTTAAAGTTTCATCTTCTGTGTTTTTGTTGACAACTCCAACGGTCCCGTATTCATTTTCATAGAAAGTTTCTGGATATATTTTTATTATTTCTTCTGGAGATGCATTCGTCGTTATATCCCAATCTTTTGGCTTTCTCCCTAAGAGCAAATCCCTCACACATCCACCGATTAAGTAGGCTTCAAAATTATTCTTTTCCAGGATGTTTGCTGTATTGGCGATTTCAGTCGGTATTTGGAAAGTTAGTATTCCCCCATCGGATTGTTTTTTGTTCATGATAAGATTTTATTACATCTTTTGAATTATGCCCAATTTGACGTATTATTGTTTTGTATCGCCCCTGTGGTGAAATGGATATCACAATGGTCTTCGGAACCATTATTGCGGGTTCAAGTCCTGCCGGGGGCACCAAAAATTATTAATTACCATTAACCAATTTTCACGAATTTTGAATTTTATAATCTTTGATTTATAATGCTTCCTGTCAATTGTTAAGCGGGTATCGTTTAGTGGTAGGACGGTTCCTTGCCAAGGAACAGGTTGGAGTTCGATTCTCCATACCCGCACCGGTCAAACAAGCTAATTTATTAGCTTGTTGTTGGAGAATCGAACATCAGAGCGATGTCGAGCAAGCTTGTGAGACCGCGAGATGGTGGCTAGACCGAGATGAGTGACTGACGAGGCTCGAGTCGAAGCCGATTCTCCATACCCGCACCGTTTTGTCCTTTTATAAAAGAAAAGAACTTGAGTTGCCATGAAGAAGATTTATTTAAGACCTCTTTCTGATTTTGGAGAAAATAAGAAGAAACTGGGGATAAAAAAGTGGATTAGTGTATAAAAGACCTGTCTTTTATGTAAAAAGACAGTATTTGTTTCACGTGAAAGAAAGAAAAAAATTAAAAGTTAAAAATTTTATTGGTAGGTTGGGTGAGGATTTGGCATGTAAATTCTTGTTAAATAAAGGTTTTAAGATAGTTGATCGTAATTATAGAGAGAAATGGGGTGAAATTGACATTGTGGCCACAAAAGGCAAAAACCTATCCTTTTTTGAGGTTAAAAGTGTTTCAGATGAAACGATTAGTTCAAAAGTTACACACGAAACATCATCATTTAGGCCAGAAGAGAGGGTAGATCGTCTAAAACTGAAAAAAATGGCTAGGGTAATACAGAGCTATTTGATTGACAGGAGTGTTTCAGATGAAACAGTTTGGGATTTTAATGTCCTGGCGGTTACTATTGATCAGGCTAAAAAGGTAGCAAGGATTAAATTTATAGAAAATGAGGTTATTTAATAAAAGACAATCTAAAGGACATTTTTTGTCTTTTATGGATTGTGTTAGAGTATTAGGGTTTATCGGGGCGTAGTATAGTGGTAGTATGCATGCTTTGGGAGCATGATGTCCGAGTTCGATTCTCGGCGCCCCGAATAGAGAAGCTAATTTAAAAGTAAAATGGAATTGCAGAGGACGCCCATCTGCAATATATGTTACATGTGTAACACTTTATGTCTAAAAAATTTACTAGGAATATAGAAAATTTTAAATGCGAACACTGTGGTTTCGAGGTTGTTGGCAATGGTTACACAAATCATTGTCCAGAGTGTCTTTGGTCAAAACACGTTGATGTAAACCCTGGTGATCGAGAATCTCTTTGTGAGGGTATGATGACTCCAATAGCTATAGAAAAAGATGGTGATAAATACTTTGTACGACAAAAATGTCAGAAATGCGGTTTCCAAAGGAGAAATGGCGTTTTGAAGGATGATAATTTTGAGCAGGTAATCAATTTGTCTAAAAGATTAATTTGTTAGATAATTATTGTGAAAAAGTCTTTTTTAAAAAACAATTTTTAAAAATATGAGCGAAGAAGGGAAGTGCGGTACTTGTGGAAATAACCCTTGTACCTGTGAGGATTAAAACGTTAGAACATAAAAGGCCCATTGTCTGGGCTTTTTATGTTTGGTAATATCTGTTGTTAGTAAAAAGAGCGGGATTAGTTAAATGGTATAATAACGGTTTTCCAAACCGTGGTCAGGAGTTCGATTCTCCTATCCCGCATAAATAATGAGCTTGCGAATATATTTTGCGAGGATAAGCAAGCCAACTGCTTGGCTTGCGTGGAGAATCGAACGGCGGAGCCATGTTTTTTCAGAAGAAAAAACGGGCGAGCCGGTGCCTAGACTAAAGCGAGCGACGGTGAGCTTTAAGTCGAAGGAGATTCTCCTATCCCGCATCGTTTATATTGCAGATTATTCAGATTGAGATTTAGATGATCTTAATTTTTCATCTAGTCGTTTTGCTTCTGCCCAAGCAAGTTCGTAGATTTTTTTCATGGCATCAGCAATTTCAGCACTTTCAATGATTACTCCCAATTTTTCACGCCATGAAGCAATCATTATTTTATTATCATAAATGTTTATTTCAGGCGAAAAATAGTATTTATCAGCTGGAACAAAGGCGATCTCTCTTTTTTCTTCGGTATCATGAGTTTTTCGATCATGACCCATGGGTGTTTCTGGTGCGATTGCTCTAATTGAAATATTTTTATCAGCACGACGCTTATAGTATTTCGGAAAGTAATTTGGGAGTGCCTTGTGCATGTCATCTACCGTTGCATAAGCACGAATTGATTCAGAGCTAGTCAGGGTGTCTTCATATACATGCTCAAGCCCATCAGTACCCTCATAAAAACGAATCTTGGGACGATTCTTGAGTGCGTGAAGCAGTGTTAATTCAGGCACAATTTTATCAGCCTGCTTTATATGTTCTTCAGTCTGGGAGACTCGTCTCTTTAGGTATTCAGTAATAGCCACTGGTGATTCAGCTACATACTCTTGCTTCGGTTCTTTACCAGAAACACTCACAACCTTTTTGTTCACTAGCGAACCCAAAATATCATAGCCCGTGGTTCGGTTTATGCCTGCCTGTTGTGAGATTTTAGAAACAGCACCTTTGCCTAATTCTAGTAGGGCAATATACACATCAGCCTCTTTTTCGCTGAAACCAAAGGACTGGAGACTTATTTTTAATTGTATATGTTTATTTTCCATACAGGTAAGTATATACCCAAAAGCCTATTTGTGTCAATAGTTTTCCACAATAATATGTTGATATGTATAATCCCATTGCTAAATATAGGTATTTTAGTGATTGGTTAGTGGATATATATTGACAATGTGTATCTAATATGCTATACTTATAGCAGAAGATAAGTAGTTCATTGATAACCTGCTTGCGAATGTGGTCATAGCCAAAAGGCCTCGAAAATCGAGACTTCCTGGCTATGACCACACAAACCAACACAACCAACCAAACGAAGGGAAACCACATGAACAGGAATATCACGACAGTATGGAAAACCATCAGGCTCGGAACAGGTCTCAAAACAGTTGAGGAGTTTCGAAACGCAATGAAAAAAAATGGGACGCATATCCGAGGCTATGCCAATGACATATTCGGTCGATGTAATCTTATTGTTGCGACTCAGGAAAAAGAGGTCGATCTTGTAAGACCATCAGTTGAAGAGTTGGGTTTCAAAAATGGAGCCACTCTTGATACGATTTACGGTCGTGCGCCAGAGCTTGGCTTTAGACTTTGTCCCATGGAAGTGGGTCCACAGTTGTGTCTTCAGTATGAGTCAAAGGGGGAACGTTACAATATCGCCATGAGCGCCATCACTTTTTGGTCAGGAGGGCGTTTAGGAGGTACTGAACACTTCATATTTCACTGTGAAGGAGAAAGTAAGCTCAGCTTGAGAGTAACGGAAGGACACCCTGGGCGCTTCCATCTTTCTCATGATCGGTTTGTTTTCATCAAACCTCGCAATCAGGAACGGCAGTAGGTCTGCCAAACGCTTTGGAGATATGTGTATCACAAACTCCAACCTCATACGAAAGTGTGGGGTTTTTTATATCTTCAGTTTTTTCATTTTTTATCTTTTAATTTACTATTTTCCACTTTCCACTTTCTACTTTCTGATATAATACTTATGAATGAGTTTCTTTTTTTTGAAAAAAAATAAATTTAGTATTTTCCCAAACAAGTTTTCTAACAGGGGACTTAGTTTGGTAGAAGCGTTGATCGGCGTTGCCGTTTTTTCTCTGGTAGCTATTGGCATCTATCAAGCTTACTCAAGTATTTTTTCTTTAATAAAGTTGGCTCAAAATAAATTGGTGGCTGTGACTCTTGCTAATGAGCAGTTTGAAATAATTAGAAATCTATCTTATTCGAATGTTGGTATTCAAGGCGGAATTCCTGTTGGGGCGATCCCTCATATTAGGACTGTAAATAGAGATGGTCAAGACTATATATTAACTACTACGATCAGAAATATTGACGATCCGTTTGATGGAATTTTAGGTGGAACGCCAAATGATTTATCTCCAGCGGATTATAAATTGGCAGAAGTTGAGGTCACTTGTCCTTTGTGTAAAAATTTTACCTCCTCTTTTTTTACTACGACTATTGGCCCTAAAAATTTAGAAACCGCTTCTACTAACGGTGCTCTTTTTGTGAAAGTATTCGATGCAAGCGGTTTAGATGTTTCAGGTGCGTCTGTACGTATAGAAAATAAAAATGTAATACCAAATATAATAATTAATGATGTAACCAATAACTCTGGCATGTTGCAGATAGTTGATGTTCCGCCGGGAAATGAGGCCTATCAGATTTTTGTTTCTAAAAATGGTTATTCCTCAGAACAAACTTATCCAACTGGTGCAGTTTTAAATCCTAATCCAGTAAAGCCGAATGCTAATATTGGAGTTCAGCAAATAACGCAAACCAGTTTCTCAATTGATAGAACAGGCACGATGAATGTTTCTAGTATTACTGAAAATTGTGCCCTGGTCCCAGATATTTCTTTTAGTTTAAATGGTTCTAAGTTAATCGGCACGAGTCCTGATATAAAAAAATATTCTTCAAGTTTTGTCACTAATAGTGGCGGTGCCAAGACTGTTAGCAGTCTAGAGTGGGATACTTACGATATTAGTTTAAATTTAGGTGGTGCTTATGATTTGTTAGGTATCAATCCTTCTTTTCCTTTAAATGTGCTTCCTAATGCAACACACAATGTGCAAATTGTTTTAGCTCCGGCTGACCCAATTAGTAGAATAATTTCTGTTATAGATTCGGTGTCCGGATTACCTTTGTCTGGAGCCAGCGTCAAATTAACAAATAGTGCCGGGTTTGATTCAACCTTGGTTACCGGGCGAGGTTTTTTAAGACAGACAGATTGGTCTTTGGGTGGTGGGCAGGATAATTTTAGTAGTGATGAGAGCAAATTTTTTGATTCTACGAGTATTGATTACACAACTTCTCCCGGTGATTTATTTTTGAACAAGAGTGGCGACGATTATTTGTTTGATGGTTCACTGGTTTCATCTACGTTTGATACTGGTTCAGCAAGTAATTTTTACGAGTTGAATTGGACACCGAAAACCCAACCAGTCGAATCAGGTTCAGATTCTGTTAAATTTCAAATCGCCACCAATAATGATAATCTCACTTGGGATTTTAAAGGGCCAGATGACACAGGTTCAACTTTTTATGACATAACTAATGCCAATATTCACTCTTCGAATAATGGAAATAGGTATTTAAGGTATAAATTATTTTTAAATACCATAGCAACTTCTTCTACGCCAACTGTGTCGGATGTCTCTTTCACTTTTACGTCTGATTGTGTTTCACCTGGTCAGGTTAGGTTTTCAAGTTTAACTGCCGGCAATTACGATGTTTTAATTTCAAAGAATGGCTATCAAGATACAATTGGGAGTATAAATATTAACGGTTCTGGCTCAGATAATTTCTTTTTAATGCCATGATTTTTTTAAGGTATAAAAGAGGTGTTACTTTAGTGGAAACGTTAACGGTGGTGGGAGTTTTGTTAATAGTTTCTCTTTCCGTGGCCAGTTTTCAAAAAGATGTTTTTTTGTTGAACAGTGTAATGAGGGGGGGACTTGAGGCAGAAAGGGAAGCCCTTAAGATAATAAAAGTAATTTCTTCTGAAATTAGGAAAGCTTCTCCTGGCGCAGACGGTTCTTACCCACTGGTCCTGACTAATTCTAAGGAAATTGTCTTTTTTGCGAATATTGATGATGATGCGCTTATCGAAAAGGTTCGTTATTACGTTTCTGGTGGAAAATTAAAAAAGGGTGTTACAAAACCTACGGCCAATCCTCCTTATTACGCTGGGCAACCGGAAGTGTCTTATTTGCTAATAGATTATCTTTTAGATCCAAATGCTAACATTTTTTATTATTTTGATTCAAGTTATGACGGAACAACAGCCCCTTTAAGTTCGCCGGTTGCTATTGATAGAGTTAGGCTTATAAAAATTTCAATAAGTATTGATCAAAATGCTGCTCAAGCCCCAAAGGCCATAAGTGTTGAAACACAGGTCTCAATTAGAAATTTAAAAAGTAATTTATGAAAAAAAATAACTCAGGAACAATTTTGATTCAGACAATTGTTTTTTCTACTATAGCCGTCATGTTTATTTCTGGTTTAGTTAGTTGGGCGTCATTAAATTTGAAAGCTATGAAACAAGCCAGCGCCAATGAAGTGGCTATGCATATAGCAGAAGCTGGAGTCGATTATTACAGATGGCATTTAGCTCATGCTCCTCAAGACTTTAAAGATGGGACGAATAATCCTGGACCGTATGTTCATACTTTTAAAGATAAAAATGATAATGTCTTGGGTAATTTTTCTCTTACGATAACTCCTCCTCCCGTTGGTTCCACTATAGTTACGGTACGATCAACGGGTACTTCTTCGACCACTCCGCCAAAAAGTAGAACAATAGAGACCAAACTGGCCATACCTTCTTGGGCAAAATTTGCTGTAGCTGCAAATGATCATATGCGTTTTGGAGAAGGTACTGAAGTTTTTGGGGCCGTTCATTCCAATAAAGGTGTTAGGTTTGATGGTTTGGCGCATAATATTGTTACAAGCGCTTTGGCTAGTTATGATGACCCCGATCATGGTGGAGGATTAGAGTTCGGAGTTCATACACATCTAGCCCCAGTTGATCCATTGCCACCAGCAGCCGTTTCTAATAGGCCTGATGTTTTTATGGCAGGCAGACAATTTCCAGTGTCGGCAATAGATTTTAATGGCATAACGGCTGATTTGGCTAACATTAAAACCCAAGCGGTTGCGAGCGGCAAGTATTTTGGTGACTCCGGATTTCTTGGTTATAGAATTTTGTTGAAAAACAATGACACGTTTGATATATACAAAGTAAAAACTTTGGCTAGCCTTCCAAATAATTGTACTAATACTGCTAATCAGACTGGTTGGGGAAGCTGGAGTATAAAAAATCAAGCTAACGCTCAGACGCTTGTCGGCAATTTTCCCATTCCTGCCAACGGTTTAATTTTTGTAGAAGATGATGTTTGGGTTGAGGGTATTATAAACACCGCAAGGGCGACTATAGCTTCAGGGGTATTTCCGGACAATGCTAATACACGTACAAGTATAACTATTAATAATGATTTACTTTATACAAACTATGACGGCCAGGATTCAATAGCGCTTATTGCTCAGAAAAATATTAATGTGGGTATGGTAAGTGAAGACGACTTAAGAATTGACGCCGCTTTAGTGGCGCAGAATGGCAGGGTGGGGCGATTTTATTATGAAAATGACTGTGACCCTTATCATGATAGGAATACTTTGACTTTGTTCGGTATGATAGCTTCTAGTCAAAGATATGGTTTTGCATATACTGATGGCACTGGTTACGACACAAGAAATATTATTTATGATGCTAGTATGTTGTATGCACCGCCACCTTCTTTTCCTTTAACTTCTGAACCCTATCAAGTTATTTCTTGGAAAGAAATTGAGTAAACAAAAGCCCGCCTTACGGCGGGTTTTTGTTTTTCCTAGGAAATGGAGTTATTTTACTGCATCTTTCAAAGCTTTAGCTGCTCTGAATTTAGGGACCTTCATTGAAGGTACTTGAACTGTTTCCCCAGTTCTTGGGTTTCTGGCAGTTCTTGCAGCTCTTACTTTGACTGCAAAGATACCAAGTCCAGCGATTGAAATTTCCTCACCTTTTTTAAGGTTAGAAACGATGGTGTCGATAAAAGTATCAACAGCCGATTCCGCTTGAACTTTTGTGCCACCAAGTTTGGCATGCACCGCCTCAACAATGCTCTGCTTATTCATATTTTTTTTCTTGTTCTTATAATTTTCGAAAAACGCGCGTTTTTCGACCTTTCACCCCTTAAGCTTTTCGGGGCAAAACTCGACGGCTAAAAATATCGAGTTCTTTTATAAACATTATATATTAAGGCTTTTTTTGAGCAAACTACTTTTTGTTTCTTTTCAATTTGACTTTATTTTTTAAAGTTGTATTTTTTTGATAGTTATGAACTCGTTATGGTTGCTCGGTGGGGGAATTGTGTTGGTAGTCGCTTGCATTTTAGGCCTGTCTTTTGTCTCATCGAGGAAGGATAGGGAAGATAGGCGCAATGTGTGGTTAAGTAAGAAGTAAGGGTCGTCTTTTGGAGAGGCGGCTTTTTTATAAAAACCCCCATAAGGGGGTTTTTATAAAAGTTACTTTTATCTTGCGTATTCTATGGCTCTCATTTCTCTAATTACTGCCACCTTTATTTCTCCTGGATATTTAAGTTCAGCTTCAATTCTTCTTGCTATATCAGCTGCAATTTGTTTGGATTCTAAATCATTTACATCGGTCGGCGTGACGAAGACCCTGATTTCTCTTCCTGCTGATATGGCGTAAGCTTTTTCAACACCTTTGAATGAAGTGGCTATTTTTTCCAAATCCTCAAGCCTTTTTAAGTAGTTTTCAACTGTATCTCTTCTTGCTCCTGGTCTACTACCTGAAATGGCGTCGGCCGTCTGAACAATTATTGATTCTGGAGTTTCATAAGGGTACTCTCCATGATGTGCCTGCATGGCTTTAATCACGAGTTCATCAGCTCCAAATTTTTGAAGTATTCTTCTGCCAATTTCAACGTGTGTACCTTGTACTTCGTGATCTACTGCTTTGCCTATGTCGTGGAGAAGGGCGCCAGCTTTGGCAATTTGCACGTTTGCTCCCAATTCTTCAGCCATCATACCAGCAAGATGTCCCATTTCTATTGAATGCTGAAGGACGTTTTGACCATAACTGGTTCGGAAGTGTAAACGGCCTAATATCATAAGAATTCTTGGGTCAAGATTGAGAACCCCACACTCATAAGCGGCCTGCGTACCTTTTTCTTTAATAATTTTATTAATATCCGCCTCAGCTTTTTTAACCGCCTCTTCAATTTTTGCCGGCTGGATTTTTCCTTCAAGAATAAGATTTTCAAGTGCCACTCTCGCGATTTGTCTCCTTATTGGATTGAAGGATGAGATTGTGATAGTTCCTGGTGTGTCATCTACGATTATTTCAACACCGGTCGCTCTTTCAAATGCCTTAATGTTTCTACCTTCTTTACCAATGATTTTTCCTTTTATTTCATCGTTTGGAATGTTAACCATGGTGGTCAGAACATCCGCTGAAACAGAATTACCCAGTCTTTGAATAACGGTTGTTAGTATATCTTTGGCTTTTTTCTCAACTTGATCTTCGCCAGCTCTTTCAATTTTTTGCAAACGAGCCATTATGTCATCTGCATATTTTTTCTCGGCCAGCGACAATATTTGATCTTTTGCATCTTCTTGTGACAATTTGGCGATTTTTTCAAGCTCAATTTGCTTGTTTTTCTCCAACTCATCTACCTTTTCTTTTACTTTTTTGACTTCGGCGATTTTATTTTTTATTTCTTCAGTTTGCTTGTCTATATCGCCCTGTCTTTGGTCTAGCAAATCTTCTTTTTTAATAAGTCTATCTTCTGTCTTTTTTATCTTTTCTTCTTTCTCCTTCATCTCAATACGAGCATCTTTTAAAATGCCTGCCGCTTGATTTTCTGCTCCAAGAAGGATTTTTTTAGCTTCTTCTTGAGATTTAACCATCATTTCTTTTATCTCAAGTTCCATTGAGCCCCTTTTTCCTAAAGAGATGATGAGCCTAAGATAATAGCCGATAGCAACACCTGCTACGGCTATAATCCCTGCTAGCAAAACAAAAATTTTTAATGACATCTGTTTGGGTCTCGTCCCCCTCTATATGTCTTTATGCTCTAGAACCCTAACCTTTTTTGAGTTATTGAATTTACAAGTCAAAAGCTCCTTTGAGGGAATTTCCAGAGATAATTTGTAGATAAGAAACGAAATCATATTTAAATGTTAACTATTTCATAGTACATTAGATTTTTTTCAAAAGCAAACAAACCACCAAAAGTGGCCTGTTTGATGGGGTGTTAGTCTAAAAAATTATCTAAGACCTCTTCTCAATCACTTTATCGACAATGCCGTATTTTTTGGCCTCTTCTGGGTCCATGAAAAAGTCCCGGTCGACATCTTTTTCAATTTTTGAAAGCGTCTGACCTGTGTTTTTAGCCAGAATTTTGTTTAAAGCTTCTCTGTTTTTTAAAATTCTTCTGGCGCTTATTTCAATATCTGAGGCTTGGCCTTCTGCTCCGCCATGAGGTTGGTGGATCATAATTTCTGAATTTGGTAAGGCAAATCTTTTGCCTTTTGCTCCGGCTGACAATATGACTGCCGCCATTGAGGCCGCCATTCCAACGCAGACTGTCGAAACGTCGTTTTTTATATGATTCATGGTGTCTAATATCGCCAAACCATCACCTACGTGGCCACCAGGGGAGTTTATATATAAAGAGATATCTTTTTTAGAATCTTCGTTTTCTAAGAAAAGTAGTTGGGCAATAACAATATTGGCAGTGTCAGAATCAATCGGCCCCCCTAAAAAGATGATGTTTTCTTTAAGTAGGCGAGAGTAAATATCATAAGCTCTTTCGCCAAATTGTGATTTTTCTATAACTGTGGGAATTAACATAAGTTTAAAGATTAAAGTTGTAAGCTGAACAGGAAAGAGTATAGCAGGGGATTTTGTATTTGACAAGCAGTCTTTTTTATGCTAATATTAAAAAAGGCAATGAAGAATTTTCTTCGGTTGCTGGCCTTGGTAGGGCTAGCGGCCAATGTCTTGGCCTTTGCGTTGGCGGTAAGCAACGCAAAGGGAGAACAACAGAATCACTGGATTCTTCTTGGTTTCCTGCTGCCACTGGTGGCAGCATGGGGACTCTGGAAGATGTCCCAAAATCCTCCGAAGTACTGGTAGAACTTCGGCCGACGCCCCGACCGCTTGCGCCTTTGGCACGCGGTCGGGGCGATTCTATTTTTATCAAAAATCATTTACAATCTTTTTATGCGTTTACATAGGTTTTATATAAATCAAAAAATTGAAAATAGTGTTTTAGTTAAAGATGGAAATTTAATCAACCAATGGTTAAGAGTTTTTCGTTTGAAAGTGGGGGATAGGATTATTTTATTTTGTGGGGATTGTTTTGAGTATGAAACGGAATTTGTTTCTCTTAAAAAAGATGAAGTTGTTCTAAAAATTATTTCTAAAAAAGAAAATTTAAATCAGCCAAAAAAAGAAATAGTTTTATTTGCCTCTTTGATTAAAAAAGATAATTTTGAGTGGGTGGTGGAAAAATGCACAGAACTGGGTGTTTCAAAGTTTCAACCCATCATTTCTGAGAGAAGTGAAAAGAAAAATTTGAATATTGAGAGGTTGAAAATTATTGCAAGGGAAGCGGTTGAGCAATCAGGCAGAACAAAAATTCCTGAAATTTTAAATTTGGAAAATTTGGAAGATGTATTAAATAAAATTAAACCAGAAAATTCTATCGCTTTTGATTCATTTGGAGTGGATTTTAATTCTAAAAACTTTCAAATTAAATCTTGTAACTTATTTGTTGGTCCAGAAGGAGGGTTTAGTGAAAAAGAAATTGAATTATTTAAATCAAAAAACATTCCAATTTTTTCTCTTGGCAATTTTACATTACGTGCCGAAACAGCATCTGTTGCAATCTCCTCTTTATTGCTCCTCTAGAAAAGAAAATACTTTTTCTTTTCTCAAGACATCGTTGATGTAGTCCTCAACTCTTTTTGGATCTGCATCTTTGTAGTGTTCGAGCATGTGCTCTTTTTCTTTTTCGGCTTGCTCTTTGTCGGCCTCAATTTTTTCAATGATGGCTATTTCTCTTAAAATAATTTCTGATTTTATTCTTTTGATGGCCGGCTCTCTCCATTCTTTTTTTAAATCTTCCTCGGTCTTTTTAGCGTCTTTTAAGTAGTTTTCCATTTTTAATCCCATTCTTTCTATGTCGACTCTAAATTCATCTTTCATTCTTTCAATTTCATAATCTACAAGAACATCTGGTATTGCTCCTTCAGTTTCTTTTATTATTTTTTCCATAATGGCGATTCTCTGTTTTTCTTTAGCGCGTATAGTTTTATCTTCAAGGATATCCTTTTCTACTTTTTCTTTAAATTCTTTTAGATTTTTAAATGGGCCAATTTTTTTTACTGTTTCATCATTTAACTCTGGAAGATTTTTTTCGTCTTTTAATTCATCACCGTGTTTTCCTTCAGCGCTAGCGATATATTGTCTTACTCTTAAAAGAGCGTCTTCTGTTTCTTTGGTACCAATTTCTATTTTTTCCTGTTTTTGTGTGTTGGTCTCTTTGGCAATTTTTTTGTAGTCGGGCAGTTTTATTTTTGGCTTAAGTGGTGCGCTAATTAGAATTGAAACAGGATTTCCCGGTACGGCTTTTTTGATAGAGATAGAAGGCATGCTTATTGCATCATTTGCCTCTTTCTCTATTATTTCAGCCATATGTTCACGGACGAAAATCTCTATACTTTCGTCCAGTATAGCTGTTTCACCAACTCTGCTTACAATCATGTCTTCTGGGGCTTTGCCCTTTCGGAAGCCTGGTAATTCAACACTTTCTTTTATTTTATTTAGAGCTTTTTTTCTAAAATTAGCTATGACATTTTCAGGAATTTCCACCTCAATTTCCTTTAAGGATTTTTCGGCAATTTCCTTAGAACTGATAATTTTATATTTTGTATTTTCCATAATGGGCAAAGTTTAACCCGCCGTTTCGCAAAAAGCAAAACGGCGGGTTAGAAGTAGATTTTTTATGAAATTTTTAGATACTATTTATATCCACATCAATTTCAGGTATGTCGTTTAAATCATTTTCAAGATCGGCAATCTCACTTTGTGTTTCTGCCACATTGGCCGCTCCGGTATCTCTTGTTGAGTTTAATTTACCTCCCCAAAAATATATTGCACCCAGGACTAATACGATGATAACTATTATTGAGCCGATCAGTGCCCCGGTGGAATTTTTTTCTGGTTGTTGTAAGTTTTTTTGTTCGTCCATTTTTTTAATTTATTTTTTTATAATTTAAATTTATATATTTGTAGCAGGTGTTGTTGTGGCATTTTCAAGTTTTTTTTCGCTACCGTTTTTTACTTGGAAAGATGCTAGCAATTCTGTTACGGCTTGCCTGGCTGTTTTTTCAGCTCTTGTTGCTTTGGCTAGCGCTTCTTTTATAATCCCTGTACCAACTGTGTCCATTGTTGCTCCTTCGATTGCAGTTTTTGATGAGACCAAAATATTTTTTGCTTCAGCGATTTTGGCTTTAGCATTTTCTATTTTTGGCTTTATGATTTCAATATTTATTGCCTTTACTGAAGAAACTCTATTTTCGACTTTTATTACAAGTTGTTCAAATTTGTTTAGTGACTCTGATAATCTGCCAATTGTTTTTAAGGCAAAACTTTTTACTGTTTCTTTCTTGTCTTTTATCAAAGTTTCTTTTTTAACTTGGACTTCTTCTCTGAAAGCTTCCCTGTCTTCTTTAATATTTGTTCTGGTCTCTTCTCTGTTTGTTTTAATTTTTTCTTGGGTTTCTTGCTTGTTAGTTTTCATTATTATTTCTCGATTTTTCTGAATTTCTTCTTTGTTTTCCTTAGGGTTTTTCATTAATTCTTGATTGTCTGTACGAAGTTTTTCATTGGTTGTTTTAAGGTTTTGTCTTGCCTCCACTGTCTGAGTTTTTAAATCTTGTTTTTGTTCTGTTACTTTATTTTTGAAATTAGCCTTGTCATTTTTGACGTCTTGTTTTATTGCAGGATTATTTGTTTTAAGTCCAGGTTTTCTGTTCGTCTCAATTGTGTTGGTGGTTGGTGTGCCGTTTGTAGCATTTGTTGAGGTTTCATTTTCTTCGGCGTTTGCTACGCCAGTTAAAACTAACGCTAAACTTAATACCACTCCTAATAATATTTTTTTCATTTTTTATTTTATGAACTGATAAATTTGAATCTTTTTGACTCAATTTTCTAATTATACACCTTGGTTAAGAAACAAAAAATCCCTTGCGGGATTTTTTGTTTCTTAACCTTTTTTAATTTTAGATAATAAAAGGAATTATAAGGAGAGCAATGATGTTGATGATTTTAATCATTGGGTTTATTGCTGGACCAGCTGTATCTTTATATGGATCACCGACAGTATCTCCAGTAATTGCCGCTTTGTGTGCATCACTTCCTTTTCCACCAAAGTTTCCTTGCTCAATATATTTTTTGGCATTATCCCAAGCTCCACCTCCTGAAGTCATTGAGATTGCAACGAATAGACCGGTTACTATGCTTCCTACTAATAGACCTCCTAGGGCAACAGGACCAAGTGTGAAGCCAACTATGATTGGTGACAAAACTGGAATAAGGGAGGGAACAATCATTTCTTTGATGGCGGCTTTTGTGACAATGTCTACACTTCTTTCGTAATCGGGTTTGGCTTTTCCTTCCATAATGCCTTTGATTTCTCTGAACTGTCTTCTTACTTCCTCGACTACTTTTCCCGCTGTTTTACCTACCGCCTCCATAGAAAGAGCGGCAAAGTAGTAAGGTAGAAGACCTCCAATGAATAATCCAACTATTACTTTTGGATCTCCAAGAGAGAAGTTTAGTTCAACACCTAATTTTGTGAATTCTTCTGTATAAGAAGCAAAAAGTACAAGGGCAGCAAGACCAGCAGAGCCGATAGCGTAACCTTTTGTGACTGCTTTTGTAGTATTTCCAACAGCATCCAATGGATCAGTTACGTTTCTTACGCTTTCTGGTAGGTGGGCCATTTCAGCTATACCTCCAGCATTATCCGTTATTGGTCCAAAAGCATCTATAGCAACAATAATTCCAGCCAATGAAAGCATGCTCATTGCTGCAATTGCTATACCGTAAAGACCGCCATAATGATAAGAAGATAAAATTCCAGCTACAATTGTTAGCAAAGGCAAAGCTGTAGCCTTCATTGAAATAGCTAAACCTTGGATGATGTTTGTTCCATGTCCAGAAGTGGAAGCTTTGGCAATTGATTGAACTGGGGAGTATTTAGTACTTGTATAGTATTCAGTGATTATGACGATAAGACCTGTAACAATAAGACCAATGAGTGCACAGTAAAACAAATCCATGGTTAAATATTTTCCATTATCTGCCATCAGTTTGGTGGTGAGGGGGTATATACCAATAGCTGATATTACTCCTGATACTATGAGCGCTTTATACAAAGCGTTCATTATGTTTTGTGATTTACCAAGTTTAGCAAAAAATGTGCCGATTATTGAGGCAATAATTGCTACTGCCCCTATTGCTAAAGGATAAATTACTGCATTTGGAAAGTCTGGAAAGACTAAAGAGCCTAAGAGCATTGCCGCTATTGATGTGACAGCGTAAGTTTCAAATAAGTCAGCTGCCATACCAGCACAGTCTCCAACGTTATCTCCAACATTATCGGCGATAACAGCAGGATTGCGAGGGTCATCTTCGGGAATGCCTGCTTCAACTTTACCGACAAGATCCGCACCAACGTCGGCCGCTTTTGTGAATATTCCACCTCCCAATCTGGCAAAGACTGATATCAAACTTGCTCCAAAACCTAAGCCAATAAGAGATTGTATATTTTGAGTTATTGCGTAAAAAACGGTAGTTGAGAGCAATGCCAACCCAACAACTAAAAGCCCAGTAACGCTACCTCCTTTAAAGGCCAAAGCAAGGGCTGGTGCGAGGCCTTCTCTTGCGGCTTCGGTGGTTCTGACATTGGCTTTTACTGAAACATTCATTCCTATATATCCCGCTAAAGCCGATGAAACGGCTCCTACGATAAATCCGATTGCGGTAGTAAAATCCAAAATCCACCATAATATGGCGAATATAACCACTGCTATCATCCCAATGGTTTTGTATTGTCTGTTTAGATAAGCTTTTGCTCCAGATTGAATAGCTAAAGCGATATCCTGCATTTCTTTATTACCAGCTGGTTTATTGAGAATAATTTTGGCCATAATTAAACCGTAGATTATGGCAAATATAGAACTTACAATCCCAAAAATTAAGTAGTTACTCATTTTGTTCTTTCAACTTTTAAATTTATTAATAAGTTATAACTTTTTAAGCTTTTTCGCTAGTACTTTCTTCTTTTGCAATCACTTCTGCTTTTACATCTTTATTAACTTCTGCAACCGCAACCTCTTCTCCTTTTACTGATTTAATATCTATTTTCCAACCAGTTAATTTGGCTGCAAGACGTACATTTTGTCCGCCTTTTCCAATTGCTAGAGATTGTTGGTCTTCTGAGACAATGGCTGTAGCTTTGTGTTCCCCTTCATCTATTGTCACCTCTAAGATTTTAGCGGGGGATAAAGAATCAGCCACAAATTGTCCTGCATCAGCTGACCATTCAATAATGTCTATTTTTTCTCCTCCCAATTCGCTCATTACGGTGGAAACTCT
The DNA here is from genome assembly GCA_964348785.1 of uncultured Candidatus Saccharibacteria bacterium. Lineage (GTDB taxonomy): Bacteria > Patescibacteriota > Minisyncoccia > Phycocordibacterales > 2-02-FULL-43-11 > 2-02-FULL-43-11. Next base: position 20,114 of record CAYGDO010000006.1, on the reverse strand, counting down.
TACTCCTCTTTGTCCAACCAAGGAACCAACCGGGTCTATGTGTTGATCATTTGAAAAAACGGCAACTTTTGATCTTGAGCCCGGTTCTCTTGCAATGGCCTTTATTTCTACTACAGCATTAGCCACTTCAGGAGATTCTTGTTTGAAAAGCTCATATATAAATTTTGGATGAGAACGAGAAAGTTTAAGGAATACTCCTCTTGGACTTTCTTCTACTTTAAATAGATAGCCTCTTACTCTTTCTCCTTGTTTGAACCTTTCACCTGGAATTTGCTCTTCAAAAGGCAAAATACCAGTGGCTCGGCCCATATCTATGAATATATTACCTCGTTCTATTCTTTGGACTGTTCCGGAGACGATTTCTCCTTCTCTTTGGCCGTATTCACTCATAACTGAGACTTTTTCAGCCTCTCTTATTTTTTGTATTATGACTTGTTTAGCTGTTTGGGCTGCAATTCTGCCGTAATCAGCTTTATTGTCCAAAGGAAATGTAATTTCATCGTCAACTTTGGCATCTTTTTTTATTAAACGAGCGTCTTCTATCATTAAATGATGTTCTGGGCTGTATAAAATCCGGTCATCTTCAGGATCCCTTTCAGTCTCTTCACCTTCTGGTTTTATTATGACTTTTGTATCATCAACTACAATTTTTACTTGGTAAAACTGAGTATCTCCAGTCTCCAAATCAAATTTTGCCCTTATAATTTGGCCTTTTTTGCCATATTCCTTTTTATAAGCAGTAGCTAAGGCGGCCTCTATCGCTTCTAATATTTTCTCTTTTGGTATACCCCTTTCTTCTTCAAGTTGGGCAAGTACCGAATTTATCACTTTTAGATCAAATAACATATTGTTGTTTTTTAAGGGTTTTTTTGACCCTTTTTAATAAAAAAGTCCGCCCACGGCGAACTCTGTTGAATTTAATGGTACTAGAATTAAGGTTTTTGTCAATCCCGTTAGAAGCAGGACACAGACAGTTAAATATTCTTTAGTAAGTATTGGTTTAAGTTTAATTTTGAAAATGTTTCCTAATCTATGTTTAGTGTCCGTGGCTTCTAACGAGATCAAATTTGATCATGAAGCATGGAGCTTGAAACACGTAACGAAAGATTTTAAATTTAAGTAAAATTTTGTTCAGTGATTCAAGCACTTTAAGATTCACGTTACATGTTTCATGACTCATATTACACGTTCACTGGTTATCAACATTTTTTTAAAAACTTTATTCTTCGATTGGGTGTATAATGATATTAGTTATTAGTGTTATTAAAATTTTTATGAATAATACAAGTTCAAAAACCCCTTTTTATTTTATAGGTATTGTAATCGCACTGGCTATTTTAGGTTGGCTTTTTTACTCTTTTGGTGGAGCAAAAATGAATCCTGTTAATTCAGGAAATGGTTCTCCGACATTAAACGGTGCGTCAAAAGTTACGCCTCCTGGTGATTCCACAATTAAAAAAAATAAGGCCGAAATTATGGCATTAGTTGCCAAAAAAACACCTTTAACACAGGCAGAAAAGAGTCAAATTACTGCCGCTTTGAATGGTGAGTTAATCAATTTTTACGGTTTTACAGAGCAAGACAAAAAAGCCATCATTGATGCTTTGAATAGATAAGAGTTTGTGGATTATAGTTTTCGCCTAAACAATTGATAATTAACACTTTAAAAAGTTTTAAGAGATTTTTTCTGAACGGTTTAATAGTTGGGTTGTTTTTCTTTTGTTTGTTTTCTTTTTTCAATGTAGGCTTAGCTAATGCTGCAATTGATTTGTCAGTTACAAGCGTTGAAAGTTTAGGAAAAGTTTACTCAGAAAATGGTGCTTTGGCACCAAATTATGGATCCACGCAAGTAATTAGAGTTACAAACAATGGCACCACTCCAACTCCTGCTGATACCCCAATAGATGTTACTGTGAATTACAAGTTCGGTGGCAGTACTGTTTATACGCAAACTTCTTGTTTAAATAGCGCTTGTAGATTTTGGTGGAATCCTGTTTATACCGTTTCAGCCGGAGGATTAATGGTTACTGAATTTGGTGCAGGCGCTCTTACTCCTGGGTCTTGGACAATAGAAGCTTGTGTTGATAGTGGAGGATCTATTGCTGAATCAAATGAATCAAATAATTGCACATCGGCTAACTTTAATTATTCCGAACCAAGCCCCAGTTTGGCGGGTGTTTGCAGGGCGGATCTTGGTAATAACATAACAATAGATGGTAACGGGGATTGGACTACTACAGCTGGAATCACTGTGCAAAATTGTCCATCACCTAGATGGAGTAATCTTTATGTTGATGGGTCGGCAGATGTTATTTTGGCGCCTTATAGAGTTTTTGACGCTTTTATGGCTCCTCCCCAGTGGCGAGATTTTAATGCCGCCGGGGTTGGTTGTGAGGATTTAAACGCAATGGCTGATAACAATTCTCTAACGATTCCACTTTCTGGGTCAAATTATGGTTGTGGTGCAAGGGCTGAGGGCAGGGGAGGAAGTCTTGGTTTTTCAATACAAGTTTGGAATAATTTTATTGGCAGTCAACAATATTTGAATCCTGAAGGTTTTGGCGGAAATTTGTTTAGGGCGCATTTTTTAAAATCGGGTAACTATCCATTTGATATAAATGCCACATTTAGAGGCGTTTATAATTGTGATTTAGGAGGGACCGAAATTGTTTATAATGGTCAGTGTGACCCATTGAATACACTCGCGTACGACGCTGTTAGTTGTGCAGGTAGTCCAGCGAGACGATCTCTGCCGTTTTCCCCTTTAAATGTCGTTGGTTTCTCTGCAACTGCTGATGTCCAAGCTTGTGCTGGCGGTGGAGGAGTTAACTATTTTGATAGCAATTGTGTGGCGGTAACGCCAGCTTTGGGTGTGTCTCCTGTTTCTTGTGTTATTAATGGCGCCACTGTTGATATTAATGACCCACAAATTAACCCAAGATTGAATACTATTCCAACTATCTCTCCAAATAATTTTAAAAACACCTTAGAAGTCAGATCTACTTTAAATAGTTTATCTAGAGTCATAGTGCCTATTTCTCAATTATCGGGTACTCCAACGGGTATGGGCGGAGATACTGATTATACAAAAATCGTTGATGTTAATTTAAACAATGTGACTTTGCTGGCTTCTACCAGCGCTTTTGGTGGAAGTTTTGATGCATGGTCTGGTTGTGATTCTTATCCTGGTCCAAGACAGTGTAGAATCAGTGAGGTTATTTCATCTGGTGGTGGCCAATCTAAAACTGTAATTGCCAATTATGTAAACGCTAACCCGCCACCAACCCCTACAATATTGTCTGCCACCCCCTCCTCTTCCTGTGGAGTCGGTTCTGTAATTTTAAATTGGGCCAATGTCGCAGATGAGGATGGTTATGCAATACAATATGCGACGAATAACACTTTTTCTTCTGGTGTTGTAAATATTAATAGACCAATTAATACGACAACTTACACTGTTCCAAGTTTGGCGTTGAATACTACATATTATTTTCGTATTAAGGCCACTTCAGCTTTAGCTGGTGATTCTGCCTGGAGCGGAGCATCGAGTGCTTTAACAGCATCGGCGTGTCTTCCTGATTTGATAGTGTTGAATGACCCTGTTGTAGTGCAGTCTGGTACTTTAACAGAAGGTCAAGCTTTGACTTTTAGAGCGATAATTAGAAATCAGGGAGATGTGGATATTGATGAGCGTTTTTATAATCGTTTTGTAGTAGTAAATACAGGTACAGGTCAAAGGACGACCTTAGGTTCCAGCCCTTTCTTAAATAGACTAGACGTAAATAGCGATAGAGATGTGACTTCCGGTTCTTGGACTGCCGTAGTTGGTAATTACAATATTGAAGCTTGTGCTGATAATGGAAATTTAGGAAGTCACGTAGATAATATTTTAGAATCAAATGAGGGTAATAACTGCAGGACTTCAGTTTTGCCTTTTAATGTTGTTTATCCTGGCACTCTTGATCTAAAAGTTCGTAAAGCTGGAACAGCTGATGTTTATGTTGATGGCCCAATTGCCGTTGGTGCTGGTAATGCGGTTGACCTTCAATGGAATGGAACAAATATTACGGGTGCTTGTACGGCGTCTAATGGTTGGAGTGGTTCTAAGACAGCTCCAACTTTAGTTACACCTACTCAAACTCAATCAAATGTTTCTGTTCCAAGCAACCCTTCTACATACAGAATTGAATGCCCAAGTGTTAGCGGTATTATTTTTGATACCGTTGTTGTTAACGTTTTGTCTAAACCCGTAGTTACTGTTACTGGGCCATCTTGTGTCGCTGGTGCAACAGGCACTGCGACTTTGACTTGGGCACCTGTACCTTCAGCCACCAGTTACAAAATTTATGAATTTGATTCTGGGACTGGCACTTGGCCTTGGATTGGTAATGTTCAAGCAACAAGTTGCACTGCAACAACTTGCACTTATGAAAGATTGAATCGTTCAGCAGGAGCATCATATAGATATAAGGTGGCAAGTGTTAGCGGTTCAAATGAATCTGAATCGGACGAATATTTGTTTACTATGGCAAATAGATGTCTCACCGTCTCCTGTGTCGGCTCACCAGCTTCCCCAAACACTAGCCAAACAGTTACTTGGACAGCAACATCGGTAGGTGGAACAGGAACATACAACTACACATGGAGTAACACAGCAACAGGAGTAACCAACAACTCAACTTCATTAACCAATTCTGTTAATAGTGGCCCATATGCTTCAACCGGAGTTAAGACAGCAAGAATCGATGTCACTTCCGGTACTCAAAGTGCTTTCAACACTTGTACAGTTGATGTGATTCTTCCTCCAGTAGGTAATATTAATTTAGATATCAGAAAAAATGGAACAGCTAATTCTTACGTTAATGGCCCGATTGTTATAGCTACAGGAAGTAATGTCGATCTTCAATGGAATGGAACAAATATTACATCTGGGAGTTGTATAGCTTCAGATGGTTGGTCTGGTTCTAAAGTTAATCCAACCTCTACTCAATTAAATGTTTCTGCTCCAGTCAGTGGCACAAGAACATATACAATTACTTGCAATTCGCTTGCGGGCGTTGTTTCTGATAGTGCTACAGTCAACATTTTAACCGCCCCAACAATTTCTGCCACAGTCAGCGGAAGTTGTATCGCTCCAGGCAACACTGATACTGCAACCATCACCTGGCCAGTGGTTGCCAATGCCACTGGTTACGAGGTCTATGACAGCACAACTCTTCTTTCAAGTTCACCAACTTGTGCTTCTGGAACTTGTACATATCAACACACAGGTTTAGCCGCCGGTTCTTCTCACTTGTACAAAGTGAAGAGTGTTAATGGAACAGAGAAGGTAGATTCAAACGAAATATTGAGAACGGTGCAGAATAGTTGTGCTCCTGATCTAACTCCTTCAGCTCCAACAACTTCAAGTGCTTTGGTAGTTGGAGGCAGTATCACTTTCTCTTCAACAATTACTAATCAAGGTAACTACACGACTGGTGCCGGTTTCTCTAACAGATTCGAAGTGTTTAATGGTTCAACCTGGTCTACCATTTCTCCTGATCGTAATCTTGGAGTTTTAGTTTCAAGTGGCACCGGTAGTGTCACTTCAGGAACATGGACACCTTCTTCAGTTGGTACATATACAATTAGAATCACAGCCGATAATGGCAGTGCAATTACTGAATCAAATGAAGCAAACAACCAAGCTACAGCTTCAGTCACTATTGTCTCTGGAGGTTCAATCAGTCTCACAGTTAGAAAGAATGGCTCCGGTGCTTCTTATGTTCCTGGCCCAATTACTATTGCTACAGGTAGTGCTGTTGATCTCCAGTGGACAGGCAGTCAAATAACTTCAGGCACATGTTCTGCTTCAGCTAGTCCAGCCGTTGCTTCTTGGAGTGGCGCTAAAGCTAATCCAACCTCTACTCAATTAAATGTTTCTGTACCAAGTAGTCCAACCACATACACAATCACATGCAATTCAGTTAGTGGAGTTGTGTCTAGTTCTGTCGTTGTTAATCTTCTAACCGCCCCAACAATTTCTGCCACAGTCAGCGGAAGTTGTATCGCTCCAGGCAA
>CAYGDO010000006.1:0-13954 GCA_964348785.1 uncultured Candidatus Saccharibacteria bacterium | reverse complement strand
GTTAATGGAACAGAGAAGGTAGATTCAAACGAAATATTGAGAACGGTGCAGAATACGTGTCCGGTTGCAGGTTTAAATGCTGCAACGCCGGTTTGTTCTGACGCGGGCCCGGGGGAAATTGATTTGTCTTGGACTTCAACAGGAGCAGGGAGTTATAAAGTTTATAGAAAAGCTGGTTTGCCAACAGCTCCTCCTACTGGATACGCGCTTGTTGCAACAATTAGTGGAGCTTCTTATCCAGTCAATTCAAATGTAACTTATAGAGATGGACATTCAAACAGTGCAGTTTCTACTTTGACGGAGAATGGCCCTTATTCATACTATCTTGTGTCAGTTGTCGGTGGAGTTGACAGTGCGCCTTCTTCTGCAATTCAAGGAATAACGTCAAATTGTACTGATCTAAATGCTTCTTGTACTCCAAACGATTCAACCCCAAATGTTGGTCAAAATGTAACTTTTAGCACAGCACCAACTGGTGAGACAGGAAATTATACTTATTTGTGGGATAGTGTTACAAATTTAGGGCCAAGTATTACGAGTAGTTTTCAAAAATCTTTTTCTTCCGCAGGTTTTCAAAGTTTTATTGTCGTAGTCAATTCAGTTTTGCCTTCTGATGGAACCCCTTACACTAAAGAGTTAAGACCGGCCTGTTCTGTGAACGTAAACGTTTCTTGCTTCACCCCAACTGTAGATTTAAGAGTTGACGGTAGCAACGGACCTTTAAATTTGGCTTGTGGCACTGATACAAATAAAATAATTTCTTGGACTACAACAAATATGCCAGCAGGTTCAACTTGTACAGTTTCAGGAAAAGATACTTGGACTGGAGCAAAAACAGGGGAGACGGGTTCATATACTCAACCAAGCGGGCCATTTACAGGCAATACTACGTTGAATATCAGTTGCGATTCAGGTTGTGGATCGGCAAATGATTCAGTGACAGTCAATCTTTCTGGTTCATCATCTGATTTTGCTTTGAGTGTCAGTCCAACAACTATTCAAGTAAAACAATTGAAAGGAGCAACTGGCACTCCGTCTTCAGAAAGCACGACTGTGACTGTTGCTATCGCTGGTTGTAGCACATTTAATCAACCAGTTGATTTGACCTTAGGGACTGCTTCCGTCACGGGCATGATAAATGGAGTTATGACAAATGTTCCAATTCAAGGAGTATTTAATAGTGCGGGTAATGATAATAGATTGCCGCAAGGAGAATATTTAACAGGTGCTACTTTGAGAATAAGACCTGTCAATGCAAATCAATTGTTACCTGTCGGCACTCACAGTATTACTATTACAGGGACTGAGGTTGGTGGCACTAATTTGGTTAGAACAGCAAACATTTCACTTCAGGTAGTTGAAACTGATCCAGGGTTTAAAGAGATTTAATTTGTGAATTAAGTGTGGAAAAACACCCTCAATTTGATTGAGGGTGTTTTTTGTTGTGTTAAATAAAGATAGAAAATGGTATTGACATTAAGGTTTCTATAGGGATTGGTTTGCAATTTCTTTAATTTGGTGATATAATTTGATTAAGTTCTTTGCTAATGAATTTTTTTCAACGGCCAGCAATGGCCACAACCAAGAAAGGAGGAGCTTGTGAAAAACTTGCTCTTGTCGGTGTTTCTTTCCCTTGTTGTGGTCTGCCCCATGCAGGCCCAACGGGTGAATCTCCCCATCGGGGAGGAGGCGGTGACGCACTACGTCTGGAGGACGGCTGGCACTGAAGGTAAGGCCAGTGTTGCTGTTGCCGGCGTAGAGAATCTTTATGTCGGCGGCGGTGCTCCTGCCATAATCAGTTCGGTTGCTGATGTCCAGGCGGTCTTGCCTCAGATTCAGCTTCGTACCGGTGAGCCAAATCAGGACTACTTTGTCCAGGTGGACACGTACGTCGGGCAGGGGACCAATGTAGGTTCTCGGCTCATCTTTAAGAGCCAGCCCTTCAGACTCGTCGACGGCAAGATTCCGATTTCTTCGGTTGTGTTTCCGAGCGAGACCGATATCGCTTGCAAGCCATCTGTTGGGATTTTTGGGTCTACTATCGCAGTCTGGGCACCTGACGTCAGATGGGTCGAGTACGGGTACACGTTTCCCGATCTTGATCTTACGCCCCAGATCACACGAAACGGCTGGGCGACCAATTGTTGGGCGTCGGAGTTGTTCGGTAATGGGTGGGTTTATATTGACGGTTGGGTCTTGTCGGGAAACCGACTGAAGTGGATCCAGGCCGTTGATGGACCTGATGCCGGTGAGTACGTCACCATCTGGTACGACGAGGATCGTACTGTTGGTGATCGGTGGGACATCGGTTCTGGGGTTTCGACCCCGATCGGTTACTCGCCGTCTCCTAAGATGGCCCTCCGTTTTGACAAGGATGGCAACATCCTCGTCGGAGCCATTGGGGGTACTCCCGGTACGACCTATGCTTTTGGAGTGTCGGCCTCACTCGGTGGTTCCGAGACGGTTCTCGGGACTTCCACGGCGGGGTACGACGGCGCTGTTGCCGTCTACACTCAGTTTGACCGTACGGCTTCGGCTCGGTTCTTCACCATCCGCCCTTCAAGGGCTGGTGATCCGTCGCCACAAGCGACGGCCGTTCCTCTAGGGGCTTCGTTCCCCTGATTTCTTTCTGTTCTTTTTCACGCCCTGCGCTCTCGCGGGGCTTTTTTGTATCTAATTTTTAATTTAATAAAAAGGTTTGACCTTTGTGAGATGTAGATTGGGGAGATTTGAACAAAAAAGTTGCGCTCATTTTTCGTTGCCATATAATTTGAATAGATTTAATAACTATTTTTTTAAAATGGGTAAAATAATTTTTAAGTATTTTACTGTTACGGCTTTTTTATTTTTCATACTACCGGTTATTGCGTCAGCACAAGTGGTTATTTCAGAAATAATGTATGATCCAGATGGTCTTGATTCTGGACGTGAATGGATAGAAGTGACAAATACAGGAGAGAACCCTGTTGATATTTCTGGCTGGAAATTTAGAGAAAATTCTATTAATCATAGTTTGAATGTAATTTCAGGAGTGTCAGTTTTGTCGGGTGGCCAGTCGGCCATTATTGCCGATAATGCGAATACTTTTATCTCTGAAAACCCTACTTTTTCTGGAAATTTGTTTGATTCATCTTTTTCTTTATCTAATTCTGGAGAGCGTCTTTCTGTCTTAAATAATTCTTTGGAAGAAGTTGATTACGTTAATTATTTAAGTGATTGGGGAGCTTCTGGGACTGATGAAAGTTTGCACTACGAAACAAATTTTGGAGGTTGGCTTGTTGATTTACCTAATCCAGGTTTTTCCCATTTGTATCAAGATGAAGAATTACCTTATTTGTATGTTGGTAAGAAAGTCTTGTTTGCTACATCTTCAAACCCAAATTTAATAAAAGCCAATTTAATTTTTTCAAATGGTTTTGAAATGCAACCCGGGGCTATCTTGCGTTTTAAAAAGGGGGCATCAATGATAACTAATGAAAATCAGACTTTTGAAATTATCGGAACAAAAGAAAATCCAATCATTTTTACTTCTGATGAACCAAGTCCGATTTCTGGTGATTATGACGGGTTGATTGTTTCAAATGGTGTTGTCGTTAATATGCAAAATGTAGAATTTCATTACGCAAGAAAAGCAATTGATTTTTTAGGGTCTAGCTTGTCTATAAAAGATTCAAAGTTTGTAAAAAATAAGACTGGAGTAGATGTTGCTAATTTGAGAGATGTTGATATTAAGAATTCAAGTTTTGAAGGAAATAATATCGGTGTTTTACATAGAGGGGGAGTATTTCCTACAATCGCTTCTTCAAATCTTCAACCGATTGATAGTGGGGAAGTCCCAAAGACTAATATCTTAATTTCGGTTTCTAGTTTTAAAAACAATTCATTATATGCTGTGAAAAATGAAGATGAAAATGGTTTGTCTTTGATTGATGCCAAGAGTAATTTTTGGGGGGATTCTTCTGGGCCGAGACATATTTCAAATTCTCTAGGTGTGGGCAATAAAGTGTCAGACGCTGTTTTGTTTGTTCCTTGGCTTACTGAAGAACCAAACGATACAACTTGTATACAAAATTGTTTTTCTAGTATTATGTTTATTCCAGGGCTTGAAGCCAGCAGGTTATACAAGCCGGATTATAACGGGGGAACAGACACTTTGTGGGAACCAAACAGAAATGAAGATGTCGAACAGTTATTTTTGGATGATAATGGAAAAACCATTAGACAGGATATTTATACAAGAGATGTGGTAGAGGAGGTTTTTGGTGTTCTTGGTAATATTTATAAAACTTTTTTGGGCGAACTTTCAAAATGGAAAAATGACGAAAATATAATCGCGGATTATTCAATCGTGCCTTACGATTGGAGACTTACTGTGGATGAGATTTTGAATTACGGCAATTTATTTTCTGACGGTAGGATATATTACTCTGGCGATCTGAGAGACACAGAAATTCCTTTTATTATAAAAGAATTAAAACGTTTAGCTGAAAGTTCTAAAAATGGAAAGGTTTCTATAGTGGCCCATTCAAAGGGTGGAATTATTGCCAAAGCTTTGCTAAAAAAGCTTGAGGAAAGTGGTGATCCCTTGATAAACAGCATTGATAAGGTTTTTTTGGTGGCTGTGCCACAAATTGGAACACCAGAAGCGATCGGAGCGTTGCTTCATGGTTTTGAGCAGGCACATTTTCCAGTTATTAATGAATTTTTTGCTAGAAAATTGGGTAAAAATATGCCAAGTGCTTATTCACTTTTACCGTCTTTAAAATATTTTGATTACGTTGAAACTTCTCCTATAAAGTTTGCCGATTCTGATTTTAGTGAAATTGGCAAAGCGGTTGAAAATTTTGGGATGAGTATCTCTTCAAAAGATAATTTGTGGAGTTTTTTGAAAGGGGATGAAGGTAGAAATGATGCCACATTTTTTGATGTATCTTCTCCTGCGGTATTAAACAATCGTTTACTTACTTATGCAGATGAATTGCACCAAAAGATTGATAATTGGATACCGGGAGAAAATATCAAAATTTATCAAATCGCTGGTTGGGGTGAGGAAACTCTTTCCGGATTAGAGTATAGAACAAAAGAGGTATGTGAAAATTTTGTTAAAACGGGCAATTCATTTTCTTGTTCGTCTGTTAAAAAAACTTGGACTTATAAGCCTAAAATGGTCATTGATGGTGATGGGACGGTTGTTGCACCGAGTGCTTTGTTTATGAGCACTTCCACTCCAAATGTTGAGAGATGGTGGGTGAATTTATATGATTATAATGATAAAAATTTTCCTAACTTGGAACATAAAAATATTCTAGAAATTCCACAGTTATTAAATTTAGTTAAGAATAAAATAAAGAACGTAGATGAATCTTTGCAATTTATTTCTGACAGCATTTTTATTTCTGACACCAACGAAGAAAGAATAAATTTTTATCTACACTCTCCACTTGATTTGAGTGCTTTAGATAAAGATGGAAATTTAATCAGTTCCACTACCTCAAATATAAAAGGCGCTAGATACAAAAAGATGGGGGAGATTCAGTATTTGTCTATTCCAAAAAGTTTAGAGCCCGTATTAAGTTTAAGGGGTATATCTTCTGGGTCATTTGATTTAGATATTGAAGAATACTTAGGTGGAGTAATAGTGGCTACCACAACTTTTGCTTCAGTCCCTTCTTCAACTTCAACTCTTGCCACTATAAATTTTAATAACGGTGGTTCTATAAACAACGCATCAGATCTGGTTGTCGATTATGAGGGGGACGGGGATGCGGATTTTAATCTTAAGCCAGAAGTCGGGAGTGTGGTTACGTTGCCACCTCCAGATGTTGAAGCGCCTGAAATAATAGTTGGTTTTTCTACTACGACAAATAGGATAAAAATGATTGGCTTTGATAATGTCTCAACTAGTACCAAGATGGAATTGTCTAGGAATGTTGCAACATCTACAGATGATTCACTAAATTATCTAAGATTAAATTTTTCTGAGATAAATAAAAACAATCAAGAGTTCCGTATTGATATAAATAAGATGTTCTATTCCACCACTACTCAAATGGAGAGAAAGACTTTTGCTATAGCTAGATATTATAGAGTTTTGAAAAACCCCAATAAAGGACCTCTTATTTTTTCTTCCTATCTATTTTCACCAGAGGGTAATGTTTTATCTGTGTACAATTCAAGTATAAACAAAACAAATATTTTTGTTTTAACTCAAAGTGTTTATGATGTGGGGCTTTCTAATATAGTGAACAAAATACCAAAGAATGCCATAATTAAAGAAACCAGAAATGGTTTGGTAATACCTTATTTTGAAACTCAAAAGGGGAAGATTATTATTAAATATTAAGATATGAAGACGAAAAAACTATTTTTTGTTATCTCGATTGTGGTTTTGTTAATGGCAATTTTGTCTATAGAGGAGCTAAGGTTTTGCAATTTTTTTTCAGGGCAAAAATGTCCAATTGAATTAACTGATAAAACGGAAGGATTAATTTTTACTTTTTTTATTACAATTTCTATTTTCTCTTTCATCACCTACCGCATGAAAGAACCAGTTTTTCAAAGATGGTTTAAATTTGCTGTCTGGTATGTACCGCTTCTTATTGTGGGGTATTTTTTGTTTCCAACAAGCATAAGTGGAGGACTTGGAATCGCTTCTGGTATTACGGAAGGGTTTAACACTATAATTTTAATCATTTTGTTCTCTATTTTTATCATTACATCTATCGTCAAAATAGTTCGAGCTTATAAAGAGAGTAAATAACATCAAGGTTCGATCTTGATGTGCGTGAGAGTGAGGTCGCGGGTTTTCTCGTGATGATTCTAGGTGTTATAATTATCTCAATAAAGTTTTTAAACTATTTAAAATGTACATTGAAGGAAAACAATTGGATGAGTTTATTAAGGATTCTGGTTTGATACCACGAGCGGAATTTGATGTTATGGAAAAAAAGGCGCATGAGAAAAATTCTAGCGTGGCGGATATTTTACTTGCAGAAGGGAAGATGGGGGAGGATGATCTTCGAAAAATTCAAGCACACGTTCTCGGTATTCCTTTTGTTGATTTAAAAACTCAAAAAATAGATTTTGAAATTTTGTCTTTAATTCCTGAACCAGTTGCTAGAAATCACAATATTGTGCCTTATAAAAAAACCGCTGAAGCTTTGGAAGTAGCCATGCTTGATACTGATGATTTGGCGGCTATTGAATTCGTAAAAAAGAAAGTAAAGCTAAAAATCTTACCACGTTTAACTGACACCGATTCAATAAAAAGTGCGCTGCTTCAATATCAAAAAAGTTTGAAGGCAGAATTCGGAGACATTATTCAAGAAGAGGCGGGGATGATAAAAAGTGTTTCTGAAGGGAAGAGCGACGAAGATGTGAGCGCTCAGGATTTGAAAAAATTGGCTGAGGATATCCCAGTCGTCCGAATCGTAGAAACGCTTTTAAAGCACGCCATTATTCAAGGTTCTTCTGATATTCATATTGAGCCATTGGAAAATGAAGTTTTGGTTAGATATAGAATTGACGGGCTTCTTCATGATGCCATGGTTTTACCAAAAGCTGCCGCTGGAAGTATTACCGCGAGAATAAAAGTTCTCTCAAATTTAAAATTGGATGAAAAAAGATTACCTCAAGACGGCAGATTTAAAGTTGAGGTAAGCGGTGAAAAAGTTTCTTTTCGTGTTTCAACATTGCCAACATACTTTGGTGAAAAAATTGTTATGAGATTGCTTCGCGAAACCGCTGCTGGTTTTAGTTTGGAAGCTTTGGGTTTTCATGGTGACGCTTTGGAAATCGTCCATTTTGGAATGAAACAAAGAACGGGAATGTTGCTTACCACCGGTCCAACAGGAAGCGGAAAAACTACTACTTTGTACACAATGATTGATATTTTGAATAAGCCAGAAGTTAATATTTCTACCATTGAAGATCCAATTGAATACCAGATGCCAAGGGTGAATCAAACTCAAGTAAAGCCAGAAATCGGGTTTGATTTTAGTTCGGGTCTTCGAACGCTTCTAAGACAAGATCCTGATATTGTGATGGTTGGAGAAATTAGAGATAGAGAAACAGCCTCACTCGCTATCAATGCGTCTTTAACGGGTCACTTGGTACTTTCAACTCTTCACACGAATTCGGCTTCAGGAGCATTGCCTAGATTGGTAGATATGAAAATAGAACCGTTTCTTATTGTTTCTACTGTAAATGTAATTATTGCTCAAAGATTGGTCAGAAAATTGGCCAGTAAAGAAAAGTATTTTTTATCTAAAACGGGGGTAGAAACTTTGGGTAAATCTGTTGATTTGAACAGAGTTATGAATGCTTTAAAGTCAGAAAAGTTGGTTCCTAAGGATATCGATTGGACAAAAATTCCTTTTTATAAGCCGATGCCTTCTAATGAATTTAAAGATGGATATAAAGGTAGAGTTGGAATTTATGAAGTTTTAAAGGTGACTGCGCCTATTAAGGAGTTAATCATTCATGGTTCGACAGCGAGAGATGTTGAAATTGAGGCAAAAAAATCTGGGATGTTAACAATGTTAGAGGACGGTATTTTTAAAGCTGTTCAGGGCTTAACCACCATAGAAGAAGTTCTTCGTGTAGTTTCAGAATAAAATATGCTTTTTAAATTTAAGGCACAAAAAAAAGAAGGAGAAATTTTTGAGGATACTAGAGAAGCAGATGATAAATTTGTTCTTTATGATAATTTGAAAAAAGATGGCATCACTATGCTTTACGCAGAGCCCGTTTCTGGAACAAAGATTTTTAGTTTAGGTATTTTGACTAAAGGATTTTCTCTTGGGGTGGTGCCTATGCACCAGAAGATAATTTTTGCTAAAAATTTAGGCGCGATGCTTGAAGCAGGCCTTCCGCTTTCGAGAGCTTTATCTGTTATAGAAAGGCAGACTTCAAATATCCCTTTGAAAAAGACAGTAAATGAATTAAATGAATTGGTAAAAAAAGGTCTTCCTTTGAGCGAGGCTTTAGGAAAATTTCCTAAAATTTTTCCAGCGATTTTTGTTTCTATAGTGAAGGCGGGGGAAGAGGGGGGTAATTTGGCCAACTCATTAAAAGTTATTACTAGTCAGCTGGAAAGAACCTATTCCATTCAAAGAAAAGTGAAGGGCGCTTTGATGTATCCGTCAGTTATAATAATTTTGATTATCATTATTGCCGCCTTGATGATGGTTATTGTTGTGCCGAAACTTACTGCGACCTTTAGAGAATTAAAGATTGAATTGCCGATTACGACAAAAATCGTTATTTTTATCAGCGATTTTTTAAAAGATCATTTTTTGTGGGCTCTCATTTTGATGTTTATTTCGTTCATTGCCTTAAGATTTTTCTATAAAAGTAAAATTGGAGGACGATTTTTTGATTGGTTCTTTTTGAGATTCCCAGCTCTCGGTCCTTTACTTGCTGAGTTGAATGCCGCAAGAGCAGCAAGAACAATGTCTTCATTGTTGTCATCGGGCGTTAATGTGGTTGGTGCTTTAGAAATTACCGCTGATGTCGTTCAAAATTTGTATTTTAAAGATGCGTTATATAAAGCTAAAGAAAATATTCAAAAAGGGGCGACCCTATCTTCTTGTTTTTCGGAAAAGGGTAGTGTTTATCCGGCATTTTTTTCTGAAATGATTTCGGCCGGTGAGGAGACTGGTAATTTATCATCAATGTTAGGAGATGTTAGCGAATTTTACGAAAAAGAGGTGGACGAGAAGACCAAGGATTTCTCTTCCATTATAGAGCCAGTGATCATGATTGTAGTTGGTGCCGCAGTCGGTTTTTTCGCTATGGCAATGCTTAGCCCTATGTATTCTATGGGTGATGCTATAAATTAGTTTTTTGACCTTAATCATCGATAAGTTTTTATGTTAAAATGGCTTTTATGAAGAAAGCTAAACATTTAGTTGTTGGTAACTGGAAAATGAATCCTTCATCGGTTGATGATGCCAAGGTTATTTTGAATTCAGTGAAGAAAAATGCTGATTTGTTAAAGAAGACAGAAGTAGTGGTTTGCCCCCCTTTTCCTTTTTTAAGTTTATTTAAAAAACAATCAAAGAATAAGCTTTTGCTCGGCGCTCAAGATGTTTTTTGGGAAGCCCCAGGCTCTTTTACGGGGGAAATATCGGCAGAAATATTGAAATCTTGTGGGGCGAGTTTTGTGATTGTCGGTCACTCTGAAAGACGGGCGCTTGGTGAGACTGATGAAATCGTGGCCAAAAAAGCTTTTGCTTCTCTATCTTTAGGTTTAAAGACCATAGTTTGCATTGGAGAGAAACAAAGAGACAATACAGGCGCTTATCTTGAGGATATAACGAAACAATTAAGAGGTTCTCTAATGCTTATTAAGAAAAAACATCTTACTGATTTGATTATTGCTTATGAGCCAATTTGGGCTGTAGGAAAATCTTTTGGTGAGGCAATGAAACCAGAAGAGGTTCATGAGACGGTATTATTTATAAAAAAGGTTTTATCAGAAATTTTTGGTAAGGATTGGTTTAATGGTATAAAAGTTTTATACGGCGGTGCAGTTAATTATGAAAATGCTGGGGCAATTGTTGGCGGTGGGGAAACGGACGGTCTTTTGATTGGGAGAGAAAGTGTTAATCCTGAAGGTTTTAAAAAATTACTTGCTTCTGTTGATGTCGTTCCGCTTTAAAACATTAGAAAATATTGGTGATATTACCCAAAAGACAGGAATTGTTCTTGTAGATTTAAATGAGCCTATAAAGGACGGCGCCTTCGCTGATGATTTTAGAATTGAAAAAGCTATCAAGACGATTTCTTTTTTGCTTGATCGTGGCGCACGAGTTTTAATTGTTTCTCATTTTGGTAGTAATGAGGATTTAAGTTTATTACCTGTGTCAGGATATTTAAACAATTTTTTTCCCACAATTTTTGCAAAGACGCTTGAAGTTGCAAAAGAAGAGCTTTCAAAAGATACCACCAATGCTGTTTTACTTGAAAATATTAGGATGTTTAAGGGGGAGAAAGAAAACGACGAAAACTTTTCTAAAAATCTTGCTTCACTTGGAGATTTTTTTGTTAACGAAGGATTTTCTGTGTCACATAGAGAGCATTCATCTGTTGTCGGTGTGCCAAAATTTTTACCATCTTATGCTGGACTTAACTTTAAGGAGGAGGTAGAGAATCTCTCTCTTGTTTTTAACCCACCCAAGCCTTTTATTTTGGTGCTTGCTGGCAAAAAAACCGAAACAAAATTGCCACTTATAAAGAATTTTTTAGATTCTGTGGACAAGATTTTTATTGGTGGGGCATTGGCTAATGATTTTTTGAAAGCTAAGGGGTTGGAAATAGGAGATTCTGCATGTTCCTCTAAAAACCTAATAGAAGAAAGCTGGTTAGACAGTGAAAAAATAATTTTACCAGATGATTTTGTGGTAACTTTTGGTGATAAGGTAATTAACGGTGTTTTGAAAGACAAGATAAAAATGGGAGAAAAAATAGTTGACGTTGGGGAATCGTTTGCTTTAAAGATAAAAGAAAGTCTTAATTCGCAAGGTCTTGTGGTCTGGAATGGTTCAATGGGTATTTTTGAGAATGGTTTTAAAAATGGCACAAGAAGTGTTGCTGAAGTAATTTCGGAAAGTGGTGCTAAAAGTATTATAGGTGGTGGAGATACTGTTTCAGCTGTTAGGAAATTAAATATGGCAGATTCTTTTTCTTTTGTCTCGACTGGTGGTGGAGCGATGCTCGATTTTCTATGTGATGGAAAATTACCGGGGATTGATGCTTTGGAGAAAAGTGCTGGTAACTTTACTCTTTAAGAATTTTTCTAATTTTTTCAGCTACAATTTTTCTTTCATCCGTTGCTGAATCTTTGGTTGGCCAAAAGCTAGCTAGGCCATCTTTTTTGTATCTTGGTATTAAGTGGACGTGGAAGTGGGGGACATCCATTCCAACAACTGAGATTGTGACAAAATCTGCCCCCAAGGCTTTTTTGAGAGGGTCTATAAGTTTTTTAACTCTTAAAAAGACATTTGTAGCAACATCATCTGGTGTGTCTTGAAGAAATTGGTGGTGTTCTCTCGGTATTATTAAAAGGTGCCCAATATTTACCGGTTTGATATCCAAAAAGGCGAGGGTATCTTCATCCTCAAAGACAATATCAGCAGGGATTTCTTTCTTAATAATTTTACAAAAGATGCAGTTTTCCATAAATTTAATGTAAATATAGCATATACCTAACATGATATAATCGGCAAGATGAAGAGCGTTTTAATAAAGCCTGAAATACCAGATGGGGTAAAAAAGGAGTTGGATTTTTTACCAGGGATTGTGTCCAAGCTACTTTTTTATAGAGGTATTTCAAAAAAAGATGAAGCTGAAGCTTTTCTAAATCCTGAATACAAGACTCATGATCCTTTTTTGATGAAGGATATGAATAAAGCCACTAAGAGGATAATTGATGCCGTCAAAAGTAATGAAAAAATCTTTATTTTTAGTGATTATGATGCTGATGGTATTCCGGGGGCTGTAGTTTTAAGCGATTTCCTTAGAAAGATAAATTTTTTAAATTTTGATGTATATATACCAAATAGGGATGAGGAAGGTTTTGGTATGAACAATGTTGCTGTTTCTCAAATGATATCTAAGGGAGCCAAGCTCATTATTACTATAGATTGTGGCACAAACGATTTTGAAGAAGTTCTGCTTGCCAATTCTTTAGGTTGCGACGTTATTATCACAGATCATCATGTGGTGGGAGATGGTTTACCAAAAGCTTTCGCAATTTTAAATCCAAAACAAAAAGATTGTTCATACCCAGAGAAAATGCTTTGTGGCGCCGGTGTCGCCTTTAAATTGGTTGAAGGTTTAATAAAAACGGGTGTTTGGGAGATAAATAATGGTTGGGAAAAATGGCTTCTTGATATGGTTGGACTGGCCACGCTTTCTGATATGGTCCCGCTTCTAGGAGAAAATAGAACTTTTGCTAAATATGGCTTGGCGGTTTTAAGAAAATCTAGAAGACCTGGTTTGAACGCATTATTAAATTTGTGTCGGATAAAGAAATTTAGTTTGAATGAGGAGGATATCACTTTTTCCATTACTCCAAGAATAAACGCTGCCTCTCGTATGGGCGAGCCAATGGACGCTTTTTTACTTTTATCTACGGAAGATGAAAGTGAGGCGATTAAATTGGCCTCTAAACTTGATGGTCTTAATAAAAAAAGAAAATTAATTGTGGCCCAAATGTTGAAAGAAATGCGTGGGGTTATAAAGGAAAGAGATTTGGATAAACAAAATGTAATCGCCTTTGGTAACCCAACTTGGAAACCTTCACTTGTTGGATTGGTGGCAGGAAATATTGCTGATGAATTTGGGCGACCCGTTTTTATTTGGGGTAGGGATGGTAACGGTACTTATAAAGGGTCTTGTAGGGGGAAAGGCAATGTTGGAGTACTTGAAATAATGAACCTAACAAAGGGTTTTTTCTCTGAATTTGGTGGACATGATATGGCCGGAGGTTTTTCAATTCCACAGGAAAATATTCACAAATTTTCTGAAAGTTTGTTGGATGCCTTTGCTGATCTAAAAGTGGTTAACGAAGATGTGGAAAAAGTGGCAGATTTATCTTTATATATAGAAGATGTAGATGATTTGATGTTTGAGTCAATTAAAAAATTGGCTCCATTTGGTGAAGGCAATCCCAAGCCAGTTTTTTTGGTAAAAGGAGGGAAAACTGATGCGGTTAAAGCTTTTGGTAAGGAAAAAAATCATTTGGAACTTATTTTTTCAAAAACAGAAAATAAGAAATTGTCAGCCATCGCCTTTTTTAAAAAAATAGATAGTTGGGGTAGGGAACTTGTTGTCGGTGAGAGTATTGATTTACTCGCTACTTTAGAGGAATCAGGTTTTAAAAATATTCCTGAACTCCGACTTAGGATAGTTGATATAGTATAATTTTTATATGGCTTCTGATTTTAAT
>CAYGDO010000005.1:0-69863 GCA_964348785.1 uncultured Candidatus Saccharibacteria bacterium | reverse complement strand
GAACTGACGACATCCACTTTACAAAAGTGGCGCTCTACCAACTGAGCTAGGGTGGCATTATTATTTTTTTAAACTACACTACCTTAAAACATTTAACTCTTAACCAATCTCCATTTTCTGCCCTTCCCTTTATTTAAATTTCTGAAGTTAAGCGACAAAGAATGGCAATTAGGACAAACAATTCTTAAATTTCTTTCCCTATTATTTTCCGCATTACCGTCAATATGATCAACCTCTAAGGGAACACGAGACGTAACGGGGTGTCTTTTACACCAGCCACAATTAGAGCATTTTTCACCATTTTTTTCAATCAAATACCTCCTTATATAACCGGAAATATTCTTTGTTTTAACATCAAGTCCCCCTTTCCATTTTGTAATAAAATTCTCATATTGTTTCTTCCATTGACATTTATTTGAACAATATTTTTTGGACCATCTTTCGGTCTTTATACCACAATTAGTGCATAAGGTACTCATATATGTAATTATACCATAAATTGTACAACATATGGTATTGACTCGAAACTCAAAGAACTACTTCCCTTTCAAATTTTCTCCCTCTTTCATCTTTTCTTTAAAATCTATTATGGCTTTTATAAAAAATGATGGATGAGAAATCTTTTCTCCGGCCTCAACTTTCCTACTGGTATGATACAAATGAGCAGCTAAAGAAGAAGACAAATCCTTTAACAAAAACAGCATTTTAGCTACCCCGATACCCAATTTAGCTGACAAAAATCTAAGAGCGTCCATAAAAACCTCTGGGGCCAAGAAACTACTCAAGAAAATAATCCTCCCCGCTATTGGATCAGTTTTATAAGCCAGATAAGCTAAAACCGGTTTCCTGCCACCATTTTTAACCTCGGACATCTTAACATAAAGAAGATACAACAAAAGTCCAAAAGAAACTAAAAATATTGAGATGAGAAAATACATATTTAAGATTTTATAGAAAATCTTGAAACTTTACCTATATCGATTTTTTCCCCAAATTTCTGAATTGCCTGCTCAATCAAATTTTTGACCTTAATTTCTGGATTTTTAATAAAAGGTTGTTCAATAAGAACTCTTTCAGCAAAATATGCAGACAATTTACCTTCTAAAATCTTCTCTTTCATATCAGCAGGCTTACCTTCAACTTCTTTAGCAAAAGCTTCTTTTGCTAAATTTTTTGCACCTTCAGTAATTTCTTCAGTCTTTACAAATTCTGGATTAGAAGCAGCAACATGCATAGCCAAATCATAGGCTAATTTTCTAAATTCATCATTACTAGAAACAAAATCGGTTTCGCACAAAAGTTCAACCATTGAACCAACATTGCCCGTTGAATGAATATAAGACGATACAACACCCGCACCCAATGTTCTATCCGCCTTGCTAGCAGCAACATCAGCGCCTTTTTTTCTCAAAATTAAAACAGCCTTTTCAAAGCCACCCCCTGCATCCTCAAGGGCCTTTCTGCATTGCATAATTGATATGCCAGTCATATCACGCAATTTTTTAACGTCTTCAGTAGTAATCATATATTTAAAAAACTAAAAAGTGTAAAACTTTCTGACTTTGAAAGTATAATCTATTTTTTTGGTTCGGTCGATGTAGGCAAAGCAACATGTCTGGATTTACCAACCGTCACAGAAGATACAATTTCAGATGTAAAAAATTTAATACTAGAAAGAGAGGAATCATTTGCTGGCATTGGATAATCAACACCCTTTAAATCACAATCAGAACTCATAAGAGCAACCACTGGTATCTTCAAACTCTTTGCTTCTGCGACTGCAGTCTTCTCTTTCTTTGGATCTATAACAAAAAGGGCTCCAGGCAAATGATTCATACCAACCAAACCAGAGAAAATTGCATCCAATCTCTCTATTTCTCTATCGATCATCAATCTTTCTTTTTTTGTGTATTTTATCAATTCACCTTTTTCCTTTTTCTGTCTCAAATCAACAAGCTTGCCAGTTCTAGTCTTTATTTGAGAAAAGTTTGTCAAAATACCCCCAATCCATCGTCCAGAAACATAAGGCATAGAAACAAGTTCAGCCCCTTCTCTTATTATTTTTTGTGATTCAGTCTTTCCACCAACAAACAAAATTGCCTTTCCGCTAGCCAAAAGGGATTCAACAAAGACTTTTGCGTTGTCTAAATATTGTTTTGTCTTTTCCAAATCAAATATCTCAACTCGGTTTTTAATACCAAAAATAACAGGCGACATTGATGGGTGTCTTTTTGACTTTGAATAGCCAAAATGAGCCCCTGCTTCAAACATGGCTCCAATTACTGGATCAAGTGCTGTTTGTGTTTTATTTTCTTCAGAAGACATAAATTTAATACTTAAAACCTTTACTTATATTTGATTTTTATGATAAAAAATAGCCCTTTAGGCTCAAGGGCAAGTCTATCAAAACATACCCTAAAGCGCAACATAGTTGACTAATCAGCGTCGTCGTCATCAATTGCCGTACTTAAATCTCCTGCAGAACCCAAACTTTCCAAAATATCATCAATACCACCAGCAAAAATGGCATCTATATTATGCCAAGATTCTTTTAGACGATGGTCGGTTACTCTATCCTGTAAAATATTATAAGTTCTAATTTTCTCTGAACGTTTTGCGGTACCAATCTGACCTTTTCGCTCTGAAGCAAATTTTTCAGCATCTTCCTGCTCTTTTTTCATGGCCAACTTAGCAGTCAAAATTTCCAAAGCTTTTTCTCTGTTGGCGTTTTGGCTTCTTTCAGATGTAGAACGTACATCAATGCCCGTTGGTTTATGGATCAATCGAACAGCAGTTTCAACTTTGTTTACATTTTGACCACCCTTGCCTCCGGCTCGAGAAAATTCCATATCAAGATCTGATGGATTTATTTCAAATTTAACTTTCTTTCTTATTGGTAAAATAGCCACAGAAGCAGTTGATGTATGCACTCTTCCTGATTTTTCAGTAGCAGGAACTCTTTGAATCCTATGGACCCCTGTTTCAAAACGCATTATTTTATAAACATCTCTGCCTCGTATTTCTATAGCAACTTCTTTATAACCATCTAAGTCTGTTTTTGATTCAGAGATAAAACGAAAACTCCAACCTTTCTGTTCAGCATATTTTCCATACATCAAAGCCAAATCTCTAGCGAAAATAGCTGCTTCCTCTCCCCCCGTTCCAGCTCGAACTTCAAGTAAAATTTCGTTTGGAAACTCTTCTTCTTCTTTTTCAGATTTTGAAATGTTCTTTATCTCATCATCAATTGCTTTTTTTTCTTCTGCAATTCTTTTCAAATCTTCTTCTGCCATCTTTTTAAAAGCGGGGTCACTTTCGGTCATAGAAAAAATCTCCTTCTCTTCCTTCAAAAGTTCTTCGAATCTACCAGCTAAAAAACTAGTTTTAGGATTTTTTTTGTAATTTTCTATATCCTCCATTTTTCAAAAATAAAACGAAAAAAACACAAGCCCCAAAGGGGCTTCGTGAAAAAATAACTAACTCTTTTTTGTAGAAACAGGAGCCTTTTTGGCAATTTTGGCTTTGAATTTTTCTATTCTTCCTGCAGCATCAATAACATTTTCATTGCCTGTATAATGAGGATGACAGGCGCTACAAATTTCAACTTCTAAGGCTTCTTTTGTTGAACCTATAGTAAAAGTGCTTCCACAGGCACATTTAACCTTGGCATTTCCAAAATATTTAGGATGTATATCTTTTTTCATCGTTCGTAGAATTTATCAGTAAAAACTATTTTTGGCAAATTTGACATGTATTTTAATATGTTGTTAAAAATAACATAACGTATTATCGTATTTATTTTTAATTTTATGTTATAAATTATACAGAAAAAATGAAAACAAAGCTTCTAATCGCCCGGGTGTCGCTTGTGGTCATTTGCTTCGCTTGTATTCTTTCCATTGCAGGATATTGGATATGGTCCTTAAAGTTGTTAGAGGTTTTCATATTAGTAAGCATTCTTGACTTAATATCTGGGATTATCGCCTTCTCCATGGGAAGAAAAGATCCATTTGAGAACTGGGATAAGGCCTGCTCCTTCATGTTGTGTTTTTGTATTTTGGGAGGCTTCATCACCCTACCAATTGTTGCCATCATAAATCCCAGACCAGACTCTTAATCCCACCAACAAGAACGAGTGGGATTTTTTTATAACAAAACTTCTCTACGATTAATACCCTTTATTTATAATCTCAATTTGTCTTTGATACTTATCAGCTAACTCCATCACATCATCAGCATAAAATTGATAAGATTTTTTGCTTGCATTTCCACATCCTGCCAAATAACACAAAGCTGCGTATCTTTCAGCTTTTACGGTCTGTTTTGAGGCACCACTATCTTTTAGATAAATAGCGGCCGCCATAAAAGCATCCTCTGGATTCCAAGGGTTAGGAGGGTTATTACCAGTAAGTTGAGCCACTCTTTTTTCATACAAAACCCAAGTTGAAGGAATAAACTGAGCTGGTCCCATTGCGCCTCCATAACCATACCAGGCTTTTTTAGATACCGGCACAGTATCAGGGTCTAGTCCCAATTTTTTTGTAATTTCCAAAAACGGAACAGTGTCTCTAGGCGCTTTCATATCAACTCTCCAGTTACCTGTACCGACATTTGCCCCCAAATTTGATTCCTCTGCAATTATGCCCAGTAAAAATGCTGGTCTTACTCCAGTTTTTTCAAAAGCCTTTATTGCCAGCTGGAGAGCTTTTTCAAAAGGAATAGCAGATGATCCAGTCAAACTAAAAAGTTCAGATTTTATTTTTACGACATCTGTCTCTTTTGTTTTTATTATTTTCTGATATTCTGCCTCTATTCCCTTTGAAGCTTTTAAAATTCTCTTTTTTTCTGCTTCTTGCTCCTCAATCCTCTTTTTTTCTAATTCCTGAATGGCTTTTAAATTTATCTGCTCTTCTTTTTTATCTTCCAGATCATCTTTTTCTGCTTTAGTCTTTTCAGTATCATCTTTTATATCAGCAAAAGAATCTCGGAGGGCGTACCTGACCTGTGCAAAAGAGTCTATATCACTAAAAAACTCAGAAATGCTTTGATCATTTAAAACCACCTCAGATAGCGTATAACTCTGCAACTTGTTTGTTTGTCTCAAAATTGAAGCTAAAGAATCCTTTTCACGATTTATCTTCTCATTTAAAGAACCTATTTTATTCTCCTTTTGATTAATATCAGAATTCAACTGAGAAATCGCTATTGTTCTAGCCTTAATATTTAATTTAGCTTTCTCAATTTTCGCATTCAAAATACTTATATCTCTCTCTAAAGATACAGTTTCTCTTTGCTTACTTTCCAAAATTTTTTTTTGATTATCAATTTGTGTCTGTAATTCAGCTAATTCCCTTTCAAGTTGCGCCCTGCGTTCTGAAGTCAGTTGAGCACTAGACAACAAAGGTAAAAAAGCCACAATTATAAAAACAAAAAATGAGATCTTAAATAATCCTCTCATAATGTTTAATTATAACAGAAACCCTTATAAATAAACCCTCTGCTTAAAAATATTAATTTCCAACACGATAATTAAATCTAGGTATAACCTGATTAATACAAGCATCATAGGTATCGGCCTGTATTGTTGCCAAATCAGATGAAGATGGATTCTCCAACATAGCATACAAAGACCACTTATTAGATGATTGTACAACCAAAGATGGACAGTTAATAATATCAATACTAGTTGGTGTATGAGGTAACGGAGTTACATAATTCTTTGTAAGATACATGTATGACCAAGTGCTTGAATTTAAAACATGGAGTGGATCATCTGGAACATAAGAAAAATAAGTTGGAGACAGAACGTTAATATTACTATTACCTAATCCCCCATCTCTATTAGAAAAATAACCCTGAACAAAAGGATTAGCGCCCGTACTTTCAGTATATAAATCTATAGCTTTAGCTATCTGATTTAAAGCGACTTTTCTCTTAGCGTCTCTTGCCCTTGCCCGGCCAGAACTCAAACTAGCAAAAACCATTGAAGACAAAATACCGATTATTGATATAACCACCAATAATTCAACCAAAGTAAAACCCTTTTTCATATTACTTAATATAATAACAAATTAAGAACCACAAAAAAACAGCCGAGGGGCTGTTTTTTTAAATTATTTTTTTGCTGGTTCACCTTGAGCTTTTGAAGAATCGGCTCCTTCTGCTGTAACCCCTTCTTCTTCTTTCTTACCTTTCTTTTCAACTTCTATCGCTGACAAGTCTACAGGGGCCTCTTCAATTTTTTCTTCTTTAGGTTCATACACCGAGGCAACCACGTCATCCGCTTTTTCAACCAAAGTTACTCCGTTTGGTAACTTTGCATCCTTCGCAAAAATTTGACTACCAAAACTAGATAACATGGAAATATCAATTTCAACTCTATGAGGCAAATCTTTTGGCACAGCTTCTATTTCAATATCATGCATAACCTTAACTAAAACAGCGCCCAAATCCTTAACCGCAGGGGAAACGCCTATAAATTCAAGAGGGACTCTAACCTTCACCTTCTGTCCTTTTTCTAGAGCATAAAAATCAGCATGAACTGGCACGTCTTTTATTGGATCAAGTTGAACCTCTTTTATCAAACAGTCAAAATTTTCAGTCCCCAAAACCACAGAAACAACTGATGACTCACCCGCCCTCTGCCAAACCTTTTTAAAATCAATTTGGGACAACTTAACATGAAAAGCTTCCGTTTTTCTACCATAAATAACAGCTGGAACAAAACCAGACTTTCTTATGAAATCAGGCTTCTCCTTTATATCCCTTTTTTCAGCTTTAATTTCTATAACCATATTAGCCGTAAAGTATAACCATAAACAATAAAAAATCAACCCCAATCAAATCCCATAACTACTACCCAGACAAAAAAATTAGTTTAAAACACTTAATACAACGATGATAGTAACTAAAACAAAAATGCCTGCAACACCAAGCAAAACATAATTTGCATTCTTCGGATCCTTAACTAAGCCTGTTTTCATAATCAATTTAACCAAAGATGACTGATCATTTTGATTATCAAATCGTCTCACTTCCCACTGATTTTCCTCTTCAAATCTAACATCTGGCATAAAAAATAATTTTTATTATATAAATTGATTATAACCCCCAACCAAAAATTTTCAATTTCTTAAACACTAAATCCTTAACTAAAGTTATACTATCTGTCATATATTTACTAGGTGTAATCTCATTTTCATCTCTACCCAACCCGACAATCAACCCATCTTTAAATGCCACTCGGAGTTCCGTACTAATATGCACTACAGCGATGCCCGATTTTACAGCTTCGGCAAGAACATCATCTTTAGTCCCAGAACCACCATGAAGAACTAAAGGACAAGAAACGGAATTTGAAATCTCCTCTACCCTTTTTATGGAAACTTGTGGATCATTGCCTCCCTTAAACATTCCGTGAACAGTACCGACAGAAGGACTAAACAAATCAACGCCTGTTTGTTTAACAAATTCAACAGCGTCATCAATTTTAGTCATATAATCATCATTTTCTTTAAAATTGTCAGGCAGACTATCTATAATTTTTGATGAATCCCCTATAAAACCCAATTCTCCCTCTATTAAAATTTCTGAACCTACCTTTTTAGCATAGTCTTTTACCTCCTTTACAAATTTAATATTTTCTTCAAAAGACAATTTGGAACCGTCAGCAACTATGCTATCAAAACCGTCATCAATAGCTTTTTTTGCATTTTCAATAGTATGAGTATGATCTGCATTCAAAAAAATAGGATAATTTTCTTGTTCTCTTATATTTTTAACCAAATCTGCCATTCTCTTCCCATTCAAAAAATTCCTTTCCCCCTCAGATAACCCAACGATAATAGGACAATTCAACTCTTTACCGGCTTCAATTATTCCATAAAGCATCTCCAGACTGCCAAAATTAAAATGACCTAGAGCTTTCCCTGCATTTTTTGATTCAACAATATAATCAATAAGTTTTTTACTCATTTTTACAATTATACCATAATTTTAAACTCTTTTTATGATATTATATTTGTTATGAAAGAATATGATTTAATAGCCATTGGAGATATGGCAACAGACGCCTTTATAAGAATGGAAGAACCAGGAGCTCACTGTCATATGGACAGACAAAATCTTGAATTGTGTATGTATTATGGTGAAAAAGTTCCCTATCAATTTGTTGAAGTCGTCACCTCCGTTGGCAATAGCCCGAACGCTAGCGTTTGCGCATCAAGACTGGGTTTAAAATGCGCTTTAATAAGCAACATTGGAGATGATAGATACGGAGAAGATTGTCTAAAAAATTTAACAAAAGAAAAAGTTGATATTGATTTTGTATCAAAACAAAACGGAAAAGAAAGTAATTATCACTATGTTTTGTGGTT
Source organism: uncultured Candidatus Saccharibacteria bacterium (assembly GCA_964348785.1). GTDB lineage: Bacteria > Patescibacteriota > Minisyncoccia > Phycocordibacterales > 2-02-FULL-43-11 > 2-02-FULL-43-11. The sequence goes on along the minus strand of CAYGDO010000005.1, from coordinate 61,488 downwards.
TGAAGACGATAGAACCATACTAGTAAAACATCATGCTTATGAATATAAATTACCAAATTTTGAAGAACCAAAAGCTATTTATTTGAGTTCAATCGGAGAAAACACAGAAAATTATCACGAAGAAATTGCAAATTATCTTGAAAATCACCCAAATGTTAAATTGATTTTCCAACCAGGAACCTTCCAAATCAAACTGGGCACTGAAAAATTAAAAAGAATTTACAAAAGAACAGATTTTTTTGCTGTAAATAAAAGAGAGGCACAAAAAGTATTAAAAAACAAAGAGGAAGATTTTAAAAAATTAATTGATGATCTGCACAAATTAGGACCTAAAATGGTTCTTATAACAGATGGTGTAAAAGGAGCTTATTTTTCAGACGGTTCCAAAAAATTATTTATGCCAATCTACCCAGACGAAAAACCGCCTTATGAAAGAACGGGGGCTGGTGATTCCTATACCTCCACTCTTGCTTGTTCCATATTGTTATTCCAAAAAAGTCCAGAAGAAGGGCTTCAACTTGCAGGAATAAACGCCAATTCCGTAATCCAGTTTATTGGCGCCCAAAAAGGACTTTTAAATAAAGAAAAAATAGAAGAAAAACTCAAAACCGCAAAAGAAAATTACGTGGCTAAAGAAATTTAAAACTATTTTCTGCTAATAACCTTTCGAACCGCTTTCTCTATGGCGTCTTCGTCCATTTCATAAAAAGAAATCAGTTCTTCAGGTTTTCCTGTTTGTCCAAATTTATCTTTAACTCCAATAAATTCAATTGGTATTGGGATATTTTTTGAAACAAATTCAGAAACCGCACTTCCCATACCGCCTGCAATCTGATGCTCTTCGACAGTTACAAACGCTCCACTTTTTTTTGCTTTTTCTAATAAAAGATTTTCATCAAGAGGTTTTATTGTGTGCAAATTAACAACTTCAATCTTAATTCCAATTTCATCTAATTTTTTTGCCACCTTCAAAGCCCTATAAACCAAAGCCCCTGTTGCAATAATCGTAGCCTCACTTTCCCCTTCTTGCTCATAAAAGACTTGGGCTTTTCCTATTTCAAAAGATGTTTCTTCTGTGGTAATCACAGGAGTTTTTTCTCTTGCCAAACGAATATAAACTGGTCCAGGATATTTTAATGATGCAACAGTTGCCTTTCTTGCTTCTATGTAATCACAAGGAGAAATAACCGTCATATTGGGTAAAACTCTCATAATGGCGATATCTTCCAAAGCTTGATGACTTCCACCATCGGGGCCAACAGAAACACCACCATGGCTTCCAATAATAATTACCTTTCTATTGTTATAACAAATTGTTGTCCTAATTTGTTCCCAATTTCTGCCGGGAGAAAATGTGGCATATGAAGAAATAAAAGGAATTTTACCCATTGCAGACATGCCACTGGCAACTGTAGCTAAATTTTGTTCCGCTACACCAATCTCAACAAATCTTTCTGGAAACTTTTCTCTAAACAAATTCATATATGTTGAGTCGGTAAGATCAGCGCACAAACCTACAACATCTTTATTTTCTTCACCCAATATCAAAAGTCCTTCCCCAAAACCCTTACGAATTGGTATCTGTTCCACACCTGCCTGCGCCGCGCGACCCGGCGCGGCAGGCAGGTCTTTGTCAAAAATTTTCGTATTTAGTTTTTGTGTTAAATTTAACATATAGATTCTAGGCACTAGGCTTTAGATAAATTAGGCATTAGTAATTAAGCTTTAGGTATTTAGGGGTGGTTTTTTCCTATTTTTAATTTTTCCGTAAAGCCAACCTAAAAATACACTTATAGCGAAGCAAAATATCAAAAAAGCAATCCAACCTAATGCATTTGGCCCAGGTATAGGTTCACGGTGATTAGCAATAATTTCTCTAATTCCGAACAAATCTGATAAAAACAAAAAAGGAATCCACAAAAAAAGAAATGCTAAACCAAAAATACCTGGGATAATTTGCAACGATAAAAAACATACAAATAATACTAAAAAAATTTTGACACCTCTGACCCAATAAATATCCTTTTTCCATTCTAAAAATTTAATTAGCAAATCCTTCATAAATTTCATATTTTTAATATTTAATATTTAACATAAATAAACAATTAATTCCTCCTCTCAACCAATATTTTTTTTATTTACATTTTCCATTTTATTTTTCCTAATGCCTAGTGCTTAGGACCTAATATCCTTTTCCTTTTATCTCCTCTATCGCCTTCTCCCCCTCCTCTTTCGTTGGTGCTTTCCCATGCCATTGCCATTTATTTTCCCAATCCTTTACACCTTTTCCTGGAGTATTGTTAGATAAAATAACAGTTGGTTTTCCAACCGGAGTTTTAGCTTCTTCAAACCCATTTAAAATAGATTCAAAATCATGACCATTCACCTCAATTGTCCTCCAATTAAATGACTGCCATTTGTCGGATAATGGTTCAAGAGGCATTATATTTTCCGTAAAACCGTCAATTTGAATATTATTTCTATCAACAACCGCAATTAAATTTTCTAATTTTTCTTTTCCAGCGAGCATTGAACCCTCCCAAGTATTTCCACAATCAAGCTCACCATCACTCATCATACAATAAATAAATCTGTCTTTTGCACCATTCATTCTATCCGCAATTGCCATACCCGTTGCTTGAGAAAGACCTGATCCAAGAGGTCCTGAACTATTTTCCAAATATTCCAAAAACTCTCGATGCGGATGACCTTGAAGTCTGGAATTAAATTTTCTTAAAGTTTTAAGTTCATCAACAAAAAAATAGCCAGAATGTGCCATTGTGGCATATAAAACTGGGCAAATATGACCGTTGGAAAGCAAAACTCTATCCCGTTCTTCCCATTTAGGATTTTCAGGTTTATGATTCAAAACTTTGAAATAAAGGGCTGTAAAAATATCCGTCATTCCAAGCGGGCCCGCCGTGTGACCCGATTTGGCTTCAACAAGCATTTCTATGATTGAAACTCTTATATCTTTTGCCTTTTGCTCCAAAAATTTTTTGTCTGCACTATTTAGAACCATTGGTTTTTTTATTTTTCAAATTTAAATGCCACTTATTACTCCAACCTCTTTTTTTAATAAATCAAAATCTTCATACTTGATCTTATTTAAAGACAAATCATCCATTCTTCTGTCAATCCCAGAAATTTTTTGAGATAAAGAAAATATACCCATCTCTACACCTCCAACCTTATTTTCAAGAATATCCAATCTCCTATTTACATCTTTAAACCATCCTTTCATTTCCTCAAAACCATTAGCGGTAGAAACTGCTAAACTTTCTATCATATTACCCAAATCTTTGTTAGAAACATCTTTTTTATTCTCCTTCTTCATTTAAACTATTTTAACATAAACAAACTAAAGTGATTTAAAATCCATCATTGCATACTGCGGGTTATCATTCCCCCATATTTCTGAACCAATAACCACGGCGTCAACCCCTAATCCTTTAAAAATTTTTGCATTTTCTAGATCAACCCCACCATCAATAGAAATTCTATGATTAAAGCCTAGCTTCCTTAATTCTTTCACTTTTTCAAAGATTTTTTCATCAAATTTTTCACCTTGAAAACCAATCCGATTTATAGCCATCAATTGTATTGACTGAACTTTTTCAAAATAAGCGGTAAGACTTGTAACCGGTGTTTCCATTTTTATTGCTAAACCAATATCAACAACCTTCCCCCATTCTTCCAAAATATTAAGAAATGAATCTTGTGCAGATTCTAAATGTAGAAAAATTCTCATCGCGCCAGCTTTCACCCAATCCTCAACTTCATCCTCCGGAGTTCTAGTCATCAAATGAATTTCATAATCTAAATCTTCCCAAAAAGGTAGGCCAATTTCTTCACTCTTTATTTTTTCAAATTCACCAAAATCATTTTCAAAAGGCCATGTTCTGTTTTGAACAAATCCCCCATCACAAACATCAATCTGAATGGTAGACAAAAAATCTTTTGCCAATTCAGCTTTTTCTTCAATATCTATAAAATTTTTTGGTATGACCGCGGGTATGATTTCCATAGAAAATTTCTAATTACTAATACTTAATTTCTAAACAACTAAACTTCTTTTAATCTAGAATTTCTAACAATACTGATAAATATTAAATGGAGCTCGTGAGCTTCTTGCCACAAAATCTTTGAATCCGGCTCCAACTCGGGTACCGCGACCGCAATCATTCGCAACCAATGACGAGTTTCTTTTGCCTCCTTTTTGCACAAACCAATTTTATGTTCAAAATCTTTCCGTGTCTCCGCACAATCCGCTTCACAATAATTAGCACCTATACTTGTTGCAGATCTGACCAACTGACTGATAATAGGAATGGTGATTACTGTTCTTAAAACCTTCTTGGTAAATTTTACTACATTCTCACCAAATATCGCAGTTCGTTCTTCAAGATCATACTTTTTTCCCCCATTTAGCATTTAAGTTTTAATTAGATATTGGTAATTAGATATTAGACATTATTAACAGAATCTATCTTATTAATTCTCCGCACATGACGTCCATCACCGGAAAAAGGGGTTTTTAGCCATAGCATTACCGCTTCTTTTGCTTCATCAAAACTTAAAAATCTTGCACCAAGTGAAAGTACGTTAGCATTATTATGCTCTCTCGATAAAACAATTTCATTGGGAACTTCCCGACCATCAACTGGCTTATACTGACCATTAAAAACAACAGCTCTCACGCCTTTAAATCTATTAGCACAAATTGCTTCACCTTGCCCAGAGCCACCCAAAATTATACCTAAATCACCAGAATTCTCAGAAATTTCTTTTGCCAATGGTTTTACAAAATCCGGATAATCATCATTTTCATTAAAAATATATGCGCCAAAATCTTTAATCTTATAACCCAAATCATTAAGAAACGCTTTTAGTTTTTCTTTTAACTCAAAACCGGCGTGATCAGATGAAATCAAAATTTTCATTCTTAGTTACTTACACAATAATTAGTCCTTCTGTTTGCTGGATAAGCAATACTATATCCATCATATTCATTTCTAGAACAATTACTTAAAGTATCAGTATCAGAAGTAGAAGGGTTTTCCAAAGACGTCCACAGAGTAAATTGTTCAATCAGAGGGGCATAGAACATATAGGCAGCACCTATGTTACCAAAACCCGACGCCAAACCAGAAGGATCTCTTATATCTTTAGGCAACAATCCCGCATTTATCAAACCTTGAGAAACAGAGACGACTGGCCCAGCAGCGTCATAATCATAATTAAAGTGTCCTACCCCCGTTGCATAACCTGTGTCATCAACCCAACCCGTATTAGGAATTCTGTAAGTTCCATTTTGCTCATAATACAACCTAAAAGCTTTAGCGATTTGCGCTAAATCAGATTTTCTTATTGCGTCTCTCGCTCTACTTCTTGCGCTACTTAAACTAGCAAAAACGGTTGATGATAGAATTCCGATTATTGATATAACAACCAAAAGTTCCACTAAAGTGAAAGCTTTTTTATTAAAAAATTTATTATTTTTTGAAAAAATCCCCATCCCTTCAATTATAACTCCAATCTCAATACTTGCTCCACTAACGTATTTGTATATCCCATTTCATTGTCATACCAAGCAAGAACTTTCACCAAATTGCCACCAACGACTTTAGTAAAAGATAAATCCGCCATTGAAGCAAAAGTACTCCCGATAATATCTCTGGACGTTAACTGTTCTTTTGTCACAGTAAAAATGCCTTGCCATCTATCATCCGTTGAAGCTTTTTCTAATATTTCATTTATTTCTTCAACTGAAGTATTTCTCTTTGAAATAAAAGTAATATCTGCAATAGAGCCGACAACAACTGGCACACGAATAGAAATGCCATCAAAAATCCCCTCCATTTTTGGAAACGCTTTTGCTACAGCTTTTGCAGCACCTGTTGATGAAGGAACGATATTTTGTCCTCCAGCTCTCCCCTCTCGCCAATCTTTTTTATTTGGCCCATCAACAATACTTTGACTAGCGGTATAAGCGTGCACAGTATTGAGTAATGCTTTTTCAATACCAACCGTCTCATCCAAAATTGCAATAATAGGACTTGAAGCATTTGTAGTACAAGAAGCATTAGAAATAATCACCGCGTCTTTTCTTTTTTCCTCATTAACTCCCAAAAGAATTGTTGCTTCCTTTTCACTTCTTGGATCATCTTTAGCTGGAGCTGTAATGATTACTTTTTTAGCCCCCGCTTTTATATGTTCCCCTGCCCCTTCAAATGAAGTAAAAAATCCCGTTGATTCAATAACCACATCAATATCCAATTTGCCCCAAGGTAAATTGCCAGGCTCTTTTTCTGAAAAAAATAAAACTTCCTTGCCATTTATAATCAGCTCCTTCCCAGTTTTTGAGACCAAAACATCTAAATCACTTTTTCCATAAGCAGAGTCGTACTTTAAAAGATAAGCGATATTATTTATATCACCCAAATCATTTACCGCCACCACTTCAATTTCTTCTCTCTTAAAAGCCAACTTAATAAAAGCTCTTCCAATTCTTCCGCAACCATTTACCGCTACTTTAATTTTTTTCATAAAACTTTAAATTTAAATAAAATATTTAAAAAACTATCTAAACTAATTTTACTAACAAAGTAATTATATCAGTTCACAAAAGGCAAACCTAAAAATATCAAGGTCGAACCTTGATATCAAGGTTCGACCTTGATATTATTTTGTCATGCGAAACATTTCTCTTGAAGAATTTTACCATATTTACAACAGGGGCACAGAAAAAAGAAAGATTTTTCTGGACAAAAAAGATCATGAGAGGTTTCTTTCTCTTTTATATATATGCAACAATAAAAATAAAGTTCATATACAAATCCAAGGAAAAAATCTAAATGATATTCTCAATCTAGAAATAAAAGAAAAAATAGTTGAGATTGGGGCTTACTGCCTCATGCCAAATCATTTTCATCTTCTACTCCATGAAAAAATTGAAAACGGCATTAGTAAATTTATGCAAAAGTTACTTACCGCCTATACAATGTATTTCAATAAAAAATACGCAAGAAGTGGTGCCCTATTTCAAGGAAAATTTAAAGATACTCATCTTGATACAGATAGATATCTTAAATATTTAATATCATACGTTCACTTAAATCCAATTAAACTCACTGAACCAGAATGGAAAGAAAAAGGTATAAAAAATCCAAAACAAGCAGAGCTGTTTTTAAAAAAATATAGGTATTCAAGTTATTCCGATTTTCTTGGCGAAAAAAGAATTGAAAATAAAATAATACAAAAAGATTCCTTGCCTCAATATTTTGAAAATTTTAAAGATTTTGAAAGTCATACCACAGAATGGCTTAACAACAAGCCCTTTTCGACTTAATTTTATCAAGGTTCGACCTTGATAAAACATAAATCTATTTTTACTTTCCCAAATTATAAAGTTGTTTAATTTCGGTGGCGGATAGGGTGCGGTTGTAGATGCGAACATCGTCCATGATGCCATTTTGATATAAAGTTGAACCACCTCTCGACATCATATAAATATTATCAGTCCTAAAATCGGCAGCTCCGCCACAGTTTGCATTAGTTATAGTCGTAGCACTTTCAGTTCCATTTAAGTATATGCGAATATCACAATTTGCAACGTTGTGGTCAAAGACAATGGCGTAATGATTCCAAGTATTCGCCTGTGGAAGAGTAATATACTCAGCCCTATAACTGGCTCCCGTACCGTGAATGGCTGCCGAAAATCTATTGTTTGAACCATCTGGATTGGATAAAAAGGAATGATCTACACTGTTAAAATTTGCACTTTGTTCTATTTCTACTAAACCACTTGTACTAACAGGTCTTTTTGCCCAATATGTAAGAGTAATAATATTAGAATTTGGATTGATGAGGCCAGTCTTCACATAATCATTCACCCCATCAAACTTAAGCGCCTGACCCAACTTCCCCACAACTTTTGCAGAACTTGTTGAGGTAAATCCAGACATATTTCCATTGTTTCCATTTCCACTCTTATCGGTTACGTTTGAAACTAAATCTGCGCCGTCGAAGGTCCAGTGGCCGACTAGGCCAGATTTTAGAGTGTCGCCTCCTGCGTTTGGAATTTGAGAATTTAATTTACTGCCACCTAGATTGTACAGTTGTTTAACTTCAGAGGCAGAAAGGGCGCGGTTGTAGATGCGGACGTCGTCTATTGTTCCATTAAAAGGGTTAGAAAAATCCAATCTTTCTCCGATAGAAAGCATGGCCGTTCCCGCATTGATAGCTCCAATACTTGCTGTACTTACAGGACTATTAGCATCCTCAACTCCATTTACATATAAATGTAAACCGTTTGCTGTAGCTGTTTGGAAAGTAAAACAAACTTGTGTCCATTTATTAAGAGGTGAAGCATTTGTGGCACTTTCAATACGCACAGTATCTGTATCACCACTATCAGCAAAATAAATGTTATACCCATCGGTACGCCCACTTGTTGCACCCACATCATCTCTAAAGAAAATAAATCCATCGCCACTCCCCCCAGTAATTTTAGCAAAAATACCATCATCATTTGTTATGGTAGTATGTTTAACCCATGCACATCCTGACAAAGCCGTAGAAGTATCAATACTTTCTATATCTCCTGCATTAATATAATCATCTACCCCATCAAATTTTAACGCCTGACCTAACTTCCCCACAACTTTTGCAGAACTGGTAGAAGTGAATCCTGACATATTTCCATGATTTCCATTCCCACTTTTGTCCACCACGTTTGAAACCAAATCCGCTCCATCAAAAGTCCAGTGGCCGACTAGGCCGGATTTTAGAGTGTCGCCACCGGCGTTTGGAGTTTGAGAATTTAATTTGCTACCGCCCTGATTGTATAGTTTTTGGATTTCTGAGGCGGAAAGGGTACGACTGTAAATGCGAGTATCATCCAACCTTCCTGCCCAAAATGTGGCCAAACTACCTCTTGTACCAAACTTAATTCCAGTATGAGCATCATTAGCCCATGTTCCGTTACCAGCATCAAGTGCTGTTATTACACCATCAACATACATGCTATTCAGAACCCCGCCACTGTAATTACATATGACGTGATGCCACGCATTTGACGAAGCCAAAGCATAGCGAGCGACAGAAAGTCCTCCGGATAAAGTGTTCTGTATACAATGAACACTTTTAAGTCCAATAGCATTCCCTGCGGATGGATTAGTAGAAATATGGGCGTAAATTGAATTAGTAGAATCACCAATACTAATAAGCCTCTTGTTTGTATTGATAGCATTTTCACTAAAAAACCAGGTAGAAATAGCGTAATCTCCCGTCAAAACTATATTTGTAGGATTATTTACATAATCATTCACACCATCAAACTTCAACGCCTGACCTAACTTCCCCACAACTTTTGCAGAACTGGTAGAAGTGAATCCTGACATATTTCCATTGTTTCCATTTCCACTTTTGTCAGCTACGTTTGAAACTAAATCTGCGCCGTCGAAGGTCCAGTGGCCAACAAGACCGTTTTTAAGAGTGTCGCCTCCGGCGTTTGGAGAAACTCCAACCGTAATAGCGTTAGCAAAATTAAAAACGCCAAAAAATAAAAAAGAGAAAATCGCAATCGTGTAAACATTGCTCTTCTTTTTATCAAGGTCGAACCTTGATATCAAGGTTCGACCTTGATAAAATTTTTTGTTTTTTATTTGTTTTTCTTGAAAGTTGATCATCTTTTATTTTTGATTCTGTAGATGTCGGATGTCTACGGATGTTCTTTGGTTTTTTTAATATTTAATTTATTTTTATCTTCCCATATTATAAAGCTTTTGGATTTCAGAAGCAGAAAGCACACGGTTGTATAATCTCACATCATCCATCACACCAAAAAAATTATAAGTGTTACTTGCCGACTCACCAATTTTATAATTTGAAGTAGCAAAATCCCAAGTTCCACCGCTTGTAGAATATGCGAGTCGCCCATTTTGATAATAATTCCAACCATTAGCTCCGGCTTTTCTAGTAATGGTTACCATATGCCAATTTTTTCTATTACTTATAAGACCGGCACCGACATTATCTCTGGTTGTTTTAAAAGTACCGTCATAAATAGATCCGTCTGTCCAAACATAATGATTGTTAGCATCTGAAGCATTAAAATACCAAGATCCTGTATTACCTGATGAAGAAGGAGTGTGCTGCATTTTTTTTAACCATACATTAAAAGTTGCTTCTTGATTAGTAAAATAAGAGGATAGGTTATTTGGAATCGATACATAATCATCCACCCCATCAAACTTCAACGCCTGACCCAAAACACCTCCCGTTTTTGCAGTAGTTGTAGAAGTAAATCCTACCAAATTACCATTGTTTCCATTACCACTTTTGTCAGCTACGTTTGAAACCAAATCGGCTCCATCAAAAGTCCAATGAGCAACAAGACCAGATTTTAAACTATCGCCTCCGGCATTTGGGGTTTGAGAAGTTATTTTGCTACCGCCTTGGTTGTATAGTTGTTTAATTTCTTTAGAAGTAAGAACGCGGCTATAAAGACGAACATCATCAATGATCCCTTGAAAAGTATTTCCTCCCGCCTTTCCTATAGTTGAATTTGTAGCACCCCAATAAGTTGAAGCAGTATAAGTCACCTCTACGCCATTTACATAAATAGTCGGTATGCTTGTTGCACCATATGTAACCACAAGATGATTCCAAGCGTTTAATTTGATAGTACTTGTTGAACCAGTCCTCTGATTACCTTGTGTTGCACCACTCGCAATAATTCCATATGGCGAAGGATAAATACCTACAACGGGAGCTGAGTTAGTACGCCCTCCAAATATCCTGTGACTTACTGAGACACTGCGCGGATTAATCCAAACAGAAATTGACGAGTTTGATGCTAGAGAAGCATCAACGTCTGCAATATCAACATAATCATCACTTCCATCAAACTTCAAAGCTTGGCCAAGTGCTCCTGGCACTTTTGCTGTTGAAGTGGACATATTGACCAAATTCCCAGTATTACCCGCACTACCCCTGTCCACCACATTTGAAACTAAATCAGCGCCGTCAAATGTCCACCAACTGACCAATCCTTGCTTAAGCATGTCGCCTCCGGCGTTCAAGGTTTGAGAATTTAATTTACTTCCACCTTGGTTGTATTGTTGTTTTATTTCAGAAGCAGAGAGAGCACGGTTGTAGACGCGGACGTCATCTAAATATCCTGGAAAAAAATAAGTTGTGTTACGACTTCCAATATAAAAATCGGCAGTATTTGACGCACCTCCGTAAGCCACATTTCCAGTATCCTGCAACACCCCGTTAATATAAATTTTACCTACACCGCTAACAGTCTCAACGTATACATGGTACCAAACATTTTTTTTAGGAATAGTATAAGTTAATTGCCAAGGATAACTACCCGCTGACAAAACGCTAGTGCTGTTATCCATAAAAACCTCAAACGCATTCGAGTCGTTTGTTATCATACCTAATACACCATCATAGCCAGAAGAAGGTATTTGTAAGGGGTACATCCAAAAAGAAATCGCCTGATTGTTGCTTTTGTACGAAGTAGAATGCGGGACACGTATATAATCATTCACCCCATCAAACTTGAGCGCTTGACCCAAAACACCTCCCGCCTTTGCGGAACTTGTGGCCATATTTACCATATTACCGGTATTTCCGTTTCCACTTTTATCCACCACATTTGAAACTAAATCCGCTCCGTCAAATGTCCAATGGCCGACGAGACCGTTTTTAAGAGTATCCCCTCCGGCGTTTAGAGTATTGGAATTTATAATCAATGCGTTAGCAAAATTAAAAACACCAAAAAAACAAAAAACGATAAAAGTGACTTTGTAAAATTTAGTAAATATTTTTTTGTTTTTCAATTTATCTTTCATTTTTTTATTTTTTGCATTTTGTCTTTCTTAAATTGAAAACTGGTCATTTTTATCTTCATATTTTTAATATTTGATTTTTATCCGCCAGCTGGCGGATTGATTTATCTTTTTATCTTCCCTGATTATACAACTGACGAATTTCAGTGGCAGAGAGGGCACGATTATATACACGGACATCGTCAATGACAGCATCAGCACCATTGTCCACACCACTTTTCCCAATACTATTTCTTGTATCTGTAGAAAAAGTACCAGCTTGAATTGTCGCATACGAAACACCATCCGCATATATAGAATAATCTCCAGGAGTAGTACTATTGGGATCACTTCCTGTAATAACAAAATGCCTCCAAATTTTGACACTTGAAGCAACAGAAGGTGCAGCAGATGATCTAATACCTAAATTCGTATTTGGTGCCCTACCCCACGTAATTGTTTGATAACTGGCTGAAGATTTAGCCCGAGCCACAGCAAAATAATTGCTAGTACCATTCATTTTTAAGTTAAAACGAGATGGAAAATTATTTGTATTGCTATTTATTTTTTCCCACCAGCTTATACTAAACGGACTGCCAGCAGTTAAAATAGCGGCTGAACCTAGATTCACATAATCATCCGCCCCATCAAACTTAAACCCTTGCCCCAATTTCCCTTGCGTATAGAAAGTGGAAGTGGCGATGTTTATCAAACTCCCCGTGTTGCCATTTCCACTTTTATCTTTCACCGCACCATTTAGCATGTCTTGATTATTAAATGTCCAATAACCTACCAATCCTGAATCAAGTGAATTGATAGTTGGTTTTGGATTTTGAGTGGCGCCGATTGTGACTTGACCTTGTTTGTAGAGTTGGGTGACTTCAAAGTCGGATAGGGCACGGTTGTAGATGCGGACATCATCAATTGTACCCAAAAACGGACCAGTTGTGTTCGAATAACTTCCCACGTCAAGTTGCCTGCTGGTTAGTGTGTCAGGATTGGAAGTGGAAGAATATCTCAATACTCCATTAACGTAAAATTTTACATATGGACTACTAGTATTTTTAACCAAAATTATATGGTCCCATTTCTTATCTGAATAAGCAACAGTATTCGCAGCGACATCAGTACCGTTACCGTGCACCTGAATATAATATAAGCCGTTATCTCTTAACCAAACACCAAAGTTATCAGTACTATCGTAGGTTCTGGTAGCGAATGCAGCCCTAAAAGATACGATACCATAACGAATAGGGTATACCCAAGCAGAAACCGTGAAAGTTGTGGTTGGAGTAAAAGTGCTGGCAGTAGTCATATAATCATTAGCCCCATCAAACTTAAACCCTTGTCCTAATTTGCCTCGCGTGTAAAAAGTGGAAGTGGCAATGTTCACCAAATTTCCTGTGTTCCCATTTCCACTTTTGTCTTTTACCGCGCCGTTTAACATATCTTGATTGTTGAAAGTCCAATAACCTACCAGCCCTGAATCAAGTGAACTAACAGTTGATTTTGGATTTTGAGTGGCTCCAACTATAGCTTGACCTTGTTTGTATAGTTGGGAGATTTCGGAGGCGGAGAGAGCGCGGTTGTAGATGCGGACGTCATCAATCGAACCTTTAAAATAATTTATACCCGTGCGGTATCTACCAATCTCAATATTACCTGTTTCTGTGCGCATACCAGCAATAGACCCAGTGAAACTAGACTGTAGTTGTCCATCAACATATAAACTAGCACTATCACCACTCCCTGTGTAATTAACAACAACATGATGCCATTTTTTATCTAAAAGATTTATACTGATTGTATATGTTCGGTACGAACCACCTCGCCACAAAAACAGAGATGTCCCACTATTATTAAACTCGATCCCCCACGTTAAATCTGATACCGCGCTATTAACTACAGCTGGAAAACCATTTGCTGTGCCATTAAACCAAACTGACAGAGCTGTGTTATTTAAACCGCTCAGCGCATTTGCACCGTTATTTATTTGCACATAATCATTCACCCCATCAAACTTAAACGCTTGACCCAATTTTCCTTGAGTGTAAAAAGTGGATGTGGCAATGTTTACCAAATTCCCAGTATTTCCATTTCCACTTTTATCTCTTACCGCGCCGTTTAACATGTCTTGATTATCAAAAGTCCACCAGCCAACAAGTCCGTTATAAAGTGATGATGTGGTAGAACCAAAACCAACTCCAGGAGTTACGATTACAGCTTCTGCTTTTTGAAAAACACCCAAAAAACAAAAGATAAAAAATAATAAAAATATCAAATTTGTCCAAGGTCGAACCTTGATATCAAGGTTCGACCTTGATATGACGACATTGATTTTGTCCTTATTTTCTAACGTATTTTTGTAAGTAATTTTCATTATTTCATTATTTATTAAAATTGGCTTTTTTATCTTCATATTTATGATATTTGATTTTTCATTTTTGATTTATCTTCTTATCTTCCTTTAGACCGTTAGAGTAAGGAAGCGTTTTAAACGATTTTTTAAATATCTTTTACCCATACCCGTTTTCAAATATTTCTCTCTAGTAAAACCGTCATGATCATCTATACAAGCTTCGTAATAGATAATAGTAAACGGCCCCCGAGATTTAGTCGCAACAACCTTGTTAGCATTATGCTCCTTAAAACGCTTCCGTAAATCTGACGTGCAACCTGTATATAACATTCCATCTTTATCGCTTTTTAGTATGTAAGTATAAATCATAGTTTTATCTACCCCGTTAGAGATTCATTTACTTTTTATATGTTACTAAATTATACATGGGTTACTCTAATTAGTAGTTACGTTACAAAACTTAATGATGTTAAATCTCTAACGGGGTTAACGGCCTAAATTATATAACTGTGTAATTTCAGAAGCAGAAAGCACACGGTTGTAAAGACGAACGTCGTCTAATTTTCCACCATTAGGAAGGAACGAATCAGCTCTTGCCATCATTGCAAAATTAGCATTTGTGCCATAATTTCTCTGATTGTCAGTTGCCGGGGTAACTTCCAAACGCCCGTCAACATAAATATTAAGTGTTGAACCATTACGAAACGCTACAATGTGATGCCATTTTCCATCGTTGATTTTTGTTGTTCCATTTGTTGTTGCAGTATCGGTTCCTGAACCATCATAAATTTGCATACTTAGAGTGCCTGTTGTCAGATTAGAAAAGGTAACCGTCCAAGAGGCAAGAGTGTTATGCACTTCTCCAATGATGGGACGGAACGCAACCGCTATTTTTGTGTTAATCCAAAACGAAACCGCAAAAGGCGATGTGCCAAAATTAAACTTGTAATTTGAATTTACATAATCATTGACCCCATCAAACTTAAACGCCTGACCGATCTTGCCTAAGGTATAGAAAGTAGAGGTGGCGATGTTTACCAACTGACCACTGTTTCCATTTCCACTTTTATCTTGAAGTACTCCATTGACTACGTCTTTACCATCCATGGTCCAGTGGCCGACGAGGCCGGAGTTGAGACCTTGGGTTGCAACACCTTTGGGGGTGGAGTTTACTTTGTCGCCAGCTCCTTGGTTGTATAGTTGAGTAATTTCTGATGCGGAAAGTACACGGTTGTAGATGCGAACGTCGTCGATTAATCCATTAAACGCCCTATCGCCGGCGGCGCGATTACCTATATACGAAGTGGAACCAGCTGCGGGAGTGCCTGTATTGCCAGTATTATTAGAAACAGCATTAATATAAACAATACCACTTCCTGATGCATCTCTGACCGCACATACATGTTGCCACTGGTTTAGCTTGATACTGCTTGAAGTGGTATCAAAATAGAAACCACTGGATTGGTTTGATGTAAAGCGTAAAGATTGACCTGTCTGAACTAAATAAAACCACATTACGCTATTATCAAACAATCTACCGAAACCACCCTCACCCCAACCCGATGGTTTAATCCACGCGCAGATAGAATCTGCTCCTGTACCGACAAGATCACTAGATGCGACGATAACATCATCACTCCCATCAAACTTCCCCGCCTGACCTATCTTACCTAAAGTATAGAAAGTAGAAGTGGCAATGTTTACCAAATTTCCCGTGTTTCCATTTCCACTTTTGTCTTGGAGTACTCCGTTGACTACGTCTTTACCATCCATTGTCCACCAGCCGACGAGGCCGGAGTTAAGACCGCTCGCTGGTATGCCTTTTGGAGTGGAGTTAATTTTGTCACCCGCGCTTTGGTTATATAGTTGAGTAATTTCTGAAGCTGATAGAGCGCGGTTGTAGATACGAATATCATCAATCTTTCCACCCATATACCCTGCACTATTTCCCTGCAACTCACCAAACCTTAGGGTGGAAGTGTAATTTGGTACTGAAGAACTCGTTTCGGTAGCACTCCTATCAAGTGTTCCGTTGATATACAATTTAGCGCGCTCAGTTGAGACCAAATTTCCATCATAAACCACCATAAATTGATACCATTTCTTCGGAGATAAGGTTGCGGTACTAGTAAATCTATCTCCAAAACCGTCAATATCAATATTTAATTTCCCAGAGCTATCGGCAAACACACAAAAAGAATGATTATCAGAACTACCCACCCTTTTACATATTATGGTATTAAAAGAAACCAAACTATCAAGATAAAACCAACCTCCAAATGACAATGTTGAAGTGTTATCAAAAGATGAATTATCAGGAATAGTAACGTATTGACTAAGATTCTTACTAAACCTAAACGCCTGACCAATTTTGCCCAAGGTATAGAAAGTAGAAGTGGCAATGTTTACCAATCGACCACTGTTTCCATTTCCACTTTTGTCTTGGAGTACTCCGCTTACTACGTCTTTACCGTCCATGGTCCAGTGGCCAACTAAGCCGTTTCTTAAAGTGTCTTTATTTGTAGTATTAACCACGACAGCATCAGCAAAACTAAAAATACCAAAAAAACAAAAGATAAAAAATAATAAAAATATCAATTTTGTCCAAGGTCGAACCTTGATATCAAGGTTCGACCTTGATATAACGACCTTAATTTTGTCCTTATTTTCTAACGTATTTTTGTAAGCGATTTTCATTTTTTTATCTAAATATCAAACATTGACTTACCCATAAATATTTACTAACATAATGCTTATCCATAAGAAAATGCACTTCATAAGGTTCCGTCCTTATGCGGTGCATTTTCATTTCTGCCTATTTTGTTCCTAAGATTATCCATATAATTTATCTTCTCTTTTGCCTCCTTTTTTAAAAGTTTTGAACAAGTCTTAACGTATGAACTTAACACCATTTCAAGTTTTTTCTGCTCATATAAATGTCTAACAAGTGAGTAAAAATCACCATCGCTCGTAACAATTACCGCTTTTTCATATTCATTAATTTTCAAGAGAGTGTGTAATACTAAATCAGCATCACAATTCCCTTTAACTTTCCCTTCACCATCAAATATAATTGGTTTGAAAATTAATATATAGCCACACTTTTGAAGATATTCGTATAGTTTTTGATTCTCTTGCACAAAACCAATAAATAAATATATTGCACTTACTTTATATTTTTCTTTTAGATACACCAAAAATCTGTACCAATCTATATCCCAACCAAGATGTTTAATTCCCTTGTGAACATTCTGACTGTCTATGAACGCATAATTGTTTGGTTTGTTTTTCATATCTTATCTTAAATCAAAAAACTATTCTGTGCTGGTTGCTGTACTTGTTGATACAGTATTATCAATAATTGGTTCAGTTGTTGTAACTGGTGGTTCTACAGGAACAATCGGAGCGTACGGATCAAAAACTTTCACAATACGAGTACTTGTTGAAATATTCATCAAGGCATCGTGAGCGCTATAAACAACTCGGTATTCGCCGACAACAGAAGTATCAACTGTATTTTCAATAATATCTGGCATGATACTCATTCCAGAATTATCAGTTGCGGTTGCACCAACA
The DNA here is from genome assembly GCA_964348785.1 of uncultured Candidatus Saccharibacteria bacterium. Lineage (GTDB taxonomy): Bacteria > Patescibacteriota > Minisyncoccia > Phycocordibacterales > 2-02-FULL-43-11 > 2-02-FULL-43-11. The sequence goes on along the minus strand of CAYGDO010000005.1, from coordinate 43,707 downwards.
TCAACATAGGAAGTTCCTTTGGCAATCTCTGCTGGATTATTGCCAAGCAAAGTAATAACTGGAGGAATTACATCGGCGGTACTTGAAGCGACATCCCCCGGAGTTGAAGGAGTGCTTGTAGCAGAATCAATTGGAACAATAGAATCACAAGAGCCAGGAGTGCTTGTGGCCACGCCACCTAAAATCTTAAAACAATAAGGATTTTTTGTTTCCTCATCATACAAAGTGATACCTGCCGGTCTTGCGGAACTTCCCACTTCAAAGTTTTCAGTAATAATTTTCTTAAATTCAGCGACACCGTTTGAGATTTTTACACCCAATGATTCAAAGTATGTAACGACTGCATCAACTGCACCTTGCAAAGAAATATTAGAGCCGGAAGAGCTCACATTGGCAACATTTCTATTTTCCAAATCAGAAACTCTCTTTTCCAAATCATCCAAACGAACTGATCTAAATGTGCCATCCGTGCTTGAAGCCAAAGAAAGTATAAAAGCAATATCTTGAGTGGACTTTGTGAGAACCGCGGTGATATCTTCATAGCGAACACCTTGAGGTAAACCGTCTCTTCCTAAAGCAATAAGTCTTGGGTCAATCTTTTCAACATCTTCGGCTACAAATCCAATTCTTTCTTTTCCGTCACCATCTTTATATTTGAAGGCGGAAGGTTTAAGAGCAAGAATCGTACTTAGACCACCAGTATTATTATTTATATCTGTCTTATACCTAATAGATGACACTGTGCAAGTTTGAAGACCTGTGTTTACTTGGAGCTCCCCTCCCGCATCCAAACAAACAGCGCTTCCTGAAGTACTTTCAGCGGTCAAACTTGGCATCGCAACTCCGCCATTTACAGAGAAGGTGGTCCAAGGTGAAGTTGTTCCGATTCCAACCTTACCGTTTGAATCAATAATAAAGGCGGTTGAAGTTGCTGAGGCTGTGGAGGTGGAAACTGCAAAGACCGGTGAAGTTGAAAGTGAAGTTCCCGAAACTGATAATTTGGCGAAAGGAGTTGATGTTCCAATACCCACTAATCCGTTAGCTCCAACTTGAAACACATCTCCATCGACAGCTTGTGTTATACCAAAATATCCACTTCCAGTTTGCCCGTTTAATTCAAATTTGAAATCAGGAGTAGTATCGTTGATACCAATAGCACCTGAAGACTTAACTATAAAAGTAGTGGAACTTATTATATTTATATCTGACACCCCTGACCTGCCAGCTAAAGTGACGTTATCTGCCGATGACATCGTTAAGACGCTTCTATTAGTACCGGCACTATCTACTACCTGGAACGCTTGTCCGTTATTTAAAAGTACATTGCCTGATATGTGAAGTTGCGACTGAGGATTATTTAAACCAATTCCAACTTTTCCGTTTGAATCAACTACGAAAGCAGTAGAAGTAGCAGAAGCAGTAGAAGTTGAAATCAACATTAAAGCAGTTCCGGCAGTATCATCAGACCAACCAGCAACAGAAAGTTTAGAACCTAGAGTAGTAGTACCAATACCGATACCACCTCTTGAAGCCGCAGTGTCTACTGTCAATGTTGGATAAAGACTAAAGTAAGAAAAAACTTGCTTTCTTCCTGAACCTCCTGATCTATATTCCCAAACATCTGCGGGGACAGCGTTAGTTGGAGCAGCTTCGTTATATCTAATAGCTAAAACAGAGTTGTCTGAAGCAGTCATTGTCAGCATTTCAGGTTGGTTGGTGGTTACTGAATTTTTTATTCCTAAAGTTTGTGAATTTGGAGAATCAATAAATAATCTATAAGAACCAAGATTTGAAGTGCTAGTTCCTATACCAATATCACCATCATCTGCAATAACAAAAGGTGTTGAATCTGGAGAAGTTGAATCTTCCACCAAAAATGATGGCCCTGTGCCTGTGTTGGTTACAGAAAGTTTTGCATATGGAGAAGTGGTACCGACACCAACATTCCCATCATTGTTCACAACAAAATCAGTTTTAGTTGAAGAACCAATAACAAATGAAGGGCCTGTTACACCATTTGGATTGATTGCAAAGAGTCCCCAAGGAGTGGTGGTAGCGACTCCTATTACTCCGTCATCTCTAATTATGAATTTGGTTGATGAGGAAACATCAGCTACTGCAAACGCCCAACTTGTTGATGATGTTGTTGTACCAGAGACAGAAAGTTTTGCCATAGGAGTGGTTGAACCAATTCCGACTCTTAGGTTTTTGGAATTACCTGATCCGTCGGCTTCGCCGTAGACTGTTAGAACTTCGGTCGAACCGATGTTGGCAGAGTAGCTTTGTACAGAATTATTAGCAGAAGAAGAGGTTATTGGTAAATCAGTCCAAGAGACAATACCAGAATCAGCGGCAAAATTTTGTGCACCAATTTCAAGATAAGGAATAGAAGTTGTGCCTGAATTCCAATCATACAATATTGAACCGTTACCAACATTGAAACCTCCAGCAAAAGTACTGGTAGCGGAAGCATTATCAGCATTAAAACTTTGTCCTGCGATTATTCCTTGAACTGAAAGTTGTGCATAAGGAGAAGTTGTACCAACTCCCACTTTTCCGTTTGAATCAATGATGAATGCGGTTGAGGTGGCAGAAGCGGTAGAAGTGGCTACCAAAAATAAATTGTCTGTTCCAGTTGAAGCTCCGTTTATAGAAAGTCTGGCATATGGCGTAGTGGTGCCAATACCCAATCTTCCTGAACTGTTAAACACCATTGTATTTGTAGTTATTCCAGTTAAATCACCAGATGTTGAGCCTGCGCTTAATCCAGTTGGTATATACCAATTAAAAGCAGTGGCGGTATTTAATTGAATAGTGGCCGCTGTTCCTGCTGGAGTAACTTTATATCCTGATGAATAAGTTGGCTTACCCCCTGTTGCTTGCATAAGTTCATTATTACCAGTTGAATCAGTAAAATACGTTCCATTATTTACCCCATCACCATTGGTTGCTCCAGAAGTAAGTCGGAAATACCCACCCGACTGAGTAAACTTTTCAAGAGTGGTTGAAGTCCCAAGTGCCATTTGTCCTGAAGCATCAATAATAAACGGTGTTGAGTCTGGAGAAGTTGAGTCTTCCACCAAAAATGATGGTTCTGTGCCTGTGTTTGTTACGGATAATTTTGCGTATGGAGAAGTGGTACCTATACCAAAATCTCCAGAAGTATCAAGAGTTGCTAAAGGATTACTATTATTAGTGAAAAGATGTAAATCATGATTAGATTTTGTTCCAATCCATCCACCCGGAAGACTGCCTGTATTCCATACGAAAGTACCTAACTCTACAGAACCATCAGTATGCATAAAACCATAATTAGCTGTAGCTGTTTTCAAATTAAGTTTATACATAGGACTACTAGTTCCAATACCCACATTTCCACTCTTATCAACCACAAAATATGAAGAAGTTGAGGAACCAATAGCAAGAGAATCTTGACCTGCTGTCGCTTCAATAGCTAATGATGTCCACGGAGAAGATGTGCCAACACCCAACCTTCCACTTGAAGACTGAACAGTAAAACTATTTGGTCCAGTTATTCCGCCAGCGAATGTTGATGTAGCAGTTGTAGATGTGGCAGTGAAATTTTTAGCCACGACTTCACCAGCAACAGAAAGCATTGCATATGGAGATGTTGTACCAATACCAATATTACCGCTTGAAAGAAAAGACATAACTGTCGTATCAGCATCATAAGTTCCGTTGGCTCCATTTTTTAATGCTATATCGAGTCTAGAACTTGAAGTTAAATTGCCAGGGTCCCATTTACCAAGTTTAAATGATGCAACTTTTGGATATTCCAATGATAATAGTGGGCGAATCAATTTAATCTCATCCTCTGTCCCCACTGAAGATGAAGAATCCGAACCGATTATCTCCAATTTTGTAGCAGCAGCATTAGCACCAACGCCAAGTCTGACGTTTCCACTGTCTAATACAGTAAACTTTTCTGCTCCAGATGAATTTGAAATGGCAAAGGCTCTGCCCGTTGTTGTCCCATCACCTTTAACTGACAATTTTGCAGAAGGCGAAGTCGTACCCACTCCCACATTCCCACTCTTGTTAACAATGAAATATGAAGAAGTTGATGAGCCGATAGAGAAGGAATCATTACCGGCGGAAGCGTTAACAGAAAGTAAAGCTGAAGGTGAAGTCGTGCCCACACCCAATCTCCCACTGTCTGATTGAACAGTAAAACTTCCTGGTCCTGTGATACCCCCCGCAAACGTACTCGTCGCAGTAGTCGATGTCGCAGTAAAGTATTGACCAATAATATTGTTTCCAAGAATATCTCCAGCAACTGAAAGTTTTTGACCTGGTGATGTTGTGCCGATACCAATGTTACCTGTTGAAATAGTGGTGCCAGTTCCACTAATGTTTGTGCCAAAGATTATGTTACCGATGTTCAATTGATTGCTGTCTGTGTTTGAAGGAGCATCAATGTCATAACCTAAGACAATGTTGTTTGATCCTGATGTGATAGCGTCACCTGCTTGATAACCTAAGAGTGTGTTGTTAGCTCCTGTGTCTACGGCATAACCTGATTTGTATCCTAAGATTGTGTTGTTAGCTCCAGAGAAGTTGGTGTAGAGAGCTTGAGTACCAATGACTGTGTTTTTTCCTCCTGTGTCGTTTGAGTATGAAGATTGATAACCAATAGAAATATTGTCAGCACCTGATGAGTTGTAGTAGAGAGAGTGCATACCTAGAGCTACGTTGTTTGAAGCAGTGTTGGTATAGAGAGCACCGAAACCAAGAGCGGTGTTGTTGGCACCTGTACTATTAGTATATAGAGAACGAGTACCGACAGCTGTGTTGTATGAACCAGTTCCGTTTAGATAAAGTGTGTTTTCACCGAGTGCTACGTTTGAGTCACCTGTGTTGGTGAAGAGTGAGTTGTATCCCAAAGATGTGTTGGAGCTTCCAGTAGTGTTTGTAAATGCAGAGTTGTATCCAACTGCTGTGTTGTATAGTCCTGTGGAGTTTGTTGATTTTCCAGCGTTACCTCCGACAAATGTTCCGTAGGTGGTTGATGAAGCGATGAGGGCTGTGGTGGTGCCTTGTTTAATACCATAACCTGCTGGAAGATTTAACCAATCATTTATTGTGAGAGAACCAGATGTAATGACGTTACCTGAAAAATATCCGTTGCCTTGAACCGATAATTCTTGAGAAGGTGAAGTCGTACCTATTCCAACTTTACCATCATTAGCAACAACAAAATCAGTTTTAGTTGAAGAACCAATAACAAATGAAGGGCCAGATGTGTGAGCATTAGGATTAACAGAAAGTAACGCCCATGGAGTAGATGATGCACCAATACCAACAAGCCCGGCACTATTAACTCTAAATCTCTCTGTGCCCCCGTTAGTACCAATGGTTACAGGTCCAGTACTATAATTCTGGAGTTGAAGTGCCCCGCCGCCTGTTGCACTAATGGTCAAAACAGTATTAGAACTAAATGCAGTAGGTCCAATTAATGCAATCTGGCTATTATTATTAGATGTAACTTTAATCGAAGAGGCCCCATCATTAGTTGTATCTCTAACTATCAATGGCACATTCGTTGCACTAATAGGCCCATTGTTTATATTCACAACCCCACTCTTATTAATCGTAAAATGTGACGATGTTGAAGAGCCGATAGAGAAAGAATCCTGACCCGCTGTTGCTTCAATGGCTAATGATGTCCATGGAGAAGAAGTGCCAATTCCCAATCTTCCACTTGAAGATTGAACAGTAAAACTATTAGGCCCAGTAATTCCCCCAGCAAATGTTGAAGTGGCACTTGAAGAAGTTGCAGTGAAGTATTGACCGATAATGTTATTTCCAAGAATGTCACCGGCGACAGACAATGTCTGACCAGGAGATGTGGTGCCAATACCAATATTACCAGTTGACCTTTGAAAAACTAAATTGTCTGTATCCCAAGAAGGAGAGGCTGATGTACCGCTATTTCTTAGAAAGATCAAATCACTATTAGAATTTGACTGAGTCCTAATTGCCCATTTTGAATTACCACCTTCTGACAAAACTAAACCCGTATACGAATCAGAATCTAAAACCATTGTTGATGCCAATTGCTGATATGTCTGAAAATTTTTATAAACATGAAGACCGACAGAAGGTGTTGATGTTCCTACTCCAACATTTCCACTCTTGTTAACAATAAAGTATGAAGAGGTGGAAGAACCGATGGCAAATGAATCAGTGCCAGCTTGTGCATTAATAGCAAGAGCGGTCCAAGGTGTCGTTGTTCCACCAACTCCAACTTTTCCATCATTGTTCACAACAAAGTCAGTTCTAGTTGAAGAGCCGACAACAAATGAAGGGCCTGTGACACCATTTGGATTGATTGCAAAGAGTCCCCAAGGTGTGGTTGTGGCAACACCTATTACCCCATCGTCTCTTATTATGAATTTAGTTGATGAAGCTACATCAGCAACAGCAAATGCCCAACTTGTTGAAGAAGTGGTTGTTCCAGAGACAGAGAGTTTTGCCATAGGAGTGGTAGAGCCGATTCCAACTCTTAGGTTTTTGGAGTTTCCTGATCCGTCTGCTTCGCCGTAGACTGTGAAAACTTCGGTTGAACCGATGTTGGCTGAGTAGCTTTGTGGCGCATTATTTGCAGCGGCAGAAATTGGTAAATCTATCCAATTTATTACACCTGCATCAGTATCAAACTTCAAAGTTCCACTAATCTGAAGTCCATTAATCGAAGTCAAAGCTGAAGAATAATCATAAACCAAAGAGCCTCCCCCAACACTCAAACCACCAGAGATAGTTGAAGTGGAAGTTGTGGCATTAATATTCAAATAGTCTCCTGCAATTCCACCTTGTACAGCAAGTTGTGTATACGGAGTTGTTGTTCCGATTCCAACTTTTCCGTTTGCGTCAATAATGAAAGCGGTAGAAGTGGCGGAGGCGGTAGAAGTCGAAACTGCAAATAAAGGAATGCTGTTTGAATTTGTAGAAGAAGCGGCGACAGAAAGAACAGCCCAAGGTGATGTTGTACTCACCCCGATAGCATTTGAAATTAAATTACCAAAACCCGAGCTGCCATCTGTAACTCTCAAAAATCCCTTGGCTTGATAAGCAAGACCTATACTATTACTGTTGCCAACCACTGCTGGGTCTCCTGTCCAATTAATAACACTGGTTCCCAATCTAATTTGACCTGGTGCTAAATACATACCTGTACCAATTCCAAGACCACTACCCGAACCATCAGTAAAACTATAAGTAAGATCTCTCGCGATGATATTATGTGTTGCACCAAATTGTGTGTTTCTTACAGTCATACTTCCCACATTTGATATCTCAAAATTGGTTTGCGTTGATGAACCAATGTTAAAAGCTGGACCAGTTAAACCATTTGAATTAACTGATAGAAAAGCGTAAGGCGATGTAGTCCCCACTCCCAATCTTCCACTTGAAGATTGAACAGTAAAACTTCCAGGCCCTGTGATACCTCCTGCGAAAGTGCTGGTTGCACTTGAAGAAGTCGCAGTAAAGTATTGACCAATAATATTGTTTCCAAGAATGTCACCGGCGACAGAAAGTTTTTGACCAGGAGATGTTGTACCGATGCCGATGTTGCCTGATGAAATGGTTGTCCCTGTTCCATCAATAGATGTACCAAAGATTATGTTACCGATGTTCAATTGATTGCTGTCTGTGTTTGAAGGAGCGTCAATGTCATAACCTAAGACAATGTTGTTTGATCCTGATGTAATAGCATCACCAGCTTGATAACCTAACAATATATTGTTGGCTCCTGTGTCTACGGCATAACCTGATTTGTATCCTAAGATTGTGTTGTTAGCTCCAGAGAAGTTGGTGTAGAGAGCTTGAGTACCAATGACTGTGTTTTTTCCTCCTGTGTCGTTTGAGTATGAAGATTGATAACCAATAGAAATATTGTCAGCACCTGATGAGTTGTAGTAGAGAGAGTGCATACCTAGAGCTACGTTGTTTGAAGCAGTGTTGGTATAGAGAGCACCGAAACCAAGAGCGGTGTTGTTGGCACCTGTACTATTAGTATATAGAGAACGAGTACCGACAGCTGTGTTGTATGAACCAGTTCCGTTTAGATAAAGTGTGTTTTCACCGAGTGCTACGTTTGAGTCACCTGTGTTGGTGAAGAGTGAGTTGTATCCCAAAGATGTGTTGGAGCTTCCAGTAGTGTTTGTAAATGCAGAGTTGTATCCAACTGCTGTGTTGTATAGTCCTGTGGAGTTTGTTGATTTTCCAGCGTTACCTCCGACAAATGTTCCGTAAGTGGTTGATGAGGCGATGAGGGCGGTTGTGGTGCCTTGTTTAAATCCGTAAGCAGTTGCAACACCGATCCAACCACCGACATCAAGAGTGTTTACTGGAGTTGATGATGAGATGCCGACGTTGCCAGTATTGTAGTAAATATTTGAACCACTTGTTGTCCACTGACTACCAACAAACGGAGAACCGTTTTGCAAAAATGCTCCGTTGAAATTCAAATTTCCTCCGACTGAGAGGTTGCCGGCGAAGGTGGAAGTTGCCGTTGTACTTGTTGCATTAATCGAAGCCACTTGTGGAGTTGAACTTCCAACAACATTTCCTGAATCATCAGTAACAAGCATCATATTGTTTCCAATACCTAAGAACTGAAGAGTGTTAGCAATTAAGTTGCCGGTGAAGTAACCGTTACCTTGAACTGATAGTTGTTGAGACGGAGTGGAAGTGCCGATTCCTACCTTTCCGTTTGAATCAATGATGAAGGCGGTTGAAGTTGCTGAGGCGGTTGAAGTAGAAACTGCAAAGACCGGTGAAGTTGAAAGTGAAGCTCCTGCAACCGATAATTTAGCAAAAGGTGAAGTCGTGCCAATTCCAACATTTCCACCACCATTAAATATGGCGTCATAATTATTTGTACCTCCAGTGACAGAAGAAACATACAATCCAATATTTGAAGCGGAAGTGCCCGACCAACTACCCGTAGAAGTAATATTGATACCTGATTTTATAATTGATGCTGTTGAAGAGGTCGCTTGATTGCTTACGTTAATACCATAATAATTAGCAGTTTTTCCTGTTGTAAAATCAGTTGTTGAACCAGCCAAAATATCTAACTGATGAAGTGGAGATGTGGTGCCGATACCAACGGCCAAAGTATTTCTGACTCCACCTGCCCCATCTGCCTCACCAAAAATTGTCAAAATTGGATTGCTATTTATTTGCGCTGAATAACTTTGAGCTAAACCGGCAACTGAAGCTGATGTAACTGTTAGATCAGCCCAGCTTACCTGCCCAGCATCTGCTTCAAAATTCAAAGCCCCCATTTCTAAGGCATTTATTGAAGTAACTCCTGAAGAAAAATCGTAATTTAAAGCACCTCCTCCAACACTTAAACCACCAGAGATAGTTGAAGTGGAAGTTGTGGCATTAACATTGATGTAATCAAAAGCTCCAAGCCCATGAACCGAAAGCAAAGCATAAGGAGAAGTTGTACCAACTCCAACTCTTCCACTTGAAGATTGAACAGTAAAACTTCCTGGTCCTGTAATACCTCCCGCAAATGTTGATGTGGCGGTTGTAGAAGTGGCAGTAAAGTTTTGAGCCACAACTTCTCCAGCAACAGACAACATTGCGTAAGGAGTAGAAGTTCCAATTCCAAGATTAGAGCCTGTGAAAACTAAATCCGTATCATCAGTCAATCTACCATTGGTTGTTGCAAAAGGAACTCTACCCGAAGTCAAAACTTGGTCATTTAACGTAAATTCTTTTCTTGATGTGCCGGTAGTAATAGTTCCATACCACTTATCAGTCAAAAATTCTATAGCTCCGATTTCAGGACTGGTCATCAATGGACCGGAATCTATTTTGAGAGGGGCGCTACTTGCAGCGGTTGAACCCGCTCTTATATGCCAACGAGCTGTTGGAGAGTTAGTATAAGGTTGAATACCCGCCACTTCCTGCTTAAACCATGCTTGGTTGTTATAACCATACATCACTTCAAAAGCATCAATGCTTACTCCCGTCCTAGAAATTCTTGCATAATTAGCACCTCCAGAAAAAGCATCGTTGTTTATTCCCCAATATAAATCACCTCCTTCTGCGTCAAAATACCAGTTCTTCTCATCATCCGCTGCTCCAAGTTGAGAAACATACAATAAACCTTGAGTATCCCCAGCCACCCTTAATTGTCCTTGTGGCACATCGTTTGTGCCAATGCCTAAAGTCGAAGTTATATAAGCATTTCCAGAAACAGAAAAATTTGAAGAAGGTGAGGTCGTCCCTACACCAAGATCGCCATTTTCATTCCAAATTCCATTATTTGGAAAATATGCATTTTCAGAAACCGAAAGAGCGGTTGTTGATGCATATGGAAAAGTTGAAGCTCTTAAAGTTGAAGTCGCAGTAAAATATGAGGCTCTAATATAATCATCAAATGATCCGATCCCTGCTACTGATAATTTCCAATTTGGAGTAGTGGTGCCGACACCAACATTTCCACTCGCATCAATAATAAATGGCGTTGAGTCTGATGAAGTTGAATCTTCCACCAAAAATGACGGGTTTGTTCCCGTGTTAGTTACAGATAATTTTGCATAAGGGGTATTACTTGCTATTCCAAGATTGCCGTTATCATCCAATACCATTGCTCTCGTTCCAGCCAAAGCAAAACGAATTTCCTTTCCAGAAGCTGCATTTAAATATGTCTCGCCAGTAGAATCCTGAATTAAGGCATAATTGTTTGTAGAACCATTTACTCTGAAATTACTGTGAGAAAAAACGGCGTATGTTGATATATCATTCCAGTTACCAACAAAAGAATTTCCAGCAATAAGACCATCAGCACCTGTAGATGTGGTAATTGCTAGTTTAGTTACAGGACTAGTTGTCCCAATTCCAACATTTCCACTCTTGTTAACCAAGAAATACGAAGAAGTTGAAGAGCCAATAGAGAATGAATCTTGCCCGGCCAAAGCGTTTATAGACAAAGAAGCGGAAGGTGTTGTTGTGGCTCCGACAGAAACTGTGCCACCTAATCTTGAATTACCAATAACTTCTAAAATATTTCCAGTTGTAGTGGTAGCAGTTCCTCCTAAAACTAAAACGTCTGCCGAATCAGTAGGATAAAGAACTAGACTGTCAGTTGATGTTGCCCACAATCCCGCCGCTCCGCTATTAGTCACATCTGCCTGCCAATCTGGAAGACCGCCAGTGATTTTCAAAACCAAACCATCAGCTCCAATTGGAAGTTTTGTTAAATTGCCAGAACCATTTGCATACAAAACATCTCCAGCGGTGTATGAACTAAATCCTGTACCACCATAAGATTGAGCGATCGTAGAACCGTTCCAAGTGCCGCCAATAATAGTCCCAAGAATTGATTGATTAGCAAATAAATTTGTAAATGTGGAAGTCGCCGTCGTACTTGTCGCATTAATCGAAGCCACTTGTGGAGTAGAACTTCCAACAACATTTCCTGATCCATCTGTGGTGAGGAGCATGTTATTACCAGCGCCAGCATAAGAAAGATTTACTGAAGATGTTGCCGTTAACGAACCGAAAGTGGCAGAACCAGAAGTTAAAGAAGAAAAGATTCCTGTGATGCCGTTAAAGATTGAAGAGAAGAAATTAGTTGTAGTTGCTTGTGTACCTGTAGCATTTTGGAAAGTGAAGTTTTGGAGGGTGGTAGAAGATGTTGCCAAAATATTTCTAAATGTTGCAGTGCCAGTTGCTGTTATGTTTGAAGCAGTTAAATTGCCGTCAACATAAGCATCACCACCAACAGCTAATGTCACAAAAGGAGTTGTGCTACCAATTCCGACAAATCCTGAACCACGATAAACATTTCCACCAGAAGATGTCCAAGTGCCAATTGATCCAGAACTCAAAAGATTTCCATTCCAATATAAATCTCCAAAGGAATTATAAAGTCTGTTAGTAGCTACAGATGGTGAAGTGGTTGAAGCAATATAAACTACTCCACCGACTGAAAACAAATCAGTTGGAGAAGTTGTACCTACTCCAACGTTACCAGAATTGTAATAAACTCCAGTTGAAGTGCTAGTCCATTGACTACCAACAAATGGAGCATTGTCTTGAAGAAGCTCTCCATTAAAATTTATATTGCCCAAAACCGACAAACCTCCTCCAAAAGTGCTTGTTGCTGTAGTTGAAGTGGCTGTAAATTTTTCTGCAATAATTTCACCGACGACAGAAAGCAACCCATAAGGGGAAGATGTGCCGATGCCAACATTTCCACCGTTGTAATAAACATCAGTGCCAGAAGTTGTCCATTGACTGCCTATGTAAGGAGAACCATTAACATACAAAGCTGTCGCATTAATTGTTCCATCAACATCAAGAGTAAATCCCGGAGTTGTGGTTGAAATTCCAACTCTGTTATTTACAGAATCAATATATAAAACTCCAGAATCAAAATTTGTATTACCTGAGAAAGTTGAAGATCCAGTTACTGCCAATGTTCCACCGATAGAAACTGATTCAGAGAAAACTCCAGTTGTTCCGCTAAATGTTGAACCGGTAATTGTGGAATTAGAGATTTCAATAGAACCCAATTTATCTATTTTGTTTGTATGAGAAACAGTATTGTAAACATTATTTATATAAACGCCATTACTATTTGTGGCACTTGATATTTTATAAATTTCACTTGAAAGTTTTGTATTTAAAGAAGCAAGCATTGATTCGACTTCTTCCTTTGTCACTCCAGAAACTTTTATTTGTTGCGTTACGTTTTGCACAACCTGTCTTGGTCCTTCAATGTAAATCTGTGAAGCAGGAGTCTTTTGTAATTTTTTAGTTCCATCAACTTTATAAACCACGATAAATTGATTTGGTAATTTGCTTCTATCAAACAAACTCAAAACAAAATTTTTGCCATTGTTAATGTACTTATCTGTTTCCAAATTTACGTTCTTAGCAAATTCTTTAATTGGGAAAAGAGGATCTTGTTTAAGACTTTCAGAAATTGAAGCCGTAACAACCATCAAATCATTAATTAAAACTTTTTGACTAGACAAGTAAAAAGCAAATCTATCTGGCATACCAGAAATATTTTTTGCCAAACCTGAAACCTTGTTTGAACTATTTTCAAAAATTACTAAAGCGGTATTTTTACCAAAACCGATAGGATTATCTTTAAACTCCAAAGAAGCAAATTTAGTTGTATTAAAAACAAGAGAAGCTTTTTTCCCAAAATTGAATACTTGATGATTCACAAAACTAGAAATCAATCCGGATTCTTTTTTGTCTATTTTATTTTCAAAACCGTAAGCAAAATTATTGGCCAAAACCTTTGGGGTCAAATTACTAAAATCTTGAACCAAAGCCACAAAACCAGAATTCAAGTTATCAAAAGAATTTTTTGCAAATAAAGAAACTGTTTCGGTAAAAGAAGAACCTCTAGCAAAAAAGACAAAAGTAACGACAGCGACTGAAACAGTGAGTGAATAAATTTTATGCAAAAAGTCAGGATCAATCTTTGGGAACTTTGGCAATTTCAAAAGACTGGTCTTTAGGTTGTTCTTTAAACTCAATGCACCGGAAGAAGATGGGCTAATTTTTGAGTTTTCTAAAATGACAACGTTAGAAAGGGATTTTATTTCCTCAACCTTTGGGAGAGCTGTTTTTTCATTCTCTTGTTTATTCTCAACTTTAAAGTCCGAAGCCACATAAACCCTGTCTTTGTCCTCAATTTCAAAACCGGAAGACTTATAACCCGGTACCGACTCCTGAGTTAGAGGTTTATCATTGCCGTTAATTTGGCAATGTTTAACCAAAGAGGTTTCTTCAACAAACCAGGATCTGCCTACCCTTCTACATTCAAGTTTTCCACCTCTACAAAGCTGACCAATATAATCCGGAGCATAACCAGATAACTTCGAAGCATCCTTCGAGGGTATAAATTTTCTATCTTCAATTTTCAATCCAGCAGACATTATTATTTATATATTGGAAAAAGATTTCTTAAGTACATAAATTATACCTCTTATAGAGCCCGAGATTAATAGCAAAACTGTGTATAAATAAGGCCATCTCGGATATCCGATATTGTCAATAAATTGAAAATTACAAACTCGTAGCACGCCCCCAAAAAACTAGACCAAAAATGAGCCAAAAATTCATATTTTTTAGCAAAAAATTAATTACCCCAAACAGTTACCCCATAAGTCCTAAAACCCATAAAAAAACAGGCCTTAATTCTAACGATAGCTAAAGTTTCGGGGCATTAAAAACAAAGGATTGCGATAACTCTCTACCGGTAAGCCAAAACGGATCCATAAACACATTCGAAAAGGCCATCTTGAGGCATTATGCGTGGTTTTACGGCCTACAAAATTAAAGGTTGGTGCTATTTAGACTTTATCAATTTAAAAATAGTTCCGGAGGAAGGTGTTTGAATAACATCGATAATAAAACAGAAAAAGCACCTTTGGATTCATGAGATAAATTTAAAAACTTTTCCTCCTTTTGTATGAAACCCAAAATATAAATCCTTAAAAGATATATGTTTCATAGCCGAGATAGCCTTATTTAACAAGGCATCTCGGCTAGCATCTTAATTGAATTAAATATTAAAAAGCTAGGTTTCACAACCTAGCTTTTTAAAAACCTAAAAAACGTTAATATAAATTTAAGATAGCAAACTGGTGATTATATTCTTTACCAAATCTGGTTTTGCAGATCCTTTAGACTCTTTCATAACCTGCCCGATTAGGTACTGAAGAGCCGGACCTTTTCCAGACTTATAATCCTCAACCACCTTTTTATTAGCATCTAAAACCTTCGCCACAATTGCCTTAATTGCTCCCTCATCAGAGACCTGTATAACCCCCAAATCTTTCGCAATTTCTTCAGGTTCTTTACCATCCAAAACCATCTTAGAAAGTACGTCCTTTGCACCCCTTGAAGACAATTTACCCTCGCCTATCATCCTAACAATTTCGGACATTTTTTTGCCAGAAATTTTATCGAGACTTGCTCCATTTTTTAACAAACCAGCAAGATCGGAAATTATATAATTTGATAATAAAGAAAATTCTTCTTTAGTTTTTAAATTATTAACTCCCTCTTCAAAAACTTTTGATAGACTAGAATCGTTAATATAAAAATCTACATCTTCAATTTTAATTCCAAAATTTTTGGTGTAACGATCTCTTTTTTCTTTTGGTAATTCAGGTAATTCTTTTTTCAAATTTTCAGGACTGGCCCACTCCAACTCACTAAGTTTTAATTTGGGTAAATCTGGTTCTGGAAAATATCTATAGTCGTGAGATTCTTCTTTCTTTCTTTGAGAAAAAGTTCTTTGTTTATTTTCATCCCATCCTCTTGTTTCCTGAACAACCTTCTCCCCCGCTTCCAAAACTTCTTCTTGTCTTTTTAATTCATACTGGATAGCTTTTTCTACAGCTTTAAAAGAATTTAAATTTTTTACTTCAACTTTGGTGCCAAACTTATCTGTGTCGCTAATGGAAATATTTGCTTCTACTCTCATCTCCCCTTTTTCCATATTGGCATCTGATACACCAAGATAGCGCAATATCAGTTGTAATTCTTTTGCAAAAGATGAAGCGTCTTCAGCGCTGTGAATCACTGGTTCGGTAACAAGTTCCATAAGAGGAACACCCGCTCTATTAAAATCAACTAGAGAATAATCTCCCTCTTCATGAAGTGATGTACCTGTGTCTTCTTCAATATGAATTCTAGTTATTTGAATACCATTTATTGAACCGCCGGAAACAAGAGGATATTTATACTGACTAATCTGATAACCTTTTGGTATGTCCGGATAAAAATAATTTTTCCTATCAAACTCACTAAAATCAGCCAATTTACCGTCTATTGCAACTCCAACTTTTAAAACACTTCTTATGGCTTCCATATTAGCGACAGGTAGCGTGCCCGGATGACCAGTACAAATTGGGCAAATATTTGCATTCGGTTCGCTATTAAAAGGGTCATTCTTACAAGAACAAAACATCTTTGATGATGTTTTTAACTCCGCATGTATTTCGAGCCCAATAGTTGGTTTATACCCCATAACTTAAAAAGTTTAACAATTTTTATAGCTTAATCAAGGAATAGAATGTTTAAATCTTTTTACTAAACTCTGATGATAAATAGTCAGACAACTCTTTGATAGATCCGTCCTCAAGGATCGATACTGTTAATACTTTATTCTTTGTTTTTTTAAACAATTTTATAGCGTTTTTGATTACATCCGAAGAAACCTTGTCAGTTTTCGTTAAAACGATAATTTCTTCTTTATCACAAAGGGTTTTATCGTAATCAAGTAATTCTTTACGAATGACTTCATAATCACCAAAAAGGTCTCCACTATCTAAAGCAATACAGTGGACAATTAAACTGGTTCTGCTGATGTGTCTTAAAAACTTATCTCCGATACCTTTCCCTTCTGAAGCTCCTTCAATAAGGCCTGGGATATCAGCCAAAATCATACCGTACAAACTACCAAGATTTGGTTCGAGTGTCGTAAATGGATAATCGGCAACACGAGCCTTAGAATTTGTAAGAGCATTTAATAAACTAGTTTTACCAGCATTTGGTAATCCGATAAAACCCACGTCAGCAATCAGACGAAGTTCAATTTTAAAATCAGCACTGTAACCAGGCTTTCCTTTTGTAGATTCCTCGGGACGAGTATTGGTAGCGCTCTTAAAATTTTTATTTCCCTTTCCTCCCAATCCTCCAGGTATAGCCAAAATTTTATCCTCCTCTTTTAAAAATTCGTAAACCTTTCCAGTATCCGAATTAGTTACAATTGAACCAATCGGAACTTTAATAAGCAAATCACTGCCATCTTTTCCGTGCATTCCGAAACTGCCACCCTCATCACCCCTTCCTGCTTCAAATTTTTTCTCAGCCCTAAAACGAGAAAGTGCGCTTATATCCCTAATGGCAGTTATAAAAACATTTCCACCCTTACCACCATTACCCCCAGCTGGACCAGAAAATTCCTTGCCCTTCTCATGAAGCCACCTGACCACCCCATCTCCACCCTTACCAGAGGTTAAATTTATTATTACTTCATCTATTAACATTATTTAACACTTTAACGCAATAATGCCTTTTCCGCCATTTTTAAAATTCCATCCTTACTTTTGGCTATAGCCATAAAAAGCATATTGTGACAGAAGACAGCATCCGAAACTCCAGATGCTTTTGCCAAATCCTCATCTCGGAGACCCGCCCATTCTTTCGGTAAATCTTTCCGATTAATAAAAGAATTCTTTTGAGCTCTCACACAACTCAGTCGCCAATTATGATTTGGTAATTTTTTATCATCCGGCTCAACAACATACAAAACTTCCTTATAGTCGCCAAGAACTTCTTGCCAGTCGTAATTATCTTCAAAAACCAACAATCGTTTATCTTCGGTTTTTTCATAAATTTCAATTACAGTCTTTTTATCTTCAAAAAATTTTGTAGCATACCTAATTAGATCTCTTAATATCCTTCCAGCGAACGATACAGCATCCTCAAAAACGATTAAATCGTCCTCATCTTTAGATGTTCTCTCTTGGTTCAAAATATTAATCGCGTCAACCACGGAAAAAGGAACCACTTCTTTGAAAAACGGTTTCGCTTCTCCTAAACCGGAGTCTCCGGCATCAATAAATTGCACCAAATTGCTATCAATAAAATTAAACACTGATTTTGAATTACAGATTTGTTCACCAAATCTTTTCCAAACCAAACCAAAAGAAGCGTAGGGTATGCCGTTTTCCCTTATTCCGGCACCACCTTTTTGATGATGATCAAAAAATCTTTCTCCATCATATTTACCTCCAACATCAGCAATAATATCCCCTTGCTCAATTACTTTTTCATCTCTAGTTCTAATTATTTCAATACTATCAGCGCCAAAGAAAATGGAGATAGTGGCAACAGCAAAAACATCGTCAGAATGAAACTTACCATTATGAGTAATAATTTTCTTCATAAAATTCAATTTAAAATTTCCACAATCTCGTCAAGAGTGTCATTTATTTTTTTAGAATAAAGAGAAGCATTATTAGGAATATCGTTCTCGCCAAATTCTTTTTCTACAAAAGAGATATTTATATCTGTTGAAACCGGCCTTATGCCTAAAACCAAAAACAGCGATTTTAATTTTTCAACCATCCTTACTCCTCCAAAACCACCAGAAGATACTCCACAAATACCCGCCACCTTCCCTTTATATTCCTCAAATAAAGAATCAATCAATATTTTTAATTCTCCAGGATAACTTCTGTTATATTCTGGAGATACAAACAAAAAAGCATGAGAAGACAAAACAATATTTTTCCACTTCAAAGCTAAATCACTCTTTTTAGAATCATCAGTAACACCAAAAACAAAATCCCGGACGTCCACAGATTGAACTTCAAAACGCTTATCTTTAGAGACTTCGTCAAATACAAATTTAAAAACTTTTTCAGAAAATCTGCCCTGCCTACCTGTTCCAAGCACAATACTAATTTTTACTTTTTCAGAAATCATTTAATCTTACTTTTTATCTCGGACAACTCATTTTCCATTTTTTCTAATTTACTTAGAACTTTCTTAATCAAAGTTTCCTCTTCCTCAACTTCTTCTCCAGTTCTTTCTATAGCTTTCTTTTCATTTTTTAAGCCTGAAAGAATCACCCGATCTCCAATGAAAAAGGAAACAAAAAGACCTGTAACCATCATAACCAGAGAACTACCTACAATTGACCACGGAGCTGACAAATGCATAATATCAGCTGTCTCCCAAACACCTCTCCAAAATATAACTATGGCAAATCCTCCTATAATGGCGTAAAGCATTGGATAGTGACTTAAAAATCCCCTTACGTGGTCTTCTAATTTATCAAAAAAGCTTAATAGTTTCTTCATAAAGTAAATATAATTAGTTTATAGCTCTATATTAAACGACTAAACACAAAACAACAAATAGTACTATTTCAATATTCTCCTATATTTTTTTAAGCTTAGAGGCACTTGGGAGTGTAATTTTTTAGGCAATTTATTTATCTTAAACCAGCATATCTCATCAAATTTATGTGGTTCACCATTTTTGACCTTATTTCTATCTACCAAAACTCTAAAATCCAAAGCCACCCAATGAGTTTTCAAACCTCTATTTTTTCTATGCACGTCTCTAAACCCTAAAAATTCGGATTTAATTGGTTTTATACAATATTCTTCACTCAATTCTTTCCTGAGGCAGTCCTCAACCCGTTCACCAAATTCCAATTTGCCACCGCCACAATCCCATCGCCCAACCTCATCTCTACAATTTTTACTTCTTTTATTAAATAAATAATTACCCGCCCCGTCATGACAAAAATATATGATAGCAATATTTATTGATTGATTACCCTTAGACATAAAATCACGATATCAAATCCAAATTACCATTTAAAATAAAAGGTTTCATAGACAAAATTTCATCTCTGTATGAAATTTCCGGTATGGGGTTCAAAAGAAAAATTTTCTTATTTAAAACATGAGCAAACCCTATCTCTAAAAAAGCGTTGCCTCCTACGTAATTTTTAATTCCTTTTTTATCATAATTTAAAACCAAAACAGAATCAGAATTTTTTATAACCCCAAACCATTTTCTTATAGCGTCATTTTCAATAACCATAGCGCTAAAATTACCACTATTCTTTTTGTCTTCAATATCAGATAAAGAATACTCACCTTTCAAAATTTTTTCAGCGCTAAAAGGTACAAAAACTTCATGACCTATTGTTTCTAAATAGTCACCAGCTTTTCCCATATTATCCGCAAACGACAAACTACCACAAATAGCGATTTTCATAAAAATTTAAAGTAAAAAACAACCACCTTTATATATCACTTTTGACGTGCCGTCTTTCATATAAGCGGTCACTTCTCTAGGGGCAGTAGAAATAATATCTGTATGAACTGAGGAATTATTGAAACCTAACTCTGCCCAATCTTCAGGAGACAATTCTCCGGGATCTCCCATATAACAATCATGATAAGAATTGCCAAGAGCTATATGAGTATTGCCATTTGGACCCCCAATATTTTCATCAAACAAAGTTTCAGCCATAAATTTTGTAATCCTTGAAAACCTCCTATCAGTCAAAGAAAATTCGCCTATTTTGTCAGCATGTGCGGTCCGTATCATTTCCTTAAGAACTTTTTCATTTTTCTTGGCTGATGATTTAATAACCTTACCATCTTTAAAATGAAGTTCTATGCCTTCTATAAGCGAACCATATCTATACAACGGCTGATTAAACCTAATCCAGCCATTTGTCCCTCTCCAATCCGGTGAAGTAAATAACTCAAAACTTGGAATATTTCTGCCACTACCGCCCATCCACCTTCTTTTATTTCCTAAATGTACCCACAAATCAACATCTGGTCCTTTTACGTGCAATTTCTCTATAGGCAAATTATTAAGTTTAACTCTGGTTTTCTCTAAATCTTTATAAACCTTTTTCCATTCACCAATAGGATTTTCCTTGTCCAAAAAACAAGCTTTTATAATCTGACCCCAATATTCTTTAAAAGAAAGGCCTGCTTCTTTAGCTTCAGCTTCTGTACCATAAAGAGCAAGCGTCCAGGTGTATCGTCCTTTGTTTTCTTTTTCATTCCTCCAATCCATATATGGCTTCCAAGCAAGCCCTCTTCTCATAATTTTTCTTGGATCAATATCTTCAAGCTCATGCTTATCTACTTCACTTATAACGAAAATACTGTGATCAACCTGGTCAACTAATCCTTTAGCATATTTTTCTGGAAAAAAATCAAGTTGGTGATCTTTCGCGTTTACAAAAAAATCCCTATCCAATGGAAATCTATCACCACTATCAGGCCTATAATCGCCTATAACATGCCCACCAGCCTTTAAAATAGCGATTTTTAGTTCTCTATAAAGCGGTTTAGCTACCTCATAAGCTATCAAATGAACAACCTCACCCTTTTTAATCCCCTTACCACCACCAAGAGCGTAATTGACTAAAATATCAGCATATCTCTCTAAAATTTTCTTTGGTGGTTGGTACATAGGAAAAGGGAAAATTAAATATTAAAAATCAAAAATTAATTGATACAAGCTATTTTGCACAACAATAATAAAAGAGTCAATAAAAATTTACACCTCTTTTAGAGAATAACTCAAAATCTTATCATTCTCATCAAAAATAAATTTGCCTTTAAAATTTTTACCTTCAAGAAATAATGGCACCCAATACATATCATCAATCCACATCTCTTTAAAAGGAATCTCATCTAGAAAAAACCACTTGGGTAACATTTCCTCTGTTTCAATCAAATTTCCCTCAACATCTGTTGTTTTAAAAATATTAACTTCTAAAATTGCATCCTCGTTACCTTTCCACGAAAATTCATTGACGCCAATTTTTACTAAATTTTTTGCCCGAAGTCCTGACTCCTCAAAAAGTTCCCTCTTTGCGCCCTCTTCAACGCTTTCTCCCACTTCCACTTTTCCACCAAAACCATTCCATTTTCCATTACCAAAACCTCTCTTTTTCATACCCAAAAGAAGTTTATTGCCATCTTTTACCATCACAAGAGTAGTAACTTTTCTTTTTCCCTTTTCTAAATGCATATAAATACGATTAAACGTTGGAGATGTCACCCATCTGCAATCATCAATCAATAAGGCTAATATTTATCTAAAACTATCCCCCTGTCAAAACCACCTTTTTCCTTCCTTTTCTTCTGCTGAATTTTTAAAATATCTATTTTTTTGTATTTTTTGAATTTTAAAATAGTATCCAAAACCTCAAAAACATCTGCTATTTCTTCTTTATCTAATTTTTCACACAATTCACCCACCTCCTCTTTTAATTTATCCTTTAATCTTTTTTCAAACTCTCTTTTATCGGCAATATGAAAAGAACACTTTCCACCTTTTTTCAAAATGATTTCTAGAATTCTATCTCTAATCAATTTAGATTCCCTTGCCATCAAAGTAAATTTTTTTATCTTTATAAGATTTTAAAATATAACTTGTCCCACCAAAAAGATTTTTTGGTAATTTATTTAGATTAAACCATTGCCATTTTTCAAACTTGTCCGGTTCTAAAAGTTTTGGGTCTCCAGATTTCAAATCTGAGACAAAACCGATCATAAGGTAATGTTTTTGATATTTTCTAATATTGGCCACGCACTGAAATTTAACATTTTTTATCTTAACACCACACTCTTCCAACGCCTCCCTTTTCACGCAATCTTCTATTGACTCAAAATTTTCAAGATGGCCTCCTGGGAAAGTCCATTCGCCTGCTCCCATAGAGTTTTTTCTCAAACCAAGAAGTACTTCATTACCTCTCTTAATCATCACTCCCGTTCCAACCTTTGGTCTTTCCTTTTCCATATTTATTTGTCCAGTTAAAGATTATTTTTTACTAAAGTAGCGACGTCTTCAAGTTCTTTGACTTCCGATTCAGCCCGTGAACCAGGTCTATATAAAAACTTTCTAGGATCATACTCATAAATTCCAGTATCGCCTTTCTTTCTTGGCACAATGTGAATATGTAGATGTGGAACGCTTTGCCCAGCTGATTCACCTTCATTGAAAGCTACATTAAAACCTTCAGCACCAAATGTTTGTTTCAAAACATTTTTTATCTTTACAATCCAATCTTTTATAGCAAACAGTTCCTCTTGACTCAATTCATCAATTTTTGAAATATGCCTTTTTGGTAACACTAAAATGTGTCCTCTAGTAATAGGAATATTTGTAGGAAAAATCTTAACTAAATCATCCTCGTATATAATTCTTTCCTGTATTTCTGTATTTTCACAAAATAAACAAATCATAGATTTTCCACTATTTTTTATACGGTTTAATTGTCCCACCCAAACTCTGAATATTTCTGACCTTTGATATAACATTCAATGGCGACACGAACATGGCCAATGGTGTTTATTGGCAACTTATCAAGAAAAAACCATTGTAAATCGTCACATTTATCTAACTCATTATTTATTGGTTCGCCGCCATATTGTCTGGCAGTAAAATAAAATCCAACTCGAGCATGTGGATTATTTTTATCCGAACTCCATCGATGTTGAACCAGAGCGAAATCTAAATCATCAATTTTTATATCTATACCAATTTCTTCTTTAGCTTCTCTTACCACACCTTGACGCATGGTTTCCCCGTCCTCACCGTGACCTGCAGGCAATCCATAATTCCCGTCTTCATAGCCAGTTTGAAAACGCCTCGAAAGCAAAATTTTATCTCCGTCGATCAGAAGAAGGAAAACCTCGGGAATTAATTTGTAACGCTCCTTATAGTTCATTCTGTATCAATATGAATTAAAGCCATCCTAATTGCTTCTTTTGTATATTCTTTTCTCGTCAATCTTCCTTTGGTCATTATACCGACTAATCCTTCCGCTGATCCTACCTTGATATTTCTGGTTAAACCAGCCTTGTGAGCCGCAACATTCATATCCAGTCCTTCATTCAGAATATATTTAGCTACCTTTTCCGGCACCTCCCATGCAGAGGAAAGACCTAAGTGGTACTCCTTACCATCAAAAATAGCACAAACACAAACATCCATGTAACCCGTCTTAGTATATGGCACCTCCATCAAACCTGATTCTATACCGAAACTATAATCGCAATCACCGTATGCATTTAAAGACCTGCCCATCGCCCCCTTTATAGTTTCCACCAAAGACTTAGGCTGATTATCCACCCCGGAAGACACATCTGTAGAAATAATCTTAGAGTTTTTCAAACAAGAATAATCTTGAATCAACTCTTTTAATGCTCCCACTTTTGCTGGATTTTGTGAGGCAATATTAATTTTCATAATCTTTACGCCCCGTGACATTTTTTATATTTCTTGCCACTACCACAAGGGCAAGGATCGTTTCGGCCAACTTTATTAGAAGAAGAACCGACATTGCTCTTCGTATCGCTTTCTCCTCCTATCATTCGAGCATTTTCATGAACTTCCTCTAATTTTCTTTTTTCATCAACATTAATCTTTGAGACTGTTCCTCCAAGAGAAGGGAGAATGCTCAAAACTTTATCGGCCACACCTTGCTCCATTTCTTTAAACAATCTTAAACCTTCTTTTTTGTATTCAACTAAAGGATCTCTTTGGCCATAAGCTCTTAGATTTACACTACCTCTTGCATATTCCATCAGTTCCAAATGATCCACCCAGAATAAATCATTGACCTGCAAAATGAGACCTCGTGCCATATTAAAGAAATTTTCTTCGCCAATTTCCTTTTTCCTTTCTTCAATAGTTTTTGACACATCAGCGTTACCTCCACCCATCTCAATCAATCTATTCTCAATATCTTGATTTGAACCAGTTAAAACCTGCCTTCTTTTTTCGTAAATTATTTTTCTCTGATGATTTAAAACATCATCAAATTCCAAAACTTGTTTTCTGGCATCAAAGTTGAAACCCTCTATTTTTGTCTGAGCAGTTTCTAATGATCTAGTAATAACAGAATGCTCTATTGGCATATCTTCAGGCATACCAAAAGAACCTATCATCTTTTTAATCATATCGGCAGCAAAAATTCTCATCAAAGAATCCTCCATAGAAACAAAAAACTGAGTTTCTCCAGGATCACCCTGTCTTCCAGATCTACCTCTAAGCTGATTATCAATTCTTCTTGCTTCATGTCTTTCAGTACCAAGAACAAAAAGACCTCCTATAGATTTTATTTCTTCATAAAGAGCTGGAGTTGAAGGATTCCCTCCAAGTTTTATATCGACTCCACGACCTGCCATATTCGTAGCTATAGTGACGGCCCCAACTTTACCGGCTTGAGCAATAATCTCTCCCTCTCTTTCATGATTTTTTGCATTCAAAACTGTATGCTCTACCCCTTCTCTTTTTAAATACTCGGACAAAAGTTCATTTTTTTCTATTGAGACTGTACCAATGAGCACCGGCTGTCC
This sequence comes from uncultured Candidatus Saccharibacteria bacterium, assembly GCA_964348785.1. Taxonomy (GTDB): domain Bacteria; phylum Patescibacteriota; class Minisyncoccia; order Phycocordibacterales; family 2-02-FULL-43-11; genus 2-02-FULL-43-11. Next base: position 18,766 of record CAYGDO010000005.1, on the reverse strand, counting down.
GTTTTTATTTAATTCTTTAACTTTTCTCGCAATGGCCATAAATTTCCCCTTTTCTGTTTGGAAAATTTGATCTTGAGAATCTTTTCTAGTTAAAGGTTTATTTGTAGGAATGGACATGACGTCTAAACCATAGACTTTAAAAAATTCTTCAGATGAAGTAAGTCCAGTTCCTGTCATACCAGACAATTTTTCATACAACCTAAAATAATTTTGGAATGTGATAGAAGCAAAAGTTCTAGATTCTTTCTGAATCCTAACGCCTTCTTTGGCTTCTATGGCTTGGTGAAGTCCTTCACTCCAACGCCTCCCTGGCTGAAGTCTTCCTGTAAATTCATCTACTATGACAATCTCATCGTCTTTTACAACATATTCTTTGTCCTTTTCAAAAAGTGCCTTAGCGCGAATGGCGGTTTCTAAGTGATGAACATATTTAATACCTTTGTCCGTATAAATATTATCTACGCCTAAAGATTTCTCCGCTTTCTCTATTCCAGAATCTTTAAGAGCGATAGATTTCCATTTTTCATCAACTGTAAAATCCTCATCTTTTTTAAGCTTGTCGGCAATTTTTGCAAAAACTTTATATAAATCTTCAGATTCAACAGTTGGAGCGGAAATAATAAGAGGAGTTCTCGCTTCATCAATTAAAATAGAATCCACTTCATCCACAATAGCAAAGTGATGTCCCCTCTGCCTCAAAGAGCCTGATTCATATTCAAGATTATCTCTCAAATAATCAAAACCGAATTCATTATTTGTTCCATAAGTAATATCCGCTTCATAGGCTTCACGTCTCGTACAAGGTCTCAAAAATTCATGGACAACTTTAAATGAGCCTACATCATCTCTTTCTTTATCTAAGTTTTGATGATTAGGATCATAAATAAATGAGGTCTCGTGATTGATAACTCCAACAGACAAACCAAGAGCAGAATAAATTTGACCCATCCAAACAGCATCTCTTCTTGATAAGTAATCGTTCACAGTTACAACGTGTACTCCTTTTCCAGTTAAAGCATTCAAATAAACAGGAAGGGTTGCAACCTGAGTTTTTCCTTCTCCTGTCCTCATTTCGGCGATAGCCCCACTATTCAATACCAGACCTCCCAAAATCTGAACGTCAAAATGTCTCTGTTTCAAAGTCCTATTGGCCACTTCACGAACCAAAGCAAAAGCCTCAACTGCAATATCATTGACATTTTCGCCTTCCTTTAGTCTCTTTTTAAATTCCAATGTTTTTTCTTTTATACCATCATCAGATAGCTTAGAGACACTGTCCTCAAAAGAGTTAACTTTAGCCAAAATAACCTCAAATGGCTTAAGTTTTTTAACATTACTATCTCCGAAAAAATTCTTCACAGCTTCAAACATAAGAACCATATTATCATAAAATCATATTTTTTTAACCTCAAAGGTCACAGACCGTTAGTCAAAAATTAAAAGCAAAAACCACTGAGTGTCAGTGGTTTTTGCGGAGAAAAAGATAAAAGACTATCGTTTCTTTGATTTGCTCTTCTTAGTCTTCTTGGTAGTCTTTCTCTTTGTCGTTTTCTTCTTTGCCATTTGGAAATAGATTGGTTGATAAAACTTGAAAATTTTCCTAATACGAAATAGAAAAAAATTCAAAACGACTATTAACTTAATTATAGTCCAAAAAAAATAATTTGAAAGAAGTGGATAACTTTTTTTGATAGTAAATGATCAAAAATTATTTTTTTAAGAATTTATATAATAAATGATCAAAATAAATTTTAGGGAAAGTAAAAATTGATTCCAATAAGTGACCGACAGGATTTGCTTCTGGAGTATATTCATAATGCCCTCTAATTTCTCCGTCATTAAAAAGTCTAATATGATATTGAAAAACAGATCTAACAATTTTTCTCATACTTAAAATTTCTCCCGGATCTTTCCATGCCATATAGGCCTTCGAATATCCATGATCGTGCAAAAATTTGGCAAAATCTTCGGGTCTACAACCATCTTTTAGAAAACCAATTAAATAATTCTGTTTAAATTTATGAATACCTAAACGTTGTACTGAAAAAACTAATTTTGGCCAAAAACTATACAGGTTCTTCCAAAACCAACTTTGGTATTCTTTCGGCAAATCGTCCTTACCAATATATTCCACCTCTCGCTCAATATTTACACCAGTCAATCTTTTTACCTCTTCCCTCACCTTTTCAGCAAAAACAAAAATTTCATGAAATGTCGCCTCTCCAAAATTGACCAACACTAATGGCTGTTTATCATACAGACCAACATTTTCCATTTTTAAACCTCTAAATCCACACACTTTATCCAAAATCCAAGCCAGTGGGATTTTAAATAAATTCTTTCCTTGCGGGAAAGATGGAATTTCTGGAAACTTGTCTTTTAACAAACTGAGTTCCGATAAACCAACTATTGGGTTTTTAAAAAAAGAACCCGCTGTGCCGTAAAGATGAAGTGGCGGAAATTTTTCAGCTCTAATTTTTAAAACAGCCTGTCTAATTTCTAAGAGATTTGGCTTGCTATCTTTAAAATACTCTTTTAAGTCTTTATACTCGAGATTTGATTGTTCCTTCCTCCAAAGTTTAAAAAAAACATTAACCACTACAAAATTTTTTCCTTCCGGTCTCTTAAAAATACTATCTCTGTAACCAAAACGACATTGATCCTTAGAAATAATTCTAAAATCCATAACTGCCGGATCAAAAATTTCAACAGAATGAATAATACTAGAAACATCACTACCATAAGCACCAATATTTTGGACTGGGGATGCGCCAACTGTTCCAGGAATACCTGATAGATTTTCTAATCCCCACAAACCATCGTCCACCACCTGAGATACAAAATTATCCCAATTTTCACCAGCCCCGGCTTTAACTTTCACGAAACCTCCATCCTGGTCTTCAAAATCCAAACCCCTTATCATATTTTTAATAACCAAACCAGAAAATCCACTATCAGAAACAACTATATTAGACCCTCCACCCAAAATAAAAAATGGAGTGTTATTTTTCTTTGAAAAAGAGATCGCCTCAATTACGTCATTCTTTTTTCTAACAACACAAAAATACTTGGCCTCTCCCCCAGTTTTCATAGTAGTCAACTCTTTTAAGGAAACTTTTTCTTCTACGAGCATTTTGATATTTAGATATTGTTAGAAAAAATAATTTAACAGACCCCACAACCAGTTTAGTAATTGGCCAGTCAAACTTATAAAGATTATACAACACAAGCCAAAGTCCGCCCTAATTTATGTTCTAAATAAAGGTCAAACAAAAAACCGAAAAATAGTCAAAACTTTACGAACTAATTTGTTTAATATATTGCTCTCCTTGGTCCTTAAAAGAAGGGACATTTTTTATACCGCTTCTTAGGGCATCTATAGCACCCTGCTTCATCCCACCGTCTAAATATATCTGTGCCAACAGTATGTATAATTCAGTATTATCTGGAGTTTTAGTTATATTTTGTCTAATAGCATCAAGAACTTTTTGTCTATAACCAATGTCAGAGTAGGCTTTCAAAATTCTAGGTTCTAAAGGAAACTCTGTACCATACTCTTTAATAAGCACCTTTTTAGCCTCATCGAGTTTTCCTGTATAAATAGCAAAAATACTAAAATTAGTAGCCAAATCTCTAAACTGTGGAGCGAGCTCATATGCTTCCCTTGCTTGTGTGAAAGATTTTTCACCATCTCCTAATTTTAAATAATTTTCAGCTAACGCCAGCTTAATCACCTGTTTCTTTGGAGAAAGTTTTAAAGCAGTCTCCATAAAATTAACTGCATCAGTTCTATTGCCAACAAATGATAGAAGAGATCCCAAAAATACATACCCCCTAGCGTCTGTTGGTGTCTCCACTACTTGTTTTCGTAACTCTTTTTCTGCCAAGGCGAGAGATCTAGATTTTATAGCTCCATCAATATTTATGTTCGGTGAATTAATGGTAACAGCCATCTGATACATTTGCTCTCTAATTTCCTGATTAGCAAAAGAATTGTGACTTAGAGCCTTTTCCAAAATATCTAAATTTTTATTTACACCCTCTTTTTGAGATTTCAAAGCTTTAATCAAATCACCTGATGCCATAAATGCTTTTCCATTAACAAAATAAACGGTTAGCAAAAACAACACCAAAAATATTGGCCCGTAGAAACTTTTTATGTCTCCAACGGCAACTTCGTTTTTATAATCAATTTTCTTAAACTCTGAAGATCGATCGTGATGGAAAAAAGCCAACAAAGAGAAGAACATTAGATAACTCACAATGTTGTCAAAAACAAAGATGTTATGAAAAGCATAAGCCAACACTAAACCAGTGAGAATGGCTTTCTCTGATATAGAAAAACCAAACTTGGATTCCGGTAAACCTTTAACTTTCCAAATATAAACAAAAATCAAAACTAAAAGTGATAGATAAGACAAAAGACCAAAGATACCAGCGGAAATTAACCAGTCAAAAAAGATATTATGAGTCCTATCAAACCACTGTTCCCTATTGTGCATTTTAGGGTCAAAATATTTATTGAAGACAAAATTAAAACCTTCTTGTCCCCAACCCAAAATTGGCCTCTCTTTAAAACCTTCAAATGCCATATTCCAAATCATAAAACGAGCTTGGGCGTCACCGCTTTTTATAGAAATCGTTGAGAGGCGCGACAGAGTAGGATTTTGTTTTACAAAATCAGAATCCTTAGCCACAAAAACAAAAAGTCCTGACACGATTACAATACCAAGCGCTATCATTGATATTTTTCTTATCAAAATATCCTTTTTTTCAAAAATCAAAATTAAAATACCCGTAGCGCATAATCCACCAAACAGTCCAAGAATCGCCCCTCTTGTCGCCGTGCTATACAAAACAAAAAGATTTAGCAATAAAGCAATAATATAAAAAATTCTCCAATTTCTTATTTTGTCTTTATAAACCAAAAACAAGGCTACAAAAAAGCTAATCAAAAGAAAACCTGCAAGATATGCTGCATTACCTAACCTACCATCAACACGAACACCTCCTTGATTGATTACAAAAAAATCTCCTAAAAATTTTGCTGTGGACTCTCCCAAACTGCCACTTATACTATTTTTATAGAAACTAGAATTGAAGAACAATTGTCCGCTTGAGAAAAGACTCATCAAAAAACTACTGCTAACATAAGCTCTTGCAAACCACATCCATAGCTTTTTTGTGTTAAATACTGAACCGATGACTATAAAATAAGCCAGAAGATGAATCATAGTCACAAATCCTTCCATTCTTTCAAAATTGCTCCAAAAAGCTTTAGCTGGATTTTCAGCAAAAATATCGGCAATCAACACAATAGTCGTAAATATCACCAAAGCAACAGAAATAAAAGAAAATCTTGGCCTAAATTGAGGTTTATACAACATCAAAGATAACCACAAAAAAAAGGCAATCTCAGTCAGGATTCTAAAAAAGAAATTCTTGCCTGTTATAAATGGGAAAAACATTGTTTCCGCCACTATAAAAGGTGTCAAAACTGATAAAAACAAAAGTCCAATTATTGATTTTCTTAAAAAATTTTCCATAAGAAAGATTATCTTACGCCTTAAGAAATAAAGCAATATTTAGATTAAAAAAATCAAACCAATAACAATAGAAAAAGATAGTGCCAATTTCGTAGATAGTTTCTTTTCTTTAAAATAAAAATCTCCTGACAAAGTAGAAAATAATATGGCGCTTCCTCTTAAAGTCGTAACAATAACGGACGGCGAACCAAAAAGATAAGCAAAACCTCCCAAAACAGAAGAAAACCCACTAAAAATTGCTTGCGCAAGGAAAATTGGTTTTTTAAGAAAAATGAATGGATTTTCTTTATCCTTAAATTTTGCCATCAAGAAAAAGAAAATGATGTTTATCAATGAAGCCATCATTTGTTCTCCTTCAACAGAATTAAAATGCTTAATATCATACTTATAAATAGACAAAGTAATAACAGCTAAAATCGAACCAGTCACAAGTAAACCTATACCTTTTTTATTTATGTCCTTAGAGAAAAAGATAAAAAAAATAGAAACAAAAATTATAAAAATGCCCAACAACTTAGTGTTTGATATGGAATAACCCATAAACAAATCAGTAATCAAAAGAAGCGGGATTGTAAGAGATCTTACAAAGCCAAAAGTGCTACGATCGGCTTTTGCTAAAGCGTTTATAACAACATAATTTAAAATAGTTTCTGCAATCATTCTCACGACAAAAGTCGGCAAAGAATCTAAAGAAAAAACAAAAGAATTTCTAAAGTAAGCAGAAACAGCATAAAAAACAAAACCGAAAATAACAGTCAAAAAACCAATTGTGTAAACACCTACTTTTTTATCTTCAATCTTTTTCTTGCCTATCGTGTCAGATAATTCATTAAACAAACTTCCAGAAATTGCCAAAATAAAACCAAACATTTTAAAATAGTAACAATAAAAAAGCCCCGACGCGAGAAGCGACAGGGCTGAAAGAACCGATAGCCAGCTACGAAGCCGGAGGAATGTAGGTGAGCGAACCAGGCGCCCCATTGAAGGGACTTGAGGGTTCGTATTGACCGTAGTCGACAACGACGTGACCGCCGCTTGAAAGTGGTGCCACGCCAGTGCCTGAAACTTCAAACGTTTTCCCGCTTATTCCAGACCGAGAAATTACCCTTCGATCGAAAACCGAAAGGATATCCTCCCGGGGAGCACACCGATGACAAAACTGGGGAAGGTCGATATCAGTTATCACCTCCCAAAGGCCTGTCTTCCGTAGACCATAACGTCGCATCTGCCAACGCGCGCGAGCATCATGCTCGTTGGTCTCAATGACCCCCGGCTCGACCTCGTTCGCGTAAACCACGTAGAAGTACTCGCCACTGTCGTGATCCGGCAGTTGAATCATCTTGCCGTTGTACTCCCAACCTTCGGCGCTCCGTTCGAGCACATAGAGCTTGCGTTCCCCGCGACCGACAACAATGTTCCCATCATTGTCGATGTAAGCGACGTAACAACGATTACCGCCGACGACCGGGTCGAGGTTGGGGAAAAGCCGGACAGTGTTCTTGGCACCACGGACCCATTCCACATCGAAATCGAGGTACTCGCCAATCACCCGAACTTTAGCGAGGCACACCGCCGACTCGTAGTAGGCCGAAACGACCAGAAGGTCCCGGCCATCTTCCAACGAACAAGAAACGACGCCGAAAGGTTGAAACCCGAGCATCATCCCCTGAGTTGCCGTAGCAATGGGAACAGAAATCTGCCGTGCCTGGCCACTGAAGCTGAACGTCCGAAGAGCCTTTTCCGCACTTTCTCGTGTATTCATGTCTGTGTTAAGTTGATTGTTGCCTGTTCAAATTCAAAAAACTACCATTTTAAATAATAACACAATAATTCATTATGTGCAATAGAGGTCTCTTTCTTAAACACCGGCAGACGAATAGCAGAAGCTACTCAGAAAGCATCCGCCAGGTTCCCTATTTTTTATACTGCCACTTTATGACCGAAGTTGAATTCAGAGGATTATAACCAAGAAAATCTGGCTTAACAGAAAGCACCTTTATATCTTCATTTTTCTTTAATTCACTCATCAAATTTCTACTATAATCAACGGCGTTTGCGTAAGCCTTTCTCATCATCCCAAGTAAAGAATCGTCATGGAGTTCATAGACTGGTTCAAAATGAACAACTGCTTTAATTTTATTTTTATACTTCTTCAAGGCCTTAAACATATTGCTGATATCAGGAATCTGTTCAATAGCATGAGCTGTAAACAAAACAACAGGCCTATCAATTTTCTCTAAAATTTTATATTCCTCATCATAGAAATTAAAAACTTCCAAATTGATTGGGTTTTTATCATTTTTAAAAATTTCATTTCCTAAAGTAACGGCATTCTCTGAATATTCACCACCATAAAACTTCACATCTTTTTTTATTTTCTTTCGGAGGAGATCCAGATTATATCCATAACCTGCACCAAGTTCTAAAACTGCATCACCATCTTTTATAAGAGGTGTAAGGGTCTTTAAAATCATTTCATAATACTCTTTAAGAGCATCCTCAGCTTTTACAATTACAAGTTTATTTCGGAAAGAAATACAAACTTTTCCAGCAAAATCTCTATATTCAAATTTTTTTATTTCCCCAACTGACGGTTTTTTTGTAGCTTTCCTATACAATTCCAAGCACTCAGCATATTTTTCTTTATTATATTCTTGTTCCACCTTCCCTACTCCTCTTTGGACATTTTTCCATTCTTTCAATCCAAAAATTCTTGCTGGCCATGAAGACCACTTTGGTAATTCTTCGATACTAATCTTTTTAATAATTTTCATAATTTTTTAATTATTAGTTGGTTTTTTCTGCAGGACATCACTATTAATTGCGACCAATTCAGGATGCTGTCTCAAGAACTTTACCACATCTAAAGAAGAAAAGTCATTATTTTTAGGATACAGAGCATCGTAAACTGCACTGATCAATTCATAATCTTCCTTAGTATCTAAAGTCAGTCTAAGTTTTGGCCAAAACATCTCACCTTCAGCTTTCCAATTAATTTGCTTAAATTCTTTTGGATGAGAAAAAATATAATATCCTGCGTGCTCGCGATACATTTGGTCTTTCCCAACACGTTCACTTTTTTCGATAGCACTAAACAAAAAAGCCCTAGCATCAAAGCCAACAGGAAAAGATTCTTCTATTTCATTGCTTACGTATTCAGTCTCACTATCTATCAACATCTCCAAAAGTCTGTCTACAATCCTAAAATCAACAAGAGGGCTGTCTGCCATTCCTTGGACCACAATATCTGCTTTTTGACTTCTGGCAGCGTCAGTCACACGAGATAAAACATCTTCTTCACTTCCTCTCCAACAAGGACAAGATATTTTTTTACAAAATTCAGCAATCGGATCATCAGTTTTGTTTGTGGTGGTTGCAACGACAACTTCGTCTGTGTACTTACTTTTTCGATGCCTTTCAATCATATGCTCTATGACCGGTTTTCCAGCAAGAGGCAACATGGCTTTTCCCGGCAAACGAGAAGAGGTCAATCTTACTTGAATAGTTGCAATAACTCTTTTATTTTTTATCATAAAACTCTATAGTCTTTTTTAAAATTTCTGCTTGTTTCAAAGCCCTACCCCAATCCCAATAATTTGTCTTAAAAGCTAAAATTTCTTTTTGAAGTTTTTCGGCAACAGGACAAAGACCTTTTTCAAACTTTTGCATTGTGCCTTTGTACGTAGCCTTGATCACGGTTTCCTTTCCAGAAAAATTTAAGGTCTTAAACATTGGTTCCAAATAAGTCAACTTCCAAGTGGCATAAATTCCATCGCCACCAAATTCCATAAATTTCTTTCTAAAATCTGCCCAAGAAATAGTTGGATGAAGCATCCTTACTGGCAAGGCCCAATATGAGTGTTTGCAGTCATCTGGAGTCTTTTGGACCTTAAGCCATTTACAATTACCTATTGTTTTAATAAACAAATTAGCAACATCTATTCTCCTTTGTACCAATTCATCCAATCTTTCTAACTGACCAAAAGAGACTGCGGCACAAAGTTCTGACATTCTATAATTAAATCCCATTTCAGAATGTCTGTCGTAATTTGGATTTTGAATATCATTTTTTGTAATTTTCCCCACTTTAGCAGAAACGCTCGCATAACCTAAAACAGAAAATCTTCTAACCTTATCAGCAATTTCTAAATCGTCAGTACAAACCATTCCACCTTCTCCTGCTGTCATGTGTTTACTGCTTTGAAAACTAAAACTTGAAACATCACCCAAAGTGCCAACTAACTTTCCTTTATATTCTCCTAGAAAACACTGGGCATCATCTTCAATAACTTTAATATTATTTTTCTTAGCAATTTTCTTTATTTCGTCCATTTGAGGTGACAAACCATAAAGAGCAACTGTAATAATTGCTTTTGTTCTAGGAGTAATTAATTTCTCAATTGATTTTGGATTAATTTGATAAGTATCTTCTAGAACATCAGCAAAAACAGGCACAGCGTCAGCGTGAAGAACAGCCATAGTTGTTGCTGACATTGTAAGAGGCGGGACAATTACTTCATCCCCGGCTCTTACCCCAACCGCAAACAAAGCAGAATGAAGTGTTGCTGTACCATTTGTGTGACCCACAGAATATTTAACACCAAATCTCTTTGAAAAGGCGTCTTCAAATCGACGAAGCATATTGCAACCTTTTGAAGATCGAAACTCAGTCTTCAAAACCTCTTCAACATAAGCTCTTTCTTTTTTGCCCACCCGAAGGATTTTTTTTTGTTTTTTGGCCATATTGTTTAATTATTTACTCTTAGTAAAATACAAAACTCGATTTTTTAAATGATTGTTACCACTTTCCTTAAAATATTTTAAATCCTCATCACTGACAAAATCAATTAGTCCTAACAACAAAAAATCCTGACTGCTAAATTGTGATGTTAAATTATATTTGGAAACCAACTTACGGAAAACATTTCTTAAATTATTTAATCTTGCTAAGCCCCCCTCGCCAAGCTCATTAAACATCTCCATTGTTGTCCCAAAAGAAATGTGGTTATAAAGAAGACCTACCAAACTCTTCTCCTCACTGTCTATTAAATTAAAATTATTGTTTTCCATTTTTATTTTATTTCTAAAATGGCCCCATAACAAGGACGAATGCTTAAATGGCGATGGATGTTAAACCCTTTTTTATTTTTTCCTGATGGATCAATGTATCTACCTGTATAAATCCTGTCCCCATTATCATCCAAATCAGAACACCAGATAAAATCACCCTCCCACAAAATTTCTTTATTGAGTAGATAATTTGCAAAAAAGACATAAGCAGTAACTACAGCTTTTGGTAAAGATTCACCGTTATCTAATTCACTAATTATTTTTTGAGGCTCCTCTCCCCTGGTTTTTTCTTCTATATTTTTCTTTACCAAATACCATTTGGATTCCAAAGATTCGTTGGCAAAACCTTGTTTCAAATACCAATCCTGGTTGTAAAAACAGGGCTCTTTTTTTTCAGGATCCAGTCCAAATAAATTTCTTAAACTATTTAAAGTTAGAGGCGAACCATCTTTATGTTTTGAAACACCCAAAATCAAAATGTTATCTTTATTGTCATTTAAAACTTTTTCAGAAAAAGGAATTTCTGGAACACTGCCTATGTCTATTTTTTCCAAATTCAAATCATTAGAAATAGAAATGATTTCATCATATCCAATAAAATTTTCTCCCATTATTTTTTTTGCATCATCATTTTTCATGTTATTTTTATTGGGCTTCTTTCCAAATTTGATATAGAATGACATCTTCAAAACTAGCAATATGGCCTTTTAAACTGTACTCCTCTATTTTTTCAAATTCTCTCTCCAAAACATCTACTCTTTTTCCACTAGCTTTCTCATCATCTTCAAACCATTTTAAATCTCTTGCTGGAGAATTGATAATCAAAATATCCAAACCAGCTTCCTTCATACCTTTTAAAAACGTAAGGTAAGCTCGATATTGATGATAATGTGACGCTACAATTATAATACTTTTCCAATTTTTCTCTTTAACCATTTTCATAATCTCCACAGCCTGCTCTCTGGTGTTCATTGATTTCTCTTCCAACAAAACAGAGCTCTCTTTTATACCCAACTTTAAAAGTTCAGGTAACATAACTTTTGCCGGTAAACTATGCGGTGGCTTGTCTATCCCCCCAGAGATAACAATAAGTGGTGCCCAACCATTCTTAAATAAAAAAGCCCCGTGAGAAATTCGATTAAAGCCATCACCTTCAAGGATAACGATGGCATCAGACTTTTTTAGAGTGTCATTACTAACTAAGGCAATAAATTTTTCTCTTTCTGAAAGTGACATATTTTAAGCCAAATCTTCCCACTTTATTGGGCTACCGGCCTCCATGTCTTTTTTAGCTTTATGACCAATCACAACTTCCTTATATTTAGGCAAGATTCCAAGAGCCGGTCGAAGTTCAATTACATTATCTTTCTTGAAGACCTCTCCTAATTTTATTTTTTTATTTACGCAAAGTCCCCTTCTTTGAACAATAACTGTTTCACTCTCTTCTTCCTCCACTTTTTTAACTCCATCACCAAGAGCTCTTTCCATATCACGAATATGTTTGACCATAAGAGAAAACTCTTCTGGTTCCATTGAATGTGGATGATCAGGTCCCGCATCTTTTTTATTTAAAGTGAAATGTTTTTCGATTACTTTTGCACCAAGAGCAACAGCGCCCAAAACTACCGTATCTCCAGGAGTATGGTCTGAATAACCAGTAATAACATCAAAAACTTTTTCATAAACCGACAACACTTTTAAATTGGCACTTTCAATTCTTGAAGGATAATTTGTAATACATTGAAGTAAAGCAAAATCCATATTGCCAGTACTTCTAATAACTTCGACAGCTTCGCTAACTTCAGCTAAATCACTAGCGCCAGTTGCTAAAATGACAGGCTTTCCCTTACCTCCAATATATCGAAGCATCTCATGCCAAGTAATATCTCCTGAACCAATTTTATAAAAATTGACACCAATCTTTTCCATCAAATCAACCGCTTCAAAATCATAAGGAGAAGAAGAAACTTCGATACCAATTTTTTTACAATAATCAAAAAATTCTTTATGCCACTCTCTTCTAAATTCTGCTGACTTAAAAACCTCATCAATTGGTTTATTCCAACTGCCGTGAACCCCCTTCAATTTCATTGAGGAAAACGCCCTACCCGAAACAATCTTATCTGCTTTAAAACTTTGAATTTTAACAACATCACCCCCTGATTGTTTTACAGCTAGAGCCAATTTTTTGGCTTTCTCAAGATCACCATCAAAATTAGCACCAATATCAGCAATGATTAAAGCCGGAGCACCTTCTCCAACCAATCTTTTTCCTACTTTAAAAACTTTAGAAAATTTTTTAATTTTATTCATAAAATTAAAACTAGGCCCCTATTTGTTTTTTTACAAGATTAACTATTTCTTTAAATTTTTCTTTTGTTAACCAATCTTTATTTGTATCACTAGTAAACTCAAAGCCATCCTCAACTTTTTTGCCAATTTTAAACAAATTGGCATATCTTTTTTTGTTATTAAAAAATTCCTCATGTTCAGGTAAAATAGCAAAATAATTTTTCAATTCTAGAGCATGTCTTGATTCATCTTTTGTGAGTAAAACTTCGTGCAATTTCTCTCCTGGCCTAATACCAATAACCTTTCTGTTAATTCCGGGAGCAATGACATCAAACAAATCAACGATCTTCATGCTTTCAATTTTTGGTATAAATATCTCTCCCCCATTCATATTCTTTAAAGCAAAAAGTACAAGTTCAAAACTTTGATTTAAATTAATCCAAAACCTTGTCATCTCCTCATGAGTAATATGAACAAGATCTAAATTTTTATTCTTTAAAACTTTTTCTATGATACTACCTCGACTGCCCATAACATTGCCATATCTAACAGCGCTAAATTTTGTTCTACCAGCAGAATAAACATTGCCAGCCACAAAAAGTTTTTCAGCACAAAGTTTTGTTGCTCCATAAAGGTTGGCAGGTTGGGCAGCTTTATCTGTAGAAATAAGAAGGACTTTATCAACTCCTTGATTTATAGCTTCTTCGATAATATTTTGACTACCGTTAATGTTTGTTTTAACAGCTTCAAAAGGATTAAACTCAAGAGTCGGAACCTGTTTTAAAGCGGCAGCATGAACAATAATATCCACTCCTTCAAAAGCTCTTGCTAATCTTTCTCTATCTCTTATATCGCCTATAAAAAATCTGACTCTTTTATCATCTCCAATCTCATCTGCAAGTTGCATCTGTTTAAATTCATCACGACTGAAAATAATGAGTTTTTTAAGCGGAGCATTTTCTAAAAGATATTTAGCAAAATTCCTACCGAAAGATCCAGTGCCCCCAGTAATCAAAATTGTCTTATTTTTGAATATATCCATAGTGGATGAATAATCTCAAAAAATAGACACAAAATCAAGCTAAGATTCCAATTCGCCAAGAATAGCTTTTAACATATTGCTCGCATTTTCTTCATCAGGGATTTTTGTCATCCTTCTACCAGAATGATCATTAAAACCCTCAAAACTGACACGATCTAAAAGAGCCGTATAGTTGAGCATTTTTTGCATATCTGCCTTGTAGCCAACTTCTATTTTTTTTAAAACTTCCCTACAATCGGCTACGCTTTTAACTCTAAAAACCCCAGGAGCATACATAAACCATGAATAACCAAAAATTAGGGCGGGCTTTCCTCTTAAAGTGGCCTCCCATCCTGGAATACCTGTAATAGTTGCGACTGCCTTACAAGATTTAATTAATTTATAATTGTTAGTTGTAATAGGAATGATCCTGGCATTTTTTAATTTAACAATTTCTTCATAAAAACCCGGGTATCTGTAACCTGTGTAACTCTTACCGTGTGCCTTCCACTGACTTGGGTGTTCTTTTACATACAAAAGCCAATCTTTAGGAAGAGCTGATGAAAGAGTTTTTATCATCAACAACTGATCAACAAAATAACCCCCTTGAGGTGAAGTCGTTCTTTCTGGCTGGAGATGAAGGGTCACATAAATAAATTTTTTATCAAAATCAGGTGTAATTTCTAATCTTTTATAATCTCTAATCACATTAGATTTAAAAAGTTTAAAAAAATACCTTGTGGCACGCTCAAAGATTGAACCATCTTTAATAAAAGGCCAGATGGCATGAGACATTCTTGCAAATTTCCTCCAACCACTATGTTCTTTATTGTAACTGGCCACATAAACCGGGGTCTCATCTTTACCAGAAGTTTGTTTTTCATAATAAGCTCTAGTGTAATCGCTTAAATCTTTTAAACTATAATTATCGGGAAAATTATTTTTACTTTCTTTTGCCAAAAGATTATTTCCAAATTTATAGTCATTAAAAATCATCAGCCTTCCATAATCAAAAATGTTTTCAAACATTATAGTTTTTACACCATAATGTTTAGCAAGAGCATAAACAACAAAAGAATAAACTTCGTGTGGCACATCAGAAAAAATAATTAATTCTGGTTTAAATTTTTCAAAAACACCCTTCCAATATCTCATTAAATCAAAATAAAAATCTCGTCTCTGATTTACCCCCCAAGACTCAAATTTCTTTTCCATCATCGTCAAAATTTCTGCCTCAGTTTCAGAAAACTTTATTAAAAGTTCTTCAGATAACGGTTCAAAACTTGAATCATCCACTCCGTTTGCCGACTTGCCATCCAAAGCCGATCGATAATCATGAAAAATAGTATTAGGAAATTCGCTCTTATCTATTTCGAACAAATGCTCCATCCGGACCCAATAAGAAATCTGATGTTTTTTTGAAAGACCTCTTACAACATCAACCTGCTCAGGTCTAATATGAGCAAGACCAATAATAAACAAATTCATTTTTTAACTTAAATTATTTAATCTGTAAAAATAAGAATCTTTATTCTTTAATAAAACATCTGGCCTACCCACCTCTGTCACTTTTCCACCTTCTAAAACTACCAACTTATCAACTGAAGAAATAGTTGATAGCCTATGAGCCACAATCAAAATTGTAGTTTTACCTCTCAAATCATCGATAGCTTCTTTTATAACAACCTCAGATTCTCCATCTAAAGAACTTGTGGCTTCATCTAAAATAAGTAATTTAGGTTTTCTAGCTAAAATTCTCGCTAATATGATTCTCTGCCTTTGTCCGCCAGACAACAAAACACCTCGATCACCAATAACTGTGTCGTATTTATTTGGTAAAGACATTATAAAATCATCAATATTTACTAATTTAGCCGAATCAACAACGTCTCCTTCATTAACATTCTTATCATAAAAAATAATATTATTTTTTATTGTGTCATTTAATATAAATATATCCTGAGAAACATAACCGATATAATCTCTCCACCTCTTTAACTCAATCTCTTTTACATTTTTCCCATCAACTTGTATCAAACCCTCTGTCGGGGTATACAATCTAAGTATCAAATCAATTATGGTGGTCTTACCAGATCCGGAAGGTCCGATAATTCCAACCATTTCTCCTTTGTTAATTGATAAATTTACTTTTGAAATAACCTCGCCTCTTTGTGGGTAGGCAAAACTTAAATCTGTTAATTTAAGACTTTCATTAAAAGAAAAAGCTATTTCTCCCTTACTTTCTTCTTTCATATTTTTTGAATCATTCACATAAGAAATAGTTCTATCAAGATAAGGGGTCATGGCTGATATAGCATGGAATTGAGTTTGTGCTGCCTGTATCTGACTAAATAATTGGTTTATAGCGTAAACAATCACAGCAAAAGAGGCGAAATTAAATCCCGGCGTTTTGTACATAAAAACAAAAACTCCCCCGACAAAAGCAAGGCCAACAATTCGTATAAGCATTTCCGTGGTGCCTCTAACAATAGTCATATTAACGTACAACTGTCTAACTTTTTCAAAAAAACCAGAGGCCCGTTTTGCCACCTCATCTTCAATGGACATTATTTTTATAGCTTTCATCCCGCCCACATGTTGACTAGTGAAATGCGCAATTGATCTATTTTGTTCCTCGGCCTCACTAGAGATTCTTTTATTCTTCGTGAAAAGTGGTTGAAAAAGTATAAAAGCCAACAACCCAACTAGCAAAGTTAAGACCGCAACAGTAAAAGATACATTTATAGCAATCAGAGTATAGGCTATTGTCTTAGACGAAACTATAATCAAGGTCGCAAAAAAACCAAAAAATTGAGAGACATTGGTAGTGTTTGTTATAAGAAGTTGATCTAAATGTCCCACCTTCTGATTTACCAAAAATGGCCACTTAGCTGAAACAGTAGACTGAAACAATTCATTCCTCATATTTCTCTCATATCCAAAAACAATTCGTGCTGTGATGTACTGAATTAAAAATAAAGCAAATATCCTAGCGACAAACAAAAAACCGATAAGATAAATTAAAGTCCGAAATGTATAAACGATACCAAAGAAATTAAAAGCACTTTCAATAAATTTCGTAATAAAGTCTGTTGAAGAAACACCTTGTCCAGCAACAAAAGAAAAGATAGGAATTATGGCACTAATGCCTACACCCTCAAAAAAACTGCTGACTAAGCCCAAAAGGACTATAACAATCAGTTCTAATTTGTGTTTACCGAAAGCTCCTTTAAATAATCGAAGTAAATTAAAAATCTTATTAATCCCAATTATATCGCCTAAATTAATCATAAATTGACTTACTAAGTATATGTAAGTATCATTTAATATACATTTATTATCCCAATAAATCAATAAATATCATCTCGATGAAAGCTTGTTTAATATTCCAAAGACGATTCACTCCAGTGGCTCACAAAATCGCCATAGAATTAAAAAAAAACCACGGTATAAATGAATTTTGTGGTTATGTTTACCTTCGAACTGGCTATGATTTTTTAAAAAAACAACAAGAAATAAAATACGGCTCTTTGATTTTAGATGAAGATATTCAAAAAGAATACAAAAACACAAAAATTGATTGGAAATATTTAGAAACACTTGAAAAGGAATACGGCCTACCGAACCTTTGGCCATATTTATCAATTGATAGAACCATAAGATATGGGATGGCCACAAGAGAGTACCCATATGACTTAACGCCTTATTCTCACGAAGAAATGGCCGTTATGTTACAAATGACAGCCAAAGCTATTATTAATTTTTTAGATAAAGAAAAACCTGACTTTATTTTCTTTCCCGCTATTAGCGCTATGGGTAATTCCCTGCTTTATCACATTGGAAAGAAAAAAGGTATTAAAGTTTTAGTAGGGGCCGAGACTCGTATAAATCAAGGATATATTCTAAGTGAAGACTACAGAAATTTTAGTTTTGCTGAAACATTATTTACACAATTCACAAAAACAAAAAATAAATCACCCGAAAAGATTAAAGAGGCCAAAGAATATATACACGACTTCCGAAACAAACCCAAACCTTATTTGTATGTAATGGAACAATTCAAAAAATCTGGTAACCGTCTAAAAAGTTTAGAAAATTTAAACCCAAAAAGATTTGTAAAAACAATATCTTGGATAACGAAGTTAACTTTCAAATATCTCTTCTTTAAAAAAACAAAAGATTATACAGATGAGTCACCTTTAGGTTTTTTAATCGATAAGATTAAAAGGAAAACAAGAATGCTAATTGGATTTAGTGATTTATATAGTGAATATAATGAAAAAGAAAATTTTGCTTATTATCCATTACACCTAGAGCCTGAAATAGCCATGTTAGCTCTAGCCCCTCAATGGACTGATCAAAAAAATCTCATCAAACAAATTGCCGAATCGCTACCAATCTCTTACAAACTTTATGTAAAAGAACATCCAGCAATGGTGGGTTTTCGAACTAGAGATTTTTACAAAGAAATAAAGAAAATTCCTAACGTAAAGCTTATACATCCAAATTTTGATTCATATAAAATCATAAATGACAGCAAATTGATTTGTACAATTTCTGGCACAGTAGGTTTCGAAGCCTTAATCTTTAAAAAACCAGTGATAACTTTTGGAGATGTTTTTTACAACGTATTATCCATGGTTAAAAAATGTTCCGAGATTGATCAGTTGGCTAACATAACAAAACAAATGTTAGAAAATTTCAGATATAACGAAGAAGAACTAGAATATTTTATGAGCGCTCTTATAGAAGACTCTGCCGAAATAAAACTTCATGAAATTTGGGAAAAAGGTATTGATCCTAAAATTGAAAATGAAAAGATATCACTATTTTGTGA
>CAYGDO010000004.1:0-101221 GCA_964348785.1 uncultured Candidatus Saccharibacteria bacterium | reverse complement strand
GAACTATTCTACTAATTCCTAATAACCAATTTCTAATTTCTAACAAAAGTTCCGATATGCAAGTAGTCGAACTTGGTGGAAGGGAAGAACATACTACGAACAATCGTATGGAACTTACTGCCGTAATTAAAGCCTTGAGTTTTCTTTCTACTCTCAACTCTCTACCTTCTATTGTCATATATTCTGATTCTTCTTACGTAATAAACGGTATCACTAAGTGGGTCTATGGTTGGCAGAAAAATGGTTGGGTAACGGCCACCAAAAACCCTGTTGAAAATCAGGACTTGTGGCAGGAGCTTTTTTCTCTAACAAAGAATTTTAAAATAGATTGGCATAGAATAGATGGCCATATTGGCATTTCTGGAAATGAACGTTGTGATGAAATCGCCACGGCATTTGCAGATGGAAACAAACTCGAATTGTATTATGGAACTTTTGAAAATTACAGTTTACAGAATATCTTGGACATACAACCGAAGGAATCAACTTATGCAAAATTGTCTAAGCGAAAACCTAAAGGAGCAAAAGCGTATTCATACGTAAGTATGGTGGACGGAAAAATTGAAATTCATAAGACCTGGGCAGAATGTGAAAAGAGGGTTAAGGGTAAAAAAGCTAAATATAAAAAGGCCACAAGTGAGGAAGAAGAGGCCGAGTTAGTGAAAATCTTTAAAGCAGATGCTTTTTAAGGACAAAATTTTACAGTTTCTTATTTTATCTTTTTTTGTTGGCGTATTCACTCGTTCTTTTTGGAATCTAAATTGGACCATTTATACCGGTCTTTTTTTGGCATCTTTTTGCATTTCTATAATCGGCTTTGTCTTTTTTAAGTTTTCCAATTTAGAATCTGACTCTTTTAAAAAAATATTATTGGTTTCAATATGTATTTTGGGGTTGGGTTTTGGAATATTTAGATTGGATTATTCTTTCATAAATACAGAACCCGTTTATTTAAAAAATTTTGAAACAAAGAAGATTGAAGGAAGAGGGCTAGTTTCTGAGCCGATTGATAAAAGACAAGCTCATGACATCGTGGTTTTAAAAGTTGAAACGGTTAGTGGTTTAGAAATTAACGAAAAAATTGATGAAAAGATTATCATTTTTGCTCGCCAATTTCCTGAAATTAAGTATGGAGATGTTATAGAGTTTGGGGGCAAATTAGAAAAACCTGGTATTTTTGAGACAGAAAACAAAAAGGATTTTGATTATGGCGCTTATTTAGCAAAAGACGGTATTTATTATCAGGTTTTTTATCCAGAAATAAAAATTTTAGAAAGTGGCAAGGGTAATTTTTTGAAAAAAGTTCTGTTTGATTTAAAAGATAGTTTTATTTCCAGTTTTAATAAATTAATTCCTGAGCCGGAGTCGGGGCTGTTGTCTGGTTTGCTTCTCGGTTCAAAAAAAGCCCTAAGTGATGAATGGGTCGATAAATTTAGAGCGTCCGGTCTGATTCATATGATAGTTCTCTCGGGTTATAACATTACGATTGTCGCCGACTCCATCATTAAATTTTTTTCTATTTTTCTTTCAAAGTTCGCAAATTTTGGGGCAATTTTAGGTATAGTAGCTTTTGCGTTGATGACAGGGGCATCTGCAACAACGGTCCGTGCTAGTGTGATGGCTTTAATTGCTATTTTAGGTAGAAATGCTGGCAGAAAGTATTTTGCTGGGCGAGCGTTGATTTTTGCTGGATTTTTAATGGTGATCCATAACCCGAAAATTTTGGCTTTTGATTTTTCTTTTCAATTGTCTTTTTTAGCCACAGTCGCGATTATTTTTTTGTCGCCCAAAATAAAAAACCGAATGTTTTTTATTACAGAGAAATTTGGTTTAAGAGATATAGTGGCTTCAACTTTAGCTACACAGCTTTTTGTGGCCCCGCTTTTGCTTTATAGAAGTGGGGAATTATCAATTGTTTCTCCTATTTCCAATATTTTAGTTTTGGGTTTTGTTCCTATGACTATGTTTTTTGGTTTTATGACCGGATTTATTGGATTTTTTTCGCAGATTTTGGCTTGGCCGTTTTCTTTATTTGCATATGTGTTGTTGAAATATGAAATGTTAATCGCGGATTTTTTCGCTAGGTTACCGTTTGCGGAAATAACAATAACCAGTTTTTCAAAAATGGTTTTAGTTTTGTGCTATGCATTTTTGGTCTATATAACTTTTTTTAGAAAAACTAAGCTTTAGGCAGTCTTTTTTCTATGATTTGCCAATTTAGATTTAGGAAAAATTCTTCTATATATTGTTTTTTGCCACTTGGATTATAATCGGCGACATAAGAGTGTTCCCACATATCAAGGGCTAAAATCGTGGTGCATCCATTTAATTGTCCTAAGTGTTGCTCGTCTACCCAGGCGTTTAGAAGTTGTTTAGTTAATGGATCGTAGAAAAGCATTGCCCATCCAATACCTCTTGTCATTGCTATAGCTTTAAAACGATTTAACCATAAATCAAAAGAACCCCACTGTTCCTCTATAATCTTTCGAAGGTCGCTTTCTAATGATGGCGGTTTATGACCTCCAAAAAATTGTTCAAAATAATATTCGTGATTTACGATGCCATTGAATTCAAATCCAAATCTCCTTTGCAATTCTGCAATTATATAGGCATTTTTTGACGGGTCTTGGTCTTTATATAATTCTTCAATTTTTTCTAAAATTAAATTGGCATTTTTTACATACCCAGAATAAAGCTTTAGGTGCTCTTCAATATTTTTTGCCGATATGCCTTTTAAGTTTGGAATTTCGAATTTTGCTTCTATAAACATAATTATTCTTTAGTCTAATATTTTTTGATTATACCATGCCGTTATTTAACAGGGTCTGTAATTTTGTTAGAATTTGTAGATGGACAATATTCGTTACAGGATTGTTTTTTCGTTCCTGTTTATTTTAGGGGTTCTTAATTTTTTTGTTTGGAGTTATTTGTATGAGGATGGAAAGTTGAAAGTTAGTTTTTTGGACGTTGGGCAGGGCGATGCCATTCTAATAGTTTCTCCTTCTAAAAATACTATGCTTATTGATGGTGGGCCAGATAGGGTGGTTCTTGAAAAGTTGGGTAAAGAATTGGGTTTTTTGAAGAAAAGAATAAATTTTTTAATGGTTAGTAATCCCGATAAAGATCATATTGCCGGTTTTATAGATGTTTTTGATAGGTTTAAAGTTGATAATGTTATTTTGCCTGGGACTGTTACTGATACAGATGTTTATCAGGTTTTTTTAGAAAAAATCGAAAGCGAAGGTTCTAAAATTTTCTTGGCGAGAAGGGGACAGGTTGTAGATTTTGGTGACGGGGCGTTCCTTAGCGTTTTATTTCCCGATAGAAATGTTTCTTCTCTTGATACCAATACAGGTTCAATTGTGGCTAAACTGTCTTTTGGCGAGTCATCAATTTTATTTACTGGAGACACACCTGGAGAAATAGAGAGTTACTTAACCTTAGCTGATAGGGATTTTTTAAAGTCCGACATCTTGAAAGTTGCTCATCATGGTTCCAAATATTCATCTTTTGTTAATTTTCTTGATGTAGTTAAGCCCACTTATGCTGTTATTTCTTCAGGGAAAGATAATAAGTATGGGCATCCCCATAATGATGTATTAAAAAATTTAGCCTCCGTTGGGGCAATTATATTTAGAACTGACAATGATGGTACTTTGAGATTCCGTTCTAATGGAAATGTGTTTGAGAAAATTTAAAACCTCGGTTATTCCGAGGTTTTAAATTTTTTATATTATATTGGCTTTTTTTAGTACTGCGTATGCTCCTTTTTTGTTTATTGTTTTGATTGCTCTAGCGGATAGAGTTAATACCATATATTTTTTTAGCTCAGGTACGTATATTCTTTTCTTCTGTAGGTTAGGGTATTTTCTAACTGTTCCGGTAGGGTTAAATTGCGTGGCACGTGTTCTGTTTGAGTAACCACCTGCTAAGATTGAAGATTTTTTTGTGACTGGACAGGATTTCATAGATAAATTAAATATAAAAAATCAAAGATTAAAAATAGAAGATATTCTTAATCGGTGCGGATGATGTTATCATAAAAGTCTAAAAAGGCAAGAATTGTTTTTTAGAAAATAAAATGGAATCAGTTTTTCAAATAGCAATTGTGGTGATGTCCGTTGTAATTCATGAAGTGTCTCATGGGTTTATGGCACGTTATTTGGGCGATAATACTGCTGAATATGCTGGTAGGTTGACTTTAAATCCTATAAAACATGCGGATTTATTTGGTTCAATTATCGTTCCTGGTCTTTTGGCTTTATCAAAAAGCGATTTTCTTATTGGCTGGGCAAAACCTGTTCCTGTTAATACTTATAATCTAAAAAATCAAAAGTGGGGAGAAGCCCTTGTTGCTTTTGCTGGACCTTTATCAAATATTGTAGTGGCGGTTTTTTTTGGTCTCGTTTTAAGATTTGGTTTGATACCCGAAAATGCTATTAATATCGTTGTCTTGATTGTTGTGATTAATTTAGGTTTAGCTTTTTTTAATCTAGTTCCCATCCCGCCCCTTGATGGTTCCAAAATTCTTTTTTCATTTTTACCTTTTAGGTTTTTATGGATCAGGGAACACCTCGAGAGATATGGCCTTTTTTTGGCTTTGTTTTTTGCTTTTTTTCTTTGGCAGTATTTTTACCCTTTAATAATGTGGGCTTTCAAGTTGATAATTGGGTCGGCTTAAGTTTTTAAATAAATTTTAGCTATTGCTTTTTTACCCAGTTTATATTAGATTGTTGCCTACGGTGTCAGTTGCCGTGTTTTTGTTTATAAAGCATTAATTCAAGTAATTTTAATACAGTGCCTACAATAAATCAGTTAATAAAAAAACCAAGATCAAAAACCGCCAGAAAATCAAAATCGGTTGCTTTGACTCGTGGATTTAATGTTTTAAAAAACAGACCGGTTTTCTATATGTCACCTTTTAAGAGAGGTGTCTGTACAAATGTCACCACAAAAACTCCTAAAAAACCAAACTCAGCTATCAGAAAGATTGCTCGTGTAAGACTTACTAATGGTTTGGAGGTTACTGCCTATATTCCAGGTATTGGACACGCTCTACAAGAACACTCAGTGGTACTTCTTCGAGGTGGTCGTGTAAAAGACGTAGGTCTACGATATCAGGTTGTAAGAGGTGTGCTTGACGCAACTGGTGTTGAAAGTAGAAGGAAGGGAAGAAGTCAGTATGGTGCTAAACAGCCAAAAGGTGGAAAGACCGCTTAATACAAATTTCTAGAATTTTAAAATGAGAAGAGATATAAAAAATAAAAACGAAGTTCAGCCAGATCCAGTTTATCAATCTTTTAAGGTTGCCAAATTGATGAACTACATAATGAGAAGCGGAAAGAAAGAGATTGCCCGAAGAACTGTTTATGGAGCTCTGGATATAATTAAGGAGAAGCTAAAAACAGAAAATCCCGTTGAGACTTTTGAAGAAGCAGTTAAAAATACTGCCCCTCAAATGGAAGTAAGATCAAGAAGGGTGGGAGGTGCAAACTATCAAGTTCCGGTTGAGGTCAGACCAGAAAGAAGACTCGCTCTTTCTCTCAGATGGATGGTTGAGGCCGCCAGAAGTAAAAAAGGTAAACCTATAATGGAAAAATTGGCCGAAGAACTTATTTCTGCTTCAAAGAACGAGGGAGAAGCTGTTAAAAAGAGAGAAAATACTCATAAAATGGCTGAAGCCAACAAAGCATTTGCCCATTTCGCCTGGTAGTTTAAATAATTTAAAATAAACAAAAAACTGCCCGTGGGCAGTTTTTTGTTTTTAATGTCTGTTTTAAGTGGACTTTTCTTATTTCTTATATTAAAATCCCGAGCATAATCTTCGTTGAGATTTGTGCCGTAAGGCATTTTTGTTTTATTAAAAATTAGTCATTTCAAGTAAAAACGTTGAAATAAATATATGTCTAGAGATTATCCATTAGAAAAAGTAAGAAATTTCGGAGTTATTGCCCACATTGATGCTGGAAAAACCACAACATCAGAGCGTATTTTGTATTACACTGGTGAAATTCATAAAATTGGTGAAGTTCATGAGGGTGAAACCACAACAGACTGGATGGAACAGGAAAGAGAAAGAGGTATCACTATTACAGCTGCCGCCATTACTTGTTTTTGGAATCCGACATATATGCCAAAAACAGATAATTCAAAAAAGGTACGTTTCAACGTTATTGACACTCCTGGGCACATTGATTTTACAGTAGAAGTTAAAAGATCTCTTAGGGTTTTGGACGGAGCCGTCGTTGTTTTTGATGGCGTTGCTGGAGTTGAACCTCAGTCTGAAACTAACTGGAGATATGCTGATGAAGGTAAGGTGCCAAGAATTTGTTTCATAAACAAACTAGACAGAATGGGCGCTTCTTTTGAAAAATCCTTTGCTTCTATTTTGGACAGATTAAATAAGAGTGCCGTTAGAATGCAAATTCCTATTGGTGCGGAAGAAAATTTCAAAGGAGTTGTTGATTTGTTGACTATGAAGGCCGTCTATTTTGAAGGGGAGAAGGGTGAAAAGATTGTAGAAGCGGAGATTCCAGCTGATTTACTTGAGGATGCTAAGAAATATAGAGCTGAGTTGATTGAAAAAATTGTTGAGAATGATGAGAAAATGATGACAGCTTTTTTTGAAGGTAAGGAACTTTCCTTGGAAGATTTAAAGAAAACTTTGAGACATGCGGTCATTAATAACAAAATTTTCCCTGTTATGACAGGTTCTGCTCTTAAAAATAAGGGCGTGCAGTTGGTTTTGGATGCAGTTGTGGATTATTTACCTTCTCCTCTAGACCTCGTTGCCGTTAAGGGTATAAATCCAAATACGGGCACTGAAGTTGAAAGACACCCTTCTGATTCAGAACCATTTTGTGCTTTGGCTTTTAAGTTGCAAGCAGATCCTTTCGTTGGGCAGTTAACATTCTTTCGAGTTTATTCTGGGACAGTTTCTTCTGGTACCTATTTGTATAATGCCAACACTGGCAAAAAAGAAAGATTGGGAAGAATCGTCAGACTTCAGGCTGATAAGAGGGAAGAGGTTGAAACAGTTTATGCTGGAGAAATTGCCGCCGCTGTAGGATTGAAAGATGCAAGAACTAGTCACACTCTTTGTGATGAGAATAACCCTATCATTCTTGAAGCTATAAAGTTTATGGAGCCAGTTATTGCTATGCGTATTGAGCCAAAAACAAAAGCTGATCAAGAGAAGATGGGCTTGGCTTTGAAAAGACTTTCTGATGAAGATCCAACTTTCAAAATTAAATCTGATCCAGAAACTATGGAAACAGTTATGATGGGTATGGGCGAATTACAACTTGATATTATGGTGGATCGAATGAAAAGAGAGTTTAATGTCGAAGCCAATGTTGGTAAGCCTCAAGTTGCGTACAGAGAGACCATTACTGGTGAGGCAGAAGCTGAAGGTAAATATATCAAGCAAACTGGAGGTAAGGGTCAATATGGTCACGTAAAGCTTACAGTCAAACCTATGCAACCTTTAGTTGAAGGTAAAAAAATTCCAAAAAATGTTAGTCGATATGACCATTTTGAATTTGTGGATTCAATTAAAGGAGGTGTCATTCCTCAAGAGTTTATCCCAGCTGTTGAAAAAGGTGTAAAAGAAGCCATGGAAAGAGGTATTTTAGCTTCTTATCCTCTGGTTGATATTTCTTGTGAATTAACTTTCGGTTCATATCATGACGTTGACTCATCAGAAATTGCTTATAAAATTGCTGCCTCTATGGCCTTTCAGGATGCCGCCAAAAGAGCCAGACCTGTTATTTTGGAACCGATAATGAAAGTAGAGGTTGTCTCTCCAGAAAAGTTTCTCGGCGACATTACGGGTCATTTGAGCTCAAAGAGAGGTCAAATCCAAAGTGTTGACGATAGGGGTTTGAATAAGGTTATTAATGCCGAGGTGCCTCTTGCTGAAATGTTCGGTTATATCACAGCTCTTCGTTCAATGACTGAAGGACGTGCCAGTTACACTATGGAATTTTTGAAATATGATATTGTACCTAGTAACGTCGCTACAACTATCATAGAAGCTAGAAAATAATTTCTAAATTGTCTAAATTAACTTGAAAAAACACCACACAATGGTGTTTTTTCAAGTTGACTCTGTTAGAAATAAGACAAAATTTTTCCTGAGCGTATAAACTTTAAAAAGTTGTAGTGTTTTTTTATTTATCTAAATAACCGCTTAACAACAAGGTTTTTAACGGGGTTGATTTTTTCAGCAAAAGGTGATATACTATAGTAAGTTAGAGATAAATATTATTATTTTCTTTTAATTTAAATGAATTTAGAACAAGGAGCGTTTTCTCAAGTTCCGGAAGAGTCTCAAGAACAAGAGGCTGGTTTTAATTTGCCACAAAAGACCGAAAAAGGAGTTTGGAATAGATTAAAAACTGGTGTTTTGGGTATTGTTGGGGCTGGCGCTGTTATGGGGGCACAAGACGTTGAAGCTTTTGATGGCTCGAAAGGTTCTACGGCAAGCCGTCAGACACAACCTTTAGGTTCAGTAGAAAAAGCGACAAGAAATATTGAATCAGTTTCTAGCACTAATCTCACTGGTCAATTAAATATTGATATGAAAACTGTTATTGATCTTTCTAAAGAAAATCAAAACATTTCACTTTTTAAGGTTATTATAAAAAATTTAGAAGATTTGAAGTCAAAACTTTCTATTGTTGATTTAAAGACGGTAAAACCGGAGGATAGAGCAGGTTGGAATAAGCAAATAGAAGAAACTCAAAGATTGCTCGTGATTTTTGGTAAAAAGGCGAGAGAGATTGGGCAGAGCGTTTGGAAAGAAATCGAAATGAAAGGTTTGGATGGTGTAAAACCAGAGGATAGAGCGAAGATTGCTCCAATAAGGGATGAGGCAAACAAATGGTTTGAAGTTCAAGAGCAAGTTGAAAGGTTGTCTAGAGAGTTGCCAACATTTAGTCGCCACCAAGTCGAAGAGGGTGGTAAAGTTAATTAAGTATTCAAAAGTTCAATTATAAGCTTACTATTATTTTATGTATTTTATGAAAAATTTCTTTAAATTTTTTCTTGTTATGGTTCTCGCTTTATCTTTTGTGCCAGTCGTTAATGCACAAACTGCAGTCCAAAACGGTGATGTTGATCCAGACGGTAACGTTGCATGTTTGGATTTGACGACAAACTTGAGATACAGAGATACTGATGCCAAGACAGGCGGAGCAGTATCACAACTTCAAGATTTTCTAGTTTCGGAAGGTTATATTACTGGCAACCCAACTGGTTATTTCGGTTTGGCCACTTTTGGCGCTGTTAAAAAGTTCCAATCTCAATATGGATTTTCTCCAACTGGGTTCGTTGGTGTTTTAACTAGAGGAAAGATTAAGGAAATTACTTGTAATGGAGATGTGACTATTGATAAAAATGTTATAGGCAGAACTTTTTTGTTAACCATTGATCCTGTTAATATAAAAATTGGTCAGAATACTTTGCTGACAGTAAAAATAAAAAATGCTCCAGCAAATTCAGAGGTGGTTCTGTACAGTAATAATCCTAATCAAACAAACTTTGCTTCTAAAGCAAGTTCTTTGGGGAGAACAAACGATTTAGGTGAATTTACGATTTCAAATTATGAAAATTATACAAACACAGAAACTGGCACTTTTGTTTATTGGGTAGTAGTTGGTGGATTGAGGTCAAACAACGTCTCTATCAATGTGTATTCCGATGGCGACATTCCTTTTAATTATGATTTTACCGCTAGTCCAAACACAGGCAGTGCACCTTTGTTAGTTAATTTCAGTGCTTATGTCCAACAAGGTGCCCAGTATGCTGTTCATTTTGGAGACGGTTCTGGGACTGAGACTATGTCATCAAAATGTACAGCTTCCGTTCCTTCTTCTTGTTCTAATCGTGCGGAAGCTTATCATAGGTATGATAGAGCTGGAACTTATACAGCCACTTTGTTCAATAACGCTGGTTGTCCTATTGGAATGAATTGTCCTGCTTATACAAAACCTCTAGCCAAGGTGACAATTACCGTCGGTTCTGTAGGTGGTAATAGACCTCCAGTAATCAATGGTGTCACTGCACCAACCACTCTCAAAGTGGGAGAGACGGGAACTTGGACTATCAATGCTTCAGATCCTGAAAATGGAAGTTTGAGTTATGCAGTCAATTGGATGGACACAGTTTCAACAACTCAGGGAATCAATTCATCCTTTTTTGTTCCGGCTTTTGTTCAAACGGCGACTTTCACACACAGTTATGCAATCGCCGGTACTTATACTGTGAATTTCTCGGTGAAAGATAACGCGGGGCAGACTGTTAACACATCAGCAACAGTGCAAGTGGGAAATGCCACTTTATCTTCAATCACAGTTTTAAGCCCGAAAGGGGGAGAAGTGTTGACTATTGGAACTCCGGTAAGAATTGATTGGGGTGCGTTCGGTAATTCAGATAATTCTGCAATTTATGACATCACTGGATTTACCGATAATGGCAAAGATAATATTGCGGGAGGAATAACTCAAGTACAGGCGGGCTGTCTCGGTTACGGCAAAGGAGTTTGTAGCTATATGTGGACACCAACTTGGGCGTCTTCAAAGATTCAAATCGCAATAACTCAGAGAGGTACGAGTAATGTGGGTTATTCAGGGTCATTTTCCGTTATTTCTTCAGGTTTCCAACCTTCCATTACCAGTATCACTCCTTCTTCTGGTTCTGTAGGCACTTTTGTTAAAGTTCGCGGTAACAATCTTGCCAACACCAGTTCAAATGGTAGTTCAAATCATGTTTGGTTAAACGGTTACTCTTTCGGAGCAACAACCTTTGAAGCGGATGGTACGAGTTTGATTTTTGCGGTTCCAACAACCCTTGCTCCTGGCACTTATCAATTAGCAGTCAAAACCAGTCTATCATTGCCTGGCAGTAACATTGTTTCTTTTATCATTACCGCGCCAACTCTTACCAAGTACACCGACAGCCAAATCATCACCTATCTTGAACAGGCAGCCAGAAACAGAACAAGAAGTGCGTTTAATCCTGCCACGGAGACTGATTTTGATGTGAACAATGATAGATTAGTTAATGCCACTGACCAGATTCTTATAAGAACAGTTCTTACTACAAGTGATACTGCTTTTAATTTAATCTACACTAGGATCTCAAAAATTCTTGATTCCCAAATAGGAAAGAGTAAAACCGATTCTACGTTTATAGATGAATTAGATGTTGATAGAAATGGGGTTATTACATCTTTTGATAAAGCAGATATTTTGTTAGCTATCAAAGGTAGTCGGGTTTATCCACCTCAATCGGCTCAACCTTCAATCACTGTTTTGAGTCCGAATGGTGGGGAGAATTTTGAAAAAGGAAAGACCTATCCAATCAGGTGGTCTTCGTTATATGTTTCTGCAGTTGCAATTAGGGTTGTGGATACATTGTCTTATGCGGAGTATAGATTTGAGGAAGACGGACTTTCAGAAAATGTAGCAACTGAGGTAGGTACTTATTCTTGGACGGTACCACAGACAATACCAGTTGGACGTAATTACAAAGTTGTAATTACAGATAGAACTAATAGTTCTATAGCCGATATGAGCAACTCTATTTTTTCTATCACTGCTCCAATCACTTCAGCTCAACCTTCAATTTCTGCCTCTCCATCTTCTGGTACTTTGACTGGAGCTTCACCTACACTTTGGGTTGATTTTGTGGTTAGTAATTATAGCCCTGTCGGTAATGAGATAGTTGATTTTGGTGATGGTTCAAGAAGTGCTTTAGGATATACCACTTCTCTTAACAGTCGTCATGATTACAATTCTTCAGGAACTTACAGTGTTAAGTTGCTGTCTGGTAATTCAACTACTCTTGCGATGACACAGGTAACAGTTCTTCCTCCTCCAGTTGTATCAAATTCTGCTCCAAGAATTATCACAGAAACCGCTCTACCTTCTGGTATTCGAGTTGGAGAGAGTGTGAATTTTTCGTGGACTGCTACTGATGCTAATAACGATGATTTAACTTGGAGTATCAGTTGGGGAGATGTGGCTGAATCTGGCACCTGTGTTCCCGGCACTTCAGGCAAGGGTACACAAAAGACTGCCTCACACTCATGGAGCGCTTCTGGTACATACACCGTTCAAGTTAGTGTTTCAGATTGTAAGGGAGGAACTGATTCAAGGACTTTCACTGTCAATGTAGGTACTTCAGTAGCACCTTCTCTCCCACCTACCGTCTCTTCTCCAACGGGCCCTACTACTGTTGTTGCTGGAACATCCAATAATTGGGGATTCACCGCCACAAAAGCTGATGATTATGTAACTAGTTACGAAATCAATTGGGGGGATAACACTGCCATAACAACACCAGTACAAGCTTTTGTTACCACCACTTTGACTACCTCTAAATCTCACACATATACTACGCCCGGAACCTACACAATTACTCTTACTGCTATTGATTCAAATGGAGATAGAGCGTCTAATACTTTGACCGTTAGTGTTACAGGTGCCGTCACTTCTTCTAACAATCAGAATATGACCGCTAATATGTTTGACGCTTTAAGAAATATAAATCCGGGTCTTTATAGATAAGATTATTGAGAAAAGCCCCCCGACGTAACCCGTCGGGGGGCTTTTTCTTTCTTATGAAATATTTTGAAAAATAAGAGTTTTTGTTATACTTGTTTCATTAAATTAAATATATGGAACCTCAAACTTTTGTATTTTTTGGCAGGTCTGGTTGTGGTAAGGGAACTCAAGCTAAGCTCCTTATAGAAAAGTTGTCAAAAAAAGATAAAACTTTATCCGTTATTTATATAGAAACTGGGAAATTGATAAGGGATTTTATTGCTAATAATGTTGGTTTTACTAGAGATTTGGTAAAAGATTTGTATGATAAAGGCGGTCTCCAACCCGAATTTGTGCCGGTTTCGTTGTGGGCTGACTATTTAATTAAAAATATGACTCCACAAAGTCATGTCGTTTGTGACGGTGTTGCAAGGCGTCCAGCAGAAGCCACTATTTTTGATTCAACAATGAAATTTTACGGAAGAAATATTCCGCACATAATTTTTATTGATGTCACCCCAGAGTGGGCGACGGAAAGATTGCTTGGAAGAGGCCGATCTGATGATGATGGGGAAGAAATTAGAAAAAGAATGAGTTGGTTTGATGAAAATGTTATGCCTTCAATAAGATTTTTTGAAAATAACAAAGATTATCATTTTCATAATATAAAAGGTGGAAAATCGATTGAAGAAGTTCACGCTGATATTATAAAAACTGTAGATTTATCTCTTTAATGTCTGAATTAGAACAAAAAATAGGTTTCAATATTATTTCTTTAGGTGGCTCTTTAATTTTCCCTGAAGAAATAGATACCGGTTTTGTTAAAAGTTTTATTGATTTTATAAAAGAAGAAGTCAGAGAGGGGAAAAGGTACATAATCATTACCGGTGGTGGAAAAATTGCTAGAAAATATCAGAAAGCAACTAGCGAGATTGGTGATTACAGCAATGAAGATATTGATTGGATCGGTATTCAGGCGACAATAATAAACGCTAATTTTTTAAGAATTTTGTTAAAAGATTTAGCTCATCCAAACGTGATAATTAATCCGTTTGAAGCGGGAGACATAAAAAAGCCTGTTGTTATTGCTGGGGGATGGAAACCGGGTTGGAGTACTGATTATGATGCAGTTGAATTGGCCAAAATTTTTGGTGCGAAAAAGATTGCTAATCTTTCAAACATTGATTATGCATATGATAAAGATCCGAAAGTTTTTCCTGATGCTAAAAAAATAGAAAAAATTTCTTGGGCAGAGTTTAGAAAAATTATTCCTGAAAAATGGGCTCCAGGACTCAATTCTCCTTTTGATCCAATGGCAGCAAAAAATGCCGAAGAAGCAGGGATTGAGGTCGCTATTTTAAATGGAAAAAACTTGGAAAATTTGAAAAACTATTTCAACGACGTATCATTTAGGGGAACAGTTATAAAATAAATTTTTATGCCATTAGACATTCCAAAACAATTTGAAGGGGAGGCAGACCCAAGAGAAGGCACGATTGAAGAAAAAATCGCGGAGGTTTTTGGTAGAGTTACACGTCATCCGTTGTCTATTGAAAGAGAGTATCTTGAATCTGAATTGCAGAAGGTTATTCCTGGGGCAAAAGTTTTTGAAATTTTTAGACCAACCAAATCTAAAGACGTGTATTTTTTAAATCAGGTAGATTCTTTGTGTTATTACAGAATAGAGTTTGGAGGAAAAAATTTTCTTTTACCAAAACCAATGTCCCCAAATGCATTCGTGGGGAATAGATATGCTCGTGTTGGTAATAGTGAGGAATTTCTTTCTTTTGAAGGTACTCCTAGTAGTCACAACATCCAACCAATTCCTCTTAAATTGAACGGCCAGCGTTGGGAAGCAGATATCCCCGAGGCAAAAGAAAAGAAAGCGCCGGAACCGACACCTCCGGGCAAGACTGGCGGTCTTGAATCAAAACCAGAAAAAGAGGGTACGATTGAAGAGAAAATCGCGGAGGTTTTCGGTAGATGGATACGTACAACAAGAGAGTATAATGTTGTAGATTTTGAAATGGATCTGGAAGAAGAAGAAGGCTTTTCTAGTGCTCAAGTCAGACTTGTTTATAAAACAACCGCTGATGAGAGGTATATTTTTCTAAATGAGAGAGTTGGTTCGGCCGTGATGTACTTTAAGGTGAACGTTGGGGGGGAAGATTTTCTTTTGCCTAGACCTATTAGTCCTTCTCAATTTGAAGCTATGGATTATGCTGAGATAGGAAGGACTCTTTTGGTACGAGGTAAAAAATTATCTTTTGTGGGAGCCCCCGGGGATATTAGTATTCAACCGATACCTTTAAGTGGTGATAGTAAAAAAGGTTGGAAGGTGAATATTCCAGAGACAAGAGTGGAAACAGAGGGTGCAGACAAAGGAATTTCTGCGTCGCGTGAAATTGTGGAAGGGGAAAAAATTGAAATAAATGAAGCGGAAGTTGAAAATATAATCGCAGAAGTTTTTAATGAATTGGCCAACGTGGGCGGTTATTCGGAAGAAAGGCTTCAAGCAGATTTAAGAAAAAAAATTCCTGAGGCCAGAGTTTTTTCTTTTTTCAGACCTATGGTGGGAGGTGTTTATTTTGTTACTGGAGATAAAAGACCGGCTCAGACATGGTGGTACATTGGGGTAGAAGTTGGCGGCAGGAATTATTTATTGCCAAGACTTACTGGAGTTGAAAAGGGAGATGACATTTTGGAGTTCGATGCGGCTAATATTAGACCTGTTCGTATTACAAAAGAAGGCGGTCGTTGGGTTGTGAGTCATTCTGAAGAGGCAAGTGATGAGGGTTCTGATTCCGGGATCGATTTTGATGTGCGAGAAGAAGAGGGAGCAGACCAAACTTTAGATCTCGGCCCAATCTCTGGAATGCCACCTGTAAGCGAAAGAGATATTCCGATGCCTGGCAAGGAAGAAGAGAAAGAAGTAAGGTCACCATCAGATTTTGATGTGCGAGAAGAAGGGGGAATAGACCATGCTGTTTCGGGTGAAGGGAAGTTAGGCAAAGAGGGAACGATTGAATCAGGACCAGAAAAAGAAGGGACAATTGAGGAAAGAATTGGAAATGCTTATCAACAAGTTATTAATTCAGAAGTTGAATTTTGGCATATAGGAGATCTTCAAAATGCGTTATCAGAAAAAATTTCAGGTGTTGCGGTTTCTGTAATTTGGAGACCGAGAGAGTATGTTGGTGGGAATGAGGACTGTTATTTTATAGATGAAAATAACGCTCTTGGTTCTGCTCTGCGATATATAAAAGTTGAATTTGAAGGAAATAATTATTTGTTACCACGTTCTTCTAAAAAAGGTGAATTTGATAGGTTAAATTATGGTGATAATGATTTTGATCCAGCAAATTTAAGAGCTGTGCCTATAAAAAGGGTGGCTGGCAGGTGGGAATTAGATTCAGGAGATGTTGGGGCAGAAAAAGTAGGTGAGGGAAAGACAGAAGGGGTAACTGATCCCTCCTCTGCGCCACAAGAAGAAAGAGGTGAAAGAAAAGATTCTAGGGTTGAGGCGATAAGAATGGTTGAACGTAAGAAAACTAAAAAGGAACAAGCGTATGATTTGTTTGAAGAGTTTTTTACTTTAACTAATGAACTTAGAAAATTAAGAAAGGATGAGGTTGTAAAGGGAAATCCACGGGATTTTTTTGAAGCTGAATTTGATGGTTTAGATGATACTGATGCTACTCAGGCGTCTTATATGAATGATTTGAGGGCGCGCAATAAGGTGTTGAAAGGAGAAATAGAGGCTCTAAAATCTGGTGAAGGTATAAAGGGGGTTGGAGCACAAAGTGGATTTGGAGGATTATCAGATGATGCGTTGGGGGCCTTAGATCGTGCATTGGATAGTCGTGGAAGTGAAAGAGGAGACCCAAAGAAAGAATCTGATACTCCATCTCCAACTCCGCCACCTCCACCATCGCCTACTCCGGATAAAGCTCAAGCGCCGGAAAAACTAAAAGAAAAAATTCCTTTTCCGTTTAGTTTTAATTATGAAGGGCCAGCATTTAAGTTTATAGACGAGGCACATATAGATGATATGGCGAAAAAGGAATATCCGAGTATTAGTTACTATGTAGGTCTAGAATCGATCAGTAAGATGGATATTATATTACCTGCAGTTAGACGGGTTTTTGATGGGGGCAAGGTGAAATTGGAAGAAGAAGTGACATTAGCGGGCTTCTTATCAAGACTAGCAACTTATCATAGTGACAGAAACAGTTTTAGATTTTTAGTGGATTCGAAAGACGCCGGTGAATTTAGTGAAAGAGAAAGACCAAAATTTGATGGCTTGGAGACAAAAGACGGCAGGCACTTTTCTGATTTTTCAATAGAGGTTGCAGATTTGGTGGCGATTTTTGAAAAAGCAAAAGATATTCTTGATCAAAGAATTGCGGAAGCAAAAAGGAGAAAGGCTCTGAAAAAACCGGTGGGAGATGGTCTTAGTAATGCAAAGGGTTCGGATGTCGGTGGGGGCGGTTCTGGCGATGTAGGTGGTGGAGTTGAAAGAGTTGAGTCAGATGCAGGCGCTGATGACGAGTCAGAGCCAGGTGGAACTGATTTTGGTGATAGAGTTGATTTAGATATGGGAGGTATGCCACCAGCGCTAGAAGATGGAGATGTTCCTGGCCCAGCTGATCAAGGTGAAGGTGTTTCGATGGATGATGTCACGTCTGATTTGCCCCCTGATAACCCTGGGGATGTTTCTGGCACAGGACGTCAGGAAGGTGTCGGTGCTCCAAAAGTTGACGGTAAGAAAGAGGGTGGGACAGAGAAAATTGAAGATCCAAAAAAAGAGATCGAGGGTGAAAGACGAGTAGAAAACGGAGAAAGGGGAGGGGTTGAGGGGACGGATCAAAGAACCAGTTTATTTTTAAAGTCAAAGCAAGAATCTACAGATTTAGATTTACAGTCTTTTGAGGAAGATTATGCAAGTCTTAAGGAAGGAACAGAGGGCTATTTTAAGGCGTTAAGAGATTGTGTTCGGAGGTATTTTATCGCACCTTCAATGGATTCACTTGATCCAGATTCTGTTTTTTGTTGGGCTTTAACTAGGTTAGTATTTTTGCACAATAAGGTTTCCGTTAGGAGTCCGCTTTTGCCTGATTTTCAGGAGCTTAAGGATTTTGCTCAATTTAGAAAAAAGAATTTAGATAGTGTGACAGTGGGAGATGGGACTTTTGCAGATTTTGCGATTGAACAAAATGATTTGGAAGAAATATTTAGAAATGCCAAGTGGTTATTGGATCAAAAGATAGGATTAGCTAAAAAACTAAAGGCGGAAAAACGTGGGACGCCTGAACAAGCTGGACCTGGTCCTACAGATGAAGGGGAGGCAGAAGATGCCCCAGAAAGAGAAGAAGCTACAGATTTAGAGCCAAAACCGCCAAAAAGGAAATTGCCGGTCGCTCCGCGACCTAATCGTTCTGAGGTGACCCCTGTAGAACCTGTTTCAATGTCGCCTGAGGACGTTCGAAGAAGAAGAGAGGAAATTTTATCAGGCGGTAGGAGAAGGAGTGGAACACCGGAAAGAGCCGTTGAAGATGAACCTCAAGAATCAGCGCCAACATTGAGAGATGTTAGACAAGAAAAAGGGAAAAGTTGGCATAAGTGGGCAATTACTGGTGGCGGATTGTCTGTTGTTGCCGGGGGTCTTTTATTACTTTATGGTGATAAAGAGGGTAAAAAAACAGAAGAATCTGATCCTGGTATGACACCATCAGCTTCAACTAACAGAATTGAACATATAGAAGAGTCGCGAACAAATGCACCTGCTCAGTTGAAAGGAGCAGAAGTTGTTGCAATGGAAAGAGGTTTAACTAATTATGTTTCTCCACTTTATTTAGCGAAGTTGCATTTAGCTGATGGTTTGAAAGTTCTTCCAAATGCTCCAATTGTTTCCGGTTTTGAACAGATTGATCCAGAATTGGCGGATAACTTAAAAGTTGTTTGGAGTGATGAGAATGGTTTTTATCCAAAAGGTTGGGTTTCAGGAAAGTTTTTGGCTATCAATTATTCAACAGGACAAGATACCAACACTCTTCAAAGATACGGGACTAATGTTACAGGGAGAGTGGTGGGTACTTATAACCAAGCAACTCGCTCTTTAAATTTTTATACTAATAGTAATTTTGAAGTTAAATTAGCTGATAATAAGTCTCCAAGTAACTTAGCTCCTAAGGCACTGGACGATGTCTTTTCTCATGAAGTCGGTCATGCCAATGATTGGATTTCAAATTTTAATTTACCTTATGAAAGAAGGTTGGCACTTCTTGATTCTATTATTGGGAGGTTAAATAGTGATGATCGAATAAAGTTTTCTTATGTAGAGAGTATTGATGAGAAAAAATTTGATTTGAAAGCTGAAGAATACTGGGCTGAACTTTGTTCGGAATATTTTAGATCACCAAAAAATCTAAAAGAAAGACATCCTAAAGATTTTGCTATTATAGACGGAGTTGTTGAGGAGACGTGTAAGATTGTAGATGTGCCAAAGTTTAATCCGGTACCATCTTCACAAGCAAAATATGAAGTAGCTAGAAACTGGGAAACTAGGAAAGGTGGTGTGGTGTTGTTGCACGGAGGTCTTACTGGTTGGCAAGATTATATGAAGCGAGTAGTATGGGATTTAAAAGGTGTAGGTGGTAAACCTGCTAAATTTGATGCATTCACAGAAACCCCAATTAAAAAATAAAGAAGAAATAGTAATTTTAAGAGAGGGCGGAAGACGTCTTGCTTCTTTGCTTTTGGAATTAGCTTTGAATGCAAAGGTTGGAGTTTCTTCGTTAGATTTAGATAACTTAGCTTTTTCAATTATTGAAAAAAATGGAGATAAACCATCATTTTTGAATTATAAAGCTCGGGGTAGTAAGGTGGCTTACCCTGCTTCTATTTGTGTCTCTGTTAATGATGAAGTGGTTCACGGCGTTCCGAATATTAATCCAAGGATTTTCAAAGAAGGGGATATTGTCAGTATTGATGGAGGTATTATTCATAAAGGCTTGTTTACAGATTCAGCCATCACGGTTGCTATTGGCAAAGTTAGTGAAGCGGATCAAAAATTGTTAAATATAACCAAAGAGTCTCTCTATGTCGGTATAAAAGAAGCAAAGATCGGTAATTTTACTGGTGATATTGGTTTTGCTATAGAAAATTTTGTTAAACCTCATGGGTACGGGATTATAAGAGAACTTGCAGGTCACGGTGTGGGTTATGCTGTTCATGAAGATCCTTTTATTCCTAATTACGGTAAAAAAGGAGAGGGCTCTAAACTTTTTTCGGGTATGGTTATTGCTATCGAGCCAATGTTGAATATTGGAAAAAGCGAAATTATTTTGGCTTCCGATGGTTTTACGTATAAAACTAGGGATGGTTCCAAAAGCGCTCACTTTGAACATACTGTGGCTATTTTAGATAATGGCCCAGAAATATTAACTAGAATATAATTTAAGTATGAATGAAAAAATAAAATTGGAAGGTGAAGACGTTTTGGAAAGTTCTGGTGCTGAAGGATCGGTTGCTGGAGGCAAGGATTTTGTTTTAAGACAGACTGATTTAAAAACTGAATCACTTGAACTGGAAGAGGCCAGAAGACAATTAGAAGAAGATTTAGGTACTGAAGAAATCCCTGATTTGAATGTAAACAGTGAGGAAGAGATAGAATTACCAAAAAGTGGTAAATCAGGTTTGTTAGGCAAAATGGGTAAGATTGGTGTTTTGTTGGCGGGTTTATTGGGGGGTAATGAATCTTTTGCTCAAAATCAATCTAGTACTAACACATTACAAAAACAACCAACGGTTCCAACTGTTACTCGCGGAGAATGGCCTGGTCAAAAAAAGACAAATTCATCTGAACAGACCAGTGCTTTTTCAGGAAGTGTTGGTTCAGGGAGCATTGGCTCTGGGAGTGTCAATTCGGGAAGTGTTTTTCCTGGCCAAACTTTTAGTGGGAGTACTCCTTCTGGTGGTTATGGCGGTGAATATGGGCATGATAGGGGTGTGAATTTACCTGATTATTTACGTATGAATGAGAAAGATTTTATAAAATTTGTTTTTTTCTCGGTTTTGAAAAAAAATAATGAATCACCAAATAATTATAATTTTGAGGCAGTTTTGAAACATTGTTTGTTGATTAAAAAAGGAGAGAGACCACAATTTCCTCACCCTAAAATGCCGAGAGGGTTTATGGAGGAACTGAGTCGTTTGGATAGAGAAAGGGAATCATATAAAAATGGAGGAACTGCTCGAAGTGTCAATCAGGGTGGAAGTGTCGGTTATTCAGTAGGCATGGATGGTGGCGTATCGGGCGGACAAGCTAGTGATCATTGGAGGAATCCTTTTAAGGGAAGTCCAAAAGATTGGGGTAATCCAGACAGGAAATAATTTTTATTAGGTTAAAATATATTAAATAAATGTCTAGTCAACCAAATAGACCAAGAAACGAAAATGCGGATGTTGTAGAGACAACACGTCAGACTTTTGATGTTGAAACGGCTTTAAATTACCCAAGGTTTCCTGATTTTTTGGCTAAAATTGATGGTACTGAAGATTTGGATCCAAACGATCCAAGTTATCCTGAGACAATTGAAAAACATTTTCAAGCATTTAAAGGTGCAGATGATGTAAAAAAGGCGATAGTTAAAACTCTTAAAGATAAATTTAAAACAGAAACAGGCATTACTTTAGCAGACGCTGATTTTGAGGCTATAACTAATGAGATTGATCAAGAGGCGTTAGAAAATCCAGAGTTACTTGCAGAAAAATTGAAAATCATTAAGGCTTACAATGAATTACCTGGGGAAATAACAAGGACTGAACAAGAAATTGCCAGATTGGGGGGTGCGGATGCTTTAATTGAAAAAAGAGAACAGCTTACAGAAAGACAGGAAATGTTGGAGCTAGCATCAGAGGTCAGTTTTTTGGATAGATTAAGAGGCCTCGATGAAAGCATTTTGACTGAAAGAGGGTTTGTCAGAGCTTTTGAGGAAATATTGGCGGACGATAAGACTCCACGCGTTTTAGATGTTTTTAATCAGTTAAAGGTTTTAGGCAATGTTTCTGATAGAAGGCAAGATATGAGGACTTTTGTGCGGTTTTTGAAAGAGAAACAAGAACAGCCACAGTATGTCTATGATTTTTTTGTAGATTCTAAATGGAAGGCGGAAGATATCGATAGACCAACTTTTGCTTCAGCTGTTAATAAGATTATTGTCACCTTCGAACAATTAGAAGAAGAAGCTGAGCAAGTAAGAGAAAAGTCAGAACAAAAAGAAGCCTTTGAAAAAATTCAAGAAGAAAAAACTGCCGGAAAATCTTTAGTCGAAAGAGTGTCTATAAAGTTTAAGATGTCTAAGATTGTGGCTGAAGATTTAAAGAAAGTTAATTCTGAATTAGCAAAAGTTGAAGCTTCTGCAAGAAAAGCGGAACAGCTTAGTGATTTGTTAGGACAGTCAAAGGAAGAACATGATAAAGCACGCCAAGGGGTCTTGAAGGTTTATTCTGGCATTCAGGCACTTTCCGGAGTTATTAAAAGGAAAATTGAAGCACGGTATGCTCAAATTAATAATGAGGCACGTAAGGATGGTTTGAGACCAGAACAGAGAATTAAGAAATTGGAGGAGGCCAGAAGAATGATTGCTAACATAAGGACTGATGATGACACTGAATATGTGGAAAATGCAGATCAAAAGAGGTCAGAGATACAAACTGCAATAGAGGATGTTTTAATTGAGGAAGCTGAAACAATATTTGATAAGATAGGTAATGGCAATGAAGGAGGGGCCTTGGGCAAAACTCTTATGCTCATAACAAACTTTATTTCAAGGAGAGGTTCTGTTGTTGGGGAAAAGACCGGAGATGAAGCTAAGCAATTTTTGATAGGCGTTGTAAGAGAACAGGCTGGTAAAGCAACAGGGCCAAAGAAAATATTAATAAATAATGCTCTGGCAAGATTAAGAATTTAATATAATGACAAATTTTGATCCTGTAAAATTTGAAGCCCTTTTAACTTCTGGAAAGAAAGATGAAGCCAGAATTTACGTTGAAGAATGTTTAAATATTGAACTCTCAAAAGAAGAAAGTGGAAAAGTTCTTTTGAGCTATACTTTGTCATATATGAAGGCTATCAATTCTGTAAATGAAGCGTATAAGGGGGAATTGGAAGAAATTTTGAAATCTTTGAAAGAAATTAACAAAAGCGAAAAGGATGGTGAAGATAGAATCGGGTTACTTAAAGTTAGGGCGGATCTGAACTCATAAACATACAAAGATTTTCATTGTATAATATAAACCAATATGGAACTCGGTGGTTTTTCTAGTGAACAAAAAAAGTTTTCTTCTCCAGAAGAGGAAATTGCCTTTTTACGTAATGAAATAAAAAAAAGAGAGGTAATGGATAATGGTATTCCTGAAAAACCAAAAGAGGAAACTGTACGTTCTGTGGTAAAAGATTATGTTAATACGCCAGCTAAGGCTGTTTTGAAAGAGGAGAAGATTATTAAACCTCATGAAGAGGGGGCCATAATTCTAAATATTTCCCCCGAAAGTCATGATAGACAAATTGAGTCTTTAATAGGTCTTCTTCAGGAGAAAGGTATAAAGAATGCTTTGTCTGTTGTTCAAAAAATGAGCAACCCACACCTTGAGGATGATTTTCATAGATTTTTAGTTCAATATATTAAAGCTGGTTATAGTGCTCCTGGGGTTACAGAAAGTTCTCCAGTTTGGAAACCGACCCACATGACTCTTTTTGAAATAACTTTACCAGAAGTACCAAAAGAAGATGCCAATGTTGAATTGAAAAAATTTATTTCGGGAATGGAACAATTTTACTCTGGTATGCTTGGTAATTATAAATCGGGTGATTATTTTACTATTGAAATTGCTAACGCAAATGGTAGTGACGAATTTGTCTTTTATTCCTCGGTCCCTGATTCAAAAAAAGATATTTTTGAAAAACAGGTCCATTCTATTTTTCCAGGAGTTAAAATAAAAGAAGAAAAGAATGATTATAATATTTTTAATCCTGAAGGGGGTGTTGCCGGCTCTTTTGCAACGCTTCGAAAGAATCCTATTTTTCCAATTAAGCATTATGAAAATTTTGATATAGATCCGTTGGCCGTTATTTTGAATAGCTTTTCTAAAATTGATAGGGATGGTGAGGGAGCATCAATTCAAATAGTTTTAAAACCAGCTGGACCAGAATACCTAAAAGGATGGTCTAAAGCTTTGGGAGAGATTGAAAAAGGAGTTTCAACTTCTTCGGCTATTGATATTCCATTTGGTGTTGGGGGTAAGATTTTTAAGAGTATAAGTGATTTAATTTCACCTCCTTCTGACTCGAAAAAAGATAAAGATAAGATGGAACCAAAGAGGGTTGATCAAATAGCTGTTGATAATATTAAATTCAAGATTAGCGCCCCGATAGTTTTAAGTAATGTAAGACTGATTGCTTCGTCAGCAAATGAAGATTTGTCGGATGAAATTTTGAAAGATTTGGAAGCCTCTTTTTCTCAATTTGAAAATACTGGTGGCAATAAAATTTCTTTTACCAAAGTTGAGGGTTCGCGTCTCCGGGAGTTTATACGTGAATTTTCTTGGCGTATGTATTCAGAGAGGGAAGAGTGCCTTTTCAATTTGAAGGAGGTGACCACTTTTATGCATTTTCCTACATCTCACCTTAAATCATCTATGCCTCAACTCAAAAAGGCTGAATCTGGAGTTTCGCCAGCTCCTGTTGGTTTACCGACAACTGGCACGCTTATAGGCGTTAATAGGGCTCGTGGTATGGAGAATAAAGTCTATATTTTGCCAGAAGACAGGATGAGACATTTCTATGCTATTGGACAGACGGGAACTGGTAAAACAACTTTGTTAAAAAATATGATTATTCAAGATATAAAGGCGGGATCTGGTGTTTGCATGATTGATCCACACGGAAGCGATATTCAAGAGATTTTGGCCTCTATACCAAAGGAGCGGTATGAAGATGTTATTTATTTCGATCCATCTTATATAGAAAGACCGATGGCCTTGAATATGCTTGAGTATGATAAGCGATTTCCTGAACAGAAAATCTTTGTGGTTAATGAAATGCTCTCAATTTTTGATA
Source organism: uncultured Candidatus Saccharibacteria bacterium (assembly GCA_964348785.1). Taxonomy (GTDB): domain Bacteria; phylum Patescibacteriota; class Minisyncoccia; order Phycocordibacterales; family 2-02-FULL-43-11; genus 2-02-FULL-43-11. Next base: position 76,552 of record CAYGDO010000004.1, on the reverse strand, counting down.
AGTTGTTTGATTTAAAACAAACCGGAGGCCCGATGTTTGAACAATATTTTAGAAATTCTGTACTTTTGACTTTAGAAGATTCTGATTCTGGAGCAACACTCCTTGATGTATCAAGAGTTTTGGCTAATAAGGCCTATAGGGAACATAAATTGTCCAAATGTCAGAACCCGATAGTTTTGCAATTTTGGAGAGAGGTGGCGGAAAAGGCAGGAGGGGAAGCGGCGCTCCAAAATATAGTACCTTACGTGACGTCCAAGTTTGATAATTTCTTGGCCAACGATATTATGAGACCGATAATTTCTCAGCAGAATTCTTCTTTTAACTTTAGAGAAGTTATGGATAAAAAGAAGATTTTGTTAGTCAATTTGGCAAAGGGTAGACTTGGTGATTTGAACTCTCATCTTCTTGGATTAATTATTGTCGGTAAATTTTTGATGGCCGCCTTGTCACGTGTTGATTCTTTAGGTCAAAAACTTTCGGATTTTTATTTATATATTGATGAGTTTCAAAATGTGACCACTGATTCTATTGCGGTTATTCTTTCTGAAGCCAGAAAATATAGATTGGGTCTTAATGTGGCGCATCAATTCATCGGTCAGTTATCCGATAAAATAAAAGGGGCCGTGTTTGGTAACGTTGGGACAATAGCCTCATTTAGAGTTGGCCCTGAGGACGCTGAATTGTTGGAAAAACAATTTGAACCAGTTTTTTCTTCTAGGGATATCTCAGATTTACCAAACAGAAATGCATATTTGCGACTCCTTGTTAATGGTCGCCCTATTAAGCCATTTAATATTGAAACCCTGCCTGTTCCAGAGGGTAATATATCTAATATTGAAAAATTGAAGCAACTTTCTTATTTGAAATATGGTAAAGATAGGAGAAGTGTTGAAGAGGAGATCTTGGAGAGATATAAGAAATAATAAAATAATATAAAATTTAATTATCAACCAATTTTGTAGATGTCGGATGTCTACAGAATTTGGTTGGTTGATATAAAATCAATTTTTGTTATATTTATCCCGTTAGAAGCAAAATATTTAAAGATTGTTACTATAAGTTTAACGTTCGTATACCATGGTCAGTTTGCGAATGTATATTTTTTAACATCAGCTTCTAACGGGATTTATCCCGTTATTTGGTAATTTTATTTTATGGCAAAAGAAAAAGATTTAAAAAAGGAGAGAACGTTTGTGATTATAAAACCGGATGGAGTTCAACGTTCTTTAGTCGGTGAGATTATCAAACGTTATGAAAGAACTGGCCTTAAGTTGGTTGGAATGAGATTCGGCATTGCTGAAGAAGCCAAACTTTGGAAGCATTATAATAAAGATGATGCATGGTTTCTGAAAAAAGGCACTAAGATTTTAGAAGATAAGAAAGCTTCCGGGTTGCCAATTGTAAAGGAAGCTATTGAGTATGGTAAAGATATTATTGGACAGTTAGTTAAATTTATGACCGCCGGACCTGTGCTTATGCTTGTCTGGGAGGGAAACCAGTCTGTTACTGTTGTAAAAAAAATCACAGGAGAGACTGAGCCTGCCACATCAGATGTGGGAACGATTCGTGGAGATTTCACTTCGGATTCTTATTCGATTGCAGCGGTTGACGATAGAGCTGTTCGTAATTTGATTCATTGTTCTGACTCAGTCAGTGAGGCGGAAAGAGAAATTTCCTTGTGGTTTAAAGAGGAGGAGTTGTTAAATTACCGCGTAGTTCAGGAGGCAATTCTTTATGATGTAAATTTGGATAGTATTTTGGAGTAAGTTGGATTTGCTTTTTAAATTGTAGTGATATAATTATCTTAGGCTGTTTGGGAATATTACCTCTGTAGGTATTTTTAGGGAGCTTTAAATCTTGTTGTTCTGGTTGAATCCTTCGGGAATCCGAAGAATGACATTGCGAGCACCCACCTAGATTTTTACTAGGGGAATACGCTCAAACGGCCATCAAAGAACCCGCTTTATGCGGATTTTTTGATGGTTCAATGTAAAATATAGGGAACTATGAATAAAAAAATTATCTTTATAAGTGCCGTATTGATTTTGGTGGAAACTCTTATACATTTTTATGGGGTTTTTTTCTTCGGCTATATAAACTTTTGGTGGTTAGATATTTTAACTCATTTTATTGGAGGATTTTGGTTGTCTTTAACCGCCATTTGGTTTTTTTGGTTTTCTGGTTATTTACATTTAAAGTTGCATCCAACTTTCTTTAAAGTTTTATTATCAGGTGTTTTTGCAGTTTTGGTTGTGGCATTTTTGTGGGAATTGTTTGAATTGATTGTCGGTATAAATTATTTCCCAGAAGGTTATATGGTTGATACAATGTTTGATATAGTAATCGGAACTTTTGGTGGAATTTTATCTTCAATAACAACAGCTTATTTATGGCAAAAGAATTTAAATTAACTTTTTGTGGTGGGGTAGGTACTGTAACCGGTGCCAATTTTTTGGCTGAGAAAACAGATGGGGAAAATGTTTATCGTTTTTTAATAGATTGCGGTTTGGTGCAAGGTGTTGATTTTGCTGATGAATTGAACCATAAAGAGTTTTTCTATGATCCTGCTTTAATTGATGCGTTGCTCGTTACTCATGCCCATATGGATCACATAGGAAGAATTCCTAAATTGGTGAAAGATGGTTTTAGAGGAAGGATTTACAGCACGTTGGAGACATTGGAATTATCAAAATTTATGCTTGAAGACGCTCAAAAAATTTTGGATGAGGAGGCAAGATTTAAAGGTATTTTACCTCTTTATGAAAAAGAGGACGTTGATAAGGCGTTTACTCTTTGGCAAAGTTTGCCATATGGTCAAAGCAGAAGCATTTTTCCTGATATAAATGTTTTCTTGAAAGACTCTGGGCACGTTTTGGGTTCCTCGATGTATGAAGTTGAAACCACAGTTTCAAGAGATGGGGGTAAGGAAGAGAAAATAAAGGTGGTTTTCACGGGCGATTTGGGAAATTCTCCGTCTCCTCTCTTAAAGGATACTGAAAAAATTTTTGGTGCAACTTATATTCTTATGGAGAGTGTTTATGGGGATCGTAATCATGAAAGTAGGGAAGAAAGAGGTAATTATTTGAAAGAAGCAATTATAAAAGGTGCCAAAAAAGGTGGGGCAATTCTAATACCATCTTTTTCTTTAGAAAAAACTCAGGTTATTCTTCATGAGTTAAATTACTTGGCTGAAAGAGAGGAAATTCCTAAAATACCTGTTTTTTTGGATTCACCTTTGGCTATTAAAATTACAGGTGTATATAAAAAAAGTGCCTATTTGTTTAATGAGAAAGCCAGAAATGAAATTGAAAAAGGTGATGATTTGTTTAGATTTCCTAGGTTATCATTTACTCAAACCAGGATGGAATCTGAAGAAATCAGAAGACATAATGGCCCGAAAGTTATAATTGCAGGTTCTGGTATGAGTAATGGCGGACGCATTACAGAACATGAAATTTTTTATTTAGGTGATCAAAAAAACACCATTATTTTTATGGGTTATCAGGCTGCAGGAACACTTGGAAGGCGGATAGAAGAAGGGATGCGCCGAGTTTCTATTAAAGGAGTGGATGTTGATGTTCGGGCGGAAGTGGTAAAAATTCAGGGATATTCTTCTCATAAGGATTTGGATAATTTAGTTTCTTTTGTTTCTGACTCTGCCGAAACTTTAAAAAATGTCTTTGTGGTAATGGGGGAACCAAAATCATCATATTTTTTAGCTCAAAGATTGCATGATTATCTTGGGGTGAATGCAACCGTTCCTGATGTAAATGAAAGTGTGACTTTGTAATATTCCTAATTTTGTTTTTTCTCATATATAAAAATGTAAGCTTTTTGCTTACATTTTTATATATAATCTCGGCCCATCTTTTAAGGTTATGACCTTGTGAATATTTTTATCTTAAAATTTAGATTTTGGGTTTATATTTTGACACAGTATCCACTGGCATCGGGGTAATTTTTCATGCCTATACATTTATAATCATTAGGACAAATTTCTCCAGCAATCCCTCCACATCTCGGAGCATTTTTGATGGATTCTCTTTTATAAATAAACCAAAATGTCCCAATGGAAAGGGCAAAAAGGATTAAAACAATATATTTTTTCATTTATTTAGTAGCTTCGGCGATTTGTTGGAAAATTTGAGGATAGGCGTTGGCGAGTTCTGAGAGGATTTTCCTGTCTACCTCAATATTTTTCTTTTTAAGAGCGCCGATAAATTTACTGTATGAAAGACCAAGAGGGCGGAGAGATGCGTTTATTCTAACATTCCAAAGTCTTCTGTAATCACCTTTTTTATCTCTTCTGTGGGCGAAAGCATAAGTTCCAGCATGAAAAACTGCTTCTTGTGCCATTTTTTCTTTCTTGGAACGACCAAATCTGTAGCCTTTGGCCATTTTCAATATATTTCTTCTGTATTTTAGGGCGTTTACCGCTTTTTTAACTCTTGTCATTTTTTTGAATTAATAATTAAGATAAAAATCTGCTTTGAGCTTTTTTGGTCATAGTAATTTGGACAGAACCTTTTTTGGCTAGTTGCTGACTACCACTTTCTTTGGCATTGAAGTGATCCTGGCCCTGTTTTCTACCCAAAATTTTACCATTTTTGGTCACTCTCAGTCTTTTCATGTATGTTTTTAAAGTTTTCATGTTTTTTATATTCGATTTATTTATGCTTTTTCTATTATCATAGACATACCTTTTGGACTTTTCTTTGCTGTATCTGCTATTTTATATGGTTCAGATACAAATTTTAGGATTCTTTCGATTCTTCCGTTTAGGAATTTTACATCCATATATTTTGATCTACCTGGCAGGAAAAGGTCAATTTTTATTCTATTACCTTCTTTTAACCATTCGCTGACTTTGCTGGCTTTTAGCTCCAAATCATGTTCACCTGTGCCTATTTTTATCTGAACTTCTTTAACTTCAGAGGTGTGAGACTTGGCACGATTGGCCTTAAGTTTTTTATTCTCAGCGTACTGGAATTTACCATAATCCATTATTTTTGCAACGGGAGGAACGGCATTGGGGGATATCTCAATAAGGTCAGTTTTTAACTCCTCGGCTTTCTTCAGAGCTTCCTCTTTGGTCATTAATCCGAAGTTTTCGCCTTCTGGCCCGATAACCCTTAACTCCAAGGCTTTTATCTGATGGTTTACTCTAGTTTTGTTGGTACTCAAAAAAATAATTAAATTAATGGATAACCTGCAATTTATATCATAATAATTGCTTAAAAGCAATTAGTTTAGGTGGTTATAAAAATTGTTATAAATAGGCTTAATTTGTTAATATTTGTCTTAATGAAAAAAGATTTTTGTCCTGAATGTGGTCCGGCCGGAGTTAATCATTTTGTCACAAAATGGAGCCAGCTTTTGGAAGCCATATCTTTAGGTTTTACTAAGCCCCTAGCCCCCGTAGTTAGGTTTTTAAGTACCGAATTTTATATTCAAATTGATTGGTTATCTTATGTTTTTCTCCACATTTTAAGTTATCTGAGATTATTATCTTTGAGAGAAAAACCTTCTCTGGAACTTGATACTGATAGGGCAAAATGTATGTGGGAGGCAGGTATAAAATTTGGAGTAAAAATAAAAGAAGTTTGGGTTTTAGGTAGACCAATAAATATTTTTTTGGCCAAGTTGCCAAGCGGTAGAAAGATTGTTTTTGAAGGATTGCCAAGATCTGGCGCTCCAACTGACGCTCTCGAGTGGATGGATAATAAAAGTGAAGTAAAAAAGAGATTGGGTAAGGCAAATTTTCCTGTGCCAAGAGGTGGTGCATTTTTCTTCTATTCTTCAGCCAGAAAATTTTTTAAGAAATTTGCCAGTACTGTCATTGCTAAACCAGTTTTTGGCTCTCGTAGTCGCCATACCAGAATTCACATAAAAGATGAAAATTTCTTGGAAGAGTCTTTTTTTGTAGTTAAGCAGATTTGCCCTTTTGTTTCTGTTGAAGAAGAGTTGCAAGGTTTAGTTCATCGTGTAGCCCTTATTGGTGGAAAGTGTGTGGCGGTTTTGAGAAGAGATCCTCCTTATGTAATAGGTGATGGGACACACAGTATTAAGGAACTCATAAAAATTTCCAACAACGATCATAGAAGAAAAGGAGTTTTTCACGAGATTCCTATAAATTTTGAACTTGATATGGAGCTTAAAAATCAGGGAATTGATAAAAATTTTGTTCCTGAAAGTGGGGCGTGGTTTTCGGTCGGCACTAAAATAGGTAGAAGCCAGGGTGGTGTGAATACTGATGTAACCGACTTTGTTCACCCTAAAAATAAAATAATGTTTGAAAATATGGCCAGTTTTATAAATGATCCGTTAATTGGTGTTGATTTTATTATTAAGGATATTGGGAGACCTTTTGATGAGCAGTTACCCTGCGGAGTGATTGAATTAAACAGTATTCCTTTTTTGGATTTACACATGTATCCATTTGAAGGAAAGGAAAGGGATTTATCTAAAATTTTATGGGAAGAAGTTTTGAAATAGTTATCAGTTTTTAGATTAGTAAATTTAAATGACAATTACTGTAAGACAATTAATTAAATTTATAGTTTTTCTACTGTTTCTGTTTTTTTTGTTTTATCATTTTTTCTTATATTGGGACTTTTCTAACAAATGTTTTATTACAATGAAACCGTCTTTTTTTGAGTTTAGTAATACAACTATTAAAAAAGGTATTAAATATCTTAAATCTAATTACAAACCGCAATATCAAGATTTTTGTAAATATGTTAGCTCTATAAACCCTAACCCGGCGTGTGGTGGTTATGGTGGGGGCTGTTTTTATGGGGATAATACAAGGGAAATTTATATAAGTACCCATTATGGAAAAGTAAAAAATGCTGCTAAAGTAATTATTCATGAGACTTGCCACGCTAAACAGATGGCTGAAAATAGGACTCCAAGTGAGGACGAGTGTTACAAAAAAGACTCCGTTATTATTTGGGAAGGCCCGAAGGCTAAATAGTTTATATTGCCCTGTTAATTTTTAGATTCTGTAAGATCTTCAAGGTCGAGTTGATAATTGTTGGCATAAAAAACCACCTAGTATTTCTAGGGGTAGGGTTGAAGGAGATAATATAATCCGCATTTTCCACAGATTTCTCTGATATCCGTCCACGGTATTTCTCCCTTTAATGCTTTAAGAAAATCTCCCGCTAAAACGAAACCCATACAAAGAGTAAGGGGCGTGTTGCAAAGAAAGCAGGTTCTCTTCATCTGTCTTTATTATACCGTTTTTTATACAAGCTTATATTTTGGATTTAATCAGAGTATAAAAACCTCTTCCACATTTTCTTTTTTAAGAGTTTTGGTGATTTTGTGAGCTAAGAGTAAAGAAGGATTGTATCGATTTTGTTCAAGGGAAATAATTGTCTGCCTTGTGACGGCGACTTTTTCGGCTAGCTCTTCTTGGGTTATACCAAGTTTTTTTCGGAGTTCCGCAATGTGGTTTTTCATAGATTAATCTTTTTTATCTAGATAGAAATTAGTAGAAGCTTTTGCGATTAATCCAAGAGCTATAGCGATTATTATTAAAGGGTCTATTTTAAATGATCCTGTTTCAACGATACTTTTTGAGGTTTCATAAGCTACGCCAAAAGCTAGGACGAAAATTATAGTCCAGAGGGCATTTCTCTCGGCTATAGCTTCGTGGATTTTTTCTCTTTCGTCTTTATTAACACTGATCATTATGCGGATTAAATCTAGAGAAAAGATTATTGCCCATATTAATATAAAACCGATACGCATTTTTTCCTCTACATTTGGTAGGGAAGAGATGATTGCAATGGGTAATACTAAAACTAATGTGTAGACCCAACCTTGCCATGTTGCAGGCATTAAACCCCAACCAAGCCACTTTCTTCTTTTGAACCATTCTGGTTTTCCTAACATAAAAATATATTGTTACTATTAAATGTCACATATATTATACGTAATATATTTTTTACATGCAAGGGATCACTTTAGTTATTTCTCGTTGGCTAAATATTAGCCGAAAACTAAAACTCTGATAACATATGATTGTGTCTTTAATAGAAAACAAAAGAGTATATTTTGATTATGAAGTCCTTGATAAATTCACGGCCGGACTTGAGTTGTTTGGACAAGAAGTAAAATCTTTAAGATTAAAAAGGGGATCTTTGGAAGGATCAAGGGTGCTCATAAGGGGCAAAGAAGCCTATGTTGTTAACATGGAAATTCCTCCTTACCAGCCAAACAATAAACCAGGAACATATGACGACAGGAGAACGCGAAGACTTTTATTGTTAGAAAAAGAAATAAAGGAGCTGGAAAATTCGGGCTCTAAAAAAGGATTGACAATAGTGCCAATTTCAGTGTATAATAAGGGTAGATTTATTAAGATGGATATAGGACTTGCTAAAGGTAAGAAAAATTTTGATAAAAGAGAAAGTATAAAAAAACGTGAAAGTGAAAGGGACATAAGAAGATCATTGAAAAATGAATAATTTTAATACGGGGATGTCAGTTTTGACGAAGGATGTCTTAGATTATGTGCGCAATTGAGCTGAAATAACTCACAAAACTGTTTCAAAATACAAGTGCCAAAAACACTGTAAGAGGAACTGTCTCACCTTATATGGCGGGCTTTCCTCAATTCGCTTACGCAAGAGGTTAACACTTCTTCTTTAAGCGACATCTTGCAAAGTGTGCTTCCGATACTATTTTGTAAGGTGTAATAAATTCGGAATAGAAATTCATTTTTTCTTAGATGAATTTTGAACCCGTCAAAAGCGGGTAATAAGAATCGGTGTTTAGAGTTCTCTCTTTTCTCCTTATATAAACACTTAAATATTCGAGAAAAGATACGTTGCGTAGAGTCATAATTTAATTCCCTTTGGACGCGGGTTCAATCCCGCCATCTCCACAATACATAGAAAAACCTCGCTTTGTGCGAGGTTTTTCTATGTATGGAGAAGGGATTGAAAGCCGGAGTGCGACGGCACGAGGCGGGGTCGCGAGATTCGCCAGCAGGCGAATACTTGTGACCAATCCCGCCATCTCCACATTCGGTGAGTTTGACACAAAAGTAAATAAGATTAGACTGGTTTTGGGAAAGGAATCACGATGGAAAATCCTTTAGATAGGACGGAAGCGATGGCGAAGAGGACAGCTTCAGCCAAAGGTTACCAAATCTGGCGGGGAAGATATGCGGGCTTTATTTTCCCCCGAGACCTATTCTTCAGTTGTGTTCTTGTCGGGTTGCCTGATGAGAACGATCCACCTCCAGTGCCGACGGTCGCTTTGGCAATTGGTTTCGAACTTCGTTCTGACTGTTGCCGGATCAATGGTGAGAATTATTCGGGGTTTATTCCGAATGACCCCTGGGACTCAATCCAGGAACAGCTCGATGCGTTGCCTGACATGAATTCTTGACGACCTTTCTTTTCTTTTTTGCCTCGCACTCCGCGGGGTTTTTTATTTCAAAAAAAGATTTTTTGTGTATAATGTTTGAACGACTTGTCCCGTTAGAAGTTTGAAAACTTTTTATTGGGTATATTCAGGTGAGATTGGGTGGTTTTTAGTAAATAAAACACTTTTTTAAAAGATAAAATTCTAATGGGATGAAAAAACCTTTTCAAAAGCTTCCAAAGAACGAAACTCCTTTTAAAGGGAGCTCTTTTAGCAATAATGTAGTGACGGCATTTTTAATATTTTTAATGATTGTTTTTGTTTATTCTCTTTTTTCTGAAAATCAAACAAAAATTGAAGAAGTTCCGATTTCCGCTGTTGCCTCTGATGTTTCAAAGGGTTTAATAAAAGAGATTTCAATAAAGGGGGAGAATCTTGAGATAACCTATGGCGATAATTCTGTTAAACAATCAAAAAAGGAAGCAGAAATAGCCTTGTCTGAAACTTTTTCTGGTTATGGTGTAACAAAGGAGAAAATCTCAGCTGTTTCAATGAAAGTTGTAGATCCAAGAGGGGCAGGTTATTGGTTCTTGAGCGTGGCTCCGTTTTTGGTCCCTATTCTGTTTATTGCTTTCTTTATTTGGTTTTTAGGAAGACAGGTAAAAGGGGCTGGTATGCAAGCTTTTTCTTTTGGACAGTCAAAAGCAAGAATTATTTTTCCAAATGACAAAAAACAACTTGTGACTTTTAAGGATGTAGCTGGCGCTAAGGAAGCCAAAGAAGAATTAAAAGAAATCGTTGATTTTCTTAAAAATCCTAAAAAGTTTTTGGATATTGGGGCGCAAATCCCTAAAGGCGTGCTTCTTATGGGAGCTCCTGGAACTGGTAAAACTCTTCTTGCAAGAGCTGTAGCCGGGGAGGCTGGTGTCGCATTCTTTTCAATTTCCGGATCAGAGTTTGTTGAGATGTTTGTTGGCGTTGGTGCGTCTCGTGTTCGAGATTTGTTTGATATGGCAAAAAAGACATCACCTTCAATTGTGTTTATAGATGAAATTGATGCTGTTGGTCGCGTAAGAGGAACTGGAGTTGGAGGTGGAAATGACGAGAGAGAGCAGACTTTGAACCAGATTTTGGTTGAGATGGATGGATTTGAGCAAACTGAAAAAGTTATTGTGATGGCTGCAACAAATAGACCAGATGTTCTTGACCCCGCACTCCTCCGACCTGGACGTTTTGACAGAAGGGTTGTAATTGATTTGCCTGATAGGGGTGATCGAGAAGAAATTTTGAAAATTCATGCAAGTAGAAAACAATTAGCTGAAGATGTTAATTTGAAAGTTATTGCTGAACGAACCCCAGGATTTTCTGGTGCTGATTTGTATTCAATCGTAAATGAGGGCGCTATTTTAGCTGCAAGAGAGAGTAGATTAAAAGTTGCGCAGTTTGACCTTATTCGTTCTATTGAAAAAGTGATGCTGGGTCCTGAAAGAAGAAGTCATTTGTTATCTATAAAAGAAAAAGAATTGACGGCTTACCATGAAGCGGGGCATGCTCTTGTTGCCTCTGTTTTGAAGCATTCTGATCCTGTTCATAAGATTTCTATTATTTCTCGAGGACGTGCGGCTGGATATACATTGAAATTGCCTTTTGAAGATAGAAAGATGCAATCTAAAAATGAGTTTATGGATGATATAGCGGTATCTTTGGCGGGTTATGTTACAGAAAAAATGATTTTTGGTGATGTGACAACTGGTCCATCAAACGATTTGCAAGTTTCAACCGCTCTTGCAAGAGATATGGTTACTAAATATGGAATGTCAGACAAGATTGGGCCTGTTGCCCTTGAAGGTGGTGGAAAAGTTTTAATTGGTAAAAGCGGTGTAGTGGAGGACAGAGAATATTCTGAAAAAGTCAGTGCTTTAATTGATGCTGAGGTTACTGAAATAATCGATAGCAATTTAAAGAGAGCAGAAGAACTTTTGAAAAAACATAAAAATGTCTTGAAAGCTATTGCTGATAAATTGGTTGAAGTTGAAACTGTAGAAAGGGAAGAATTTGAAAAACTTTTGGTAATTAATGGAATTATGCCTAAAAAGAGGGAAGTAGCTGAAGCTGTAAAATAGATAACAATGAAAGAAGTTTTTTCTAGGTTTTGGGGTTGGTATCGCTCTCATAAACTCTTTAATAACGGTTTAGTCGTTGGTCTTTTTCTTTTACAATTAGTTCATCTCTATTGGTTAACAGTTCATGTAGTTTTTTTCAGGCTGTTTGGTAAAAGTTATTTTGATTTGACGGGTATTTGGCAAGTTTTGATTTTGGTTGTTGATTACACAGAAATTCCAGCTCTTATTTTAACTTCCATTTTTTACGTCAATGAGTACAAAGAAAAGAAAGAATGGAAGAGTATTCTTTACTTGTTTTTCCTAAATTCTCAATGGCTACACATTTTCTGGATTACAGATGAATTTGTGGTTGATCAGTTTTTGGGTGTTTCCGGTGTTGGTTTGCCAGTTTGGCTTGCGTGGCTCGCAATTGCCATTGATTATTTAGAACTCCCCGTTATTTACGACACTATAAAAAAGTTTGTTAAAACAGTTTTTGAGAAATTAAATAAGGCTGAGTCCTAAATTAGTTTTTTAAAGTTTTCCAAAGTGAATCAAAGATTAATCTCTCGATTTCGTATATACCTTTATCTTCAATTATGAGACCGTGAGGCACTTTATTTTCTCCAATTGATATCATCGCTATTTTTTGATTGTAAATGAGAGTGTAAATAGGAGACAAACCTTCCTTTTTTGTAAGCCACTTTCTATCATCTTCCCCGTGTTTTTTTCCTCCTTGTCCTATGGCTATGGTTCTAACAAATATTTTTCGTTTAATACGTTCTTCTGTAAAATTTGGGAAAGCATCTTTGTGGTAAAGAAATGGTCTTATGGAAGATGATGAATAAGCTGTGTATTCTTTCTTGTCTCCTTTTTTAAATGAATCCAAAACGTCTTCAAGAATCGTTCTTATGCCAGAATAATTTTCGTAGAATTTTATAACTGGTTTGTTCTCTAGATTTTTTGAGAATGATGATAGGGAAGAGATGAGGTTTGGCAGATTTTCTTCAGCTTCTTTCATTTCAAGTTTTTTTCTTGATAGAAGATTATTAAGAACTTTTGGATTTTCAGCGACAAAGTGTTGAAGTTTTCCTTGATGGAAATATGACACTAGTCCGATTTTTTGGAGTTTTTTTAAAGATTCATAGGTTGTGCCACGGTTGATTTTGGCTTTTTCAGCTATCTTTCTAATAGCTGTTGGTCCAAGTTCAAGTAAGGTCAAATATATTTTGGCTTCTTTAGAGTTTAGACCGACTTGTTCTAAGATTTTTTCTGTATTTTCCATTGATAAAAGCAGTATATACATTAAATTATTAATTGACAAATTTTTTTAAACTTGTTTAAACACAAACTGGGGACATTGTTGTCATTTTTTTGTTGACACAAATTGTTAGTGGATTTATCATACTTGGTTAGAAGGAGAACAAACCCATGAAGCACACTCTTGATCAGTTGGGTGTTCGTAAGGGAACCGGTGAACACGAAGGGCAGGTTGAATTACCTGCCTTCATCTCAATCGACGATCCTGAAGATCTCGAGAGGGCCAATGAATTGGCCAGGGTCGAGGAGGCCTTGATTGGCCCGTGGGGCCGATTCTGTCGAAGCGCTCGAATTTTTTTCCTGCGTTTGAAGAACCGTCTGCTGAGGAAACGTTCTTGATTATTCGAAGCCCATGTCTCAGTCGCTGACTTAGGTTCGGCGACTTTTTTATTGTTTGCCCAAATCTCTCTTCTGCTAAGAAAGAGAGTTTGGTATGCAAACAATAATCCCGCATCAATCCTAGGCCGAGCGCGAGTGCGATTGAGGAACGCAGGTGACGAAATACTGAAGCTAGCAAGCTGAACGTAATAGGCACTTACCTTGCCGGGCGAAGCGCGAGGCCATATGACTTTTGGTGCTGGGGTTGTGTAGAATTTCTATCCGCCCTCTTGGACTCGAACCAAGGACCCTCGAGGTATAAGCTCGATGCTCTAACCAACTGAGCTAAGGGCGGGTACAAAGAAATATACTCCAAAAACGATTTTTATTCAAAATGTATTTGTTCTTTTTTTCTTTCTTCCAATTTTTCTCTTAAAAGGGGGAAGTTTTTTAGGTTGTAATCTTTCTCAATCATTTCTTTAGCTTCATTTCTGGCAATTTCAACCATCTTAATATTTTTGAGGGCATCCATGCCAATGTCTGATACGCCCCATTGTTGAAAACCGTATAAATCACCCGGACCTCTTAATTTTAAATCTTCCTCTGCCAATTCAAAGCCATTTGAAGAATTTTTTAAGGCCTTTAGACGCTCTAGAGATTTTTTAGTTTTGGTGTCAGAAAAAATAAAGCAATAAGCTTGATGAGTGCTTCTTAAGACCCTTCCTCTTAGTTGATGAAGTTGTGATAGACCAAATCTTTCTGCTCCCTCAATTACAATCATGGTGGCGTTTGGAACATTTACTCCGACTTCGACGACAGAGGTGGCGATGAGAATTTTAATTTTTCCAGATTTGAAATCATTCATCACTTTTTCTTTTTCGTAATCTTTTAATTTTCCGTGAAGGATACCAATTTCAAATTCTTTAAAAACATCTTTTTTTAATCGTTTTGCTTCTTCTTTGACTGATTTGGCAAGTAGGGCAGTTTCTTTGTTTGGATCAGGCTCATCGATTCTTGGGCAAATGACATAGGCCTGTCTGCCGTTTTTTATTTCTTCTCTAATTTTTTCGTAAACTTTATTTCGGTTTTCTCTTGTCGCAATTTCGGTTTCAATTTTTTTTCTGCCGGCTGGCATTTCATCAAGTAAGCTCAAATCTAAATCGCCGAAAATGGTTAGAGCTAGTGTGCGGGGGATAGGAGTGGCTGTCATTGATAGTAGGTGAGGGTAAGCTCCATCTTTTCTGGCCAATTTTTGTCTTTGAGCTGTGCCAAAGCGGTGTTGCTCATCTATTATAACTAGGCCTAAATTTTTGAATTTTACGTTTTTTTGAATTAAGGAGTGGGTTCCTATAACGATTGATATTTCTCCGTTTGCTACCCATTTTAGAAGTTGATTTTTGGAGATTTGTGTCCAATAAGAAGGATTTGTTTTTGAAGGAAATTTTCTACAAGTACTACCTGTGATTAGTGCAATATTAATAGGTAAATGAGAAAAATATTTTATAAAAGACTCAAAATGTTGGGTCGCCAGTATTTCAGTCGGTGCCATATAGGCGACTTGTAGTGTGCCAAAATTTTGATTGGCTGGGCGTGTGTTTATGGTTGAGTATGAAGCGACAGAAGCGACAAGCGTTTTTCCGGAGCCCACATCACCCTCAAGCAATCTTCCCATCGGATGACCTTTTTCTGTATCTTTTAAAATTTCGTTTATGGTTCTAAGTTGGGCATTTGTTGGATAAAATGAAAATCGTTCAAGAAATTTATTTATTCTTTCCTCATCTGCCTTAATGATTGGTGCGGGGAATTTTTGATATAAATTTCTTTCTTTTTGTCTTTCTAGCTGTATAAAGAAAACTTCTTCAAATGAAAATCTTTTTCGAGCTGAAAGTGCGTCATTTGGAGTTTTGGGCGAATGTATCCAAATTAAAGCTGTTTTAAGAGAGGGTAGGTGGTACTTTTGTAAAATATCTTCAGGGATGTAGTCGGTTATATTTTCTAGTAATCCTTTTAGAAAAACTTTTTTAATAGAGTGGTATATCCAATTTGAAGTTATGCCTCTCGTTTCTTTATAAACAGGGTAGAGGATTTTGTTTTCTTCATCATTGGCAAATAGGGAATCGCCTGTCCCTTCAGGTAATTTTTCTACTTTCTCTATTTTTGGATTTGAGAAATATAATTCTTCGGTATTTTTTCTTTTACTAACTCTACCTTCGACTCTTACGAGGGTTTGATCGGGAATCATCTTAGCTAGGTACGGTTGATTGAACCAAACAATTTTTATTTGGCCTGTTTCATCTTTTAAAGTCCCTTCTCCCATTGGGATTTTTGTTTTGAATCCTTTTTTGGTTTTTAGGTTTTCAATTTTTCCAAAAATTGTGACGTTGTCTCCTTGAGATAAATTGGTAATATTTTTTACATCCGTTGTATCGCCATATCTTAAAGGAAAATAAAACAATAAATCTTTTACTGTTTTTATGCCTATTTTTTCAAGTGCTTTTTTCTGTAGGTCATTTAGTCTAAGTGTTTCTTTTACACTGTCGGAAAGATTCATAGTTTATCTTGAATAGTTGATGAGTTTCATCTGTCTTTCTCTAAGGGAATTTAACCTGTCGCCTATAATCTTTGCTTCTTCTTGAGTCAATTCACTTGCGTTATAGGTGGGAATTTTTGTTTGGATTTCGGCTGAAAATTGCAACATATCCTGAGGTGTTTTTAAGCCTCCTTTGTCCTCGTAAGTTTTTATTAATTTTTCGTATTCGTTCATTGAGTTGTTGAGAGTCACAAAACCCGCCGAAGGATTTTTAGGCATTTTAGATTGTTTCTGTTTATCACCACTTAAGAAGAAGTACCCGCCGACTAGAATTATGATTATTACTAAGAAAATTGATGTTTTATTCATTTTATTGGAGATTAACGTCGTTAATAATAGTTTCGTCTTGAACGATTATTTCTTCTGAAGAATCATCGATGACATTTGTTGGTTGATTATTTGTTCCTATGTTTCTCAAAAAGAAGATTGCGAACACGACCGTTATCCCTACAATTACCGCCACTTTTTGATTCTTGTTTAAATTCATTTTATTAAAATATTATTTAGCCTAAAGACTTATAGCATTATACAATTTTGAGGCAAAAACAAAATCCCCTCCGACGGGTTACGTCAGAGGGGATTTTGTTTTTATTACCAGCTCTTTTTTTGGAATCTACCACCACCGTTTCTTGGGCCCCTATCTTCCATAGGTTTTGCCTCAGAAACTCTGACAGCTCTTCCGTCGATTTCTTTTCCATCCCACATCTCGATAGCCTTTGAAGCATCTTCATCGTTTGTCATTTCAACGAATCCGAAACCTCTTGATCGTCCGGTCATTTTGTCCATGACGACTTGGGCTGAGGTGACTGCACCAGCTTTAGCGAAAGCTTCGTTCAAACTAGTGTCAGTTGTAGAATAGGAAAGATTTCCCACATACAATTTCTTAGCCATTTTCTTGTTTCTTCTTTAAAATAACGACCCGCTTTCTTTTCACTACCTCTCTACGCTTTGGTCGCTTTTGGCGGATTTGGCTAAGAAAGAAACGCTAAAGAAAACTTACATCCGTAATGTTTGCAAATTAAGGCTTAAAAGTCAATCCCGTTAGAAGTCACGGACATTAATTTGATATTAGGAGTTTTAATCTAAGATTAAGAGAAATAAAAATATTTTACCCGCGTCCTGCTCCTAATGGACTGGCAAAAAGAAGGGTTAGATGTTTCCTTCCTCTTTTTTTTCTTTTATGAAACTTCTGAAATTTTCTATAAATTCTACGAAAAGTTGTATAGGTAGTTCAATTAAAAAATTGAAGATTATTACAAGAATATTGAATTTTGCCAGACCGCTAATTGTCCATTTTCCAATTACCATAAATGGCACCACAACAAGATCGCCAAAAAAACTAATTATTGAAGGCTTACTTTTCTCTAAACTCAATTCTTTAGCTCGGTTGTGTATTCTTACACCTGTAGCTGTGACGACGGAAGTAAAGATTAGAAAAATAGCGATACTTGGAGGGCTGAATTTTAGTTTGTGAAGTATTTGAGAAGAGAAGTAAATAATCAGTACCAATGTTAGAAAATAGGCGATATGCATTAAACTGTTTGTTATAAAGCCTTTATTTTTTGGAGCTGAAACTGTATATTTTTTTTCTTTATTTTCTAAAATTTCCTCAATTTCTTTTTCTATTAGTTTTAAATTATTTTTTGAGGGCATTTTTATAAAGAAAACAACAATCATCATAAGAAAGGGAGGGAGTATTATATTGATGATCACGCTTTCAATCGAAAATGATTTAAATATATATAAATCTAATGGGATTTCTATGGCTAAGGCAATCAATATTTTTGATATAAAAAACGATATTATACTCAAAATTGCAATTTTTTTTATGGTCTGTTTTTGTTTTTCAAATCTTTCTTTATATATTTCTTCTAGATAGTGTTTCCATGAATCCTCAATTAATTTTTCTCTAAAAACTAAATCGCCAATCATTTGGAATATCGCTTTTTCTCGATAGCACATTTTAAGAAAGTATTTTTTTTCTTTGTTTGTTATGGCTTTTTCTATGGTGCGTTTAATGCCAGGCAATCTTTCAGCAATTTTTCCTATTTCATCTGTTTCAAATTTCCACCAATCATAACCAGCGAATTTCATCAATCTAAACTGGAGCTGATCCTTTTCTGGTCTAAAAAGTGCTTTTTGTACGGCCAAAAATAGTTGGAAATCGGTGTCTTGGTCGGTAAGTCCTATATTTTTGACAACCAGTTTCTCTTTTATGGTTTCGAACATAAATCCAGCAAGAAGAGTTTCTTTGATTGGCGGGGCAAGTTTTTCTTCTATGGCTGAGACAGAAATGCTTATAAGCCAGTTCGACATCTTTTCTTTTTCTATCTGTCCTTTAAAATCAGCATTTTCTATAAGAAATATGAGATTATCTATAATTTTTTGGACTTCTTTTATTTTTGCTTCCTCAACTTGATCATTAGAAAGATGTCCAGACCTAATAAGCTCCTTGATGAGTGGTTCAGCAAATTTTTTATCAAAATCTTTAAGAAAAACTCTTCTTCTCAAAATTCTTTCTATGGTGTTTTTTCGGAGGAGGTGTTCCTCTCTGTAATCTATTATGTTTCTTATTTTTTCGTAAAAAATTGCTACC
This sequence comes from uncultured Candidatus Saccharibacteria bacterium, assembly GCA_964348785.1. Classification (GTDB taxonomy): domain Bacteria; phylum Patescibacteriota; class Minisyncoccia; order Phycocordibacterales; family 2-02-FULL-43-11; genus 2-02-FULL-43-11. The sequence goes on along the minus strand of CAYGDO010000004.1, from coordinate 58,245 downwards.
TTGGAAGCTATTTCATCAACGTGAATTTTTTCGCCCCCTTGATCATGTTCTTTGTCTTGGTGTAGTAGGTGACTGTTATATTTTGTTGTGAAGTTTTGTATAGTCTTTGATTCCATATTTTACAACACCAAAAGGCATTGTTGTTAGGCAATACAATACCATTTTTTTAGAATTTAGTCTAATTAAGTTATTCAGCCCCTTCGTATTTTTTTATTGTATCTTCTAGAAGTTTTTTGGCAAACGGGTTGGTAATGCTGGGTAACGACATCCGTGCCAATTGCATGTGACTTTCTCTTAGACTTTGTCCTGGTAATTCTGGTGTTGTGCAGGGTTCCTCTATGTGGTGAATCAGTTCCAACACAATTTCCATATCAGTCATTTTGGGTTCAAATTTTTCCATAAGTTTATTCTATCATTTTTTAGATTTTTAGCTGGGGCTTGTGATTACGCAATTTCACTTGAATTTTTATAGTCGTCTCACTCCTTAAAAATCTTGGCGGAGAGTGCGGGAATTTCTCGGCTTACAGCCGCAGTACCCCTTTCCCATTTTTTCCCGATAGGAATCGCTCAAAAATATGGGAGAAGGGCTTCGAATCCCGCCGCGAGTGCGTTTGGCACTCGCTACTTTCCGTTTTCACGGAGTTCAAACGGAGAGTGCGGGGGATTAGGCCAAGAGCTCATTTTGCCTCCGTCGATGCAAAATTCCTCTCGGCCCTGCTCACGTCGTCCGGCGTGCTCGCCGGAAACTGCGACGTTCGCTTTCGAATCCCACACTCTCTCGTAACAGCAATTCGCTTGAAAGCTAACGCTTTCGCGCGAGCTGATTACGGAGAGTGCGGGAGTTTCTCGACTACGTCGCGTGATTTTCTTGTTTGTTCAAATGGAAATTTTCACAAACATAGAAAATCTTTCGAATCCCGACACGAGCAAAGCAGTTTGCTCGTTCACTCTCCGTTTTCACGGAGTTCAAACGGAGAGTGCGGGATTCGAACCCGCGAAGCCGTTTAACGGGCTTACCTCGTTAGCAGTGAGGCGCTTTCGACCACTCAGCCAACTCTCCAAACTTTCAACTTTCAAACCATACGCTATCATATTTTTAATTTGTTTTCTATCTTAATGAGCCAAAGAAACTATTTTTATCTTTTTTGCTCCAGCTTTCTGAATTACTTTTCTAGCTTCTTCTGTGGTTGCTCCGGTTGTAATAACATCATCAAATATTATTACGTTTCTATTTTTTACGACATTTTCATCAACGCTGAAGCAATCTTTTAGATTTTCCAGCCTTTCTTTTTTGCTTTTAGTCAGGGCCTGATTTTTTGTCTCTCTTATTTTTTTTAAAGCTTTATTGTTTACCTCAAGCATTTTTTCTGGTAGATTTTTTAAAATTTCTTCGGCTATTATTTCAGATTGATTGAATCCTCTTTCTACCATTTTATTTTTTGAAATTGGTATAGGTAACAAAATTGGTTTATCAAAATTTTCGAACATAAACCAGTTTTCTAGTTTTTCTTCTAAGAAAGGGGAGCACACTTTCCCCAAAAGAACTCCAACGTCTATTTTTTTGTCGTATTTTAGAAGTTGTAATGAGTCTTTGATAATTGCGTCTTTATATGAGAAAAATGATTCAAAATTTTCTGCAATGTTTATTTTTTTGGCTATTTTTATGAAGTTTTTTGGTGAAATTGAAATTATTTTTAGGTATTTTTTGTTTGGGGGTGACAGAAAATCAAATATGAACAAATACGATTTTTTTAACGTACTAAACAACAATCTAAAGATTTTATTTATGTTATAATTCAATTGTATTATATATGAATCTTCCTCGTATCTTAGAGAATATTATAGGCATGGTTTCTCAAAAAGAGGAGAGCGTTTTGGGTATTGATATCGGAGGTTCAGCTATTAAGATAGTACAATTAAAAAAAAGAAATGGTAAGGCGTTACTTGAGACCTATGGAGAAGTAGCACTTGGTCCCTATACTGATGTTGAGATTGGCAGATCTGTTAAATTGCCAAATGATACTTTATCTGTAGCATTGAAAGATGTTATTAAGGAGGCAAGAAAGGATATTGTTAAAGAAGAGGATAATGGGGTTATTTTGTCTGGAATTTCCATTCCACTTTCTTCTAGTTTGATTACTGTTGCGAGCATACCAAATTTGTCCGATAAAAATTTCGATCAAATTGTGGCTATAGAGGCAAGAAAATACATTCCGGTTTCTATGTCAGAGATTTCTCTTGATTGGCAGGTTTTACCAGAATACGGTTCTTTTGGAGAGGGGGAAGGGTCAAAGGTGGCTGATGATAAAAGTGAAGTTGGAAAAAATTTTTCACCTCAAGAATCTGTACCAAAACAATCGACATCTGATAGAAAAATATCTAAAGTTTTAATTGTTGCGGTTCATACCGATTCGATTTTAAGAATGAAAGAGTTATTTATTCGTGCTGGTATAAAAGAGAAGTTTGTTGAAGTTGAAGCATTTAGCACTGTGAGGGCGTGCATCAATGACAGATTAGGCGCTTTCCTGGTGGTGGATCACGGCGCTTCGGCAACAAAAGTTTATGTGGTTGATGAGGGTGTGGTTCGATTGTCTCACACAATCTCAGTGGGTTCTCAGGACTTCACTCTGGCTATTTCAAGGTCTTTAAATATTGCAGTTGCGGAGGCAGAGTTGTTGAAAAGGAATTCCGGTCTTTCGATTGCGAGAGGAGGAGTTGATTTGGGTAAAATAATGGAGGGAAGTCTTTCTTATATGGTGGCTGAAGTTGATAGGATCGCTTCTGAATATGAGAGGGTGAATAATAGGATTGTATCTGAAATAGTCTTATCAGGTGGTGGAGTCGGTCTTAAAGGCTTGCCTGAATTATTTGAAAAAAGTTTGAAATATAAAATTAGAATCGCCGACCCTTTTTCTGTTTTAGATACTCCCGCTTTTCTTGAAAATGTTTTGAAAGAAGTTGGCCCAAGTTTTGCTGTTGCTATTGGAGCAGGGCTTAGAGCGTTGTCTAGCGATTAATTTTTTATCTTTTTTCTTGTTTTAAGGTTATAATTGTAGTTGATTATTATGGATAACAATCAAACTTCTTTTATACCTAAGAGGGAGTTATATACGAAAAAAGAACAACCTATAACAAATCGTTACAGTATCTTTTCTATAATTTCTATTTCTCTTTTGGTTGTTTCAGTTTTGATTTCAACCTCAGTTTTTATATATCAGAAAATATTAGTAAAAAAAATTTCAACTATAAATTCGGAATTAGTTAAGAAAAAAAGTGCTTTTGAAGCGGACTTGATTGATGAACTTGTTAAAACAGATACAAGTATTGAGACTTTGAAAACACTTGTTAATAGCAAAACAACTATTTTGCCAGTTTTTTCTATGCTGGAAGAAAGCACTTTGGAAAGTGTTAGATTTACAAACTTTAAATATTCAAATGATGGCAACGGTGTGACTGTTATTGATTTGGATGGTGAGGCACCAAATTCAGCATCTGTAGCCCTCCAGTCTGATGTTTTAAATGCTTATCCTAAAATATTCGATCCAACATTTTCCAGTTTTTCTATTGCGGATAATGGATCAGTTAAGTTTAATTTTAAGGCTAATTTAAAAAAAGAACATTTTTACTATAAAGATTTTGTGGATGAAAAAAAGGTCGATACGGAGAATGGGGCTGATAATATTGATGATGCTGATATTCCGACCAGCCTTGATGCTGATCTTGAGTTAGATTTTTAATTATGAATAATATTGTTTCAGCATTAATGTTGTTGATGTCGTTTGGCATAGTATTGGGTTATGCAAAACCGACTTATCAAAAAGAAACTGGTTCTTCGAATTTTCCAGATAAAAGTATAAAAGAGTTAAAGGTGGACATAGAAAAATATTCTCAAGCTTTTGATAGAATGAGAGAGGTGGAGGATATAAAGGGTGGGTTGCAAACTAAATATAATTTAATATCTGAAAAGGATAGAGAAAGGCTAGTAAAGTCTTTACCTTTGGAGGTTGATGTCATAAGACTTATTGTTGATCTTACTGAGAGATCTTCTGCTTATGGTATGTCGCTTAAGAGTATATCAATAAATAAAAGTAGTTCATCAAATTCAAGTTCATATTCTCGTCCGGGCGAAATTCAAAATTTGAATTCTGTTCCAAAATATCCCTTTGTCGATCTTTCTTTTGAAGTGACTGGTTCTTATGATAATTTAGTGTCTTTTTTTGGTGATTTAGAAAAAAGTTTAAGATTAGTCGAATTGGTTTCCGTCGGCATTTCGTCTGCTTCAAGTGCATCGCCTTCGGCAAGTACGCCTCAATCCACTACGCCGAAAACCAGCGTTACAAATGGTTACTCGGCCAAAATAACTTTAAGGTCGTATTCTTTACCTGATATTATTGAGGTACCAATTAGTCAAAACAATGAACAGCCAATTATTTAAAAATAAATATTTTATTGCAGGTTTAGGCGTTTTAGTAGCAGGGATTTTTCTGTTTTTAGTTTTTGGTGGATCAAAAAAAGTTGCTCCAGAAGGGGAGTTGCAAGTTGGTTTCGCGTTCTCAGATCCTGTTGAAGAAATTTTAGGTAGACAGATTTTAGTTTCTTTAAGTAGATTAAAAAATATAAAATTAGATACAACTTTTTTAGGTACTCCAGTTTTTCAATCTTTTCAGGATTTTACAGTTATTATTCCAAAACAGAATGTCGGACGTAGAGATCCATTCGCAGTTAGTGACAAAATCCCAAGTTCTACACAAACTAATAATAAAACAAGCAGATAATGTTATATAATATCTATTATGAGTGTTTTAGATATTCTTGCAAAAAATAATTTAATTAAGGAAAAGGATATACCCACCATTTTAGAAGAAGCTAAAAAAAGTGGTGATTTACAGTCCACACTTGTTCAACATGGAGTTTCCGAAAAAGACTATTTAAATTCTAAAGGTGAATATTTCGGTTTGCCTTTTAAAGATATGGATGAAAAAGATATTTCTTATGATGTCTTAAATTATGTACCAGAAGAATCGGCTAGATTTTATAAAATTGTGCCGATTGGTGTTGAAAATAATGTCTTGGAGATTGGAGTCGTTGAGCCGGAAAACATTGAAACACAAAATGCTTTAGCTTTTATCTCCTCAAGAGTTTCAATGCCTATAAAAGCATATCTTATAAGTTATGCTGATTTTGAAAAAATATTTTTATCTTATAGGAGTTTGACTGGGGAAGTGACGCAGGCGTTGACTGAACTCGAGACTGAATTGACCCCGAAATCTGGTAGCAAGTTTGATCTTGAGGGTATAGCTAAAGTAAAAGATGGTGGTGAAATGAGAATTGTGGAGGATGCTCCGGTTACTAAGATTGTTGCCACTATTGTTCATTATGCCACCGAAGGAGACGCTTCTGATATACATATAGAACCTATGGAAGATAGGGTGCGGGTTAGGTTTAGGGTAGACGGAGCTCTTGGTACAAGTTTGGTGTTACCAATTAGTGTTCACGATGCTTTGGTGGCTAGAATTAAAATTTTAGCTAATATGCGTTTGGACGAAAGAAGAAAGCCTCAAGATGGGCGGTTTTCAGCAAAAATTCAAGGACGAAAAATTGATTTTCGTGTCTCAACTTTGCCCACATATCATGGTGAAAAAATTGTTATGAGAATCTTGGATTCATCAAGGGGTGTGAAAAGTTTAGATCAAATGGGTTTGACTAAGGAAAATGTTGATAAAATTAAAGAAGCTATAAAAAGGCCATATGGCATCATTTTAATTTCCGGTCCGACAGGTAGCGGAAAGACTACGACATTATATTCAATGATAAAGGAACTTGATTTGGAAACAGAAAATGTTATGAGTCTTGAAGACCCTGTTGAATACAACATTCCTAGCATGAACCAGTCTCAGATTAAACCAGAGATTGGGTATTCTTTTGCCAATGGTTTGAGAACGGCCCTTCGACAAGATCCTGATGTGATAATGGTGGGAGAGATTAGAGACAAAGAAACAGCTCAATTGGCAATTCAAGCTGCTCTTACTGGACATTTAGTGCTTGCGACAATTCACACAAATAATGCCGCAGGTGTCATACCAAGACTTATGGATATGGGTGTGGACCCATATCTTATTGCTCCTACTTTGATTTTAGCCATTGCTCAGCGATTGGTTTCTTTAATGTATGGAACAGGTAAAGCACTACCCGTTGATGGCAGTATAAAACTTATGATCGAGAGAACATTTTCAGATTTGCCCGATTTTAGAAGACAACAAGTTAAAATACCGGAAAATATTTTTGAAGCAGTACCGGCTCCAGAGTGTCCTAAGGGTGTAAAGGGTAGGACGGCCGTTTTTGAAATTATGCAGATGAATAAAGAATTAGAACAAGTGATTTTAAAAAATCCAACCGATATCGATATTATGAAAGTCGTTAGAAGACAGGGGATGTTTACTATGAAAGAGGACGCTCTTTTTAAAGCTTTTGAAGGCACGATACCTTTTTCAGAGATAAACAAGGTATAATATTAAAATATTAAATCAAAAATCAAAGATAAAAGATTAAAATGGAAAATCAAAAAGAAACCAAAAAAAAAGTTTTAATAGTTGATGACGATCATTTTTTACTCGGGATGTATTCTTTGAAGTTTCAAAATTCTGGTTATGATGTTGAATCTGTTACTAATGCTAAAGATGCCCTGGAGAAGCTTAAGTCAGATGTAAAATATAATGCGGTGATTTTTGATATTGTAATGCCCGCTATGGACGGATTTCAGTTTATGGAGGCCGTTAATAGTGAAAATTTATTGAAAAAATCAAAATTCATTGCTCTTACTAATCAAAGCCAACAGACAGATATTGATAGGGGGAAAAAGCTGGGGGTTTCTGGCTACATAATAAAAGCTAGCACAATTCCTTCAGAGGTAGTTAAAGAAGTTGTGGGGATAATGAATAGTTAGTTTTTTAAATGGAATATAAAAAAGAGTTTGAAAATTTATTGGAACATTTGATTGCTGAGGGTGGCTCAGATATTCACTTGACCGAATCAAGACCCCCTATAATAAGGGTATCGGGTTTTTTAATTCCTCTTGTAAATTACAAACCTTTAACCAAAGACGACACCAAATCTTTTATGGAGATCGCATTGAGAGATGAGGATCGACAGTTTTTTCTCAGCAGTAAAGAAGTGGATTTTTCCTATGATTTTAAAGGCAAGGCAAGATTTAGAGGTAATTGTTATTTCCAAAAAGGCGGGGTAGCAATTTCTTTGAGATTTATTCCCAAAAAAGTCAGAAGTATTGCTGAACTTGGATTGCCTAAAATCTTGGAATCCTTTACTCAATTACAGCAAGGATTTTTTTTAGTTGTTGGTCCAATGGGTCATGGAAAATCAACAACTCTTGCGGCGATGGTGGAACATATTAATGAAAATAGGGCTGAGCATATAATTACCATTGAAGACCCTATTGAATATATTTTTGAACCCAAATCGTCTTTTGTTGATCAAAGAGAGGTAAGGCAGGATACAAATGATTTTTATAGTGCTTTGACAAGCACTTTTAGACAAGATGCGGATGTAATTTTGATAGGAGAGATGAGAGACTTGTCTACGATTTCAGCTGCCGTTACTGCAGCTGAAACTGGGCATTTGGTTTTTTCCACGCTCCACACCAATAACGCTAGCCAGACCATTGATAGAATTATAGATAGTTTTCCTCCTACACAACAAGATCAAGTCAGAGTTCAATTATCTGGGAGTTTGACTGGGATTTTTTCTCAAAGATTGATTCCAAGAATATCTGGAGGGCTTGTTCCTGCTTATGAATTATTGATTAATGACACTGCGGTTTCAAATTTGATAAGAGAGAAAAGGACTCATGAAATTGCTAACGCCATAGAAACCGGCTCTCAAAGAGGAATGGTAGATATGAACAGATGTTTGGCTGATCTTGTAAGAAAGGGCGAAATCACGGCAGAAAACGCCTACCTTTATTCTCTTAATCCAAAGAGTTTGGAAAGATTTATATAAATATGCTTTTTAAATATAAGGCTTTTGACAAAGGGGGAGCGCAGGTTTATGGCACTATCGAAGCGGGTAATCTTGATTCCGCTATCAGTTCTGTTCAAAGAAGAGATTTAGTCATACTTTCTATTACTCCTTCTGATGAGGGTGGTTTATTTAATAAAAATCTTACTTTTTTTGAAAAAGTTAAGATGCGTGAAATAGTGCTTTTATCTAGACAATTATCAACTCTTTTTAATGCCCAAGTATCAGCGCTAAGAATATTTAGGTTGTTGGGTTCTGAATCTGACAATCCAGCTTTAAGGTCTCATTTGACTGAAATAGCCGATGATTTACAGGCGGGTTTGTCTATACACAAAGCTTTATCTAAACACCCAAAGTTGTTTTCTGATTTTTACGTAAATATGGTAAAGGCAGGAGAAGAGTCTGGAAAACTCGATCAAACTTTTTTGTTTTTAGCAGAAAACTTGGAGAGAACCTATATACTTTTATCAAAAGCTAAGAACGCTTTAATTTATCCAATTTTTATCATTGTGACCTTTTTGGCCGTTATGATACTTATGTTAACTGCCGTTATTCCTAAATTGACTACGATTCTGGTGGAGTCTGGTCAAGAAATACCTGTATATACAAAAGTAGTTATGGCTTTAAGTAGTTTTTTTGTAAATTATGGCTTATTCTTTTTATTTTTTATTGTGGTCATGGGTATATTTTTATGGCGTTGGTCAAAAACTGAAAAAGGACAGGATTATTTTTCTCAGTTAAGTATCAACATTCCGTATGTAGGTAATCTTTATAGAAAATTATATTTGGCTAGAATTACTGGCAATTTAAGTACCATGTTAACTGCCTCAATGCCGATTGTGAAAGTTCTTGAAATTACCGCTGATGTGGTTGATAACTATACTTATAAAAAAATTATAAAAGAAGCCTCGGACTCTGTTCGAGGTGGAGCTCAGCTTTCTTCAGCTTTTGCCAAATACCCAGAGATTCCTGGCATAATGATTGCCATGTTTCGAGTAGGAGAGGAAACTGGAGATATGGGTGAAATTTTGAAAACTATGGCCAGATTTTATGAGAGAGAGGTGATTGATGCCGTCGATTCACTTGTTGGCCTTATTGAACCTGTAATGGTTGTTGCCTTGGGTCTAGGTGTCGGTTTTTTGTTGGCATCTGTTCTCATTCCAATTTACAATGTCTCAATGGCCGCCGGTGCCAGTTAATTTTTATTTTATCTTATGAAAAAAAATTTTGGTTATAACGTTTGGGAAATAGTAATTGCAATTTCAATCATAGCAATTTTTGCTTTGTGTATTGGTTTTGTTTTGGGTTTTTGGAAAGATAAGGCCAATGATTCTCAAAAAGTTTCGGATATTAGAAAAATAAGACAATCTTTGGAGCTTTATTATGATAAGTATGCTGAATATCCTGGTAATCTTTTTGAATTGGTTGAGGATGGACTTTTAACAAATTTACCTACTCCTCCTATTGGTTCTATACAAAAGGAATACATATATGTACCTCTTGGTGAAAATGGTTTTTGTACAAATTATCATATTGGTATACCAATGAAATTGAGTGGCACGGAGTATTTGAAGGGGGATAAGGATGCTTACAAACAGGTCATATGTAGAAAAGCTACGTCTAAAGATTTTGATGGAACAGCTGATAATTGTTCATCTGACGCTTCGCCGAAGGGGATTAAAAGTGACTCTTGCTATGATTTGAATGCGTTTTGATTTATAATTATAATAAATTTATTAGTTAGTTTATTTTTTATTTATGAAAAAAGGTTTTACGTTAGTTGAATTGTTGGTGGTTATCGCCATCATTGGTATTTTGTCTTCAGTTGTCTTCGCTTCACTTTCAAGCGCAAGAGGAAAGGCAAGAGTGGCTGCAGCTCAACAGACAATGGGTTCAGTAAGCGCTGGCCTTCAGATGTGTTTGAATGATTCTGTCGCTGTAAACATTCCAACAGAAGCTCAAAATGGTGGCGCTGGAGCTATTTGTGTTGGTGGTAATAACTATGTTGCTTTGCCAACTGGATGGAATTATTGTGACGGTGCCGCAGGAACAGTCCTATGTCCCGCTGTTACTTTGTCTACACAGACAACTGGTTCTACTTATTCCATAAAAGCTTACGGAGATACAACAACAATCACTTGCACTCCTTCAGGATGTGTTAAGTCCTAGTTTGTAACTTTGTAGATTTTAAACACACCCACCGAAAGGTGGGTGTGTTTTTTGTTTGTTATGTTTTATAATGAGACTATGAAATTTAAAAAAGGCTTTACGTTGGTTGAACTTTTAGTAGTTATGGCTATTACAGCTATTTTAACAGCAGTTCTTATTCCTTCATTATTTAGTTCAAAATCTAAAGGTAGGGACACAAGAAGGGTTTCAGATCTTGCTCAGATACAGCTGGCTCTTGAATTGTATCAAGATAATAACGGAGGTCTTTACCCGGCAAGAATCAATAACGGCTCTCTTAATGGCTATTTAAATCCTATTCCAAAAGATCCTGCTAATGCTCTTGATTATCATTACGCTGGACTCTCTACTGCGGTTGGTGGGGAATGTTCAAATTATCATTTAGGGGCTTCTTTGGAAAATACCAGTTCGGCTCTTAGTTCAGATAGAGATGCAACCGCGAGTGTTAATGTTTGTATTGATACTGGGAATGTTACCAGTTTGGCTGATTTTAATGGTTCAAATGATAATGCAAAATGTAATGCGGCCGTAGCTGATACAGGGGCTAAGTGTTACGATTTGAGTCCTTAATTTAAAGTTTAATTGTCCACAGGGGGTTTCTTCCTAAACTTGGTTGTGGTAAAATTGTTGCTACAAAAGGTTAAAAATTAAAAAGGTCTTAATTTTATTATAAGTTATTATTTTATTATGAGTCAGAAAAAAGGTTTTACGTTAGTCGAATTGTTGGTGGTTATCGCCATCATTGGTATTTTGTCTTCAGTTGTCTTCGCTTCACTTTCAAGCGCAAGAGGAAAGGCGAGAATTGCAGCAGCTCAACAGACAATGGGTTCAATCAATGCCGGTCTTCAAATGTGTTTGAATGACGGTCTCGCTATAAACTTGCCTGCAGCAGAATCAATTAATGCTGGTGGTGGAGCTTTGTGCACAGGAGGTAACAACTTTGTTAATCTTCCAACTGGTTGGGTGTATTGTGATACATCCGCCGCCGCTGGTTGTACAACCGCCGCAGTTCAATCAACAGGTGTTTCTTACACGATTCCTGCTTACAGTGCTACAGATGCAGCTACGATCACTTGTACAGCATCGGGTTGTGTTAAGTCTTAGTTTGTAACTTTGTAGATTTTAAACACACCCGCCTTTCGGCGGGTGTGTTTTTTGTTCTTTATGTTTTATAATGAGACTATGAAATTTAAAAAGGGTTTTACGTTAGTTGAATTGTTGGTAGTTATCGCCATCATTGGTATTTTGTCGGCAGTTACTCTGGTCTATTTAACTTCTGGAAAGACAAAAGCTAGAATTGCTTCTGCACAAAGGACTATGCAAACTATAAATTCAGCATTGAGTGAGTGTTTTTATGGAGATATTATACCTTTGCCAAATATTAATGTCCCGTCTACTCCAGATTCAATAAATGGTGGAGGAGGATTTGTTTGTTCTAATAATGCGTTAGTATCTGTTAGATATTTATCTTTACCTGCTGGTTGGGTTTATTGTGACGATGTAGGAGGAGGTACTTGTCCAGTACCTTCAATTCGTGGAACTTCGTCAACAGGTACTACCTATTGGATAGGAGCACAGGGTGATAGTAAGAGAATTTGGTGTACGATAAATGGTTGCACAACTTCCAGTATATAATTTGCTTTAGAAGATATATAATGTGGACATTATTAAAAGGTCAAAAAATATTTTTTGAAATATGAAATCAAATAAAGGTTTTACATTAGTTGAATTGTTGGTGGTTATCGCCATCATTGGTATTTTGTCTTCTGTTGTATTTGCTTCTTTAGGAAGTGCAAGAGGAAAGGCAAGAGTGGCTGCAGCTCAACAAACAATGGGTTCTGTTTTGGCCGGGCTCATGTCTTGTTGGGGTGAGAGCGTTACCGTAGATGAACCAACAGAGACTATTGATGGAGGGGCTACTGCTATTTGTGCTGGTAGTTCTTCATCCTATGTTTCTTTGCCAACTGGTTGGGTTTTTTGTGACGACGATGTTGGTGGCACTTGCACTACGGCTTCTAGCCCGACATCAATTTCAGCTTTTGGTGATGGCAAGACAATCACTTGTACAGATTCTGGTTGCGCTACTATATAGTTTTATGTTTAAAAACAGCCCCTTATGGGGCTGTTTTTTGTCTTTCAAATGTTCTTATATTTTGAGATAATATAAAGGATGCAATTTTTTCTTTACACTTCTCTGTTTTTGCTCGGTGTCATAATAGGTAGTTTTTTGAATGTATTTTTACTACGAGGCGGTACGGGTAAGTGGAAAAAAGGTAGGTCTGTTTGTTTTTCTTGTGGCAAGGAAATACGCAAGAGAGATATGTTTCCTATTTTAAGTTATTTTTTATTGCGTGGCAGGTGTTTTTTTTGCAAATCAAAAATATCTTTTCAATATCCATTGGTGGAGTTTTTAAACGGTTTTTTATTTGTTTTAACTTTTGTTTTCTTTTTCAAAAATGATTGGCTTAGTTTTTTAAATGTTGTATTGCTCTCGGGGATTGTCTCTATGTTTTTAACAATCATTTTTTACGATATTAAACATAAAATTATTCCTGACGGTCCAGAAACAATTTTATTTTTTTTGGCAATTTTAAAAGTGTCTTTAGATTTTTTTGGTGACCGAGATATCCACAATTTAATTTTTTCGCTTTCTGCGGGGTTTTTGTCTGCCATACCGTTTTTTTGTTTGTGGTTTTTCTCTAAAGGGAAGTGGCTTGGTTTTGGTGATGTTAAGTTAGTAATTCCTCTTGGGTGGATAGTGGGTTTTAATTTAGTTTTTCCTTCAATTATTTTCTCTTATTGGCTTGGCGGGGCGTTTGTTATCGTTTTTTTCTTCATTGGGCGTTTCGCGCCTAGATTATTGTTGTTTTTTGGTCTAAAAAATTATCGTTTAACGAGAAAAACTGAATTACCATTTGCTCCGTTTTTGATCGCCGGTTTTTTTATTAACCTTTTATTTCCAGAGTTTAGTTATTATTTATTTCCATTTTTACTGTAGAATATAGATGATGAATCATTTTTTCTCCAAAGTTTTTTTTAAGAAGGGTTTTGCTTTTGTGGAGTTAATAATTTCTATTGCAATTTTTACTTTTATTGCGACAGCAATGCTTATTAGTTTTTCTAGATTGCAGGGTGATGTTTCTTTAACAAACTTAGCTTATGACACCGCACTGAATATAAGACAAGCTCAATCATATGGGGTTCAAGTGAAAGGTAGGGTGCTGGGAGGCAACCTTTCATATGATTCAGGTTATGGTGTTAGATTTGCCACAGATAGCACTCAAGAGTTCGCTCTTTTTGCTGACGACCCTTTAACGGGTGGTTGTGTGGGGTATGACAGAAAATGTTCCGGTGTGAGCTTAGCTTCTTGTGCTGGCTCAGATCAGTTAGTAAAGAATTATAAAATTGTTAATTGGAATTCTATTCAAAAATTTTGTGCTATTGATAATAGCAACATTGAATATTGTTCTGACACTGTTGGTGGAAATCATATAGATTATTTGGATATTTCATTTTTAAGACCGAGGCAGGACGCTTTTATTAGAACTTCACTTAATGGCGCAAATGCTTGTGGTATTCCCACTCTTCCATATAAGAGTGCGTACATAAGGTTTATATCGTCAAAAGGTAAAATAAAGACTGTAAATGTGACTGTAACCGGGCAAATCACGGTCTATTAAATAATATGAAATTTTTTTCAAATAAAAATAATTCAAATTGGAAATTAAAGAACGGCGGTTTTTCTGTGCCGGAAATGATCGTGGCTTTGTTTTTGTTTTCTATGGTGATGGTAGTGTCGGTCGGTTCAGTTTTGGCGGTCACGACAGCTAATAGAAAAACTTTTGCTCTCTCGACTATTAATGGCAGTTTGGTTTACGCACTTGATTCAATGATTAAGGATCTTAGGACCGGTAGCGATTATGATTGTGGTGATGTGGGTGGAAGTTTGAATTGTCCGTTTTCAGGAGGTTCGGGTACACCGCAAAGTTCTATTCGTTTAATTGATGATAGAGGACAGGCAACGGGTTATAGGTTAAATGGTGAAACTGTAGAAAAATTAATATCAGGTAATTATTTAGCTATCACACCTGCTGATGTTAAGGTAAAAAAAATGAGTTTTTATGTCGATGGTGTCGGCGGTGGAGCTGATAATAAACAGCCAAATGTTATCATTGTTTTGGTAGCAGAGATTTTTTATAAAGGACGCTTGGTGGCCACTTTTGATACGGAGACTATGGCTGTCCAAAGAAAAATTGAAGATGATGAATAATTTTTTCAAAAATAATAAGTGGGGCTTTACTATAGTTGAGTCTATTGTGGCTATAGGTATAATTTCTTTTGCTGTGATTGGACCACTTTCTGCCGCAAGAAAAGGTTTGTCTTCCACGTCTGATTCTAGAGATTATTCCAGATTGATTTTACTTTCAGAAGAAGGGTTGGAGTTTATAAGAATGATTATAGACCAAAATGTTTACAATAACGCAGATTGGCTAACTAATTTGGGTTCATGTGTCGGAGTGAATGCATTTTGCGGAGTGTCTAATTTGGTCTATTTGAATTCTTTTCCAAGAGAGGATGATGAGTCAGGTGTCTTTCAGTGCGATGCCGTTAATGATTGTGAATTGAAAACTGGTACAGATCTTGTTACTGAGAAAGGCCTTTATACTTACAGTTCTAACGCCTCATGGGATAGTCTTTCTGGGATAAAGAGAAAAATAAATATTTTAGAGAAGGTTGATAATAAGGAAGTGGAAGTATCTGTGACCATGTCAGAAAGACGCCCCGGTATGCCACCTAGAATTTTCACATCAAAGGTTAGAATTTTTAATTGGAAGCATCAACCTTATTCAATTTAATTTTTTATGTTTTTTATTTTTATAAATGACAGGAAAAAAGGATTTAGTTTAGCATTTGCCACTTTAACTGGGGCGCTTCTTGCTATGATAGGCACTTTTTTGGCTGGTATTGGTTTGAAGGAAATTAATCTAGCCTCTTCACTTCGAGAATCTTCGAATGCTTTTTATGGTTCTGATGCGGCATCTTCTTGTGCACTTTTCTATGATTTTCAAGGCTCTGGAGTATTTAAGAACCCAAATAATTTTAGTGCTGGTAATTATAATATTACTTGTGGCAGTTTGAATGTTACAGTCACACCGACTTTGGTAAGTGCCAGTGAAGTATCTAATTATTTTCAAATACCGCTTTATACTGATAATGCTATTGGTTCTGATGATGTGTGTGCAGGCGTAGAGGTCATTAAACGTATCAGTGGGGGCAACTTAGCTACGGTTGTAAGGAGTAGGGCTGTAAATGGAGGATGTAGTTCAAAAAAAACAATTATGGTAGAAAGGGGAATTCAGGTAGACTATTAGTTTATGGAAAATAAGGTTTCAAAAGAAGTTACAGAAAGAGTTAAAAAGCTTAGGGAAACTATTGATTTTCATAGGTATAACTATCACGTTTTAGATAAGGAAACTATTTCTTCCTTGGCTTTGGATTCTCTTAAAAACGAACTTTTTAAAATTGAATCAGAATATCCAGAGCTGATTACACCTGATTCTCCCAGTCAAAGGGTGGGTGGAAAGGTTTTACCGGAATTTAAAAAAGTTAAACACGAGGTGGCGCAGTGGTCATTTAATGATGCTTTTTCAGAAGAAGATATTATTGATTTTGATAATAGAGTAAAGCGTTTTATTAAAAGTGATTTGGGGAGGGACGTGGAACCGTCTTATGTTTGTGAATTAAAAATTGATGGTTTAAAAATAGTTTTAAAATACGAAAAAGGTATTTTTGTACAAGGGGCAACAAGGGGGGATGGGGTTTTTGGTGAAGATGTAACAGAAAATATAAAGACGATACAGTCGGTCCCATTAAGGTTAAATGAACCTGTTGATGTGATCGTTGAAGGTGAAGCCTGGGTTTCAAAAAGTACTTTAGAAAAATTAAATAAAATTAGACAGAAAGACGGTGAGCCGTTATTTGCTAATCCAAGAAATGTGGCAGCAGGGTCTATCAGGCAACTTGATTCTAAAGTTGTGGCAGAAAGAGGTTTAGACAGTTTTATTTACGATCTATCAAGATTTAATGGCAAAATGCCAGATACTCAAATTGATGAATTGAAGTTTTTAGACAAACTTGGTTTTAAAGTTAACAAACATTTTTCTTTTTGTGGCAAAATTAAAGAAGTCATCTCTTTTTGGAAAACTTGGCAGAAGAATTTCTCTAAAAAGGATTATCTAATTGATGGTGTGGTTGTTAAATTGAATGATCGGTATTTGCAAGATGCTTTGGGGTATACAGGCAAGGCGCCACGATGGGGCATAGCATTTAAATTTCCAGCTGAACAAGTTACTACTGTTGTTGAGGATATTATTTTTCAAGTTGGTAGAACTGGTGTTGTAACTCCTGTCGCTAAATTAAAACCAGTCTCTGTTGCGGGTAGTACAGTTGCTAGGGCGACTCTTCACAATGAAGATGAAATAAAAAGATTAGATGTAAGAATTGGTGATACCGTTATTTTGCAGAAAGCCGGGGATGTCATACCGGACATAGTTTCCGTGATTAAAGAAATGAGAACCGGCAAAGAGAAGGTCTTTGTTTTTCCTAAAAAAATAAAAGAATGTGGGGGTGATGGAAGTATAGAAAAAATTGAAGGTCAGGTAGCATGGAGATGTGTCAATAAGAGTTCAAGGACGCAAATTAGAAGAAAGTTGATTCATTTTGTTGGGAAACATGCTTTTGATATAGAAGGTTTGGGACCAAAAATTATAGATTTATTGATGGAGAACGGCCTTGTTAATTCTTACTATGATATTTTCTTGATAAAAGAAAGTGATCTTTTATCATTGCCTAGATTTGCGGAACTTTCAGCTAGCAATCTCATTAAATCAATAAATGATAGGAGAAAAATAACACTGGCAAGATTTTTAATCGGACTATCAATCCCGCAAGTTGGTGAGGAAACAGCTTTTGATATATCCATTAGATTTAAGAAAATAAAAAATATAGCCGAGACTGATTTAGAAGAGTTTAAGAAAATCGAGGGAATTGGCCCCATTGTTGCGGAATCAGTTTTTGATTGGTTTAAAGATAAAAATAACAAAGAAATTTTAGATAAACTTTTAGAGCAGGTAACAGTTTTAGAGGATGAAAATGTTGGTCAGAATGGTAAGTTAAGCGGTAAAGTTTTTGTTGTTACTGGCACGTTATCCTCTATGAGTAGGGAACAGGCAAAAGAGACTATAAAAAATTTAGGTGGTAGTGTATCTGAAAATGTATCAAAATCGACCTCTTTTTTAATCTGTGGAGAAAATCCTGGCTCTAAATTATCTAAAGCAGAACAACTCGGTGTGTCAGTTTTGTCAGAAAAAGAATTTGTTAGTTTGATTAAGTAACAGTAATAAATTATTGATTTGCCTTTGTTTTTTATCGAAGCCCTTTTAAAAAAAGGTTTTTTTGGTATCATTTGGATTAATGATTACTAAAGAAGACATAACAAAACTTTGCGAACTTTCTCGTATAGATATTAGCGAAGAGGAAGTTGTCAGTCTTCAAAAGGATATTGAAGGTATTTTGGGTTATGTCGGGCAAATAAAAGAAGCTAAAATAAATGAAGTTAGGCAGGTTTACAGTTCTAATAAAAATACCTTAAGAGAGGATAAGGTGTTAAATGAACCGGATTTGTTCACGGAGGATTTGATTAATTTGGCGCCAAAAAAAGAAAAACGTTTTTTTAAGACTAAAAAGATTCTTTAAAATATGGAGATTGATTTTAAAAAGATGACAATTAAAGAGGCTAGAAATTTACTTGATACTGGTAAAGTTTCGGCTACTTTTTTGGCAGAAGAATCTTTGAGAATGATAAAAGAGAAAAATCCTGAAATTCATGCCTTTCTTGAAGTTTATGATGATGTGCTTACGCAAGCAGAAGAGGCAGATAAAATGCTGAAGGAAGGAAAAAGATTTCAAATGCTAGGTATACCCATTGCTATTAAAGATAACATTTTATTTAAGGGTAAAAAAGCTGGTTCCGCTTCAAAAATTTTAGAAAATTATGTTGCTCCCTATGATGCGACCGTTATTTCTAAATTAAAAAAAGAGGGGGTTGTTATTGTTGGTAGGTGCAATATGGATGAGTTCGCTATGGGTGCATCAACTGAGAATTCTGCTTATGGTCCAACTAAAAATCCTGTTGATACAGCTAGAGTACCGGGAGGTTCATCTGGTGGTTCTATTGCTGCCGTTGCTTCAGGGATGGTGCTCGGTGCATTAGGGTCTGACACTGGAGGCTCGGTAAGACAGCCGGCTGCTTTTTGTGGAATTGTCGGTTTTAAACCAACTTACGGTAGTGTTTCTAGGCACGGTCTTATGGCCATGGGCTCTTCTCTTGACGTTATTGGTCCTGCAACAAAAACTGTTGCCGATGCAGAGATAATTTTTGATGCTATTAAAGGCAAGGATACTTTAGATAGTACCTCTATCGAGCTAGATAATAAAAAAGATAATAGAAAATTGAGAGTGGCGGACATGTCTGATTTTATTGAAAGGGTGGGTAAGGGTGGAGTTGATTCGGTGGTAATGGAAAATTATGTCAAAGCTCTAAAACATTTGAAAGAGATTGGTTATGAAATTATAAAACCAAAAACAGATTTATCAGCTCTCGAATATTCCTTGGCTACTTATTATATAGTAATGCCCGCAGAAGTTTCAGCTAATCTATCAAGATTTGATGGAATGAGATTCGGTTTTCATAAAGATGGAAATAATTTGCTTGAAGATTATAAGAAGTCCAGAGGAAGTGGTTTTGGCAAGGAACCAAGAAGAAGAATAATTTTAGGAGCTTATGTTTTGTCTTCTGGTTATTATGATGCTTATTATGGAAAGGCTATGGCCGTCAGGGAAATGATCAAAGATACTTTTGCAAAAATTTTTACCGAAGTTGATCTTGTGGCAACTCCAACCGCGCCGACCCCCGCTTTTAAATTTGGAGAAAAGACAGCAGATCCTGTCGAAATGTATTTAGCTGATGTTTTTACTGTTACGGCCAATATGGTAAGTATTCCAGCAATATCTTTACCTTTCGGTTTCAAAAGAGAGTCGGGAGTTGATTTGCCGATAGGATTCCAATTAATGGCGCCTTACAAAGAAGATTATCTGCTTTTAAGAGCAGGTAAGGAGTTTTTAGGAGAAAAATAAAATGGAAATAAATCCAACATTACCGTTTTTAAATATTGAATATATATATTATAAAATCTACTCTCTTATTTTTGGAGCGGACCCTATTTTGTTTTATAACAATTTTTTGGATGTATCACTTGCTATTTTGCCTTATTCGATTGCTATTTCTTTTTTGTTGTCTGTTGGTATTGTTTATTGCTATTTAAGAGTAGACAAAATCGAAGGAGAGATGTTTGCCGAATTGCATGCTGGAGGACACGGACACGATGAACATGGGCATGCTGACCATGATGATAATGAGACGCATCCAGTAGATGAACCAAATAAAAGGTGGATTAGAGTCAATGAACATATTAATTCAGATATTGAAAGTGATTGGCGACTGGCGATTTTGGAGGCGGATTTAATTTTAGAAGAAATTCTTAATAAAATTGGTTATAAAGGGGAAACAATAGGTGATAAATTGAAGAGTGTTGAAAGGAGCGATTTCCATACTTTAGATTTGGCTTGGGAAGCGCATAAAATAAGGAATCAAATTGCTCATTCTGGTAGTGATTTTAGAATAGATAAAAATGAGGCCCGTAGAGTTGTTGGTTTGTATGAAGCAGTTTTCAGAGAATTTCATTTTATCTAGCTTTGCTCTTAAACATTTTTTCTCTTATACTGTCATTTACTGTGTTAAAAATTATTGAAGTAAAAAACCTGGTAAAGAAATTTGGTAAAGTAGAGGCCGTTAAAGGTATTTCTTTTTATGTGGAGGAGGGGACAATCACTGGTTTTTTGGGCCCTAATGGTGCCGGCAAGACCACTACCATTCAAATGCTTCTTGATATTATTACCCCCACTTCAGGTGAAATAAAAATCTTTGGTCAAAATTATAAAGAACATAGACAAGACATACTTTCCAAACTTAATTTTTCTTCACCGTATGTGGCTATGCCTGGTAGTTTGAAAGTTTGGGAGAATTTGTATACTTTTTCCAGATTATACGGGGTGAAAAATATTAAAGAAAAAATAGATGAGCTGTCGTCCTTTTTTGAAATTGGTGGGATGATGGATAAAATGACAGCTTCTCTATCAACTGGCCAATTAACCAGACTTAATCTTACTAAGGCTTTAATTAATGATCCAAAACTTCTTTTACTTGATGAACCAACCGCTTCTCTTGATCCTGATATTGCAGATAAAACACGTATTCTTCTCAGGAAAATTCAAAAGGAAAGAGGTATAACTATTTTGTACACTTCTCATAATATGGAAGAAGTTGAGGAAATATGCGACAGAGTAATTTTTGTTAATAAGGGAGAAATAAAAGATGAAGGAACACCAGAGGAGCTTATAAAGAAGTATGGCAAACAGGATATGAATGATGTATTTTTGGCCATCGCAAGAGAAGGAGACAATAAAGAAATTTAAAATATGAACTGGAACAGAATTCAAGCAATTGTTATAAGAAATATGTATTTATACAAAAGGAGTATACCGAGACTTATGGATGTTTTCTTTTGGCCAGTTCTTGATGTTGTTTTGTGGGGATTTTTAAGTATTTATTTGGCCAATCTAAAAATCACCGGGGTTAACATCGTTACTATTTTGATTGGGGCTATTATTTTTTGGGAATTTCTTAATCAATCACAAAAAGCTATATCCATTGCTTTTTTAGAGGAGGTTTGGGAAAGAAATTTTTTAAACATTTTTGTTACACCTTTATCGTTTGCTGAGTTTCTAATTTCAACTGTATTTGTTGGTCTA
This sequence comes from uncultured Candidatus Saccharibacteria bacterium, assembly GCA_964348785.1. Classification (GTDB taxonomy): domain Bacteria; phylum Patescibacteriota; class Minisyncoccia; order Phycocordibacterales; family 2-02-FULL-43-11; genus 2-02-FULL-43-11. The sequence goes on along the minus strand of CAYGDO010000004.1, from coordinate 37,098 downwards.
ATTAGAATTATTTTGGTTTCTGTCGTTATGGGTCTATTGGCTTTTTTCTTTTATCATTTTAATCTTCTGTCTATGGGTTTTCTTTTAATTCCTTTTGTTATTAATTTACTGTTATTTGGTTGGGTTATGGGTATTTTTACGACAGCTATCATTTTAAGGTATGGTACTTCTGCGCAAATTTTGGCTTGGGGTTTAATTGCTATTATTCAGCCATTTTCTGCAGTTTTTTATCCCGTGTCTGCGTTACCTTCGTTTTTACATTGGATTAGTTATCTAATACCAACCACATATGTTTTTGAGGGGATGAGAAAGGTAATGACAGGTGCACCTTTGGCTCACACTGATGTTGTTTTGGCATTTATCACTAATATTTGTTTTTTGATTTTAGTTCTAATGTTTTTCAGTGCCATGTTTAGGAAAGTCAAAGAAATGGGGCGATTATTAAAGTTGGACTAGAAAGTTTTATTTTTTTGTTGTAGTATCAACAACACTTCTTTTGAAGGTGTCGCGGGGTAGAGTAATGGTAACTCGCAAGGCTCATAACCTTGAGACTCCCGGTTCAAATCCGGGCCCCGCAAAATTTACAAAGTAAATTTTGCGAGGTTCGCCATAGGCGACCCGCAAACCTGTTTTTATGTACTGGGTTTATATTTTGGTAAGTGAAAAAGATAAAAGGACTTATGTTGGTTATACAGGCAATTTAAATAATCGTTTGAAAGAGCATAATTCGGGAAGAGTAATTGCAACAAAAAATAGAAGACCTTTTAGGGTTTTATTTGCTGAACAATTCGAAAACATGAGTGATGCAAAACTCAGAGAGTTGTGGTGGAAAAGTGGTAGTGGCAGACAAAAACTCAAGGAATTTTTTAACAACGCTTGAAGCACTTCGTTTTGTATATTATAGTAGTTTTTATGTCGGAGTAGCTCAGTTGGTAGAGCGTGGGACTCATAAGCCCAAGGTCGCCGGATCGTTCCCGGCCTCCGACACAGCTAGTAAAATCTAAACATTTATATATACTTTTGTTAGAGAAAGGAGGTTTCGGTGAAGATCCCTGTCTTTTTATTGTCGCTCATTACTTCTTTTGGGGTTTGGGCAGATGACGGCCGTTGGATCCCGCCCAGTGAGAGGCAGGGATTTGTGAGTCTTTTTATGCCTGCGCTGGAGATTCCAGATAGGGTTTTCGGTAATGGGCAGAGAGAGCCCTTTATTTACGTGGGCTCAATTTTTGAGAGTCGGCGAGTGGGAGTGAACGGCTATTCGCTTGGAGAAGATACTTATGCCCAAGTCTGGGCGATTCGCCGAAGCCGGTGGGCACTCCTTTTCCCTCGATGTTTTTTTGAGTATCCGGGCGCTAGCTTTGGCGTTCCGGTGCCAGAAAATGGGGGAGTTGGGTTCGCTTTCAGAATCTCTTTCCGCTAGGCCGTCCGTTTGGGCGGTTTTTTAACTCTTTGAAAATGTTTATTTTTATGTATAATCACTGTGTTAGTTTTTAATGCAGTCGTAGCTCAACTGGTTAGAGCACTCCCCTGTCACGGGAGAGGTTGCGGGTTCGACCCCCGTCGACTGCGCAAGACGAAGTCTTGGCTCTAGTCGTGCCTAGGATGGCACGACGGTAGGGGGTCGAAACCCGATTGAGTCGAGCGTCTTCGCGAGCCAATCGGGATACTGAACCTGTAAGGTTCGACCCCCGTCGACTGCGCAGTGAAAGTTAGTGAACAGAGAAGTTGAAGCAAACAAACTGTTTTGTTTGCGTCGGGAGTCGAACGCCGGAGCGTTATTTTTCGTTTCGAAAAATCGCGAGGCGGTGCCCAGATAAATTTTTACGAGGGTAAAAATTTAGTCGAAAGAGATTCCCCGTCAGCTGCGCAAACTGGATTTTGAGAAAAAAGTTTAAAAGTAATAATGACTTTTTAGTTCTAACCTGATAGGATTTTGGTATGAGTAGAATTTTAAGGATTTCGGTTGGTGTTGTTGTCCTAATTATTATAGGAATAGTTTTTTATTACAATCAAAGTCTAAAACCGAAATCTTTTCTAGATCAAAGTCTTCTTCTCAAATATAAAATTCTCAATAATGAATCTGATTGGAGAGAAAAACTTGTAAAAACTGAGGGTCCAGAAAAGTGGAATCTTTCTGAAGAGAATACAGTAATTGAAGTTAGAGAATATCAATATAATTTTTACTGCGGGGACACCAAGGCGTTTTTTGCTAAGTACTTAAGTTATAGCAATCCAAAATATATTGGCGCATGGAACAATATTTATGTTGTAGACTGTGGGAGTTTTTACTCAATTTATGAGTATGGAGATGCTGGTTCGAAACTGTTTGGACCTTTTGATTTTAATAAATAGTTAGGTTGGAAACATAGATACTCGCGTCATTATTTCTTTTCTTAAATTTAGTTTGACCCCCGTCAGCTGCGCATTGAAAAAGAGTCATATTTTTACCATTTTTTCTTTTATACTGAAGTTAGACGAGAGAGTTGATACAATAAATATATGCTAGCAATTCTTGTAGAAAAAAATGGCTCAATTGATAATTTAAAAATTATAGATCTATCTATACCTGAAATTAAGAAAGACGAAATTTTGGTAAATGTAAAAGCTGTAGGTTTAAATCCCGTTGATTGGAAAGGTGTAGAAAATTCTATTTTTAAAGCCCCCTATATCTTAGGGAGTGATATCTCTGGTGTAATCACCAAAATAGGTGATGATGTACAAAAATATAAAGTCGGGGATGAGATAATAGGGTCTTTAGAATGGTCACAACAAGGTGCTTGTGCGGAATATATTTCTACTAAAGAAAACTTTATTGTTCACAAGCCTAAAAATCTGTCTTTCGAAGAATCTGCCGTTGTTTCTTTGTCTAGTCTTACGGCATGGCAAGGTCTTTTTTCTCATCTAGATTTAAAATCGGGGCAAAGAATATTTATTACAGCAGGAACAGGAGGTGTGGGTTTGTTTGCGATACAATTGGCTAAATGGAGGGGGGCGTATGTTATAACTTCTACGTCAAAAAATAATAAAGATTTCTTATTTTCATTTGGGGTTGATGAGGTGATTGATTATCAAGACGAAGATGCGATGTGTAATATAAAGAATATTGATTGTGCTTTTGACAGTATGATGATGAGAGAAAAACTGTTTCGCATCCTGAGAAAAGGGGGGAAGTATGTTTCCATAAATGGAAAACCAACAGTAGAAGAAGTTAGGGATTATGACATTAGCGCTGAGCATTTTCTTTTTAAATCAAATTCAAAAGATTTATCGGAAATTGTTGATTTGATTGAAAAGGGACAATTGAAAGTGGTTATAGATAAAAGATTCGATTTAAAAGAGATTAAAAACGCTCTGGAATATCAAAAAAAAGGCCATTCAGTAGGTAAGAATGTCATCATTTTAACTTAGTTTCTAATTAAATTTTGGTATATAAATATAATCATTATGGGTTGTATGGTATTTTTGACATTGCCCCTTAATCCCTAAAATTTTTTTTGGAGGTTTTGTATAAAAGTTTTTACTTTGAAAAGTTATCTTAATTAGGTATTATGTTGGCTATACATCTTAAATATGTATTGCCGATGTAGCTCAGCTGGTAGAGCACCTCCATGGTAAGGAGGTGGTCGTCGGTTCAATTCCGACCATCGGCTCCATGAAAAGTATCTTTAAAAGTCGAGGTTTTATTTATGGAAGTTTGGGATTTTTTCTTTTCCCGCTTATCCCGATTCCTTTTTTACAGCCAACACTTTTTATTATAGTTTATTATATTAGTCTTTCGGTAGCCCGAATGGTTATACCTATTGAATGTTCCGATTTTGTGTGTGGCCCAATTTCAGATTTTGGAGGTGTGGTCGTGGTTGTTTCCTGGGCTATTATTTCGATTTTTTTGTCACTTGCTGTTAACGCAATAATTAAGGGATTAATATCATTACGTAATAGGGGCAAAGTGTAGAATTAAAAGCTAAATGCCAAAGTAGTTCAGTGGTAGAACACCGCTTTCGTAAAGCGGGAACGTGAGTCCGATTCTCACCTTTGGCTTTGTTTAATTTTATGCAAGAGGAAAAAAATAAAAGAATAGAAGAAATAGAACAACTGATGCAACAGCCTGATTTTTGGCTTGATAAGGAAAAAGCTCAAGCTATAGTTCGAGAGTTTAATGATTTGAAAAAGGAAGATTCGGAGGGTGGAGGTTTTGATGGTGGAGACGCAATCGTGACTATTTTTTCTGGTGCCGGCGGTGACGACTCGGAAGATTTTTCTTCTATTTTATTTCAAATGTATCGTAAGTATATTTCAAAAAAAGGTTGGAATGTATCTATTTTGCATCAAAATCAAAATAATCACGGAGGGTTTAGAAATCTAACTTTTGAAGTTTCTGGTAAGGGAGTTTATGGTAATTTAAAAAATGAGTCCGGAGTTCATAGATTAGTTAGGATCTCTCCTTTTAACGCACAAAAAAAGAGACACACTTCTTTTTCTATGGTTGAGGTTATTCCGAAATTGCCAAAAGTAAATGATATAGAAATTAAGGATGATGAGCTTGAAGTAACCTTTGCTCGTTCCTCTGGCCCTGGCGGACAAAATGTAAATAAAAGAGAAACGGCGGTTAGAATAGTCCATTTGCCGACAAAGCTTTCAGTCCACGTTGAGACCGAGCGTTCTCAAGCCCAAAACAAAGAAAAGGCAGTCGAGATTTTAAAAGGAAAAATTTTTAAAATTAAGGAGGAAGAGAGAATTGCCAAGGAGAAAGGCATGCAGATTTCGAAAACTACTAGTGTGGAATGGGGTAATCAAATAAGATCTTATGTAATGCACCCATACAAGATGGTAAAAGACCATAGAACTGGGGTAGAAACTTCCAAGATAGACGATGTTTTAGAAGGTGAAATTGACGAATTTATAGAAAAAGAGTCTAGCTTGTAAATTAAAGTAGATTTGGCTAATTTTTGTTATAATTACTAACGATTCCGTTTTTAGATATGATTAAATTTAATAATGTATCAAAGGTTTACGCTGACAAATCTGTTGCACTTGATGGAGTGAGTTTTGGTGTAAAAGCCGGAGAATTTATTTCAGTTGTTGGTCACTCTGGAGCCGGAAAAACTACCTTAATAAAAATGATTCTAGCAGAAGAGAGACCGTCTGAGGGTCAAATTTTTTTTCAGTCTGTAGATATTCATGCTTTGAAACCGAAACATATGAATCAAATCAGGAGGAGAATCGGAGCTGTTTTCCAAGATTTTAGATTGCTTCCCAATTTAAGTGCGTTTGAGAATATTGCCTTTGCGATGGAGGCGTCTGGCAGAACAGATGATGAAATATTAGCTGATGTTCCACATATTCTTGATCTTGTCGGTTTATCTCACAAGGCTAATAATTTTCCTCATGAGCTTTCAGGTGGAGAAAAGCAAAGAGTCGCCATTGCTAGAGCGATTGTTAATCAGCCTGATGTTATTTTGGCTGATGAGCCTACTGGTAATTTGGATCCAATAAATACGAGAGAAATTGTTCAGATTTTGAGAAAGATAAATGATCTAGGGACTACTGTTATACTAACTACACACAATAAAGGGGTAATTGATTCTTTAGGAAAAAGAGTTATCACTTTAGGGGAGGGGCGAGTTTTAAGAGATGATCCGACCGGCAAGTATATTTTAGAAGGTTAATTTGTTGTTTTTGATTTACAATATTTAATTATGCTTTGGATAAATATCAAAAGAATAATAAAGGCAGGATTTATGAATTTTCTCAGAAACGGATTTGTGTCTTTGTCAGCTATTTTGATAATGACTGTCACGCTGTTTGTTATTGGTTCAGTTATGTTTATGCTGGCCGGACTGAACTCTTCTCTAACAGAAGTTAGGAATAAGGTTGATGTGAGCGTTTATTTTAATACCGATGCTTCTGAGGAAGATATTTTAGCTGTAAAAAAATCTTTGGAAGCATTGCCTTCAGTTTTGCAAGCGGAATATATATCCAAAGACTTAGCACTCGAAAGGTTTAAAAAGAGGCATGAAGGGGATGAACTCACATTGCAGGCGTTGGAAGAATTAGATGGAAATCCTTTAGGTGCCATTTTGAATATAAAAGCCAAGGATCCCTCTGAGTATCAAAACATTGCTAATTTTTTGAAAAAAGAATCTTCAGTTTCTGGCAATGATCAACACTCAATCATTGATTTAGTAGATTATTTTAATAATCAAGTTGTTATAGATAAATTGACTAAAATTATTACTGCCGCTGAAAGATTGGGATTCTCGGTCTCTATAATTTTAGTTTTTATTTCTTTGATTATTGCTTTCAATACAATTCGTCTTGTTATATTTATTTCTCGCGATGAGATATCAGTAATGAGACTGGTTGGCGCTAGTTATAAATATATCAGAGGACCTTTTGTTATTTCAGGAATAATTTATGGTTTGATATCAGGGTTGACCACTATTGTTATTTTTTATCCCATCACTAGATGGGTGAGCGGGGCAACAGCAAATTTTTTGGGTGGTATAAATTTGTTTTCTTACTATACAAAAAACTTCGGTCAATTATTTGCCATAATCGTTGGGTCGGGTATATTACTTGGAGCAGTTTCTAGTTATTGGGCCGTGAAGAGATATTTGAAATCTTAATTTTAGACCACGTTTTTATTTTTTAATTTATGAAAAAACATAAATATATATTTGTTATAGGCGGAGTGATGTCGGGTGTTGGTAAGGGTATAGCATCTTCTTCGATCGCAAAAGTTCTTCAGACTAAAGGTTTTAAGGTTAATTTAATGAAAATTGACCCTTATTTAAACGTTGATGCCGGAACGATGAATCCGACTGAACATGGAGAGGTTTTTGTACTTTCTTCTGGTTTGGAGACAGATCAAGATATGGGCAACTACGAGCGCTTTTTAGGACAAGATTTGGGTAATGACGATTATATGACTAGTGGTATGGTTTACAAATATGTCATAGAAAAAGAAAGAAACCTTGGTTATGGAGGAAAATGCGTTGAAGCCATACCGCATATTACAGGTGAGATTAAGCAAAGATTTCAAAATGCTGCAAAAAAATCGGGTTCAGATATTTCTGTGGTTGAGGTGGGGGGCACTGTTGGGGACTATCAAAACATTATGTTTATAGAGGCCGCTAGAATTATGGCGATACAAAATCCTGGTGATGTTATTTTTATAATGGTTTCTTATCTGCCAGTTCCAGGGTCAATTGGTGAAATGAAGACTAAGCCAACACAAAATTCAATAAGAATGTTAAATTCTTACGGTGTTCAACCGCATATAATTATAGGCCGAGGTCCGCAATCTCTAGATGACAGGAGGAAAGAAAAAATAGCATTATCTTGTAGTGTTTCTTCGGAAAATGTTATTTCAGCTCCTGATATAAATAATATTTATGATGTGCCTATAAATTTTGAAAAAGAGAAGTTGGCTGATTCAATTTTGAAATTATTGAATGTTAAATCGAATAAAAAAGGTGAGGGTATGGGTTCTTGGAATAAGTTCGTCGAGAGTTCTAAGAAGCATGATGGTGAAGTGAAAATAGCTGTTATAGGTAAGTATTTTGATACTGGTGATTTTGTTTTGTCTGATGCTTATCTCTCGGTTATAGAGGCGGTAAAGTTTTCCGCTTTCTCTTTTAATAAAAAACCAGTTTTGAAGTGGATTAATGCTAAAGATTTTGAAAATGGTAAAGAGAAAGTTTCTGTTTTATCTAAATATGATGGTGTGATAGTTCCGGGGGGGTTTGGTGAAAGTGGTATAGAGGGTAAATTATCAGCCATTAGATATGCTAGAGAAAATAAAATTCCATATTTTGGTTTATGTTACGGCATGCAACTTATGGTGGTTGAATATGCTAGAAATGTTCTAGGTCTTAAGGATGCCAATACTACTGAAATAAACCAAAAAACCCCTTATCCTGTCATTGATATAATGCCGGAACAGAAAAAGCTGTTATTGGATAAAAAATATGGTGCTACGATGAGACTGGGTTCTTACAAAGCTAATTTGAAGAAGAATTCCATTGCTTTTAATGCTTATGGAACTGATGTTATTTTGGAACGTCACAGACACAGGTATGAAGTTAATCCAGAATTTGTTAAAAGGGTTGAGGACGCTGGGCTGGTCTTTTCAGGGACCTCACCAGATGGGATTTTAATGGAAATCGCCGAATTGCCAAAAGATAAACATCCATTTTTCTTAGGGACACAGTTTCATCCTGAATTTAAAGCTAGACCTTTGTCTCCCCATCCTCTCTTTACTGCTTTTATAAAAGCTTCTATTTCTAATTCTAAAAAATAATTATGCAGTTAGGCATTTTAAGTGCTTTTGTGGCGATGTTTTTGTGGGGCATTGGTGATTTTCTAATGCAGAAAGTCATCAGAAAGGTTGGTATTTTTGAGACATTGTTTGCCATAACGGCGATCGGGACATTTTTAATTTTTCCTTTTGTCTATAAAGACTTAGGCAACATTTTTTCCATTGAAAAGACTTTTTATGTTTTAGTGATTTCTAGTTTGGTTCTTTTTGTTGCAGCTATTTTTGATTTTATGGCTCTTAAGGTCGGTAAGCTTTCCGTTGTTGAACCAATCTGGTCACTTGAGATAGTTTCCGCTTCTTTATTGGCGTTTTGGGTTTTAGGGGAAAAGATTACTTTGTTTCAGATATCAGTCATAGTTGTTTTAACGGTGGGTTTAGTTTTGGTTTCCATAGCAAGCCCTGATAAATTTAAGGGAAAGGATTTTTTGGAAAAAGGGGCTGTTTTAGCTTTTATAGCAGCCATTACGATGGGCGCCGCCAATTTTCTTTTTGGTTGGGGGGCCAGATTAACTGACGCTCTTACAGTGAATTTTTTCACTTGTGTATCAATATCTTTTTTATCTTTTATAGTTTTAGCCTTTAAGGGTAATATCGGAAAATGTTTGTTGAATTTATGGAATTACAAAAAAGTGGTCTTGCCGATGTCAATTTTGGATAATTTGGCTTGGATCGCTTTTGCTAAAGGAATGAGTTTGTCTCCAATTGCTATTGTTACAGCATTATCTGAAAGTTACATTATTATTGCTGTTTTGTTGGGAATTTTTCTAAACAAGGAAAAATTAGAAAATTATCAGAAGTTCGGTTTAGTTTTGGCTTTGGTTTTTGCAATCATTCTCGCTTTTATTAGTGGCTAATTTGCCGGCTCTCGTGTTAAAATAGGCCAGTTTATAAGTTAAATTTATTTTTTATGTGTAAAGTCTGTAAAACTTTTAAAGGTAGTTTGGGTTTATCAATGCTTGTGCTTCGTGTCGCTGTCGGTGCCGTATTTTTGGCACATGGTATTCAAAAATTTCAGGGTGGGGTAGACGGGGTGGCTGGTTTTTTTGATAAAGTTGGAATCCCAATGGCTTCACTTATGGCATGGGTTGTAACAATTGTAGAAACAGTTGGCGGAGCTTTCTTAATTTTAGGTTTTTCTACACAAATTTCAGCAGCTCTTCTTGCCTTCGTTATGATTGTCGCTATTGTTATGGTTAAGGCAGGGAAAGGTTTTATTGGAGGATATGAGCTTGACGTTGCTTTATTTGCTTCTTCTGTTGCCTTGATGCTTCAAGGTGCTGGTAAATACTCAGTTGATGAAAAAATATGTGGTTCTCATTGTGCAAACTGCGCAGACTGTGAGGGTTGCGATGACAAGTGTTGTCAGAAATAGTTTAGTGTAATTTAAAATCAGAAACTAAAAAATCGCTTTTTCCTGAGCGATTTTTTAGTTTCTACAGATTGAAAAATTCTATAAATTTATATGGGTCTATGGATTGATTATTTATTTTTATACTTAAATGTAGGTGAGGACTTTCGGCGTAGCCAGTTGAACCTGATAGACCTATTTCTTGCCCTTTTTTTACATACTCACCGTTTTTTACTTTTATAGTTGAAAGATGCATGTAAAAAGAATTAACTCCTAGACCGTGGTCAATAATAATTGTTTTTCCATAGACTTCGTATGTTTTGGCTTTTTTTATAATTCCACTGTTGATTGCATATACAGGGGTTCCTTCTTTCGCTCTCCAATCTGTGCCCTTGTGAGCTATAGTATAACCAACGGTTTGTCTTGAATATCCGTAATTGTCAGTTATTTCATTTTTTAGTAGAGGCAAGCTAAAATCGGCACTCCACATTTTTTTGTTTAAAGAAGTTAAGGTATTTAATTCGTTGTTTTCTCTCGTTAAGTTTGAAACCAATTGTTTACCCGCCTGTGGCGTGTTGCCACCTAGTTTTTCTGGTATGCCAAGAGGGGCCTCGTACTTGTCTCTTTTAAATATCTCAATTTTCTCAGTAATTATTTCACCATTTTCTTTTTTGATAATCAGGTCATGTGTTCCAGGTTTTTGATTTAAATCTATACCCCAAAATACGGTCGGCTTATTTTTGTAATTAAAAAACCATAGAGATTTTCCATTTAATGTTATTTTTGCAATTTCATCTAATGTGTAATTTTCTATTTGTATAATCAAAGGATCTCCTTGTAGGGGTTTAGTGGGGAACATGGAAAGATTGCCAGCCTCTACGAGGTGGATATTTAATAAAAAGAATATAAAAATAAAAAACGATTTAATTAATGTTCCCATTAACTCAATTCTACTTTATATTCCTGAAGTATTCTATTGTTTTAGAAAGACCCTCATCCAGTTTTACTTTTGGTTCCCAACCCAAAACCTCTTTTGCAAGTGAGATATCGGGCTTTCTTTTGACCGGATCGTCTTTAGGCAATTCTTTTATGGTTATTTTACTTTTAGAATTGATCTGTTTAATTACTTTTTTTGCTAATTCCATAACAGTGAATTCTTCAGTATTTCCAAGATTGACTGGTCCCGTAAAATTTTCTTTAGTCATCATTTTGTATATGGCTTCTATAAGATCTGATACGTATTGGAAACTTCTTGTCTGCGATCCGTCACCGTATATTGTTAAAGGTTTATTTTTTAGAGCTTGATCAATAAAATTAGAGACAACTCTTCCATCATCAACTGCCATTCGGGGGCCATAGGTATTAAAAATTCTTATTATTTTTATGTCAGTGTTGTGAATTCTTTTGTAATCCATAAAAAGCGTTTCAGAGGCCCTTTTACCTTCGTCATAGCAGGCTCTTGGCCCAATACTGTTTACGTTACCTTTATAGGTTTCTTTTTGAGGGTGCTCCAAAGGATCGCCATAAATTTCTGAAGTGGACGCTTGAAGTATTCTGGCTTTATTTTTTTTCGCTAAATCAAGCATGTTTAGCGACCCCACGATACTAGTCTCTATGGTTCCAATAGGATCCTTTTGATACCAAATTGGTGAGGCAGGGCAAGCTAGATTGAAAATCCAATCGATTCTATCTTTTAAATTAAGTTTTTTTCTGATATCTGCTTTTATGAATTTGAAATTTTCATTGCCTTTTAGATGTTTCAAGTTTTCTTTTTTTCCAGTATATAAATTGTCTAAGGCAATAACTCTGAAGTTTTTTTCTATAAGAAAATCACATAAATGCGAACCTAGAAAACCTGCTCCTCCTGTTACTAATGCTGTTTTTTTTCTTTTTTTCATTACATTTTTCCTTTGTTGGGATTTGATGAACGAATCTCTTTGGAAATTATTTTGCCCTCTTTATCTAGTTCGTAACAATATGCCTCAGCAAGACCAAATTCTAGATTGGCTATTTGTTCTTCATTCAAATTTTCTAAATACTTAACCAAAGACCGAAGGGCGTTGCCACTAGAGACAATTATGACGTTTTGGTCGGATTTAATCTTCGGTTCGATTTTTTCTTTATAATAAGGTATTACTCTTTCATAAACACTTTTTAAGGACTCCCCCTCAGGGATTTTGGTATCCCAACCCCTTCTAATTTCTTTGAATTTTTCATCTCCAACTTGTTCTTTTATTTCCCATTTATTTTTTCCCGTGTACACTCCATAATCTCTTTCATTGAGAGCCTGGTTTTCTTCTCTTGGTATTTCAATTGATAGGGAAGAAAGAATGTTAACTAGGGTATCGATTGCCCTTTTTTGAACAGAAGAAAATCCAAAATCTAATTTTATATCTTTTAAAAGAGTTCCAGTTTTTAAAGCTTCTAGAACACCTTCTTTTGCTAAATCAGGATTGGCTTTTCCAGTCCAAAGTCCCATTTTGTTCCATTCTGAAGTGCCATGTCTAACTAGTATAAGATGCGCCATATTATTTGTTCAATATTGTTTTTGGGTTAAATAAAGCTTTTTCACCCAAACTTTCCTCTATTCTTAATAATTCGTTATATTTTGCAACTCTGTCAGTTCTGCTTAACGATCCGGTTTTTATTTGCCCTGAACCAAGACCAACGGCAATGTGGGCTATTGTCACATCTTCGGTCTCGCCAGATCTATGAGAGATAATGGTTTTCCAGCCTGATTTATGTGCCAAATCAACTGTTTCTATGGTTTCTGACAGAGTTCCGATTTGGTTTACTTTTACTAGAATCGCATTACCAGCTTTTTCTTCTATAGCTTTTTTTAAGAATTTTTTATTTGTCACCAATAAATCATCACCAACCAATTGGGTGTTGTCTCCTAAAATTTTAGTCATTTCTTTCCAACCGCCCCAGTCACTTTCGGCCAGCCCGTCTTCTATTGAAACGATAGGGAATCGAGCCTTTAAATCTTTATAGAAGTTTATAAGTTCATTTGACTCCAGCTTTTTATTTTCAGTTTTTAATTGGTATTTACCATTTTCATATAATTCGCTTGAAGCAACATCAAGTGCAATCACGACATCTTTGCCAAGTTCATAACCAGTATTTTGTGTCGCTTCTTTTATTAAGGTCAAAGCTTCTTCGTTACCTTTTTTAACTGATGGAGCATAACCCCCCTCATCACCAACGGTGGTGCCGTAGTTGTTGTTACTTAGAACTTTCTTTAAACTGTGAAATATTTCTGTGGCAATTTGCAAAGCGTTACTAAATGATTTTGCACCAATCGGTACAATCATAAATTCTTGTATGTCAGTAGAACCTTCAGCATGTTTACCTCCGTTTATTATGTTACACATTGGCAAAGGTAAACTAAAAGGTTTTTTATATGAGGAGAGAGAATTTATGTATTCGTACAAATGAATTTTTTGGGAGTTGGCGTAGGCTTTAGCGACAGCAAGTGATGTGGCTAATATTGCATTTGCACCCAGTCTCTCTTTGTTTTCTGTTCCATCTAAATCAATTAAAATTTGATCAATTTCTTTTTGATTTGAAGCGTCTTTACCGATTAAGCTTTTAGCGATTTCCGTATTTACATTGTTTACTGCTTTTAAAACCCCCTTACCACCATATCTTTTTTTGTCGCCATCTTTTAATTCGCAGGCTTCATTTGAGCCAGTTGAAGCTCCAGAGGGGACAGAGGCCCTGCCCAGTGTTCCGTCCTCTAAAATGACGTCTGTTTCGACTGTTGGGTTGCCTCTAGAGTCTAATATTTCCCTTGCTTTTACATCTTTTATTTTCATATTTTAAAAACCTTATTTTTTGGCATTTTAACATACTTTTGTGATATTTTGCTCTTATTTTCAATATATTTGCTAGAATCATTTTGTTGTATATGGACAGCGATGACTCATTAATCCGCAAATATCTAAATGGAGACAGCTTAGCTTTTTCTGTTTTATTAGAGAGATATGTAAAATCTGTCTATAATTTTGTCTTTTGGTTTACTCATGATGCCGAAATGTCTGAAGATATTGTTCAGGAAACTTTTGTAAAAATTTGGAAAAACTTAGATAAATTTCAAGAAGATAAATTATTTAAGACTTGGCTATTTTCTGTCGCGCGTAATACTTCTATAGATTGGCTTCGTAAGAAAAAGAATGTACCTTTTTCTGATTTTGATGATGAGAGTGGAGAAAATTCTTTCGAAGAAAATATAGCTGATGAAGATCCTGGTTTGATTGAAAAAATGATGGAAGATGAGAGAAGAGAAGAATTAATTGATGTTGTTAACAAGCTCGAATATAAATATAAGGATATAATCCTTCTTCATATATTTGAAAATTTAAGTTTTAAAGAAATTTCAGAGATATTAAAAAGGCCGGTGAACACTGTAAAAAGTCAGTATAGGAGAGGTTCGGCTGTTTTGAAGAAGTACTTGTCTTCTTAGCGAGAGTGCACCTTTTTCCCTTTTTGCTCCGTATTATTAAGTAAGTATGGTAAAAGAAGCATTCAATTTTCTTATAAGGGGAGTTTCTGCTCTAAAGACAGAAAAGGATCTTAAATTTTCTGTTCTAAATAGATTGGATCACGAAAGAAAGAAGATGATGAAAAACCATTATATTGTTGGTTTGTTTTTTTCTATTTTATGTTTGTTGTCTCTTGTTTATAGCTTTGTTTACTTTTTGGATGAAATTTTTTATTCCGGTTTTTTTAATTACTTAGAATTGCTGTTTTCTGATTTTGGTGCCTTGAACTTTATATGGAAAGACTTGTTTTTTTCACTTATTGTTTCTTTGCCGATTTTTGAGTTAATCATGATATCTACCAGCGTTTTATCTTTACTCTTGTTATCTGTTTGGTTAGTTAATAAATATAGGCCCCCGTTATTAGTAAAATAATTTTTATGAATATAAAAGAAACAATAAAAAGTAAGCATTTTAAGGTGTTTGTTAGTTTAATAGGCGTTTTTCTATTTATCATTTTTGTTTTTCAGATGGGTATTTGGGTTGGTTTTAACAAGGCCAGACATTCCTTTAATTGGGGGAACAATTATGAAAGAATTTTAGGGCACGGTAAGGGTTTGAAACTAATGGATAAAGTTGGAGGTAAGGAATTTTTTAATCCCAATGGATCTTCAGGAAAAGTATTGAGGATTGATTTACCCAGCGTTTTTATAAGTGATGGTGATGGAATTGAAAAAGAGTTGTCTTTAAGTTCTTCAACTTTAGTTAGAAAATTTAGGGAAGATTTGACCATGACAGACTTGAAAGTTGATGATTTTATTGTTGCGGTAGGAGAGCCGAATGAAAAAGGTATTATTGAAGTAAAACTGATAAGAATTATGGATAATAATTTACCAATGAATGGCATGTTTAGGGGTCTTAAAAAATAAAGCAAAAAAATGAAAAGAATATCTAAGTTGGGGTTTACTATTAAGAATTTTGTTGTTTTGCATAAAGCATTGTCTGTTGTTGTTATTTTGGCTTTAGCCGGTGCTTCTTTTTATACCTATAAAGTTGTAAACAGGGATGATTCACAAATTAAATATTTCTTTACTAGGGTTAAAAGTGGAGACCTGTCTATTTCTGTGTCTGGTACTGGTCAAGTGTCTTCTTTAACTCAAATGGATATAAAACCAAAGACGGGTGGTGACATAGTTTATTTAGGTGTTTCTAATGGTCAATATGTAAGAGCTGGGGCTTTGATTGCTCAAATAGATGCATCTGGGGCAGAAAAGGTGGTGAGGGACGCAGAGGTGTCTCTTGAGAGCGCTCAAATTGCCTTAGAGAAGTTGAGAGGCCCAGATTATTTATCTATTGCTAGAAATAAGGAACAGGCCGAACAAGACCTGTCTCATGCTTATGATGATGGTTTCAATGTTGTTTCCAATGCCTTTTTGAAATTGCCGACAGTGATGACGGGTTTGCAGAATATTTTACTAGGTAATGACCTGGCTTTAGGTGGAGGTGGACAATCAAATTTAGACTACATTACTGATTCTATTAAGGTGTTTGATGAAAGTGTCGTGAAGTATAAAGATGACGCTCTCGATAAATATCAACTTGCCAGAAAAGAATATGATCAGAATTTTTTAGATTACAAAGCTATTAGTAGGTTTGATAGTTCTTTAAAAACAGAATCTATAATAGATCAAACTTATAATACGACTAAGACAATTGCCGAGGCTGTAAAAAGCGCTAGCAATTTGTTGCAATTTCATTCTGATAAATTAGCCGAGCATAATTTAAAACAACAATCATCTGTAACGACCTTTTTATTGAGTCTTAGTTCTTATACTGGTGATACGAATACTTATCTTTTAAACTTACTTAATACTAGGAACACAATCAAAAGTGCCAAAGATGCTATATTAAACTCCGATCTAGATTTAAGATCCCAACAATTAACTGTTAAACAGAGAGAAAATACTCTTGCGGACGCCAAAGAGCAACTTCAAGATTATTACATCAGAGCTCCTTTTGATGGGACAATGGCAAGTATTAGTGTTAAGAAGTTTGACTCTGTTTCTTCTGGTACAGTTGTTGCTAAGCTTCTTACTAAAAAGAAAATTGCTAATATTTCTCTTAATGAAATTGATGTTTCTAAGATAAAAGTTGGTCAAGATGTGATTTTAAGTTTTGATGCAATAGATGATTTTAGTGTAAAAGGAAAAGTATCTGAAATAGATAGTATCGGCGCTGTTAGTCAGGGGGTTGTTTCATATAACGTTCAGATCGCTTTTGAAAGTGATGATATTAGGATCAAGTCTGGTATGAGTGTTAGCGCTTCTATTACTACAGAGATTAAGAAGAATACTTTGATTTTGCCTAGTGTTGCGATAAAGAATAGGGGGAATATTAGTTATGTAGAAGTGTTTAGACAGGATGTCGACGATAAATTAATTAGGCAGGGATACTCAACCGAAGAAGCCCCTTCTCCTCTTAATGTCGATGTGGGGTTATCAAACGACACGGAGACTGAAATACTTGGTGGCCTGGAGGTTGGACAACAAGTTATTTTAAGAACATCTAATATTAATACTGCAGGTAGCCAGATTAGAACAAATACACCGAGTTTGTTCGGAGGTGGTTCGGTCAGAGTGAGATAAGGATTTTGTACCATGATTAAAATTGAGAATGTTACAAAAGCGTACAAGACTGGCGAGGAAGAATTTTTAGCATTAAAAGAGGTTAGTTTTGACATAAAAGATGGTGAATTCGTTGCAATTATGGGCCCGTCTGGTTCTGGTAAATCTACTTTAATGCATATCTTGGGTGCTCTTGATACACCAACTAGCGGTAAATATTTTCTTGACGATAAGGATGTCTCACAGTTGAGCGATGATGAACTGGCCGATATTAGAAATCAAAAGATAGGGTTTGTTTTTCAGGCTTTCAACTTGTTGCCAAGATCTACTGTTTTACGAAATGTAATGTTACCTCTTGTGTATGCTGGTGTATTGTCTGAGGATAGAAAAAATAGAGCTGAAAAAGCTCTAAAATCAGCCGGCTTAGATGAAGGGCATTTTTATCATCTTTCCAATCAACTTTCAGGAGGTCAGATTCAAAGGGTGGCGATTGCGAGAGCGCTTGTTAATAACCCAACTTTAATTTTAGCTGATGAGCCAACTGGAAATTTGGATACTAAGACAGGGGAAATAGTTTTAGGAACTTTTCAGAAATTAAACAACGAAGGGCGTACTATTATTTTAATAACTCACGAGCTCGATGTGGCTGAACATGCGGATAGAATCATACATATAAAAGATGGAATGATTTTGAGTGATAAAAAAACAGAAAATAGAAGAATAATTAAAAATTAAAAATGAAGATTTTAGATATTTTACAAGAAACATATTCAGCGTTATCGGCCAATAAAGTTAGGTCTGGTCTTACTATTTTAGGTATTGTTATCGGTATTGGTTCTGTTATTTCTATGGTTTCTATTGGCGCTGGTGCTCAAGGAGTTATCGAATCAAATATACAATCTATAGGGTCAAATTTGCTTATGGTTATGCCTGGGGCCCAAAGAGGTCCTGGTTATCAGGTAAGTAGTGGTAGAGGATCCGCAAGGACTTTAACACAATCTGATGCTGAGGCGATAATTTCTGAAATTGATTTAGCAGAGGCTGTTGCATCTGAATTGTCTGGGCGTTATCAAGTGACCAGTAAAGGTAAAAATACAAATACTTCTATAGTCGGTACAGTGCCTGAATATTTATCAGTTAGAAATGTGGAGTTGGATCATGGTTCTTTCATCGATGACAGACATAACGTGGGAAGTTCAAAGGTTGCAGTGTTAGGGCCCACTGTGAGTATAGACTTGTTTGGAGAAGGAATTGATCCTGTTGGGCAGAACATTAGAATAAAAAATTTACAATTTAAAGTGATTGGGGTTACTAAATCAAAAGGGGGCACTGGTTTTGGTAGCCAAGATGATATGATTTTTGTACCGCTTTCTAGTGCTCAACGTTTTTTGGTTGGTGATGAATATGTGACAACTATCAGTGTTCAGGCGAAGAGTTCGGATGATATGACTTTAATACAGGAGAAAATCACCGCCTTACTTTTAGATAGACATAATATATCAGACCCCACTCTTCAAGATTTTAGTGTTTTAAATCAGGCGGACATAATAGCCACCGCATCAAGTGTTACTGGTACTTTTACTATTTTACTTTCAGCTATAGCCGGCATCTCGTTACTTGTTGGGGGAATAGGCATTATGAATATGATGCTTACTACTGTAACAGAGAGGACAAAAGAAATTGGTTTACGAAAGGCTATAGGTGCGAAGCGAAAGGATATTAATTCGCAATTTTTAATAGAAGCCATCGCCCTAACTTTTATCGGGGGCTTACTCGGGGTTATTTTGGGGGCTCTAGTTGCGTTCCTAATCTCTTACTTTGATATATTACAGACCGAGATTTCGTTAAAGGCAGTCCTTTTAGCTTTTGGGGTGTCGGCTCTCATAGGTATTATATTTGGTTATTATCCAGCTCGCAGAGCATCAGCGTTAAATCCTATAGATGCTTTGCGTTATGAATAATATTTTTTTAATTATTTTATCGTGGCGATTAAGTAACGTTTGAAATTTTTTAACAATTTATACAATAACCAGGATATCCTATGACTTCACTTTCGTGAGATCTGCATACTCCCGAGACACAATAATAAACTGCACTATTTATTCCAAACCCGCTTGCCCAAGGTTCGTTAGGGAATTGGCATGTGCTTAAATTCCCGCCAGCTGGGCAGAACCGAACACTGATTTGGTAGATTTTTTGACCTGGATTATCTGGATCATTCCAATTTTCCCAATCAAAATAACTTCCAGGCCAGCCTGGTCTTGGCCAAGAACCGGTTGAGAGGTAAGAGGTAAAAGCCGCTGGCGCATCTCTTCCTGTATCTGGTGGATATACATCATTGTTGTCTCCTAGATACATTAGCAATGCTCTATCCATTGCTCTTAATTCAGCTTTTGTTCTTGCCATATAGGCTTTATTTTTGGCGGAGCTAACAGAAGCAAAAACTACGGATGACAAAATTCCAATAATAGCTATTACCACAAGTAGTTCAACTAAGGTAAAACCTTTTTTCATTGAATCATTTTACCTTAAATAACATTTTAAATAAAAAACCACCTCGGATGAGGTGGGGAGCGGAAGAAGGTGAGGACGCTACCGTTTGGGTTGGTAGGTGCCCCTGCTTGTGTGGGCGCCCGGTTTGAGCCGAGAACCGCTGGGGGCATCGGTGACCATCTTGTCCCATTTGTGGTGGTGACCATTGCCACCGTTGCCATTATTGGGTTTACCCGCTTTCTTAGACTTCTTGCTCATAAGGTACCCAGATAGGTATCTTAATGTAAAAACAAAAAGGTGCAAGACTACAATTTTCCAGATTCTAATTTTGGTTTTTGATATACTTTTTTAACTTCAAAGGTTATGTGACCAATGCGTTTATTTTTTCCGGTTGATATGTAGACTCTCCATTTACCAGTTTCCGGGTTGTTTCTAAATGAATATCCTCTGTATCCGTCTTTTCTCCCTCCAATAATAGGGAATTCGATTTCATTTTTTAGAACCCATTTTTTTTCTGACTCTTCAAAATACCACCATTCGTGGTGAATTAAGGTTGATACTCTAGCTGGTGCGAAGACTGAAGAGAAAACATAGATTGTATCTCCTGTAGTTGAGTTGAAGGTGCGATTTTCTTTACTCCAAAAATCTGTTGAAGGTTCATATGTTACATGATAATCATTACCGATTTTTTGGAGGGAATGATATATGCCTGCATTTTTAAGCGCTAGAGGAATTGGTGGAATAATATTCGAGAAGTAGAGGAAATTGAAAAGTCCGTATAAACACAAAATTGTAAAAGTTAGTAGTATGTGATTGTGAAGGAATCTTTCTCTTGATACTTTTGATAATAAAAACATTACGAAAAATACAAGTCCAAGTCCTAAAGCTCCTCCAAGTAAAAATATTTTTGTACTTATTTCACCCAAAAAGATTGGTAGGGCAAATACAAAGTATAGAAATGATGCCACAAAAAACATTGTAAGTTGGAAGGCTACAATGTTGTGGTGTTTTCTGAAAATTTCGTTTGAAAAAACTACTATAAAGATAAACAAAATAAATGGCCAGTTTGAATACAAATCTGCACTTTCTGAATAAAATATAAATGCTGCGTTGAATAATGTGCCGAACAAAAATTGAGTTAGATAAGGTAGAAAAGCTGAGAGCTTGCTACTAAAAAATCCAAGTTTGTTTTTTGAGGCTAGTTTATTGTAAATGATTATTGAGAAGGCGATTATTCCAAGGTAAATTCCAAGGACAATGCTGATTTCTGTTAAGCCAATTAATTTGACTGTTAGCCAATCCCAAACGAAACCTGCTACGAAGGCAAGGAAAAATAATTTTCTTTCATGGTTTTTTAGAAAAGACATCTGTAGAGAATATTATAACTGATTTTTTGGTATTAACATTTACATTTGAAAATGTTTTTTGGTTTGTTAGTATGGCGGAGGTAAAAAGGATTCATTATGAAACCAAGACTTCTAGTATTTGCATCAGGTGGCAAAGGAACGGAAGAAGGAGGTTCTGGATTTAAGTGTTTGGTTGAGGCCTCAAGGAGTGGAATCTTGCGGGCCGAGATTGTGGCAGTGGTATCAAATAATCCCGCTGGAGGGGTTTGTACCAAGGCATTTGACCTTGGAATCAATTTCGAACATTCACCGAAGGGTCGAACAGCAGACGACTATCGAGAGCTTGTTCACAGGTACCAAGCCGATTACGTAGCCCTTTCCGGTTGGCTCGGCAAAGTCGAAGGCTTGGATCCGAGGACGACCTTCAATATTCACCCAGCACTGGACCTTGTGAGGTTTGGTGGAAAGGGTTTTCACGGGCATCACGTTCACGAGGCTGTCGTGGAGGCATACCGACGTGGGGAAGTTACTCACTCGGGTGTGACAATGCATTTTGCTACACCCAAATACGACGATCCATTTGGGATCTTCTTCCAGAGGAAGGTGAAGATCTTGCCGGACGATACGGCGGATACTCTTGGTAGAAGAGTGAATTCCTTGGAGCATCTTTGGCAGGCTCTCATCACGGACCGAGTTGTCCAAGGCCAAATCAGTTGGGACGGTGAAGATCCACGCTCGATTGTTGGGATGGATATCGAGTTGTGACTTTTCTGTTCTTTCGGCCTTTTGCACAGACCTCGGTCTGTGTTTTTATTTTGCAAGGCAATGTATAATTTGTAAAATTTTAATAATGATATGAAATTTGAACAACCACAAGAAGATATAAATATTCCGCCCCGCTTACCAGATGTTTCAGTGTCACCTAAACTAGAAGATAGTCTAGAAACAATCACACCAAATGAAATATTACCTGAAGGTGAGGCGCGTTCGGCCCTCTCTCAATCATTATGGAGAGAGCTTTTGGCTTGTCCTGAAGTTGTGCCGGGTATACAAGCACTTGTTCGCACTTTGGCGAATGCGGGGGTAACCGTTGCTGATGTTATTCCTGGTGCTGGAGATACCGTTTCTTGGTCGGCTGATATGTTGAAGTTTGCGGCTCCAGTTTTGATGAAAATCGGCTTGCCTAATTTGGATCTCACTCCTACTGTTTCTAAAAAGGTTGCTGTCATTTCCGAACTTGTGGAAATACCTACTGCGGGGCTTTTTATATCTCATGGCATTGAGACCCTTTTGCAATTACGTCGGCAAGATTGGGGGCTTATAAAATCAGCTGCGGTTGCCATTCGTGATGTATTAAGGGAAAGGAAAGCTTTACGCGAGTAGTGTTTTTGAATATTTAGTATTTATTGATTTTTATTTTTATGGACAAAAAAGAAAAACTTATACACTTAGTCAAATCAACACTTTTGCTCAATGAGCAAAATAAAATAATCTTTCTTGGTCGCATTAATACTCTCTCGGACCAAGATCTGGATTCGCTTATTATCTTATTTACAGCGGAAAAGGAAATTCATGCGTCCACAGAAGATAATCTTTTAGCGAAGCTCGATGCGGTTATTGAAAAAATAGTTTAGAGTTTTATTTTTGTCTAATTATCTTTGGACTCCATGTCCTACGGAATAGGAATTCCTGAGGATTAAAAAACCCGAGAAACATTTGAGTCCCGCGGGTCAAAATCGGTTTTTAGCGAAGGGTATGATTTCAACTCTTCTTTTGCCAAACAGGAAGTTCAACTCCAAGATGTTAAATCGCTTTCCTCTTGGAAGGTAGAGGATGACGCTACCCGTTGGCGGTACGTGCATTACCGCTTTTCCTTGTTTTAGTTCCTGGCGAGTTACTCTCTTTGTGTGTTCTGACTGTAACGCTGTATCGTCTTCTCCCCACAAAGAGAGCGTCCATCCTAGATTGGGAATTTCCCGTGAATTTGGTACTACTCCAATTTTGTCTGGGCGATTGTTTGTATCCCAGTTTCCCATCAACCAATCACAATGAAATGTGGCACAAGAACGTGGACGGTTAACATAGATTGTGCAACCCTCACCAGTAACGCACTGCCCGCACCAATATCCTGGGGGCTTTTGAATTTCCTGAATGCCGTGGGTTTTGCAACATAGGGTGCATTCACTACATTGTCTGTTCATACCTCATCTTCTTTCTGGTGGCCAGTCTATATTAATCTTTATTTTTAAACAAACTGAAAAAAGGTTTTGTTTTTGTGAGGTAATTATTCATCTAATCTTTCCTTTATAAATTTATCTGCGTCCTTTGCATTTTCCTTTAATGATTCTTTTGAGGTAAAAAGTTCAGCTCTTTTTGTTGATGTTACTTTACCCTCTATGCATTCTAAATGTAGATGTATTCCTTCCGACAAACCAGTGTCTCCTGCAACTCCACATTTTTCTCCCGCTTTATATTTACCTTTTTCTGGGGGAGCATTTTTTAAATGAAAATAAACAAAAGTTTTATCTACTTCTTCAACATAATAAAAGAAAGAATTACCAAAGAATTTATGTTCAGTTTTGCTCTCTATTACTTCTCCGTCAGCACAAAAATATAAAGGAACATTTTTTTCTCCTTGTGTGCCGTAATCAACTCCAGGATGACATCCTGTTTTTGGGTAGGTTTCTTTATCTGGGTTCAAAAATTTTTGAGTGACAATAAATTTGTCTTCTCTTATCGGAATGTGCCACTTTGGTTCTGGAGCTTCTTCAAGGAATTCGCTAGCACAAAATCCTTCTGCTCCGTCTTTTAATGTTACTTTTTTCCAAGTGTATTCATCACTCTCTACAATTGAGTCTTTTTTGATTGTGCCGATTTTCTTGCCGTTAATGCTAGGCGTGTCACGAAGGTTTAAATTTTCTTTTGCTTTAAATTTCATTAGATTTTTAAAATTTCATTAATAAATTCAGTTTTTATTTTATAGTATTCTCTCGTGCTTAAATCGTTACACGATTTTTTTAACTTTTCATATTTTACTAAAGTCTTTGGGTTTGTTTTTAAGTGGCTTTCAAATTTTACACTGTTTAACCAATCCGTACATTTTTTGTTGATTAAAAAAATATCAATATGTTTTTTGTCTTCGAACGTTTTAAAGCGTGCTCTTTCTAGAGGGTAATGGCTTTTAGGCTCACCAAATAGCTTTGTTAGCGGGGGAATCAAATAATCAAACACTTCTGGATCAATTGGAATATAAACATCTATTTCATCTTGGCCAGAAATCCCAAGATTGCTTGATCCGCGGTGTCGAACCGGGATTTCTTTGCCGAGCCTAGATTGAATCAAAGCTTTAATTTTTTGAAATTTTTCTTCAGATGTCGGATCAAAGGGTAGGATTTTGATTTTTGTTTTGTCTGACAAATGGTTGATCCATTTTTGTTGTTCGGGCGTGATCATCTAAATAGATTTTATCAATTTCAATTTCTTTTCTCTAGGCCAACTTTTTATTTCAGCTTCACGTTTTAGGGCAGAGGAGCGGTCTTTATGTTCTTCAGTATATACGATTTTTATAACTGTTTTAGAGCTGGTGTAATGCCCACCTTTTTTATTTTTGTGTTCTTCAAATCGACGTTTGAGGTCTGTGGTGATGCCTGTGTAGAGAGATTTATCTGAGCACTCAATTATGTAGAGGTGGTACATTAGTTTTCAAACACTATCGGCACGATTTCTTTCGCAACCCCAATCTTTTCTTTCAGAGAGGTTTTGTCGGTATAAAATCTTCCAAAGATTGAATATAGTTTAGGATTAATTTCTTTTATTTTTGAAAATCTTTGTTTTGGTGCTGGGGTCCACAGTTGGCGTAAATCAAAAAATAGTGAAGAGAGATTGTTTACTGTATAAGCCAGAACCATGTTGGCGGTGGTTGGGTCATTAGCTATTAAATGTTCAACAGCTTTAATTTCGTCCTCTGCACTGAATTGGTATTGTTTTTTCTGATATTCGTCAATTGGCTTTTTTCCATTTTTAATTATTTCAAGAGCTTGTTCTTTAAGGGTGTTTAGTGTTTTATTTTTATCATATAGGATTTTTGCCACTGACCATAATCCTGCACAATCATCTATTTTATTTTTCCAAAATTCTAGAGCTGATTGTTCTGTCGTATAAATTATTTCGAAAGCTTGATCATTTTTGTATTCAACCGTTCTTTTGTATCCCTCGGTCAAAATTACAACAAGGTCTACATCACTGTCAGGTCGATTGTCGCCTCTTGCCCATGAACCAAAAAGAATAATTCCCAGGACCTCTGGTCTTTGTTTCAATTCTTCCACAAAATCTTTTATGTTTTGGTTCATAATTTTATTTATCATTTTAAAGAGATTACAAACTTCCTTTTAGTTCAATCAATTTTTTTAGCTTTTCATCCATTGTTTCAGTGATTTGAAGATGTCTAGGAAGAAGGTTGTCATTTCCAATATCATCACTTCCTTTCGGTAAAATAAAGATATTACCTGATTCTGGAAATTGCGGACTTAATACCACTTTCATTCCTTCACTATCAAATCTAGCAAGTAGGTTATCAATAGGCGTAGCGAAACCCGGGTACTGCTCCTCCTCAGCTTTAATTCTGGCGTAACTTTCTGGCTTAATGCCAGGAAAAGGAAAGGCCTCTGGTCTTGCGCTGAGTTCTCTGGTCAAAGCAACAATTTCCCTTACTTTTCTATCCCTTTCGTTGACTTTCGGATCTTCAAATTGATTCGAGGGTTGTTCCATTTAAAAAAGTGTAGCACGTTAATTATTCAATGGGTAATAAGGTTTTTTGTTTTTAAGATTAATTGGGGGAGGTGGACATTAGTTTTCAATTTTTAAATATTTCTTAGCCTCTTCTAAGAAAACTAGTTCTCGGGGAACTATATACTGTGCTTCCCAATTATTGAGGTGGCAGTCAATCAGAGTCTCTATTGCTTCTTTGTGTGAGAGCCAAACTGTCTCAAGGCCTCTTTCTTTTTCACTCTTTGTAAGATTAGAAGCTCCTTTGTCTCCTGTCACTTTAGCAATGTAGCAGTAGGAAATTTGTTTTTCCTTATCCTCTTCCCAATATTCAACAGTAGAGCCCACTTCTTGTAAAATTTCAATATTGCATCCAATTTCCTCTAGACATTCTCGTCGCAGAGCAATAATTTTATCTTCTCCATCTTCAATTCCACCTCCAGGTAGTTTGTAGTACGCGTCTCTTTTGACATGTAGGAGGGCAATTAAATTCATATCATCTATCACGATTGCACGAGCCGCTTCTCGCAGAGAAGAGGCGGTAATTTCCTCGATAGAAACATTACGGGGGTTAATTAAAGCAAGTTCTTTCATGATGTTTATTGTTATTGATGTGATTTTAGCATTTTTTTAAATTTTTGTTACAGATGGGCGCCATCTGCAGGCCATTTAGTATTTCGTCGCTAACTTGTAATAAAACTCTTATAAATACGGCTTATTAAACAGAACAGAACAGAACTCTCTGTGTGTAACAGTCGAGTTCTTACCGAACATTAAAAATCGGAGGAATTTTGAAAACAGGAAAAACATCACACAACGGATTCACACTCATCGAACTTCTGGTGGTCATTGCAATCATAGGCATTTTAGCCAGTTTGCTCCTACCTGCACTTTCCCGTGCAAAAGAAGCGGCGCAGGCGGTCAAGTGTAAAAGCAATCTTCGGCAGATTGGAATCGGGCTCCTTATCTATACGCAGGAGAATGGAGCGTATCCGAACTACGGACGAAAAATCAGTGATTTGTCTCCGAATGGAGCAAGGTGGTTTAGTGATATTTTGCCACAACTTCCGGAAGGCTGGAGTAATGGGGTTTATCGGTGTCCAGCATACCGAGAATGGGTCATGAGCTCCCCTAACAGCAGTTGGGGACTCTCTGCTTCAATTGGTTCGTACGCGTATAGTGGGGGGAGTTTCGACGGTTGGAACAAGTGTCTTTACGGAATGTCAGGGAGACCAACGGAGGATGCTAGATCTACACCTGAAGGGCCCACCGTTCATGAATCGGAAGTGTTTAATCCTAGCGATATGATCGCTCTTGGCGATTCGTTTTCGCGTCTCGAAGGCAGGAATTCGAATCAGAATCAATTAAGTGAGGGACTGGACATTTTGTCACGTAGCAGTATGACCGCAGTATTTTCAATGAATATTTCTGGAGCATCACGAAGGCACCGTGGACGATCACATACCGTGTTTGCCGACGGGCATATTGAAGCCAACAAGATTGCTAACTTGTTTTTCAGTCTTGACGAGAAATGGCTTCGTCGCTGGCATACGGACAATGAGCCCCATACGGAATTATTTCGGTAAGGGTTTATCATCACCTCTCTCATCCACAACCATCCGCAGGCATCTTGCCAGCGGATTTTTAATACCCACTTTGAATAACGAAATGAAAATCTAAATAATTTTTTTAGAGCTGGTGTAATGCCCACCTTTTTTATTTTTGTGTTCTTCAAGGCGACGTTTTAGGTCTGTCGTTATGCTTGTATAGAGGGATTTGTCAGAACATTCAATTATGTAGAGGTGGTACATGGGGGTTATTTTATTAGAAATAAAGATTTTTTACGGGTTAAATAAAAAATGGCATACGGTTTGATTGTATACCAATTCAAGAATGAAATTCTGATTTAGATGAGACGGTGGGCAATGAGGAAGTCTCGACCTTTGTCAGAAAGTGCCCAAGCACGTTTAAGTTGAGGCAAAGATTCACATCCTCCACTTTCAAACACTAGATGTTCATCTATTAGCTTTTCCCATTCAACATCAAATCTCAATCGACTGTGCCCAGCCACGTCACAGCCCCAGAGCATCAAAATCTGCCAAAACCTGAGTCTTTTGGAGAACTCAAGTCCAGCCATCGCGTAAAGAATCTGAATTTGTTTAAGGGTTAACTCTGAGGGGAGGAAACTTTGTTGGTTAGACTGGAACCATTTCTCCAGTTCTAGGCAATAGGTTGACCATACCTGCCCTTCATTATCTTCCTCTCCTTTTAGTTTTTCCTCTTCGCGTCGCTCTTTTACAAATAAGTACCGACCTAGAAAAAAAATTGGTACCGCTATCAATGCAGAAATAACTAAGGTAATTAGAAGACATTGTATGAATAGATCACTTTTGTTCACAACCCCTCCTTTTGAGCGATTTGCTTGATGTACTAAAGAACGTTTGTTTGAGAAACAGTAATATAATTTGAGATGCGGGTCAATGATTGTTTAGTTTTTAAAAATTGTTTCAAGTTTTTCTATTATTTCTTTTGATAATAGATCTTTCTTTGTCTTCAACATCTTGAATATATTTTCTTACTGGTTTGGCAACGGTGTTTTCATTAATATTTTTTGGCTGGCCGTCTGGTACGAAGTTGGAACTATTTTACAGAATTCTGACTAAAGATAAACCCGTTTCTACTCCAAAACCAAAGTGGCATAAACTAACTCTGTTTACTCTTGTTTTCATCAGCCTTTTTATTAAACCTTTCTATTACATCACGGGCGACGTCTTCAGGGAACAAAGAACGCATATCCACTATATATCTATAGTCCTCTTTAATATACTCAGTTCCCTTATAGTTTTCTATATAAACTTCGACTCTCTCTCTTAGTAATTTTTTAATAACGCTCTCTGGTGCCGAAAAGAATCGCTGTCCATCCAAATATTTTTCTTCTTGAATAAAAGCATCTGCAGATAAAATCGTCGGATCTGTAACCCTTAATTCTATACCTCCAGGAATTCTATAAACTGGGATAACTTCGAAGCGCTCTACTTTCTTTATATTCAAAGCAAATTTCGGACGTTTGTGTCTTTTTAACATCGAGTAAGTTAGTGTCCAATTATCCCCATCCCATGCTCCGTGCTTTTCTACAAGATCCCCAAGTATTGGCTCAAGTTTCCAAAAATCCTCTTCTTGAACATAAATGTCTATATCTTGATTCTCTCTTATATATTTTCCATTTATCCCGGCTACTCCAACACCTCCAAATACCCAGTATTTGATTCCAGCATTAGAGATTGCCGGCAACACTTCTTCAAAAACTGGTCCTAGATGCTCATTGATTTTTTGTGTAGTTTCCATTTTCTGAATAGTGGTTTATTTCAAAAATATTATTTCTTAATAACTTAATTATACCAAACTTACGAGCTGCCGGACTTGGACCACGAGTACGTTTCTCGACCTCGACTTTTTCCTCGCCGTCGCTCGGAAAAGTCTGGTCACTAGCTCGTCTGTTTTTTCTACTGAAAAAACATGACTCCGCTGTTCGATTCCAAGCCGAAAGTGAAGCAGTTCACTTTCTTCCTGCAGTTCTACACTGCGTTACGAACTGCCGGACTTGGAATCGAACCAAAATTTTCGCTTTCAGAGAGCGACGTCCTACCTTTAGACGATCCGGCAATACATTACAAATTACAATAAAAAAGCCTTTATTTCAATCATTTTGTTTTTTTATATTTAATTTATTTTATGCTATAAATATAGCGTGGCTGAAACTCACAAAACTACAGGGTCAGCAGAAAAAATTTCCACTTCGTTTAAAGTGGGATTTTTCTTGGCATATAGAGATATAAAAAGGGCGAATATTTGGACAACGCTTCTTACTATTGCTGTTATGGTCCTTACTTTTTTAAATCTTGTGGTGGTGAGTGGAATTCTTGTCGGTCTTATTGAGGGGGCGGTTTACGCAGTTCGTGAGAGATATTTATCTGATGTTTTTATTTCTAATCTAAAAAATCGTTCATATATAGAGCAGACTACAAATTTGGTGGCTTTTGCTGAGAGATTGCCTGAGGTTGAGCACGTGAGTACACGTTTTGTCGAAGGTGGGCAAATCCAAGCAAATTATAAGAAATTAAAAAAACCTAAAGAGCTTGAGGAATTAGTCTCAACTTCTTTTATAGGTATTGATCCTGTAAAGGAGAATAACGTAACCAATCTTTCAAAATTTGTTATTGAAGGTGATTATCTTGAGGAGGGGGATTATGACAAGGTGATGCTTGGTGCCATGCTTTTAAAAAAGTATTTGGATATTGAAAGTGCCGGTTTTACTGTTTTAGAAGACGTGACAATTGGAAGCAAAATAAAAATAAATATTAATGGTGCGACGAGAGAGGTGATTGTTAAGGGTATTTTAAAAACTAAAGTGGATGAAATAGACAGAAGAGTATTTTTTACTGACAACCAATTTAGAAATTTGATAAATCGTTTTGATTACAATGCGGATGAGATAGTTTTGAAATTGAAAAAAGGTGGCGACGCGGTCTATGTAAGAGATGTCATAAAAGGTGCCGGTTTTGATCAATATGCCAAAGTGCAAACAGCTGAAGACGGTGAACCAAAGTTTATTAAGGATATGAAAAAAACTTTTGCGATTTTGGGGAATCTAATTAGTTCTATTGGTCTTGCGGTCGCCTCTATTACTGTATTTATCGTTATTTTTATCAATGCTATTACTCGAAGAAAATTTATCGGTATTTTAAAAGGTATTGGTATTTCCAATCTTTCTATTGAGTTTTCTTACGTTGTTCAGTCCATTTTTTATGCTTTATGTGGAATGGCAATAGGCACGGTAATAGTTTTTGGATTTTTGAAACCATATCTTGATGCTCACCCGATTAATTTTCCTTTCAGTGATGGTATTTTGGTTGCTTCGGCGCTTGGAACATCAATCAGAGCGGTTATTTTGTTTGTCGCTACGGTTATCGCAGGTTATATTCCGGCAAGGATTGTTGTTAAACAAAATACGTTGGATGCGATATTAGGTAGGTAGTGAGTAGTTTTTAGTTTGTAGAAAAAATGATAAAAGTTGAAAATTTAACAAGAACATATGAAGTAGGACCGGCAAAGATACACGCTTTAAGAGGTGTTAGCTTTTTCGTTAAAAAAGGTGAATTTTTGTCTATTACTGGAAAATCTGGTTCAGGAAAATCTACATTACTTTATCAGCTTGGACTTTTGGACAGACCAACATCTGGAAGTGTAAAAATTGCAGAAACGGAAGTCAGTTCAATGGATGAATATCAAAGAACTGATTTTAGATTGACAAGGCTCGGTTATATTTTTCAAGATTACGCACTTCTGCCAACTTTGACGACACTTGAAAATGTCATGTTGCCCCTTTTGATGCAGGGGATGTCTAGGAGTGACGCAGAGATAAAATCTAAGAATGCTTTGGAGAGAGTTGGGCTTGGGGATAGGTTGGTAAATTTACCTAGTCAGCTTTCTGGTGGTCAGCAACAAAGAGTATCAATCGCAAGGGCCATTGGTCACGATCCAGAAATTTTGTTTGCTGATGAACCAACGGCAAACCTGGACAGCGAAACTTCTTTGAATGTTTTGAAAGCGTTTATAAAGCTACACGAAGAAGGGCAGACTATTGTGATGGTCACTCACGAAAAAGATTATGCCGAAATGACAGATAGAATTATCACTTTGGCAGACGGGCAGATTGTTTCTGATGTTGTTTTGACTGATGCTCACAGCAAGGCACCGAAAGAGTCGCCTGTATATTAGAAATAGAAAGTAGAAAGTATAGAGCGGGTAAAAATAAAAAAGTCCGCTTGGAGCGGACGAAAGGGACTTGAACTCTGATCACCGATTGGTGACGCCGACCGCGTTGGTGGTGACACTGTTGGTCACCACAGCCGGCGGGGTGTTGGTCTTGCCCTGTTTACTGGTGACTTCGATTATCCTCGGGACGAGCAGTGAAGCTAAGATGGCGATCACGGCGAGCACACCGATCATTTCGACGAGGGTAAAGCCGTTGTGTTTTTTCATGGGGTCTCTCCATGGGGGATATTCTCATATTATTTGTTTTTTGCAAATATCGGCATATGTTTGATTTGTTAATATCTTTACTTGTAATTGGCATTAATTAGGTTAGAATGTTTTGAGGTTGTTTTTCGTATGCACCCTTTTGGGTCTTTTTTTATCTTAGGATCAAAAAGGGTGTGTGCGAATCGACCAGGATTTGTACTCCGGGCCCTTCGGTGGGTCGGATTGGACTGCTCCTCCGGGGGCTATGTCAACTGCGGGTTTGAGACCTGCGGAGCTAGATTGTCGGACCATTCTCCGCTACCACCTGATTGCCTTTGGATCAGGAGGAGACCCTCCGTTTTCTGGTTACACCAAATCCTGCGTCTTTGCCTGCGTAGGACTGGCAGGGGGCTGACTTCGGTTGGCCCCCTTTATTTTATGGTAAAATTAGATAAATTATTTTAATTGAATTTTTATGAAAAAAGAACTTTATATAATGCCTGTAATTATTGGACTAAGTCTAATCTTAAGTACTCTTATAGCTTCTTTTACATACAACAACGCAAAAACGGGGGATACTATTTCTGTCACTGGTTCTGCTAAAAAATCAGTTGTAGCTGACACTGTTAAATGGAATACCGGAATAATGAGAACTGTTCGTCTTGATGATTTGAAAAATGGTTATTCTGTGATGGCGAGAGATTTATCTTCAGTTCAAGAATTTTTAACTAAGAAAGGTGTGAGTGCTAGCGACATTAGTATTTCACCTGTGGTGATGGAGGAAAATTGGAGTGGTGATAATAAATATGTTAGTCCTGGAGATAAGCTTTATAATTTAAGACAACCTATAACTATTCAATCAAAAGAAGTTGATAAAATTTCTGATGTTGCAAAAAGTGTAAGTGAATTGGCAGGAAAGGGAGTCGTTTTGTCCACTTTCGGTAGCATTGAGTATTATTATTCTAAAGTTCCAGAACTTAGAGTTTCATTACTCTCTGATGCAGTGAAAGATGCAAAAGCTAGAGCCGAAAAAATTTTAGAGCCATCAGGAGGAAAGGTGGGGAAAATGAAGACTGCTTCAAGCGGAGTTGTTCAGGTTTTGCCAAAAAATTCTTTAGAGATTTCTGATTATGGTACTTATGACACGATGAGTAAAGAAAAAGAAGTTATGGTTACAGTGAGAGCTACTTTCACTATTAAATAGTTTGTTTTTTTAGACATTACCGGCTCGAATTGACATTTGGGCTATTTGTTGTTAATTTGGTTTTTAGTTATGGCTTTTCTCAAGAAGTGGGGGTTTTCCATTATCGTGGTGGTGGTGGGTGTCCTTTGCTTGTTGGGCGGAATGAAGGTGTTGGGGGGATTTGCCCTCGGCATGGCAGTTCTCTCTTTTTGGAGCAATTTGAAGTAGGTTTTGCCTGGGGGTTCTCCTCGGGTTTTTTTATCTTTACAAAAAAGAAGACCGCCGAACTGTGAGGTTCGGCGGGTGAAGATCTGGGAATTTTACGCGTGTCCCAGTCCCGGCTCTCCGCGTTGGAGTGTGGCCGTACCACTATTCGTGAGGAGCATGAGCTCCCACAATTTTCCCCCAAGTGGTAAGGGTACAATATTCCATGGCTCCGCCTATGGACCTCAGGGCACCTTTGTCCCGGCCGTCGTTTAAAGGGTGCGTAAACCCTTCAGCAGAGAGACGGCATCACCTCTGCATCTAATATAGATGATAACATATTATATGTTTATTGTCAAGCATTTCTTTATTTATTTTGGTTAACATAAAAATATCTTTATTTTTGGCCATTTTCCGGTTATTTATCTAGATTTTTGAATTATTTTGCTCATTGTATAATGTAATAATGATAGAGCCTTTAGCCAACAAAATTAGACCTAAAAATTTAGATGATTTTATAGGCCAAAGTCATCTTGTTGGAATTGGAAAACCTATTCGTGTAGCCATAGAGAAAAAACATCTTTTTTCTTTTGTGTTGTGGGGACCGCCAGGATCTGGGAAAACCACACTCGCTAGAATCTATGCTAAAAGTTTAGGGGCAGATTTTTTTGAATTGTCTGCGGTCTCGGCGGGCAAGGACGATATCAGAGAGATTATTTCTAAGGAGACACAAAATCAAAAAGTTTTATTTTTAGATGAAATTCATAGATTTAATAAATCTCAACAAGATTTTTTGTTGCCCTTTGTTGAAAATGGGGAGTTGGTTTTGATTGGTGCCACGACTGAGAATCCGAGTTTTGAAGTTATTTCACCGCTTCTTTCTCGTTGCAGGGTGTTTGTTTTAAATTCTCACGACGTCTTAGAAATGGAGAAAATAATAAAGCGAGCTTATCCAAAGATAAAAAAAGATTCCTTGGATTTTATTATTGCCATGGCTGAAGGGGATGCAAGGCAGGCGGTTTCAGTTTTGGAATCTACGGAGAATCTGTATAAAAATATAACGGTAGAGAATTTAAAACAAACTATACAGTCAAAATTTTTAAGATATGACAAAAAAGGTGAAGAACATTACAACGTTATCAGTGCTTTCATAAAGAGTATGAGAGCGGGGCAAAAAGACGCTTCTGTGTATTATTTGGCTAGAATGATTAAAGCAGGCGAAGACCCAAAATTTATTGCAAGAAGAATGATGGTGTTTGCTAGTGAAGATATTGGCAATGTTCAGCCAACTGCTTTAGTTGTAGCCAATGCCGTTTTTGATGCGGTTACGAAAATTGGTTTGCCAGAGGCAGGGATAAATTTAGCTCAAGGAGTGGCTTATCTTGCAGGATCAAAGAAAGACAGGTCATCTTATGATGCGCTACAAATGGCTTATCAAGATGTAGAAAAATATGGCACTTTGCCAGTTCCAATGAAAATTAGAAATGCTCCAACAAAATTGATGGAAGAATTGGGATATGGTGATGGCTATAAGCAATACGATGATGAGAGTTATATGCCTGAAAAAATTAAGAAGCATAAGTATTTTAAATAAATTAGAGGGTAGAAATTGGATAGTAGAAAGTGGAGGCAGTAGATTACAAAAATAAGGGATTAAATTTTTTGTTTCTGGTATAATTTGTTTATTGATCGTTTTTTATATTTGATTTTTACTATTTAATTTTTTTAAAAAATGTCTATTGATAATAAATTAGTTTGTAATCTAAATGAGGTCGGAATTGATGATGTGTCTGAGGTGGGAGGAAAAAACGCCTCTCTTGGAGAAATGATAAGAAATCTTGGGGATAAGGGCGTCAGAGTTCCTGGCGGTTTTGTGGTTACGGCTGGAGCGTATAGACATTTTATGAAAGAGTCCGGAATGCAAGATTTTGTTCAGAAAACTCTTACCGGTTTAGATACAAGAAATTTAAAGGATTTGGACACTAGAGCTCAAAAAGTTAGAACTGCCATAAAATCTGCAAAGTTTCCTGCTGATCTAGAACAAGCCATAAGAAGAGAATATTCTATGCTTGAAGCATCTAGAAGCAGAAAAAATATTGATGTTGCGGTCCGTTCATCGGCCACCGCTGAAGATTTGCCTGGAGCTAGTTTTGCTGGTGAGCATGACACATATTTGGGTATTACTGGCCCCAATAATGTTTTAAGCGCCACAAAGGCTGCCATGGCATCTTTGTTTACAGCAAGAGCAATATCTTATCGAGTAGATAAGGGATTTGATCATTTTAAAGTTGCTCTTTCTGTCGGTGTTCAAGAAATGGTTCATTCAGGTGAGGGGGCATCAGGTGTTATGTTTACCATTGATACAGAATCGGGCTTTAAAGATTTAGTAGTTATCAATGGCTCTTGGGGACTTGGAGAAATGATTGTTCAAGGAAAAGTTAGTCCGGATGAATTTTTGGTAGCTAAATCTTTGATTGGAAAAGCCAAATGCCCGATTATTTCAAAGAAACTTGGTGAAAAAGCGGATAAGATGATTTATTCAAAAAATATGTTGGGCATTAGACCGCTTCGAACTATTAAAACTACGCCAAAAGAAAGAGAAAATTTTATTTTATCTGAAAAAGAAATTTTAACTTTAGCAGAATGGGGAAGAATTGTTGAAGATCATTACACTGCTAAACATGGCAAGTGGACTCCGATGGACACTGAATGGGCAAAGGATGGAAAAACCGGCCAACTGTTTATTGTTCAAGCAAGACCGGAAACTATTCATGCGGGTAGGGATTTCTCAAAGATAACAGAGTTTATTTTAAAGGAAAAAGGTGAAGAAATAACAAAGGGTGTTTCTGTTGGAAGTAAAATTGCTATTGGAAAAGCTCACATTATTTTGAGTCCAAAACAAATTGGTGAATTTAAACCAGGCGAAGTTTTGGTGACAGATATTACTGATCCTGATTGGGAACCAATTATGAAGATTGCTTCAGCTATTGTGACTGATAAAGGTGGAAGGACAAGTCATGCTGCGATTGTTTCAAGAGAGCTTGGAATTCCAGCAGTTGTTGGTACTGGAAATGCTACGAAAAAATTAAAAACTGGAGATCAAATCACTGTTGATACTACGGGGGCCGAAGGTTATATCTACAAAGGAGAATTGAAATTTGAAGTTAGGGAACATAATGTTGCACAAATTCCGTCTACAAGAACAAAGATAATGATGAACATTGGTACACCTGACACTGCTTTTGAAAAATCATTTTTGCCAAATGGTGGAGTTGGTCTTGCAAGAGAGGAATTCATTATTTCTTCTGAAATCGGCATTCATCCAAACGCTCTTATTGAATTTGCTAAATTGCCGGATATTTTGCAGAGAAAAATTGAACACAAGACTCGTGGTTGGCATAGCAAGACAGAATTTTATGTTGATAATTTAGCTTACGGAATCGCCAAGATTGGTTTAGCTTTTTATCCAAAACCGGTCATTGTGCGTTTTTCTGATTTTAAAACAAATGAGTACAGGACTTTATTGGGAGGTGATATTTACGAACCAAAAGAGGAAAATCCAATGATCGGTTGGCGTGGTGCTTCTCGTTATTATGATCCGAAGTTCAAAGATGCATTTAAGCTCGAAGTTTTGGCTATGAAAAAAGTACGTGAAGATATGGGTCTTTCAAATGTCGTGCCAATGGTGCCGTTTTGTAGAACTCCTGAAGAGGGCAGAAAGACTTTGGAAGCAATGAAAGATGGAGGGCTTGTTGCCAAATCACTTGGTGGTAGTTGTGCTACTTATGTAATGTGTGAAATTCCTTCAAATATTTTGTTGGCAGATGAATTTTTAGAAATTTTTGATGGTATGAGTATTGGTTCAAATGATTTGACCCAGCTTATTTTAGGTCTTGATAGGGACTCAGGAATTGTCACTCATATTGCTAATGAAAAGAATGAAGCAGTTAAAAAAATGATTGCTGAAATTATTCCAAAATGTAAATCAAAAGGTAAATATATTGGTATTTGTGGACAGGCTCCAAGCGATCACAAAGATTTTGCTCTATTTTTGGTTGAACATGGGATTGAGAGTATGTCTTTGAATCCTGATACGGTTGTTGCTACGACTCTTGCTATTGCAGAACAGGAAAGCAAGATGGTGAGGTATTAGAAGAAGTTTCTGGTTATTAGTATAAGAAATTACAGTTTTCTATAAAACATTTTTTGCGTTGTCAAAAAATGCTGATAGGTGTAGTCTGTTTTTATGTCAGATAAGAGAATTTTTGAGAAAATTTATACTAGAGACACTTGTGTGATTTTGCAACAGCCATG
>CAYGDO010000003.1:31592-125492 GCA_964348785.1 uncultured Candidatus Saccharibacteria bacterium | reverse complement strand
CCCATATAATAACAAATATAGATTAAATAAAAATAGCACTTTTGGTTTATAATATAAATTACAATGTCAAAGAAAATATTATTTTCAATAATCATATCTATAATTTTATTAGGAAGCGTTTTATTTATATTAAACAAAAGACGTTTGGCTGTTAATTATCAAAATTTAGATTTAGTAGCTTCAAAAACTGAGACCAAAATATATAAAGATACTGATGGAGACGGTTTAAAAGATTGGGAAGAAGATCTTTGGAAAACTAATTTGGAAGATCCAGATACAGATAAAGACGGAACGATTGACTTTGAAGAAATAAGAGAGGGAAGGGACCCCCTTTTAAAAGGGCCTAATGATAAATTAGACCTTAAAACAATACAAGACAAAATCAACCCCTCGCTTGAGTCAGATTTAACTGCAACTGAAAAATTCTCCAGAGAACTTTTTGCTAAATATGTAAACGCAAAACAAAATGGTGATATAAAAAATGGTGGATACGAAGAATTATTGCTTCAATATGCTGAGCAATCCAATAAAGAAGACGTTGTCATCTATAAAGAAACTGACCTAAAAAAAATTGACCCTGGCGAACAAAATATAAAAACTTACGGTAATAATTTCGCCAAAATAATTAAAGAAAAAAATAAAAAATATCCAAAAAACGAACTCGCACTCCTGGATGAAATTATAAAAGAAAACCCCGGCACCCAAGAGCGTTTTGAAGAATTCAAAGAAATATCAAATCGATATTCTGAAATAAAAGAAGAAATGCTAAAAATGGAAGTCCCAGAAAACGCCTTAAAAATACACACTCAGATAATAAATTTGCTCGGAATGATTAGTATTTCTGTAGAAAATATGCAGTACACGTTTAGCGATCCTATAAAGTCCCTAACTTGGGTTTCCACTTACCCTCATGCCGTTGATCTACTTTTAAAGACACTTGTTGATTTGAAAGATTATTTTTTAAGTAACAAAATAATTTTCAACAGTTACGAAGATGGTTCAATGTTCACTAAAGGTGTATAATTTTTGATAATGAAGTTCGGTCTGAAAAAAAACATATCAGCCCTTTTGATTGTATTGGTGGCAATACCGTCTATTATGTTCATTAAACCAAAACCTGCAGATGCCATAATTAATTGTTTACTAGACGCGATGGGAATGTTGGGTGGTATTAATGGTGCAGTAGGAGGTATGATGGCGGTACCTGTAAAAGATTCTGCTGTAGGGGACAATACCTCATCAAGTGCATCATCAAACAAAAGCAATACCACTAAAGAATGTATGCTAGACCAAATGGCATATACACTTATAAACACATTAATCCAAAACTTTACTGCCAGCACTGTAGATTGGATAAATAGTGGTTTTGAAGGCTCACCGGCCTTCGTCACGGACCCTGAAGGTTTTTTTGCTAATGTAGGAGATGAAGTGGCAGGCCAATGGATAAAAAGCTTGGGCCCAATAGGCGACGTACTTTGTAGCCCGTTTGATTTAAAAATAAGACTTTCTCTGTCTTTCGGAAGAACATCATCATATAGACGAACTGTTGGATGTAGATTATCAGATGTTCAAAAAAATGTTTACGGTGCTTTTGTTGGAGGGGATTGGGGTGCTAACGGTTGGTCAAATTGGGTGTCTATCAGCCAACCAAACAATAACGTATATGGCGCATATATCACAGCAAACAATAGTGTAACTCAAGAAATGTTGAGAAAGATGGGTATCAACGAAAAAGAACTTGATTGGAACAAAGGATTTTTGTCTTTTAGAAAATGTAAAAACAAAGATGCATCTGGAAAATGTACCGAGTATGAAAAAAATTCACAGACCCCAGGTTCAGTCATAGAAACTCAATTAAACAATACTCTTGGTAGCTCACAAAGGCGTATTGAAGTGGCTGACGAAATAAATGAAATTATGGACGCCTTGATTAATCAGGCAATAGGACAAGTTTTTAAATCAACTGGTCTATTTGGCATGAGCCAAAATAGTTCACAGTATAATGGCCAAACATACCTACAAAGTCTTAGCACTACATACGAAGAACAGCTGGCAAACCGCACCGTCAAACCACCAGCTTGGGCAAGTTGTGATAAAAATTATCGAATCTATTCTTGTACAAATAATACAGTTTATCCTTGTATAGGAAAAAATGTTTGTACAGATGGTACGGCCTATCCCTGTGCAGTTGATAAGTATCCTAAAGTCGTATCAGAATTTTTATCATCAGGCATAATTGATAGCGCAACAAAAGAATGTAGACAGACAGTTGGTACAGAAATAGCCACAGGTTGTTATAAAGCAATTGCACCACAACCAGACAACGCATACTTAAATGCAAACTCGATTGCTCAAATAGAAAACGAGATAAGAAGAGGTTGTGAAAATCTAGCAATTGATGGACCAGCAGACCAAGCCATAAGTGACATAATAGGCAATGCCCAAAATCAACAAGGGGGAGGACAAGGCGGAGGTGCAGGAGGGGGACAACCAGTAACAAGAATTGAAAATGTGGCAATTAATAAACCGACCGTCGCCTCTTCTCTAGGTATACAATATGACAAATCGTATGCCGTTGATGGATTACCGGGTTTTAATTGCGCCTTCAGTGTTTTTGCTTCGCAAAGTGAAGGGGTTGCTGGAACTTGGACTGTTAATTTACAAACTGATGCATCAAAACCTGGCTACAACATTAAATACCTAGCTTTTTCACCAAGAATATGCGGCGGTCAAGCTTCTGTAACAAGCGACCTATTCATAACCTTTAACACTGATTCTGGTATAAAAACTTGGCCATCTGTATTCATTGATAAATATTCCCCAACAAAAAATTATATTTTTGATAGTGGTTCAGGAATAAAAAGCCAAGTAACTTTAAACAATAATGAAAACATTGTCCCAATAAATGGAGTAAGAAGTATTACCATAAGAAATAGAGACAATATTGATAATTATCTATTTATAGGTGAACTAGAAGCCCTGGCTATTGTCACAGATACACCAGCTGATCCAGGAACTCCAACAACGCCAACTTCCATAGTAAAAATAACAACACCAAACACGCAAGGTATAAGAATTCCTGAAGGGGGAGGTGTAAATTATTGGATAAACCTTACTTCTAGTGAAAACTTAACTGAGCTACAAGATAATATAATTTTAAATAAAATTCAGGGAACAGAAAAGATTCCTCAAGTATTGTCCAACTTATTCACCAAAATAATTCTTAAAAGATCATTAAATTGCAATGATGTTAATACGGAACAAGTAAGTCCAAACGATGTGCCAAGTGCCCTAGTTAATATCAGAGTCCCGTCTTCAGCTACAAAACAATACTGTCTAAAGGTAGAAGCAACGACCAAAAGGCCCGCCCCTGTAGGATTTTATGAACTAGAATCAGAAATAAAAGATCCTGGGGGTCTTTCAGCAGGAAAACATAAAACTTCATTTGAAGTGTACTCTACCACCGCACCGTAAAGTTTCATAAAAAATGTTTGACCTAAACAAAAGTAAAACAAAAAAAATTTTAATTAGAACCACAATATTTTTATTGTTGGCTTTTGTTTTAATAACACCCATATTTATATTCGCCGATCAACCAGCAAATACAAAAACGGGGGTAGACACAGTTGACACCACAGACTCAAGTAATCCCGTGGTGACAACCCTTATAGAACTCTTGGGTATAGACAAAATTGTTTCAACAATAGCACAAATGGCGTTATGGCTATGTTCCTTGCTTTTATCACTTGTCGGTCTAATTTTTGAACAAAGTGTAAAATATGGAATACAAAATTTCAGCGCTCTTGCTGGGAATGTTTCAATGGTCAGCGTTGGTTGGGTAGTAGCAAGAGATATTTCAAATATAGTGTTCATTTTTTTAGTCCTATGGGTGGGTTTGTCTACAATTTTAGGGCTACACCACGGCTCAACCATGGGCTCTATAATGAAAATTGTTGTGGCGGCTCTTCTTATAAACTTCAGTTTGTTTATTACAAAAGCTGTTATTGACGTAGCCAACGTCATAGCTCTCCATTTCTATGACTTGATTACCGATGGAGGAGACGGGACTCTGTCCGGCGTTTTTATGCAAGGCCTAAGAATGCAAGGAATTTACGATCCTGAAGGATTTAGAACTTTAGGTCTAACAAAAATCATTATGATAGGAGCATTTGGATCAGTAATGATTTTAGTGGCTTGCTGGGTTTTTATTGCAGGATCTATATTAATGGTATACAGGACTCTATCTTTAGTAATATTAATGATTACTTCTCCTTTTGCTTTCATTGCTTGGGTCGTACCTCATATGGGCAATTATACTCACGATTGGTGGCACAAACTTTTCCATCAAGCATTTTTTGCTCCCATCTTTATGGGCATGGCTTATATTGTCGGAAAAATTATTCAAAGTGAAAATAGCTTAGTAGGAATCACAGTTAATAAGACTGTGTCACAATCTCTTGAAATTATAAGCTCCGGAGCAGGAACTGATACAGGGACGCTCTTGGGAGCAGTAGGTGTTTTCTTTAATTTCGTAATAATCATAGGTCTTATGATTGCCTGTCTTCACATTGCTGAGCATTCCGCTGGAGAAGGGGCAACGACAGCTATGCATTGGGCAGAGCATGCGAGAGGTATGGCGACCGGCTTTATTGGTAGAAATGCTGTAAGATATGGCGGAATAAGAGCTCTCAATGAAAAGTTTTCTGAGTCTAAATTTGGAAATACAGGTTTGGGCAAAAAAGTCAGATTAATGACAACTGGATACTTGGCAGAAAAGGCCACTTTCGGCGGACACCATACAGCAGAAGAAGTCCACAAAGAGGCCCTTGAAGAAAGAGCAAGAAGAGAAGAAATTCATCATGAGGAAGAGGCTGAGCATTTAGCACAAACCAGAACAACAGTTGAGCAAACTCAAAACGCAGAAGTTCAGAAGGCTAAAGACAAAGCTCTTTCAGCTAAAGATGAGGTTAAAAGACTTCAAAATACTGGTGCCTCAACAGTTGATATTGATAAAGCAAAAGAAGAACTCAAAAAAGCTCAAAAAGAAGTTAAAAAAGCCCAATCAAATAAAAGTAAGGCTCTCGAAAAAGCAGATGGCGACATACAGAGAATTTTGGTTAAATTGTCACCAAAAGCTTTTTCTCATATGGCCAAAAAAACTTTGTTTAATGAAGTAATAATGAGAAATGCATCACAGGCTCAAATAAGCGCGGTCCAAGGAGGTGATAGATTAACAGACGAAGAAAAAGACAAATCGTTACAAGCCAGATACGCTCACGTCAAAGACGCTTTTGGCAGA
The DNA here is from genome assembly GCA_964348785.1 of uncultured Candidatus Saccharibacteria bacterium. Taxonomy (GTDB): domain Bacteria; phylum Patescibacteriota; class Minisyncoccia; order Phycocordibacterales; family 2-02-FULL-43-11; genus 2-02-FULL-43-11. The sequence continues at coordinate 120,193 of CAYGDO010000003.1, read as the reverse complement.
CTAAAAGGACCGATGGAAGAATTTGAAAAAAAACAGGGTGAATACATTGAAGGTATGGCAAAAGTATTCGAAGAGGCCGAAAAAGTATTGGGAAGGAAAATAAATATAGATGATGAAGTTGATGTTAAATTAGCAATTGATACGGCAAAAAAGGCGGGCATAGCAATACCTGAAGAGCCAAAAAAACCAAGTATTAGAGATGTAGACCCAACAGTAAGAAACTGGCTAAGAGCAATGAGTCCAAAAGAAATGGACTGGATATACAAAGTTCATCCAGAAGAGCTAGCTCAAGACCCAGAATTTTGTAGCACTGTTAGACAAGGGGCCATAGACTATGCAAGAAACAGTGAAAACATAGCTTCAGTGGATAGAGACAAAATGAGAGAAAGAAAAAGCCAAATAGTCGGAGATGGTGAGGTTCTTGCTGCAGGATTGGGAGTCAACAAACCAAGCATCGAAACAATGAAAAAAATTTATGTTGATTTAGGATTGGTTGATTCGGCAAAAGCATCTACAAAAGAATTTAAAGATTTCCTTCAAAACATGACAGAGGAAGAATGGGAAAAAGAAAAATCGACCACCATAAGAAGTGCGGTAGGAGAAAAAATGGAAGACGGGTCTTACGCTGAATATATCCAAAATATGAACGCCGAACAAAAAGCTCTAAGAAAAATTGGATTGGGTTACATTCAAGAAGGTATTTCCGGAAAAACACAAGAAGAGGTTGCCAAAATGAGAGGCTATATGTGGCAAAATTCTGATGCCTCAAGGTTCTTTGATAGAGGTATAACAAGAAAATTCGGCGATAAAGACATTGGAGAAATAAAAATATTAATGAATCATTTCTTGGGAGCTATGGAAGATCAAGTAAAATTTATGGCGACGAGCGGAAAAGAAGGAAGGCAAATGAGCAAAGAAAACTTTGATACTTTAATTTGGATTATGAATGAAAAAGAAGGAAAAATGTTCAAACAAGAAGGAGCGATAGCACCAGAATTAAGAAAAATTTTTGAAGATTTGGAATCAAAATTAGTAGGGGTGAAATCTTCCGCTTTCAATGATCCAGCGGAACTTGATACTGCATTACAAGATCTAGTGACTCGAATGAACACACCTACAGCATCAGGAGCAAAAAGAAAAAGGTATAGTGATGAATAAAATAAAACAATGGATAATTACGATAAACAACAACAACTAACTTCTTTATTGCAGAAAATGTATAAAGAAAAAAATGTTAATCTAACGAAAGATTATGTTTTATTTATATACGACTTGGGAGACAAACTTGAATTAACAATAGATGAGATTAGTAATATTTGTGAACTTGTTTATAAAATTCTAAATGGAGATCAAACTCTTGGATCAACGGAAACGGCTCTATTAGAAATTTTAGATGAAGATAATCAGAAAAATATGGGGGCAATTTCGGCTTTTATAACAACAGAAATCATAGACAGAATAAAAGGTGATTTGTATGGTAGAAAATCTGATTTACTACCAAATCTACACGAACCAGTAGTACCGGCAACTCCCACTTCACCGATTCAAACAAACTCGCCTAGTAATATAAGCGATACCATATACGAAAAAATCTCAAGAGAACAAGTATTAAGAGACCTAGAAAACCCGCCTCCAGCAAAATTTTCAACCAGTACTCAAAAAAACAGTCCGCCAGTCCCAGAAAAAATTGAACCCAAAATCCCAGAAAACTTACCCACTGAAGAAGTGCAAAGAGAAGTGCCTATAGTAAGAACAATGCAAAGAGATATAGCCAAAAAATCAGGTGAGGAATTACCAGCAGTTAAAGCGCCTGCCATAAAAGAAGAATTTCCATTTTTATCAGGAACAAGGGGAAAATTTGGCAGTGGTAATATTCCACAAATAAGACAAATAAAAGTTGGGGAATCGATAAATTCAGTTCCGACCCCTATTGAAAATAATAAAACCACAGTTCCTACGCCACCAAAACCAGAAGTAAAAATTGAAAATGTGCCTAAACCAAAAATAGAAATACCGAAAGCGGATAATCTATCAAACCCTACCGAGGACAAAATGACAAAAAGAGTTCATATACCTATGGAAAGAAAAAATTACAATGTAGACCCTTATCGCGAAGCCCTAGAAGAATAAAATGAGATTCCAAGTACCACAATTTATTGGCGTAGAAGATACAATCTTTGGTCCTTTCACGGCCAAACAATTTGTATATGTAACCGGAGGAGTTGCTTTATCATATATTGCCTACAAATTTTTACCTTTAGTTTTTGCTATCATTGTAATTGCTCCAATGGTGCTTTTATCTGTCTCATTAGCCTTCGTTAAAATAAATGGCAAACCTTTTATCTTCACACTAGAAGCTGGATTAAAATATATTATTTCCTCAAAAATTTATCTTTGGAAAAAAGTTGATCAACCACAAAACGTAAACATAAACATCCCTTCAAACATACCAAAAATGGTTTCCCCTAAAAATATAAAAGAGGGTAAGGTAAACAATTTAGACAATCTATTAGACTTAACTGGACAAAGTAAAAAATAAGAAAAATCCTTGTTTTTATTTAATTGCTAATTTTCCACAAAATTACCAATTAAATAATCTATTAAAACTGTTTTAGGTTATAATATAAGACATAAACACCTTTTAAATATGTCTTCAGGAAAAGCAACACAAGATTTTTTACCAATAAAAGAAATAAGAGATGGGACATTAATTCTCAAAGATAATTCACTTAGAGTAATTTTGATGGCTTCATCTATCAATTTTGATTTACAATCAGCAGATATACAACAAGCCACCATACTCCAGTTTCAAAATTTTTTGAATGTTTTAGATTTTTCAGTAGAAATATTTATTGAATCAAGAAGAATGGATATAAAGCCATATATAGCCCAACTTGAACAAAGGTACAAAGAACAGTTAAACGACCTTCTAAAAATCCAAACAAAAGAATATATTAATTTCATACAACAGTTCACACAAAACTCCAATATAATGAGTAAAAGATTTTTTGTAGTTATACCTTACGCCTCAACTTTAATTTCAGGGGGCAGTCACGGTGTTTCAACGTCATTTACAGATATAATCCAGGGCGGATCAAAAAAAGCAACAAGTAACAATAAAGAAGAACAGGAAAAAATGACTTTTGAAGAAAATAAAGTGCAACTCGAACAGAGAGTGGCCATAGCCGAACAAGCACTATTACGTTGTGGTATCAGATCAGTAAGGCTGGGAACAGAAGAGTTAGTGGAATTTTATTATAAATTGTTTAACCCTGGGGAAAATCATAGCCCTATAATAGAACAAAAATAAAATGGGAATTTTTGACTTTTTAAAATCAAAAAAAACAGATAAAACAAACGAAAACGGGGCAACAATACCTGGCCAGTTTTATCAATCAGATTCTGTTAAAACAAGTGATATTATCGCTCCTGCAGCACTTAAAATAAGTCCTAAAAGTCTAAACTTGGGAGACAAAATTGCTAGAACATATTTTGTAATCTCATATCCAAGATTTTTAAACGAGGGCTGGTTTTCTCCTATAATAAATTTGGATAAAGTCTTTGATATCGCCATCTTTGTCCATCCAACCGATACAGCAAAGGTCCTAAAGGCCTTTCAACAAAAAGTGGCTCAGGTTCAAAGCCAAATTGCCGAAAGAGAGAAAAAAGGGTTCGTTAGAGATCCCATGTTAGATACCGCTTACCAAGATTTAGAAAGCCTTAGAGATAATCTAATGCAAGCTCAAGAAAAAATGTTTGACGTTGGTCTCTATTTAACAATTTACGGCGACACCGAAGAAGAAATAAACAAAGTTGAGTCTGAAGTCAAATCCATTCTTGAAGCAAAAATGATTTTTATTAAACCGGCTCTTTTCCAACAAGAACAAGGGTTTTTAAGTGTTATGCCTTTATGCGAAGACAAACTTTTAGTTCATAATAAATTAAATTCTGCACCTCTTTCAAGTATTTTTCCTTTTGTATCTTTCGATTTAACTGACAATAAGGGAATTTTATACGGAATAAATAGACATAACGCCAGCTTGGTTATCTTTGATAGATTTTCACTACCAAACTACAATTCCGTAACTTTCGCCCAATCAGGTTCGGGAAAGTCATATACATGCAAATTAGAAATTCTTCGATCTTTGATGTTTGACGTTGATGTGATGGTCATAGACCCAGAAAACGAGTACTCTCAATTGGCTGAATCAGTAGGAGGAAAATACTTTAACATTTCTCTTAATTCAGAACACCATATAAATCCGTTTGATTTACCACCTCCTAAAGAAGACGAGCTTCCTTCTGATATTTTAAGATCGCATATTATAAATTTAGTTGGTCTATTTAGGATAATGTTGGGAGGACTTACCCCAGAAGAAGATGCCATAATTGATCAGGCCATAAGCGAAACCTATTCCTCAAAAGACATAACGCCAGAAAATGATTTCACTAATATTCCGCCACCATTACTATCTGATTTTGAGTCAGTATTAAGCGGTATGGAGGGTTCAAAATCTCTGGTAGAAAGATTGAGTAAATACACAAAAGGCACATGGAGCGGGTTCCTAAACAACCCGTCCAACGTTGATATCAACAGTAAATTCATAGTCTTTTCTATTAGAGATATGGAGGATGAATTAAAATCTGTTGCTACCTTTTTAATTACCCACCATATCTGGTCTGCCATTAGAAAAAATCTTAAAAAGAGACTGCTTGTCATTGATGAGGCGTGGTGGATGATGAAATCAGACGATACGGCTTCTTTTTTAACGAGAATGGTTAAAAGAGGGAGAAAATATTATCTAGGGGTATCAACTATTACTCAGGACGTTGATGATTTCTTGAAATCACCTTACGGCACACCCATAATCACCAACTCTTCAATGCAAATCCTTCTAAAACAATCACCGTCAGTAATGGATAGAATTCAAGAAATCTTTCATCTAACAGATGAAGAAAAATATCTTTTGTTAGAGTCATCGGTAGGAGAGGGGATATTCTTTGTAGGATTAAAACACGTAGCCATTAAAATTATTGCTTCTTATACTGAAGATCAAATAATAACCTCAGATCCATCACAACTATTAAACATTAAGAAAGCCAAAGAAGAATTTAGATCTTCTGGATTATAAATTTTTGAAGCCTTTTCAACTCTTAATTTATCTAAATAAAGGGCATTGACCGAAGGGCAAGCGCCACACCCATATTAAACTCACAAGCTAGCACTTTCCCGCTCCAAAGAGGGGAGGCATTAAACCTTTTTATACAACTTCGCTTGAACGCTGTGTAAAATCTGCTCGTGCGTAACACGCAGACAGGTAAGAATTTTCCACCCGCTCCCTGCCTCGCCGGCAGGCGGGCTCACTCGTCGTAATAAAAATCTTATAACTCTTATTTTATCCAAATAAGAGTTATAATTTGAAAATGGCAGAAAAAACAAATCTTTCTCCGGCAAAAAATCAACAGGCCATGAAAGAGAAAATACTAAAATCAGTAACCAAAAGGGCAGAGTTAATTAATCCGAAACTAGAGCAAATCAGTAAAAAATGGGACGCTGACATGTCAAGAATCATAGATGAAACTATGAATTTTTATTCTGGTTTAAACATAAATTTATCAGCCGATCAATTGGCAGAACAGATAGTAAACACAAGACTAAAAGGATTAAATCAAGACAAAAAAGGACAAGACTCCAATCTTCAACCTCAAGAAAAAAACAATTTGAATAATGGTAACGAAAAAAAAGAAGCTCCAAAATATATAACTCCGAATGGTAACAATAACAAAAAAAAAGATCCTTATAGAGAGGAAACAGGAAATGATGAAAATAAAGGAGGGGGTGGTATCTCAACACAAAAAGAAAATAAAGAAGAAAATCGAAATAACACACAGCAAACTTTCGATGAAGAACAAAAACAAAATAGTAGTTTCGGCACAATCAATCAGCCTCCAAAATTAGATGATTCCGTACAAGGACCAAACGGTGAATCGTTTGACACAGAAGAATCTCCACAAAGCAAAGGAGATCGCGAACAAAAACCAAATAATAGTTTCAGCGAGGCCAATCAGCCTCCGAAACTAAACGATACTGTTCAAGGGAAAAACGGTGAATCTTACGATACCGCTGAAACTCCTAATACTAAAAATTCAAATTTACCTCCGAAACTAAAAGGGGAAGAGGGTAAACCCACAGGCGACCAAAAAAATGAATCGGGTGACACCAACGGGGAACCACCTGTAAATACTCAAAAAAACAGTTTGGGCCAAAACCTAAAAAATATTCAAAAGGTTTTATCCCAAAATAAAACACCGAAAAAATTAAATGTTACGACCTGGATATTACTAGGCGCCGGAGCTGTAATAATTGATTTTGTACAAGATGCTCTTGGTGTCACTGTAATAGCCCTAGCGGTTAATATGCTTGCTGATGTCTTAATCGGTCTAATACTATTTAGTTTCTTTTGGTTTAATAAGATGATGAACAGAAAACTAGCCATTAGCTTAGCTCTTGGATTTTTAGTAGATTTCGTATCCTTAGGCATAATGCCTGCTTGGTCTTTTGATATTGCCTATGCATGGCTTATAACCGATGGATCAAAAGTAATCTCTAAAATTCCAGGAGCAGGAGAAAAGGCAAATGAAGCTATACAAAAAATAGCAAGCAAAAAAGCATAAGTATGCTAAGTGACTTTTAAAAAATATGTTAAAATTTATCTATGTTTAGAAAGTTTTTCAATATCTCCTATGTTATTTTTTTTCTGTTGTTTTTCTTGACTCATACAGTTAATGCTCAATTTACTGGCTTAGATGGCGTCGAACTTACCATAACACCTGATAATCCAGGACCAGAAGAACAAGTCGTGGCCACTTTAAACGCTTACGGAGTAGACATAAATACACTTGAATTATCTTGGATTTTAAACGGAGAAAATGTCCAAAGTGGTAAAGGGTTAAGAATATACTCTTTCAAATCTGGCAAGTTGGGGTCAAAAAATACCTTAGAGGTCATTGGACAAAAAAATGGTCAAATTTTTTCAAAAAGAATTATATTTTCTCCAGCAAAAGTGGACATACTCTATGAGGCTAATTCCTATACACCACCATTTTACAAAGGTAAACCAAGATTGCCTTTTCAAGGATCTTTAAAACTAGTTGCGATACCAAACATTCTTGATGCTTCTGGAAAAAAGGTGCCGGATAGTAAAATAATATTTAAATGGAAAGATGGTAATCAATATTTAAATAATTTATCAGGTTATGGAAAAAACAATATTGCTTACAAATCAGACAACGACCTTCCAAAAACTATAGAAATCACTGTAGAAGCTAGCTACCCGGATAATGGGGCGTTCGCTAGTAAAACGGTCTCAATAGAGCCAATAGAATCAAAAGTTGTGTTTTATGAAGAAGATCCAGAATATGGTCTATTAACAAACAAAGCCCTTGAAGGAAGTTTTACATTTGATAAAGAAGAGGCCGTGATATCAGCTATGCCAGTATTTTTTGGTGTAAATAACAAAAATTTATCTACTCTAAAGTATAAATGGGTCTTATCCGATAAAAGTATTGAAAATTCTGATAGTGCTATAATTTTAAGAAACACTAGTGGTAAAAATGGCCAAGCAAATTTATCGTTACAACTTTCAAATGACCTTGACTATTTTCAGTCAGCAAATAATTCATTAAAAATTATTTTTATAAAACTTAACACCCTTTCAAGATAATGAAAAAAGCATTAGCCAAAAAAATAATTTTGATACTAATACCTATTTGTTTATTTTTTGGCATTATGACCACAACATTAGCTTTAGACTACGTAGAGTTGGCACCATTACCGGGGACATGCACAGTAGGAGCAACTGGGCAATGCATCACCAAAACAGGAAGCAACAACTTGGCTGTTTATATAAATAATCTCTATAAATTAATAGTGGCCTCAGCGGCCGTTTTAGCTGTTCTTCAAATTGTAATGGGTGGATTCAGTTATGTTTCAACTGACGCCATATCAAATAAAGAAGAAGGAAAACACACCATCAAAATGGCGCTTGGCGGATTATTGATTATTTTTGCTTCATATATAATTTTAAATACCATAAACCCGCAACTAGTTGATTTAAAAGTGGTCAATGAATCCCTCAAAAGTACCGATCTTACTGAATTAATGATGATGTCTAGGACCGCTCAAAGAGATTTTGACCGGGCTGTAAATAGAAGCCTCGCTGCTTTAGACAGATTAAGACAAACAACTGGAGAAATGCGCGCCGAAGCTAACGCTCTCCAGCAAAAAGCAAACAGTTATAGAGATATGCGTGAAATTCAAAGAATAATAAATGCTCAAGGTACAACCGGAATGACCGAAGAAGAAGTTACCAGACTACAAACCCTAAGAGATACATACTTCGCCGGAAAGACTGATGAAGAAATCCGAGCGGCACTTGAAAGACTCCCTGCTGTAGAGCAAGAAATACTAGCCAAAACAGGAGAAAATAATATTGAAAATGCTTTAGCCAGTCTAGACCGACAAGCTACAGAAATAAGAAATCTTGCCCAAGCCGAATCAAGCAAAGAAGGATTTAAAATAGATATGGCCCAAAAACCAGAAAATTTTAAAATTCAAGTAGCTGACGGAAGAATACGCCCAACAAACCCCAACGATGTGAAAAACGCTCTTGATGCTGTAGAAAATGAATATAGAGACAGAATGGCAACAATAAACAGATTAAATTTACCAGCAGAACAAGTGAGAAATAGAGAGGCGGAAATGAGGGCGGCCGCTGATGCAGCAAAAACGGCCATATGTGTCCAAGTGCCCGCAACAACTTATCAGACCAGTCCAGGTACTGGCATGTATCAAGCTCCAATAATAACTTACATACCTAACCCAGCCAGAGTTCATTGTAGTCCATAAAAAATGCAAAACGATAAACTAAAAAAAATAATTCCCATAATCATCATTTTTGTCTTAATCGGACTTGGTGTACTTGCTTATTTTTTGTTTTTTAGAGGAACAAATATAAATACAGATCCAAATCTGCCAATTTCTGGAGATATTGATAATAACAATGGTAACCAAGGCAACAATAACAACAATAACGGCACAACCGGCGGGACAGCGGGTGACAATGGTAATAATAATGGCAACAATACTGGGGGAGCATTTAAACCGCAACTTCGTTTAGTCTCGGAAACACCAACATCAGGAGGAGTCACATTTAACAAAGAAGGTAAGGATTACACTAGATTTATTGAAAGAGCAAAGGGTAATGCTTACGAAACAGAAGCTAAAAACATAAGGCCTCAAAGGTTAACGACCAATACAATACCTCAAATATATAATGCTTACTGGACAAAAAACGGCGATCAGCTAGTAGGACAATACCTAAGAGACCAAGAAAAAGTGCAAACCTTTTTGGGTAGTGTAAAAGACAAAACAGGAGGTAATGGTGAATTACAAACTCAGTTTCTCAACGCAACGGTAGGGGACGTAATATTTTCTCCAAACAATTCTCAAATTGCATATATAAACCAAAGCGAAATTGGAAGCTCTATAATTACCAGCAATCTTTCTCTGCAACAAAAATTAGAAATTTTCAGCTCACCTCTAAATGATTGGTTAATAGATTGGCCAGAACAAAATTACTTAATAATTTCTTCTAAACCGGCTAAAGACATTGATGGTCTATCACAAACTGTAAACTTAAAAACTGGGGAAGAAAAATTAGTCCTATCTGATAAAAAAGGATTAACCACTCTTTATAGCTCTGATCTAAAACGAGTATTGCATTCTGAATCTAATAAAAATAGTTTTGATAGCTATATATTAAACATAGAAACAAACCAATCTTTTCCATTTAGATTTAATACCTTACCAGAAAAATGTGTATGGTCTCAAATTGAAAAAACTACACTATTTTGCGCTGTACCAGAAACCATACCAACGGGGGATTACCCAGAAGATTGGTATTTAGGAACTAAATCATTTAAGGATGAGATGTGGAAGACAAATATATCAACTGGAGAAACTGTATTTTTAACCAATTTAAGTAACGATGCCGGAGAAGATGTTGATGCCTATAAAATGTCTTTGAGCTCAAATGAGAAATTTTTAACTTTTTTGAATAAAAATAACTTAAAACTTTACACACTCCAAATTGTTGAATAAATATATCAGCTAGAGATCAAATAAACTCTTAAAAGCAATAAAAATCCCCTCCGACGGGTTACGTCGGAGGGGATTTTTAAACTTCTATTTATTCTCAAGATTCTCAACAAACTTAATTACAACCCTTCGATCTTTTCCAAAACCAATGGACTCTGTTTTTATATCAGGCATTTCTTGCAAAAATGAGTGCACCACCATTCTTTCATAAGAAGACATCGGCTCTAGCTCTATATTTGTTTTAAAAGATCTGGCCCTATCAGCCATAATTCTAGCCTTATTTCTAAGTTCATATTCCACCCTCTCATGATAATCGTTAACATCTATAAAAAACTTTGTTTGATCTTCGTCCTCCTCCTTACCTTTAGAGACAATTTTTTTTACCAAGTGATTAAAAGCAAACAAATTTGCTCCCTTAATACCAATAAGCATGGCTGATTCTTTAGTTTTTATAGTAAATTTAGGAGAAGAAGTGGTAGCATTTTCACTAACGTCAACTGAATCAAAACTTACACCCATTGCCTTCAATGTGTTTTCTATTATTTCTTTGATTCTTTGTAGATCAACTTCAGACATAATTTTATTTTTTACTATCTGCCTCTCTTATAGGTTTAAACTTTCTTCTTAAGTAAAGCTCCTGAGCTATGGCAAAGATATTACTCGTAGTCCAATAAAGTGCAACTGCCCCAGATATACTGTAAGCAATTACACCAGTAATGACCGGCATAACATATCTCATCTGCAAATTCATTGATCTAGACAACTCCTCCTTCATTGAAACCTCCTTTTGATTCTTGTCCCTTGGGGGAAGAGGGGGGAAAGATAGTTTCATCTGCCAAAATTGAGTAATACCAACAATAAAAGCCAATAAGATACTCTTAGAAGCCATATCCCAAATACCCAAAAAATGCATGTCCACCACCTTAGGGGCTTCAACGAACGAATACAATAAATCAGTGTTAATAATTGGCAAACCACCTTTATAAAAAACGTAATAAAGAGAAATGACTATCGGTAGTTGTATAAATAAAACCAAAAAACCAGAAAATGGATTTATGTTGTGTTCCCTGTAAAATTTTAGGATAGCCTGCGCTTGGCCTTCTTTATCATTTTTAAATTTTAACTTTATGTCTTCTATGTCTTTTTCATATCTTTTCACTGCTAATTGGGTGGCTGTGGCCTTTTCAGAAAGAGGTAAAAGGATTAATTTAACCACAATCGTAAGCACTAAAACTGCCAAACCGACATCAGCGCCAGGCAAAACGTCTATCAAAAATACCAAAGCATTATAAAGCGGTTGATATAAAGTATCGTGGAAAAAACCTATCATTGGTCTATTCTAGATTAAAAACTGACTTTTTCAAAACTTTACAAGAGAAAATAGATTTTTTAAAGAATTGTCTATATAGTCCGAGTTATATAAGGAACAATCAGCTTTGGGAGTAATAGACATATAAACACCATTAAGCCCTTTTAAAAAAAACGGGGCAATACGTCTCAATGAGGTATACAACCTCCTTCTTATTCTATTTCTTACTACCGCCTTTTTAGATAATTTAGCGCTGGTGACAAAAGAAACCTTGTAACTTTTAATCGCCCCTTTATCAAAAGCATAACGAGCAAAAAAGTCTTTATTAGAGACCTTTTTTCCAGACTTCAACAAAACAGGGAAGTCTATTGAAGACAATCTGTTCTTTTTAGGTAACATTAAACTTAAACAGTTAAACGTTTTCTGCCCTTATTTCTTCTTCTCTTTACAATGCGTTTGCCACCAGCGGTTCTCTTTCTGACTAAAAAACCATGGGACTTTGCTCTCTTTCTTTTTTTTGGTTTGTAAGTAAATGACATATTATTTTAAAAGTTATCAACAACTTAATAACAAATTACTAACATATTATATGCTTTTACTCAAGTTTCACAAAGTCTTCTTCAAGATATAATAGCCCCAATGATAACTTTAGAAATAGATAATAAATCCTTGTGGCAAAAAGTTCTCGCTGAAATAGAAATAGAAATTTCTAAAGCAAACTTTAGTACTTGGTTTAAAGACACCGAGATATCAAAGGTTGACGACGGTATTGTTTATATCTCTGTTCAAAACGCGTTCGTGAGGGATTGGATAGCAAATAAATATCATAAAAATATATTAAAAATACTAAGAAACGCTTCAGAACACATTAGAGGTTTAGATTACACCATTGCTAAAATTGACCAGAAGAAAGTTCTTGAGCAAAAAAAACCTCTATCAGCAAACATAAATCAATCTTTACCACTTGGAGAACATTATGTTGATCAGGAAAGCAATTTAAATCCAAGATATATCTTTGACACATTTGTTGTTGGTCCATTTAATGAACTTGCCCACACTGCCGCCCAAGCAGTAATTAAAAATTTAGGATCGGTCTATAATCCACTTTTCGTATACGGAAATACTGGTCATGGAAAAACTCACCTGATTCAAGCGGTAGGTAATAGCATCAAAGACAGGAAAGATGGCAAAAAAGTTTTCTACCTTACATCAGAAAGATTCTATTTAGACTACATGAACGCAGTGCAAGCAAATAAAATTTCATCTTTTAAAGAAAAATACAGAAAATATGATGTCATCATAATGGATGACATCCAATTTCTCTCTAGTAAAGAAAAAACCCAGGAAGAGCTGTTTCATCTTTTCAACACCTTGTACGACGCAGGGAGACAAATAGTTTTTTCCTCTGACAAGCATCCCAATTTTATCCCCGGTCTAGAAGACAGACTAAAATCAAGATTCGCCGCTGGTATGATTGTGGATATTCCACCACCAGACCACGAGTCTCGTTTGGCCATTATAAGGGCTAAAGTAGGCCGATTGGGGGGTAATCTATCAGAAGACAACGTAAACTTCTTGGCGAGCACAATAGAGGGCAATATAAGAGAAATAGAAGGGGTGTTGAATTCAATTTTGTGCCAAATGCAAATAAAAGGAAGAGATTTGAATTTATCAGAAATAAAAAACCTTCTAAAACTAAACATAAAACCTAAAAAATCCGCTTCAGCAAAAGAAGTAGTAAAAGCTATAGCCACCTATTACAACATAGAAGAATCTTCGGTCTATGAAAAAACTAGAAGGAAAGAGGTTGTGTTACCAAGACAAATTGCTATGTATATTTTAAGAGAAGACTGTGGAGTATCGTTTCCTCTAATAGGCGAGAAGTTGGGAGGACGAGATCACACCACAGTAATCCACTCTTATGAAAAAATAAAAGAACAGGTAAAAAACAACCAGGTAATGGAACAAGATATCGCCCAAATAAGAGCTATGCTGTAAAAAACCTGTTGATTGCTTGTGGAAAAAAATAATAAAAACGGGATAACTTTTACACAAAACAAAAATCATTAACAAATAAAAAATTTAATCCCCAAAGCAAAAACTTAATTTTCCAAAAAATAGCGTTAATAAATAAAGGTTAAAAAACTTATCAACATATACACAGGACTATTATCATAATCATAAATTTAATTAAAATAATAAATACATATGAAGATTGAATGTTCAAAAGAAAAATTAAGTTGGGGAGTGGCACTAGCTAATAGAGCTTGTAGTAAAAATTTAACTTTACCTGTTTTGTCTAATGTTGTTTTAGAAGCTGATTCTGGAAAACTTTTAATTAGAGCTACTAATCTTGATGTTTTTATAGAGGTAACTTTGAATTGCAAAACGGATAAAAATGGAATTGTGGCCGTAAGCGCTGAAGCTCTTTTAGGTTTTTTAAGTTCGGTAGGTAAAGAGAGCACTGTTAATTTGGAATTTATAGAGGGTAATCTTGTGGTAAAAAGTAAGTCTGGTAAGGCCACTGTTAAGGGTTTCAATACTGATGATTTTCCTAAAATGTCAAAACCGATTGGTGAGACACATTTTAAAATAGAAGCATCATCTTTATCGGACGGTATAAAGTCTGTTTGTTACAGTGCTTCTCTATCTCAGATAAAACCAGAACTTTCCAGTGTAGTTTTATTTTCTCAGGAAAAGAATTTATTTTTTGTCTCTACGGATTCTTTTAGATTGGCTGAAAAGAGTGTGCGTTTAAATTTGGGAGAACAAATTTCTCAAACAATCGTACCAGTAAAAAATGCAATAGAAATAGCTAAAATTGCTGATGAATTTAAAAATGATGAAATTAAGACATCATTTTCTAAGGGCCAGATAATGATAGAGGTCGGAGGCGTGGTATTAATTTCTAGGACCGTTGATGGAAGTTTCCCAGATTATAAACAAATTATTCCTAAAGAATTTAAAACAGAGGTGATAATTTTAAAGGAAGATCTTTTGAGAGCATTAAAAGCCTCTGTTGCTTTTTCTGATAAGTTTAATCAAACTGTTTTTTCCATTTTGCCCCAAGGAAAAGTAGTTTCTATAAAATCCAAAAGTAATGAAATTGGTGAAGGCTGTGTAAATTTAGACGCAGCTATTTCTGGTGATGAAATGGAGATTAGTTTCAATCATAAATATGTTATTGATTGTCTAAATTTTATAAAATCAGACAGCATCTCTTTATCTTTTTCAGGTGATGCAAAGCCGGCCCTTTTAAGGGGGGTGTCCGATCATTCATTTAGGTATGTTGTTATGCCTATGAATCGTTAAAATATGAATAATATTTCTGATTTATTATCCAAGTTCACTTTTTTAGATAATAATCGTAAACAAAAAAAACAATTAGTAAAAGTTTGTTTAGATAAAATTTTTTCTCTAAAATTAGACGATAAAGACATTTCTTTTTCGGGAGATAAGGTGGTTTTAAAGGTAGGGGGTTTGTATAAAACAGAAATTTTTGTCAGGAAAAACGAGTTCATTTCTTGTGTTAATGAAACATTACCAGAGAAAGAGAAGATAAAAGATATAAGATAGATTGGCTATTTTGAGACCAAAAATGATGTGCTGGCTTCTACTTTTTCGCCTAAAAATCCATAAGCAACGATTCTTATGTTGTTATAAAGAAGCGGATCCCCGTAGTCTTTCATCACAAAAGAGAAATCAAAAGGTTTTGTGTTTGTTGAACCTATTAGTTGGCCATTTAGATAAAAAACCATTCTTGATGCATTAAAGTTTTTTAAGAGCACACTAACTTTTATTGGTGATGTCGTGGAGTGTTTTATTGTTTGACTCGGGGAAATTATTTGCATCGTCGGTTTTTCATTCACTGTTTGTGTATTTATAACTGGTGGGTTGTTTGGGGTGGTAACGGGGGGAGCTACCTCCATTTTAATGGGGTTACTTTCTAACCATTTTTTGATAGGCTCTTCCCAAAGTTCAAATTGAGAATCATTTTGGGGGTTAATTGGCTTGATTCCATTTGGGTCATCTTTATTTAACCAATACAAAATGCTGTGTACTGCGGGGTAAACCCTTTCTTCTCTAAATTGTTCCGGAGTTGAGTCACTGGCCAGAGTCCCGTTTCTAGAATCTATAAAATAATTTTCTCCACCTTGCCAAATGCCCCTTAAAACTGGTTTTATGTTACTGCCATATGTTGGATAATAGGTTTTAAATTTTTCGTCAGGATATTTTTTTAAAATCTCTTGCATAAAAGCATTCCACATTGGTGCCACGATAAAACCGGCCACCTTTTTTTCCATAGGGGAGTTGTCATTGTTGCCAACCCATGCGCCAAGCGACACGCTTGGTGTGTAACCCATAATCCATGCATCTCTATAATCGTTTGTAGTGCCCGTTTTTGCCACTACATCGTGTCCTGGGAAGTGAAGAGGGGAGTTGTAGCCATAAGACGGTGATCGCGCGTTATTGTCACTCAAAATGCTTGTAATGGCCAATGAAGATTCTTCGCTTAAAACCCTCTTTCTGTTATTTTCTGTAAATGATTCAATAACATTTCCATCGCTATCCTCAACTTTCAAAACCGGCCTAGGTTCGTTTTTTACACCATTGTTAGCAAATACGCTGTAGGCATTTGTAAGTTCTAATAAACTTACTTCTCCACCACCTAAAACTAAAGTGAGTCCATATCTATCTGGGTCGTCTATGCTTGCTATGCCCATGTTATTAGCTAGAGCAATGGCATTTTTTATACCTGTTAGGTACAAAATTTTTATAGCCGGTATGTTTATTGATTGTGCCAAGGCGTCTCTTAAGCTTATTGGTCCTCTAAATTTATCATCATAATTTTCCGGTGAATAACATTTATCTTCTTCACCTTCTATGATTGGTTTACCATCAGGTTTGCATGAGCTGGAAAATTCAGTTTTTAAATCAAACAAAACTGTTTCGGGTGTGTAACCTTTTTCAAATGAAGCTGCATACACAAAAGGTTTAAAAGATGAACCTGGTTGTCTGAAAGCCGTGGCGATATTGAAATTTCCATCTATATCTTTTGCGAAGTAATCTTTTGAACCAACCATTACCAATATTTCTCCGTTATGCGCGTCCGTTGCTACCATGGCGCCGTTGGAGGCGTTATATTTTTCTAAGTTCTCTTTTGAGAATTTGGCAACAATGTTTTCTGCTTTTTCTTGCAAGTCATAATCTAAGCTGGTAATAATTCTTAAACCTTTAGATTCTACAGCTTCAGTTCCATATTTTTCCTCAAGCCACTCTTTTACATACATCACAAAGTGGGGGGCTTTAATGTTTAAGTTGTTATTTGGTAAAAATGTCACCTCATCTTTTTCAGCATCAAGTTTTTGTTTAATGGTTATGAAATTTTTTTCATACATTTTTTCTAAAACCAAATTTTTTCTATTTTCTAGCGCTTCGCGGTTATTTCCATAAGGTGAAAATCTGGTCGGAGCATTTGGGAGGGCGGCCAAATAAGCTGATTCAGCGAGGGTTAGATCAGAGGCTTTTTTACCAAAAAAAATTTTTGAAGCTTCTTCAATGCCATAAATACTCCCTCCGTAAGGCGATTCATTTAAATAAATTGTTAATATTTCATCTTTTGTTTTTACTTTTTCAAGTTTTATGGCCAGTATCCATTCTTTTAGTTTTCTGGCAATACTTTTTTCTGTAGTTAAAATTGTGTTTTTTATTACTTGTTGAGTTATTGTTGATCCGCCTTGGCTGTAGCTTACTGACATTAAGTTGGCGAACACCGCCCTTATGAAAGAAGACGGCTTTACTCCTTTATGTTCATAAAAATCAGCATCTTCTATGGCGACGGTGGCGTCTTTTAGGTATCTTGATATTTCCTTACTGGTAACAAGTGTCCTTTTTGTATTTTTGTGTACATCATAAAGCAATATTTGACCTGTTCTATCAAAAATTTTTGTGGATTGAGAGACAACCCTTCCCTCAAATGAGCTTAAATCGGGTAATTTGAAAGAAGCAATCCACAACATAAAAAAAGATATACTAAGAAGAACAATTGAAATTGAGTATATAAACCAATGTTTCTTGTGTTTTTTAATATGGTGAATATGATGTTTTACTCTTTTTAACATTATGAAATATTATCACAAAACCTAAATGTTTAGGGACAAAATGGAGAGGTTGTGTTAAATTTTATTAATGGAAAAAAAAGAATTAATTTATGATGTTCTCACCAGGGGGGTGGAGGATGTTTTTGTTAAAGAAAATCTGGAGACAAAATTGAAGTCAGAAAAAACATTGAGGATAAAATTGGGCATTGATCCAACCGGGGACACTATTCACCTTGGTAGAGCGAGCGTGCTAAGAAAATTAAAAAGATTTCAGGAATTAGGACATCAAATTGTGCTCGTGGTAGGGGATTTTACTGCTTTAATTGGTGACTCATCTGATAAGTCAGAAAAACGACCAATGCTTGATGAGAGCACTGTTGAGAAAAATCTTAAAAATTATATAAAAATTATAGGAAAAATTATAGATACGGAAAAAGCTGAGGTGGTATTTAACAGCTCTTGGCTTTCCAAGCTAAATTTTAAGGAAATAGGAAAACTTGCGGAATCTTTTTCTGTTCAGCAAATGTTGGCTCGTAGGAATTTTTCAGAAAGATATGAAAAAGGTCAGGACATTTCTATTAGGGAGTTTTTATATCCAATTATGCAAGGTTACGATTCTGTGGCCATTAAAGCTGATGTTGAAATTGGAGGATTCGATCAGCTTTTTAATGTGAAGGCAGGTAGGGTTATTCAGAAATATTATGGTATGGAAGTGCAAGATGTCCTTACTTGTTCAATGCTTGAAGGGACAGACGGCAGAAAGATGAGTACAAGTTGGGGGAATGTGGTGAATATTACTGATGAACCAAACGATATGTTCGGAAAGATTATGTCTATTAAAGATGAGCTCATAGCAAAATATTTTCTTTTGTGTACTGATGCTACGGTTGGGTATATAGAATCAATAAAAAAAGAAATGGATAATGGTGCAAACCCAAAAAATTTAAAACTAGAACTTGCTAAAAATATTGTTTCTCTTTATCACGGAGAAGAGCTCGCTAAGAAAGCTTTAGAAAATTTTGAAAACACTTTTTCCAAGAAAGAAATACCTGAAGATTTACCTGAGGTGTTTGTAAAGAAAGGCGAGGAACTTATGGAGTTGGTTTTAAATAATAAGATTTTATCTTCAAAAGCTGAGTTTAAAAGATTGATTGATGAAGGGGCTGTAAGTGTTTTGCCGGACGGGGAGAAAGTGGAAGATTTTCATTTTAAAATTGAAAAAAACCTGGTGGTTAAGGTAGGTAAACATAAGTTTATGAATATAAAAGTTTCTTAAAGAAAAACCCCGCATAGCGGGGTTTTTCTATATTGAGTACGTATCGTCAAAGCTTTCTTCCACTATCTCTCCATCGTCTTCCTCACTTTCTTCTATGTTTACCGCTTCATCTTCTTTTTTTTCTAATTCTTCGTCATCGTAAACGTTCATATTTGAAATATATTTATAATGAGCCGTTTGGCTAGTCTATTTCTACCAAATAAAAAACTTTTTGAAAATAACCCTAGGCTGTGAATAACTTTTTTAAATTATTTCCTATGGCGAGTCCCGCTATCCCTATGCCTATGGCGTCATATTCATCATCGTATTTTATTTTAGTACTTATATCAGCAATCTTGTCCAACATCAACTTTATTTGTCTTTTATCACTTCTTCCATATCCAGTAATGGCCATTTTTACCTCTAATGGACCAATTTCTAAAACGTCTAAGTTGTTTTCTGCAGCTTCTGTGATAATGACACCTCTTGCTTCCGCCACTTTTAGGGCCGTTTTTTGATTTTCATTAAAAAATAATTTTTCTATGGCCATTTTTTCTGGTTGCCATTTTTTAATTACTTTTGTGACACATTTTTTTATGTTTAATAACCTTACTTCGTGGTCATCCTCTCTTTTGGTAATAAAACACATAGAAAAAAGCACTTTGTCTTTTTTAAGGCCTTTTTCAACTATGGCGAGCCCCACACGTTCATATCCAGGATCGATTCCGAGAATTTTCATATGAATGGAAGTAATTTCTAAGTTCTAATATTTAATTTCTAAATTCAAGCATTTGGAATTTTATTAGAAATTAGGAATTAGATATTAAGATTTTTACGAACTTTATTCCGCATTTGTGAACACCTCTTGCACCTCATCGCAGTTATCAAGCTCATCAATTAATTTTTCTAAAGCTGGTGCATCATTTTCTTCAACTTTAGTGGTTGTTACTGGTTCAAAAACATTTCCAGTTTTTTTGAAAGCCCACATAGCACTTCCTGGGGAAGAGAGAGATGTGCCATTTTTAGCCAGAACAGTTTTAATTTCTTGGACAGCTTTGTTTTTATTGTCAGTAAGGGCCTCAATGATAATAGCTACACCACCTGGACCATAAGCTTCGTAAGTAATATTTTCTAAACTTGAACTTGAGGCATCGCTGGCTTTTTTAATAGCTCTTTCAATGTTGTCGTTTGGCATATTTTCGGCACGAGCTTTTTCAACGGCCGATTTAAGTCCTGGGGCTTCTTTGTTGCCCGCCGCTTTTTTGGTTTCAACGGTTATTAGTCTCGCTAACCTGCCAAAAATTTTACTTTTATAGGCATCAGTTTTGCCCTTTTTTTCTTTTATCTGACTCCATTTATTATGTCCTGACATAAATTAGTTGTTAGTTAATAGTTGTTAGTATAGGAGAAAGGATGAAAAAGGCAATTTTTTATCTCTAAAATAAAGATTAAATTTTACAGTAATTTTTCTTGGTTTTTGTTTTTTCCTTTCACTTTAATGTGTTCGTACGCTTTTGTGGTGGCGGATCTTCCTTTAGGAGTTCTTTCAATAAAACCAAGTTGCAAGAGATATGGTTCATGAACATCTTCAATTGTGGATTGATCTTCGGAGAGTGCCGCCGAAAGAGTATTTAAACCAACAGGTCCACCGCCGAATTTTTCAATCATTACTTCGAGAAGATTGCGGTCTGCGCTGTTTAGTCCTTCTTCATCTATACCAAGTAATGATAAAGCACTTTCTACCATCTCTTTACTCATTTTTTCTTTTTTAATTTGGACAAAATCTCTACATCTTTTTAGTAGGTAGTTGGCAGTTCTTGGCGTAAAGCGACTTCTTTTAGCAATTTCTTTTATAGCGTCGGCTTTCATTTCTACACCAAGAATTTTTGATGATCGATCAATAATTTTTCCAATCTCTTCTTCTTTATAAAATTCTAGTCGGAAGACTCCACCGGAAAATCTTGAGCGAAGAGGGGAGGAGAGCATGGCAATTTTGGTTGTTGCGGCGAGAAGTGTAAACGGAGGCAAATCAAGCTGAATAGTTCGGGCCGACGGACCTTTGCCAATAATGATATCAAGAACCCCGGATTCCATGGCCGGGTATAGAATTTCCTCAACGGATTTATTTAGTCGATGGATTTCATCTACAAACAAAATATCTCCAGGTGAAAGGTTGGTTAGTATAGAAGCAAGGTCTCCAACTTTCTCAATTGCTGGCCCTGATGTAATTTTCATTTGCGAACCAGTCTCTCTGGCTATTAAATGAGCCAAGGTTGTCTTGCCAAGGCCTGGTGGGCCATAGAAAAGGATATGTTCTGGAGGGTGTTTTCTTTCTTTGGCAGCTTGAAGCAAGATTTTTAGATTTTCTTTAATGTTTTGTTGACCAATATACTCGTCCCACTCTGAAGGTCGTAGGGTTTGGTCTAAAAAAGTCTCTTCTTGAGGTTTTTTCTCTTCAGTTTTTTCTTTTTTTATCGACATATTTAGATTATATCACTACAGATTATTTTTTTTGGTGCAGTTTAAATACACTTTCAAAATCAAGGGGTTTAAAGGTGTCTTATTGACATTACAATTGATTTGTGATATGCTACTTGTTGTAAGGCATTTGGTGTTATCATACCTGCCTAATGTAGCGATCTTCACATTTTTATGTGTTTGTAGGTTTATCCGAAAGCACGAACCTCTAAGCAATGAAGGCTTACGCCAATTGATGCTTCTGCGAGGAAAACTTGGTTTTGCACTTTACGTGACTCTGCTGAGTTTCTCCTTAGTGTTGCAGTCATACTTTTGATTCCCATAATTAAAAGTGTTGCTTAGAGGTTCGTGCTTTTGATTTATATGATCTCTATGACCATTTTAACTTTTTTACGAAAGAGGCAATATTTACAAGCCCCTTTTTTTGATTTGGAAAGAAAGAGATAAACTACAACAGCTTTACCCCGTTAGAAGCAAGTTGCAACATATTATTGAGTGTGCGTTTTATCTGATGTTTGATGTGGTTTGGAGGAAACTTAGTGAATTTTTTAACTAAAATTAGTATTTTGCTAGTCAATCAATACCATAAACACACTATGGTTCTGATTGTTTTAATATTTTGTGCTCTGTTAGCTTCTAACGAGGTTTAATTTGTGTTTTCAATATCGACAACGCGTTTTAGTTCGTCTAAAGATGTAATTCCTTGTAAGACTTTTGCTACCCCATCTTCTGCCATGTTGTATATGCCTTGCGCGCGGGCCACTTTTTGGATTTCTCTTTCACTTGGATTGGCTTCAACCACTTTTTCAATTTCACCGCTTGAAAGAATTGCTTCATAAACTCCGATTCTGCCTTTGTAACCAATGCCAGAACATTTTTCGCAACCAGCAGGCACCCACATTTTAGTAGTATTTGTGATTTCATCTTTGTATGGCATTCCTGCAACAATTTTTTCTATAGACTCTTTATCTTTACCTTCTAACGTGACTTCTTTTCTACAGTTTGGACAAAGTTTTCTTATAAGTCTTTGGGCCAGAGATGCTGATAGGGCAGAGGTTATGACTTTTGGATTTACTTTTAAATCAATAAGACGAGTGAAGGCACCAGCGGCGTTATTTGTATGAAGAGTGGAAAAGACTAAGTGGCCGGTTAAGGCGGCATCAATTGCTGTTCGTGCAGTTTCTTCATCTCTTATTTCTCCGACCATTATTATGTCTGGGTCTTGTCTAAGAGCTGAGCGTAAACCAAGCATAAAACCGTAACCTTTTTTCTCATCAACTTGCGTTTGGACGATACCTCCCAAACGGTATTCTATAGGATCTTCAATAGTTAAAATTTTAAGTGATGGTTCGTAAACTTTTTTTAGACAAGCATAAAGTGTTGTTGTTTTTCCGCTTCCTGTTGGACCGGTCGTTAAAATCATACCTTGTGGGCGTGAAATTAAGTCAGAAATAATCCCAAGAAGTTTTTTGTTAAAACCTAAATCTTCAAGAGGAACGGATATTGATTTTGGATTCAATATTCTTAGAACGGAAGATTCTCCAAAACCGCCAGGCACAATAGAGGTTCTGATTTCAATTGCTCCATCGCCGATTGCTATCGCAAAACGTCCGTCTTGAGCCTCGCTTTTTATGTTGAGTTTCAGACCGGAAAGCAATTTAATACGAGACAAGATGGAATGGAATGTTTTATGGTCAAAAGAAAAAATGTCATAGAGCATACCGTCCAATCTATATCTTAGTCTCGCATCTTGTTCTCCTGCTTCTAAATGTATGTCAGAAGCTTTGGTGGAAATTGCACCAGCTAAGATTATTTCTAAAGTATGAGAAGTGTTTATAAACTTTTTTTCTTTATTTTCAGCTAGGATTTTTTGTATGTCAGCAACCGAAGTTACTTTTGTTACGTATTCATTTAGAGCTTCTGCTGTTATATCAACTGTTCCAGCTTTTGAGGCTATACTCAAAGACAGATTTTTGTATGCTTCAAATGCACGTTCTAGAATTTTTTCTGACGTCACGCTAATTTCAACACTGTAGCCCATAGCTTTTATGCGTTCTACAATTTTCAAAAATTCTTCATTTTCTGGCCATCTTGCTGCGATTGATATTACCTTGCCATCTAGTTTGAAGGGGATACATTGGATTTTTCTGGCTTCTTCTTCTTTTACAAAATTTAAGGCATCAATTTCTATGGCGTTTGATAAAACTGTAGTAAATGGCAAACCTAAATTATCAGCCATTTCTCGGAGCAGTCCTTCCTCTTCTTGTTCCTTTATTTCAGCTATTTTTAAACGCGATTTGTCTTCATCAAAAGTTACCATGGGACTATTTTAACCTTTATCTGGCTTTGTAAAAAGGGCGTTTATCTTGTTTGACTTTATCTATTTTTATGATATAATTAAATGTAGCTGTTCTCAAACAATTCAACCCATCTACTCAATGAAAACTCTAATCGTTTTGTTGTCGGTTTTCGGTTTCGCTGTCTCCTCGATGCCGGCCACGCTGTGGACGACAGGTGTCGTCGCGAAGGTGGAAATGTCGGTCCCTCCTCCAGTCGTAACCAATACGGTGACCGTGATCGTGACCAATGTGGTCATCATGGTCGAAACCAATTCTCCCTCTGTAACTACTAATGAGGTGTCCACTTCCACGGGAATGATTCCAGTTAGTAAGGAGGGGATGGCGGAAGGTCTTTTTGCCAGCGGTGTTGGTGTCCCGGATGAGGAAATTCTTCCGACCGATCCTCGATCGCCTCATTATCGGGACTCGCGAGTGGAAACGCACCGAGTGGTGCTTGTCCGTAACTCGCGGGATGAAGTGATTGGGACGAATTACATTACGGAAGTGGTGGATTATGCCACAGGGCAAAAGTCTTACCGCGCTGTTCGTCACCTCGCCGACCCATCTCCACCTCCGCAGGTGGTTGTGGTCCAGCAATGTTGTGATCCACAACCCTGCTGTGATGGTGGCTACGGAAGCTACCAGTCCTACGGAGGCCAAGTCTTTTCGGGCGGTACCTATGGAGGGCAGGCCTTCTCCGGAGGAACTTATGGTGGACAAGCCTACTCTGGCGGAGTGTACGGAGGTCAGGCTTACTCTGGTGGTGGTGTTTACGGCGGGCAGACCTATGGAGGTCAGGCCTATTCCGGGGGCGGTGTTTATGGCGGACAATCTCGGTCCAGCCATAGAGGGTCTGGTTTCGGGTATGGCAGTCAGTCGTACTCGTCCTCAGGGTTTTCCGTGGGTGGCGGTGCCATCCTCAACGTTTATCCGAGCAACGTCGGGTATACCCGTGAAAACACCTACTCCTGGGGTGGTGGCGCGACGATCGGGGGAAGTGTTTCTTCTGGTTTGAATCACGGAGGACAGGTGTCCTCTGGGTCCACTCCAAGTGGAGGAGGAAGGCGACATTAGTCGCCAAGCGAATTTCAATCCCTCGCGATGCTTGCATCGCGGGGGGCTTTTTTTATCCCGTTAAAAGCAGGACACGGACAGATTATCTACGTCCCTATATTTTTAGATTTTAATTATTTTTTAACAATGTTTTTTAATCCAGAGTCAGTGTCCGTGGCTTCTAACGGGATTGATTTGTCTAACGACTCTCTTTTAATATAAAATGCGGATATGGAATTTTTAAGTAAAAGTTTAGAAGATACGCAAAAGTTGGCTTCTGATTTTTTATCCAAGATTGAAAAAGGGGACAATGCCACAGTTGTGGTTTTGTTTGGTGAACTTGGTTCTGGCAAAACAGCGTTTGTTAAATGCGTAGCGAGCACACTCGGCATACAAGAAGATATCACCAGTCCCACTTTTGTCATTCAAAAAAGATTTAAAATTAAAGATTTAAGATTTAAGTTTAAAAACTTAATTCATATGGATGTTTATCGTTTAAATAACAGTTCAGAATTAGGGGTTCTGGGGTTTGCGGAATTACTCAAGGACAGCGACAATTTAATTTTTGTGGAATGGCCAGAAATAGTGAAGGAGTCTATTCCAAATAATGCTTACAAAATAAATTTTGAATTTATAGACGAAACTACAAGAAAATTAACATTTTAAATTTAGGTTCAGTCAATTTTCTTTTACTTGCTTTAATGTAGAATTAAGTTGTGAAGGAAAACTCAAATAGAAAAAAAATAGTTTTGCTTGATGCTCACGCCATAATTCATCGGGCTTATCACGCTCTACCTCAGTTTGCGTCATCTAAAGGGGAGCCCACGGGCGCTTTGTACGGTTTGTGTTCAATGGTGATTAAAATAGCTAAAGATTTAAAGCCCGATTATATTATTGCAGCTTATGATTTACCAAAACCAACGCACCGTCATGAGGTTTATAAAGAATATAAAGCTGGCAGAAAAAAAGCTGATGATGAACTCGTATCTCAACTTCAAAGTTCGAGAGATGTTTTAAAGGCATTCTCAATTCCAATTTATGATAAAGAAGGTTTTGAAGCTGACGATATTCTAGGAACAATAGTTGATAAAACAAAAGATAACCATGATTTGCAAATCGTTATTGCCTCTGGCGATATGGATACTTTGCAATTGGTCAGTGACGATAAGGTTTTAGTTTATACTCTCAAAAAAGGTATCAACGATACAATTTTATATAACGAAGACGCGGTATTTAAACGTTTTGGATTTTCACCAAAACTTATTCCAGATTACAAAGGATTGTCCGGTGATCAGTCGGACAATATTATTGGTATAAAAGGTATTGGCGAAAAGACTGCTACCTCTTTAATTACCAATTTTGGTTCTGTTGAAAATATTTATAAGGCATTACAGAAAGATGAAAAAAGGTTTTTAGATTTGGGTTTTAAACCAAGAATCATAGAGTTGTTGAAAGCGGGCAAGGAAGAAGCTGAGTTTAGTAAAATCTTGGCTTCTATTAGGGTTGATGCACCTATTAATTTTAAATTGCCAGAGAAAAAATGGATTGATGAATTAGATTTGGAACAAGCCCAAACTATTTTTTCCAAATTTGAATTTAGAACTATGTCTGAAAGATTGAGGGAGATTAAAGGAATTAAGGGTGATTTGAAAAAGGAGAATGTTGAAAAAGTAGAGGATGTTTTAACTGAAAAAGAAAAAGAAGAAATAAAATTGATGTTGTGGCTTGTAAATTCGTCTGTTACGGACCCTTCAATTGAAGATGTCTTAAATTTTTCCAATACCAATTCTCTAAAAGATGCCAAGGTTTTCTTGGAGAAGAAAATAAAAGAAATGAATTTGACTGAAGTGTTTCAGGAAATAGAAAAACCACTTTTACCCGTAGTTGAAAAGATGAACAGGGCGGGAGTTTCTGTTGATATAGGACATTTGAAACAATTAAGAAAAAAATACTCTTTAGAACTTGCTCAAATTGAAAAGAAAATTTGGAAAATGACTGGTACAGAATTTAATATTGCTTCACCAAAACAACTTGGCGAAGTACTTTTTGTTAAATTGGGATTAAAAGCAAAAGGACAAAAGAAAACCCCGGGAGGAGCATTGTCCACAAAAGAATCGGAACTTTTAAAGTTGTACGAAGAACATGAAGTTATCCCTTATATCGTAAAATATAGAGAGCTGGCGAAAGTCCTTTCGACTTATATAGAAAATTTGATACCAGTTATTGGTATTGATGGCAGATTATATGCGCGCTTTATTCAGGCGGGCACGACGACAGGAAGAATGTCCTCAGAAAATCCTAATTTGCAAAATATTCCAAATCATACAGAAATGGGTAAGGAGATTAGAAAGGCTTTTACGGCCAAAGATGGTTTTAGTTTGTTGTCTTTGGATTATTCTCAAATAGAACTTCGTATAGCGGCGATTATTTCTAAAGATGAAAATCTTATAGAAATTTTCAAGCAAGGCAAAGATATTCATTCGGCAGTAGCTTCATCCGTTTTTGGGGTGCCGATAGATAAGATTGATAAAGAAATGAGAAGAAGAGCTAAAGCTATAAATTTTGGAGTGATGTATGGGATGGGGGTAAATGCTTTACGGGCTCAGTTGGCGATTGATAGCAATGGTATGCCCATAGAGTTTAAGAGAGAAGACGCTCAGAAATTTTATAATGATTATTTTGAGAAATTTTCGGGTTTGGCAAAATATTTAGAGGATACGAAAAAGAGTGCAGGTGAAAAAGGTTTTACTGAAACACTCTTTGGAAGACGCAGATATTTTGAGGGTATAAATTCTAAGTTGCCTTTTGTAAGAGCTGGGGCTGAAAGAATGGCTATCAATGCGCCGATTCAAGGCACTGAGGCTGACATTATAAAGTTAGCAATGGTCCGGACTGATGATTTTTTGATTAAAAAAGGTTTAACAGGGAAGGTAAATTTATTGCTTCAAGTTCACGACGAATTGGTTTATGAGGTGGAGAATTCTCTAGTCGATTCTGTTTCGAAGGAAATAAAAAATATTATGGAGACTTGTTTACCAGCAGAAAAAAGCGAAGGGGTTTCGATTGTCGTTGATGCTTCAGCTGGCAAAAATTGGGCTGAATTAGAGAAAATTAAATATTAAAAATAAAAAAGTGTTGCACGTTTTTATTGGAGAAAATGAGAGTGATGTCCGAATTGAGGCAAAAAAATTTGCTAAAGATTTTTTGGCTACCAATCGGGATTATTTTTTCAATGAATTGGATTCTAGTTTGCCTTTGAATTGGGATGAGCTGGTTTTGTCTAAAAGCCTTTTTGGCGGAGGCACTTTAATTTTGTTTGATATTACGGGAGCTGATAAAGCGACAGTTAGTAATTTTTTGGAAAATTTAGATAAGTTTGAAAATTCTCAAAATACTTTTGTGGTTTCTTTAAGCGTTGGAGTTTGGAAAGAAGAAGTTAAAAGAAAAAATATTATTTTACATGATATTAAATCAAAAAATTTCAAAAAAGAGCCTACCAATATCTTTGCTTTGGCAGATTCGATTGGAAGGAGAGATAAGAAACACTCATGGCTTATCTATAGAAAACTTATAGAAGAAGGATTCCAGCCAGAAGAAATTCACGGTACGATTTTTTGGCAAATTAAATCTTTGGCGATTGCTGAGGTTTCAAAGGATGCCGTTGAGGCAAAAATGAAACCTTTTGTTTTCTCTAAGGCAAAAGGTTTTTTAAAAAATTTCAAAGAAGGGGAGATACAAAAGTGGCTTTCAAAATTAGTTGAAATTTATCATAGAGGTCATAGGGGGGAATATACTTTGGAAAATGCTTTAGAGATTTTTTTGTTGGGGGTGTAACGATCCTTAAAAAACCAGCTTTACTTTTTGTCAATAAAAGCTTAAATTATTCTCTATTCCGCCCGTAGCTCAGTTGGTAGAGCAGCTCCCTTTTAAGGAGATGGTCGAGGGTTCGATTCCCCCCGGGCGGACAGAAAACAACTTTGTTTTATATAAGTTTTGCAATACAGCTTTGTGATTTTTACAACGGTAAATCAAAAGCCAAGAAACCTGCACCAGAGAATATTAATGATAGAGCTATCATCATGGATAGGATAAGGGTCGTGTATGAACTCTTAACGTTTTCAGAGTTTCGTCTTTTGACGAGTATGGCCAAAAGACAAATTATAAATGTTATTAAACTGGCAATCTGAGTAAAGAATCCAGCGATTAATGCTAGTCCTGCAACTATTTCTACTAATCCAAAAATATAAACGTAATAGATACCCGGTTTCATGCCCAGTGATTCAAACATCACTGTTTTATCGGACTTCAATTTGGATATTTTTGAATAACCAAAATCAAGCATTATTAAACCAATACAAATTCTAAGAATAAAAGGGGCTAATAAGCCAAAAGCTAACAATGTTGGAAATGTATTTAACATGTGGCAATTTTAACAGAATAATGTTTAATTATATAGTCCATCGGGGCAAACCTTGAGGTAATTGGAACTCAAAGATTCGTTCTGCTTGCGTGGCAGAAACGTGCATTTTTAGAGGGACTATATAAACTCCTCGGCTCGGAAATGAAAACTTCAAACAGTTTTCATTTCCCTCGCTCTACGTCGCTTATAAAGTTGTTTTATGAAAGATGGCGTTAATAAAAATCTTGAGCCTATTGTGGTTTTGAACAACATAAGAAGTGTCTTTAACACCGCTTCTATTTTTCGTATTGCTGATTGTGTTGGTGTTAAGAAAATAATTTTGTGTGGTGTTACACCAGAGCCAATAGACAGGTTTGGAAGAACAAGGAAAGATTTTTCTAAAGTTTCCTTAGGTGCTGAAAAAACAGTTTCTTACGAATATTTTAAAAGTTTTGTTGATGCGGTTGAAAATTTAAAGAAACAGAATATTAAAATTGTAGCTCTTGAACAAGATAAGAGGTCTACAAATTTTAAAGATTTTAAGGCAACTTCAAAGATGGCAGTAGTGGTGGGTAGGGAACGAGAGGGTTTTTCTAAGGAAGATTTGGATGTGTGTGATGAAATAGTAGAGATTCCAATGAGGGGCAACAAGGAGTCCTTAAATGTAAATATTGCTCTTGCGGTCTTTCTTTTTTCCTCGTTTTAACTTAATAGGTATAAGTTTGGATAATATTTCCTTTGGCGTCGATTACATCAATTATTTCTCGCCTGTCTTTCCAAATACTCTGTGTTCTTCCAAGATAAATTCTCCATTCATTACTTAGGAAATCTTTATCGTTGGAAAAATCGGCTACGCAACGATTGTAATTTGCTCTTTCGGTTGCAAAATTCAAACAATTTTGAGGAAGTCCTTCTGGCACATAGTCCAAAGAAACTGATTGGCAGGATCCAATGCCGTCTAAAAAGTCTAAACATTGATCAGTGAAAGCGTTAGGTCTCTCTGGGTAAGGGTAGTCGCTAACTAGGGGGCACTGCGAGTAAATTCCTGGATAGAAATCTTGATATTGGGTTAAATAACCCATACATTTGTTTGTTTTGAAAGAATAACCCAGAGGGGACTTTCTGGTTATGACTAAAGCTTTTTCACCGGGCGCTAAAAAGACGGCGGTTTTGGCATTTATAGAATTTGAATAATAAGTTGTTACACCTTCTCCGATTTGTATTTGGCTCCCGGACATTCTACTTTTTAATGTTAGACCGGTTATTAAGAATTTCTTTTTATTTGTTTCTGGAGCAGATATGGATATATACTCGCTGGTTTCTTCGTCTGATGAATAATAACTTCCGCTTACGCCATCAATAAAAATTTTGTCTGGTTCCTCAATTACTGGATTTTTCACTTGCTCAGAACCATAGTAGATTATGTCTCTTTGGTAAGAATTGTAAGTCACATCATCAGGTTTTTTGGGAGGGGTATTGGGTTCGGTGGTGTTGCCACTGTCATCGTACCAAGAGTCTATGCCGTAATCTGAATCAAAAGTTGAAGTCCCAGAATCAAAGTCAAACGGTTTAAAAAAATTCCAAAAACCCCCACCGGTTTTGGTGGTTGTTGCTGTTTGAGCGTTTTCTTTTACTGGCTCGTTGTTATTTTGAGACAGTTTTATTCCGCCGGTTGCCATCCACAAAAAACCAATACCTAGAAATATAAGTATTATGAGTATAAGTTCTTTAACTGCTGATGAAACTCCGCCACCTTCTGACATAAGACAATTATATATCTTAATTTTTTCTAATCCAGTTTAAAATGTTTTTTGGTGTAAATTGCAAAAATGAGCACTCCGTCCGCCAATTTTCATTTTCTTTATTACACCCAGACAATTTCTTTTTGAACACCTATCATTTGTCTTTCTGTAAGCTTTATGAAAATTTTGGAAACCACCTTTTGTGCCGTCTATTCTTCTAAAATCTGACATAGAATCACCGCCTGTTTTTATAGAAGATTCAAGAATCTCTCTCATAGCCTCAAAGGCTTTTTTGAGATTAGAGTCTGGGATTTTAATAGGGGAGGAAAAAGGATGGATATCTGATGCCCATAGAATTTCATCCGAATAAATATTGCCAATACCCGAAATAATTTCTGGCATCATCAGAACCTGTTTAATTTTTCCGTTAGGCTTTTTTAATAAAACTTTTTTGAAATTTTCAAAAGAAAATTTTTTATCTAAGGGTTCTGGTCCTAGTTTGCTTAGCTCTTTGTGCTTGTTAATCGTGTCTGTGTTAAAGAAATTTATTTTGGCGAATTTTCTCATGTCAGAAAATGCAAGGTGTTTTCCATCTGAAAGAATAAAAACAGCTCTAATGAATTTGTTGTGCATATCATTGAGAGGACCTTTTTCATCTTTTGGTTTCCAGTTGTTTTTTTTAAATTTGTATTCGCCGTGTAAAAAATGGCCAGTCATTTTCATATGAACAAGAATGGTTATATCACCACTTAGATGGATTAAAATGTTTTTTGCTCTTCTTTCAGCACTAAGAATTTGTTTGTTAATTATATTTTTTTTAAAAAGTTCAAGATATTTTTTGTCTTTGATGTTTTCTTTACCTTTATAAAATGGGGAATTATAACTAGTCCAAAAGTCTT
The DNA here is from genome assembly GCA_964348785.1 of uncultured Candidatus Saccharibacteria bacterium. GTDB lineage: Bacteria > Patescibacteriota > Minisyncoccia > Phycocordibacterales > 2-02-FULL-43-11 > 2-02-FULL-43-11. The sequence continues at coordinate 88,459 of CAYGDO010000003.1, read as the reverse complement.
TTATCGAAAGGCCCGACAGTTTGTTTAATGATCTGACAGTTGTTTCAACTTCGGGTAGTTCAGGCATAATTAAATCAAAAATTAAATATTAAAAATAGAAGATAAAGACATTTTTGATATTTAATTTTTTATTTTCCCCAATTCTTCCTCGACTACGGTTTTATCGTCCCATGGAGTTTTTTCTTCATTTTTGCCCATGATATAAGGATCAGTTCCTTTGCCAGTAATTATGACAATTGAATCCTTGTCGGCCATTTTTATGGCTGTATTTATGGCTTTTCTTCTATCTATTTCTACAAACAATTTATCTTTTGGGATAACAACGGCCATATCATTGATTATTTTCATAGGATCTTCATCGTAAGGGTCTTCGTTTGTCAGGATAATAGTCTCACAATGTTTGTCAGCAATTTTAGCCATTTCAGGTCTTTTCCAAGTATCTCTGCCTCCGCCTGTATTTCCCAAAATACAGATTTTTTTCTTGTTTGGAAAAGCTTTGTAAATTGCCTCTAAAGATTCGGGTGTGTGAGCATAATCAATTACACATTCAATGTCGCCTTTTTTTATAATTTGAGCTCTGCCAGGAATTTCTTTTAATTCTTCAACTGCTTTTTTAAATTGTTCTATTGAAATTCCAAAATTTGAAACTGTTTTCCAAGTGGCCAGCCAGTTATAAATGTTGAATTTGCCAACTAGGTTGGAATGAATTTTTTTTCCTTCAATTTCAAAATCAATTCCATTTTCTTTTTCTTTGATTTTATCGGCTTCTTTTAAGGAGTATGTAACAGGTTTTGCTGGTAGGGCTTTTTCAAAAAATTTGGAGGTTTCGGTGTCATCTATGTTTCCAATCATGAATTTTTGTTTTTTTGGAGATTTGCTTAGAGAACTAGCAATAGATAATTTGGCTTCAACATATTTTTCATAAGAGCCGTGAGATTCAATATGTTCTTTTGCTAAATTTGTGAACACTAGAGCGTCTAAATCAATGAATCTGTGTCTATATTGTTTTGCGCCTTCCGAACTAATTTCAATTACCGCAAAATGACATTTTTGATTTACAGCGTCTCTCAAAAATTTTTGAATAAAAAATCTGCCTGGCATTGTCATTTTAAACATATTTCTTTTGGCATTTTCACCAATTTGGAAACGAACAGTGCTGGCGGATGCCGTCTTAAATCCAGCATTTCGTAGGATATGAGCAATCATTTCAGTTGTTGAACTTTTTCCTTTGGTTCCAGTGACACCAATGACTTTTATTTTTTTAGAAGGAAATCGATAGAGAAGTGCGCCTAAAAGGGCTAGTTTGTAATGGTATATAGGTTGGAGGGTTTTAAAGAGTTTTTTGGGAATTATATTTTTTGTGATTTTTAGCAAATTGTCCATTTGCTTAATATCGCTTATTTAGGCTGGTTTTTCGATATTGACAGTTTATTAATTTTAGTGGTATAAGTTGGTCAGGAAATAATCACCATGAAAAGAACGCTCGTAGTTCTATCGGTGTTGTACTTCGTGTTTCTCACTTCCAATGACTTTTACGGTTGGGAGGAACAGAATCGGTTTTTGGGTTTGGTGTTTTTTGAACCCTCATTGGTTCACTTTTCGGATTTGGTGGGGTGGGGGCACATTCCATCTTGGATGCTTGGGAGTGGGGCGGGGTATTTCGCCAGGGAATCGCTGGCGATTAGCGTGTCGCCAGAGATGGTGACATTGGTGTTGCTGGCTTCGTGGGCCGGCTGGGCCGGACTTCGGGTCGCTCGTCTAGCCCTTAACCGCCTTATGTCTTCAAGTTTCGTCCTTAACCGTAGGCCCACGCGTTGTTCTATCCAGCCTTATTTACCACTCCAGGTTGATAGGGAGTGCGGAAGTTAGATTTCCTCGGTTTCGGCTGGGGATTTTTTATTGAGTATTTTTATTTGACAAAATCTATTTTTTATATTAAAGTAACGAACTAATTCGCAGGTGCGAAGCGTTCAAAACCCGTCAGACAGGCAACAGTTTATGGGTAAATCAGTTAGAAAAGTAAACGGAGGCAGGCCGAGCAGGTCTGAAATTCTGCGCAGGGTTATCATGGGCGTCCTCGAGGATTATGAAGCCCAAGGAGTTAATCCTCCGGAATTCAATGAGATCGTTGGGATCCTGGAGGATGCGGGATTGGGCTTCTCAATTCGCACGGATTTTCTGAAAATTACTCTCGGAGCCGGGATTTCTCCGGTCAGGATCACTTGGAACAGTCTCGTCATCTGGCGGGATCGTTCGTGGCGGGGGAAGACTGGGCAAGGCAAAAAGAAGAAGTAAGGCTTCGGTGTCTGGTTAGGTGGCAGGAGAAATCCCGCCACTTTTTATTTGTATTTTGTGAAAATAGGCGTAACATTTAATTTGGTAAAGCACTCCTTCTGTTGGGGTGCGGAAAGACTGTATGAATGGTTTCAATCCAACTATTCTGTGGAGAGTTTGCCCTGCACTTTCGGTTCGCCCTTGGCGTAAACAGGTCGAAGATACGATCGCTGAGGCGTGTCGCAAGGGGATTGATGTCCTCCAGTATCTGGTCCAAGTTGGATGGGTTAAGCTTGATGAGGCGCAACAAATCTCCGCTGAGGCCAGCTAGCCCTCCCTTTTTTCTTCGAGCACCGCTCTCGGTGCTTTTTTGTGAATTATTTACCTAACAATTTTAATGTCTCTTTTATTCTGTTACTTGTGCCGGTAACTTCTTTTGGCAATTTTTTGACTGCCTCTCTAGCATCTCTTTCGTTGTAGCCAAGTGATTGAAGTGCCAGAAGAACGTCTGAATCGCCCTGCATAGCTTTTTCGGCTTCTTTACTTCCCCCAACTTTTTCTTTTAATTCAAAGATAATTTTTTCAGCAATTTTTCTGCCAATGCCAGAGATTTTTGTTAGATAAGAAGTATCACCGGAAGCGATAGCGGTTTTAAGGTTTTCTATTGAAGAAGCGTTTAAAACAGAAATGCCAGTTTTCGGTCCAATTCCGGAGATAGAAATTAAGAGATCAAATAATTCCATTTCTTCTTTTTCTAGAAAACCGTAAAGATCCCAAGCGTCCTCTTTGATTGAAAGTCTCGTCCACAATGAGACTTCTTTGGAACTGTTTTTGGTAATTGTGTTTAGAGTTTCGGCTGTCGCAAAGACTTTGTAGCCGATGCCCCCAGCTTCTATGACGGCGTAACCCAGTTCTCGTTCCAATAATTTACCTGTTATTTTGTATATCACAGATAAATAATAACACGTAGATAATAAGCTCAAGTTCTTGCCATTTTTTAATTGTTCTGTTAGGATTCGCTCTACAAATTATGGCAATCACATCATCAGCAAAAAAGGCCCTAAGAGTATCCGTTAGAAAAGGAGTCTTTAATTTGCGCAGAAAAAAGAATATTCAAGACCCTGTTAGACAAATAAAGAAATTGGTATCTACTGGGAAAATTGATGAAGCGGTTAAACTTGTTCCTGATGCTTATCAGGCTTTTGATAAGGCAGTAAAAAGTAAGACTATAAAGAAGAATAACGCCTCAAGAAAGAAATCTCGACTTATGTCTCTTATAAATAAGGCAAAAACTTCAACAACTAAGGTTTCTACTAAGAAATAAAAAAACCGCTCAAGGCGGTTTTTTTTATTTTAATTTAAAATTTTTACAAGCCAGCCGAACAAGCTGAAGTTGTCTTCGTGGAGGTTAAGAAACATTCTAATTTTTGTTTGCTCTTCTTCTAAAAGTTTGATTTGCGTATCAAGTGTCACCTTGTCATCTGAATTTGTTGTCTCGTTCATGAGTTCTTTTAGTTTGGTAATTTGATTGTTGGTTTTTGCCATTTCACTTCTAATCAAACCGATATTTTGGTAATCACTGCCAAGAAAGAAAGCTTTGAAATTTCCTCTACCCTCAACATCATTAATGGCGTTTGAAGATATCTCATTTGATTTATCTTGCTCATTCGCAATAATTTTTATTTTATTTCCTGCCTCACCTTCTTTGTCGGACACCTTCTTTAAATTTTTGATAAGATTTGAAGTGGTGTTTTTGTGTGACTCTGAACTGAAATTTTTATCATTTTCACTCACAGATTGTGTTTCGAGTTCTATTTTTTTGGCATCGTTTTCTTCTGCAAAAATGGGTGAAATCGATACAATAGATATTAAGATTATTGCTAAGAGGGATAAATTTAATTTGTTTTTTCTCATTTATTTTTCTTGGTCATTAAGCTTTATGGCGGCTTCTGGTGTTGATACTGTTTTGCCCATAAGAAATAACTTTATAATGCCAAAAGCTATGACCCAATAAACAAACATTCCTAGAAGCGTTGTCCATTCAAAAATGTTGCCTTCAAGTTGTGTGACACGAAAAACATTTAGAAATGGGGCTGAAAAAATATAGGTTGATCCGTAAATAAAACTGGTAAATCCGGCATCTGGATTTGCGCCTAAGAGTTTTAAAATTATTCTAAATGCAAGCAAAATTTCTATAAGACCTAAAACATACCAGACGATTTGCGTTCCTCTATAGATGGGTTGTGTGCTCGGAGAGTTAAATGAGTCCATGATATTGATTGATTTTTTGTTAATTTTTAATTTAATAGGCGGGGTTGGTTTTTATATCGGGTGTTGTCGCTTTTTCGGCTGGTAACTCTAGGTTTATATTAATAGTGTCATCTAGTTTACTTTTGTCATTAGATTGGATTGAGGGTAAGCCGTAGATAAGGAAGAGCGCGATAATTGTTATCGTTAAAATGACACCGATTACTATGCTGGTGATTGAATTTTCTTCGTTTCCATTATTCGCTGGTGTATTTAGGATGGTTGTCATATTTTTTTATTATTAATAATTTTTTTACTTCGTTTTAAATGTCACGGGTTCTCCTTTTACAAGCCCCATATTGTTTTGGGCGATTAGGCGAAAATAGTAATTTGTTTTTGAGTTTAAGTTGATTATATTTCCTTCAACTGATGTGTTTTCTAAGCCTGCTCCGCTAGATTTTTTTTCGGTTGAGTATGATAACAATGAAGTAAATGCGGGGCTGACGCTATATTCAAACCAATATAATGTTTCTGCCCCATTTGAATTGACGGTCCCTTTAAGCATGGCAGTAGAAGTGCTAATGTTTGTGGCGTTTTTGGTACTGACAGATGGAGCTGTTGCTGATGGGGGATTGTCGGTTTTGAAATTTAGGATTTCACCGGTGATTGTCCCAAACTGATTTTGAGCATTAAGACGAAAATAATACATAGTTCCTGGACTAAGATTTGATAAGGAGATGGATACTGGTAATTTTATTGTTCCATTTCCTATAGTTTCAAAAGCTGTAGTGTTTCCCAAGTTTGGGTTTTGTCCATATTCAAACCAAAATTGAGTTGGTGCGCCGTTAGGATTTACTTCTCCGTGTAACTTGGCTGTGGTTTTGGATACCCCCGTTGCCGTTAAGGTTTTCATGACCGGAGCATTTCCTGTTGGTGGGGGATTACCAAAAGTTGTTTGAAATGAATGTTGTGAACCGGTCACTTGGCCAAAAGAGTTCTCAGCTATTATTCGGAAGAAGTATATTGTATTTTTTGTTAGCCCCGTGATATATCCAGGTGCTGTAATTGATGTAAAACCGGAGCCGATCATTTGTTTTTGACTTGATGATTTGTTTTCTAAGTTGGAGGAAGTGCCATATTCATACCAATAGCTTGTGAAAGACCCTTGCGGAATGACTGTGCCATTTAAGACGGCAGTGGTATCTGTTGAGGAGACACTTGAATTTGTTGTTGCTGTAGGTAAACCAGCCTGTTTTGTTTGATCAGAGTTCGTATAAGTAGTCTGAGGGGTTTTGGTCTGTTCTATTGGTGGAATTGGTTTTTGGTTAGCATAAAAAATAAGTCCCCCAATTATTATAATTGTAATAATTACTCCAGTTATTGTGGTAGTTTTGTTCATATTTTTGTTTTTACGATTTTTATAAAGTATAAAGATGTTTACCTTATGAAGACGCTGGAAAATTTGAAATATTACAGTTTGAGAGTCTTTGAGGGCGATACAAGATTTGAACTTGTACCTTGCCGACGTCAACGGCACGCTCTTTCCACATGAGCTAATCGCCCTTTTTCTTTTGCAAATACAAGACGATTGAGATAAAAAGTTATTACAAAATTGGTACTAATTATTTTTTACAATTTTAAAAGAACCTGATTAAGGGTTTTAAAAGGTTTGTTTATTTTGGAGAGATTTGTTGTGTTTGGATAGGGATATTCTCGAGGTGATTATTTCATTTTGTTCATTTCTTCAGAGAAGAATCTGTCACAACTTTTTGTTCGCCGTCGCTCACAAAAGTCGCGACCCCGACTCGCTTGTTTTCTGAAACAGAAAACATAGTTCCGTCTTTCGATTCCTCACGCGAATGAAGCAGTCCATTCGCTTCGAGGTGATTATTTCACTTCGTTACATAATCCCCTCGAGAGGAATCGAACCTCTATTTTAAGTTCCGCAAACTCATGTCCTATCCGTTGAACGACGAGGGGGTATTAAGAATCTAATTTGTATAGACTGAAAAGTAAAGTTTTCTAAAATCCCAATCTTTCTAAAATTTGAATAGCAAGTGGTTCAGACAACTTTTCTTCCTCGAGTTGCAGTTTTAAAATATCATAAACTTTTTGAGGATCTACTTTGATTATTGGTATCAATATAAGTTGATTTGTTATGCCGGAGGATTTTAACAACAGGTGTGGGGGATCTCTTTGTTCATCAACAAAAAAAGAATTTAGTAGGGAATAGGGATAAACATTTCTTCCTGCCCTTACACCTTCCTCTGTTATTTCTATGTCGATCATGTCGGGATCTCTTTTGGCATACATAAAAATAGTCAGCGTACCTATTAAAATAAAAACGGCAAACAAAATATTGTTAAATAAAATTGAGGCAATCATTATGGCGACTGATATTATTCCAACAGCCCAATACCAATCCGGAGTTTTTTTCTCCATTATGTATTCTGGAGTTTGCCAAGAAATTAAAGTTTTAATCATAGGATAATTTTAACACAAAACAAAAACCGCTAAAAAGCGGTTTTTGTTTTGTGTATTTGGTAGTTTTTATGATAGATGTTTTGAAACCAACTTGGTCATTTCAAACATATTAACTACAGCTTTCCCGCCAAAGACTTTCTTTAATGCTTCGTCGGCGTTGATATTTCTCTTGTTCTTTGGATCTTGGAGATTTTTTCCTTTTATATATTCCCAAAGTTTTTTGACGACCTCTGATCTTGGCATAGGACCTGCACCAACAACAACAGCTAAATCAGCGCTGATGTTTAATGGCTTCATAAATGCGGAATTTGCTTTTGGCATATTTTTCTTTATTACTTATTAAATAGCCCTATAACTATATTACATATACTTTTAAAGGCAAACTTTGATTTTTATGGAGGGCGAGAATTTCTCCTACAATTTTTTTTCGCCGTCGCTCGAAAAAATCCTAGGCGTCGGATTGTCGACATGTCGTGCTCGACCAGTAGACTGCCAATCCGTTTGAATCTCACCCGAAAAATTTTCAATTTTTCTCTCTCCGTATATAAAAAATCACCGTCTTTTAAGCGGGATTTTTTATATACGGAGAGGGCGAGATTCGAACTCGCGACGCCCTTGCGGACGTTCTGGTTTTCAAGACCAGTGCATTAGACCACTCTGCCACCTCTCCTTGGGACGATCAGTCCGCACATGGCGGAGTGATTGAGTCCTTAATCCCGCTTAAAAACGGGACGGTCAATTCAAACTAATACATGATTAATTTGATCAGGTAGTATAAAGAACTTCAGGTGCCATAATATCAAAAAAAGCTTACGGGGCAAATATTTAGCTTTTATCCCGTTAGAATTTTAACAATTTTTTTGGCAGTGTTGCAGAAACGAAGACTCAAAGAGAATTGGTTAATATGAGGTAAAGTTTGTGGGATTCTAACGGGATTTATGTATAATTGTCTTATGAAATTTTTAGGTATTGATTATGGATTAAAAAGAATAGGCATTTCGGTGTCTGACGATAAAGGTAAAATGGCCTTTCCTGATTCAGTTTTGGATAATGACAAGAATATTTTTGATAATTTAAGCAAGATTTGTGATGAGAAAGGAATAGGGGAAATAGTAGTTGGCGAGTCAAAGAAATTAAATGGAGAGGACAATGTAATTATGGCGGATATTAAAAAGTTTATTGAGGAATTGAAGAAAATAACCGGAAGAAGCATTCACCTTGAGCCTGAATTTATGACTTCTATTCAAGCATCACGAATTCAAGGAGAAAATAAAATGTTAGATGCTTCGGCGGCCACCATCATTCTTCAAAGTTTTTTGGACAAAAGGAATAATAGTTTAAACAATAATTTACCTAAAATTAGCTATGATGATTTTACTAAAGTTGAAATTAAGGTTGGTAAAATTATTTTAGCTGAAAAAGTGGCCAATGCAGATAAATTACTTAAGTTGAATGTTGATTTTGGTGAAGAAAAAACAAGACAGGTTGTTTCTGGTATCGCTGAAACTTTTACAGATCCATCTGTTTTGATTGGGGTTTTTGCTTTGTTTGTTACCAACTTAGAGCCAAGAATGATAAAGGGGTTTGAAAGCCAGGCTATGATTTTGGCAACGGGTGAAAAAGATAACATAATTTTATTTAAGCCTGATAAAAATGTAATGCCAGGTCAGAAAGCTAGATAATAAATGTTTCAATACATAAAAAAAATAAAAGAAAAAATTCTTAATCTTTTATACAAAGAAGAAGATTCAGAAAAGAGATCCAATTTTTTGATGGGGGCTTTATCCTTTGCGGAGTCATCGTTTTTTCCTATACCCCCAGATTTTTTTATTTTTCCATTAGTAATGAGAAAGCCCGAACGATGGTTGAGGATAGCGATTATTGTGACAGTGTCTTCCGTTGCGGGCGGGCTTTTTGGTTATTTTATTGGCTTTGTGTTTTTTGAATTTCTTGGTAAACCACTTGTCGCTCTTTACCACCTAGAAAATCAAATTGAAATTGTAGGAGATTTATTCCAAAAAAATGCTTTTTTGGCCATTTTTACTGCGGCCTTTACTCCAATTCCATACAAGGTTTTCACTATTGCTGGAGGATTATTTGAAATAAACTTGTTTAGTTTTATTTTAGCGTCAGTTTTGGGAAGAGGAGGGAGATTTTTTATGGTTTCGTATGCAAGTAAGATATTCGGTAAAAAATTTGGAGAAATTGCTATTAAATATTTTAATTGGATAACTGGGTTGGTGGCGATGGCGGTTATTATATTTTTGATAATGCAGATATTTTAAGCGTTGTAGTATAATTATGTTGCCGATAAGGCGTATTAATGTCTAAAAATATTTGCCAATATTTAGATGGTTTTTTTCCACCTCCAAAATATCTTCAAATGAAGTCTGTTGGGGTTGATATTTCTGATTCATCAGCTCGTTTTGTTGTTTTTGAAGATCAAGTTAAAGGTTTAAGAATCAAAGACTTTGGAACAGAAGTTATTCCACCCGGTGCCATTTCTGGGGGTATTATCAATGATAAAAAAGCGGTGTCAGATGTTCTTGCTAAAATCAAAGCAAAGACCACTTTTGATTTTATAAGTTTATCTCTTCCAGAAGAGAGGGCTTATTTGTTTAAAATGCAGGTTCCTAAAGTAAGAGATGAAGAAATTAGGGAAGCAATTAGTTTTAGAATAGAAGAAAATGTTCCCGTGCCTTTAAAAGAAGCAGTTTTTGATTATTCAATAATTGGTTCTGAGGAGGGAAGTGATCATATTGATGTTGTGGTATCGCTAGTGCCTTTTAAATTGTCTGACACGTATTCTGAAGTTGCCATTAATGCAGGTTTTCAACCGCTTCGTTTTGAGATTTCTAGTCAGGCGGTCGCCAAAGCCGTTACTCCTTTTGGTGACAAAAGAACATTTTTAATAATGAATTTTGGTGAGTTAAAAACTGGTTTCTCCATTGTTAACAAAGGTAATGTGTTTTTTTCATCAACTGTTTCTGTCGGGTCATCGACTTCCAATATGATTATTGCTCAAAAGTTTAAAGTTGATTCTACGAAAGTTGATAAAATCAAAGATGATATATTGGGCAGCGGTAAACAAAATATGTCTTTGTTTATGGAAATTATGAATGAACTCGATCCTTTAAAAGAGGAGATAGTAAAACTTATTACTTATTGGAAAACTCACAGTGCATCTTTGATGGGCACATCTAGCCCTATAGAGAAAATAATTTTGTGTGGCAAGGATACCATTTTACCCGCTGTCGATGAATATATCTCTGGTGTTTCGGGCATAAAAACAGAGGTGGCCAATGTCTGGCGAAACGTTTTTTCTCTTGAGGACTATATACCGCCTATAAATTATAAAGATTCTTTGGATTATGCTGGGGCTGTTGGCCTTACAATAAATTAATTTATGGTTAATCTTTTAACAGAAAAAGATAGGATTGGATTAAAAAAGGAACGGAAGTTTCGTGTTATTAATATTGCCCTTATCATTTTTTCTTTAAGTTTCGGTGCTTGCGTCATAGCTTTAGCCCCTAGAATGTTTTTGGTTTTCATTGAACACCGAGGTGTCAGTAAGCAATTGGATGATTTAAAAAATAAACCAGCTTCAATTGATTATAAAAATCTTGAGAGTTCTGTTTCTTTGACTAAAAAACAGATTGACTCAGCTAAGAAAAATCTGGAAGGGAGGTCTTATTTGTCTAAAATTTTACCTGAGTTGCTTAACGGTAAACCGAGAGGTATTTCAATTACCAATATATCTTTTTCTAAAGGCGAGAAAGAAAACACTTTGTATATTAGTGGGACTGCTGATTCCAGAGAAGACTTGAGACAATTTTCAGCCATTTTAAAATCAAACATGACTTTTTCTGGAGTTGATGTTCCTGTTTCTAATTTTGCCAAATCTACTGAGAATGATTTTTCTATTACACTTAAATTATCTTCAACTTATGGGCAATAAAACAAAAAGGATATTTAAATTTAGCATTTTCTTTTTCCTACTTTCGGTTTTGTTGTTTTCAGGTGTGGTTTTTGGCACTGTTTGGTTTGATAAAAAACTAGATGATTCAAGTCTTGCTCTTAAGGCGGAGATCGGCAAAATTACGAACTTAAAAGATGTGAGTTTGATGTTGAATGAAACTAAAGACAAAAGAGACTACGTATCATCGTTATTTGTTGATAAGGATTCCATAATAGATTTTTTGGATCTTTTAGAGTCTATAGGAAAACAAACCGGCGCTACGGTTTCTGTAATTTCTGTTGCGGACGAGGAAAAGGTGGGTTTTGTTGGGGGTAACAGAATTAGATTAGAAGTAAAAGGCTCCTGGGGCCAAGTTTTTAAGTCTTTATATGCTTTAGATCATATGCCCGCTACGTTTTTTTTGAGAAATGTTTCATTGACTGAGGAAGAAAGCGATGAAAAATTTAAAAAAGGTTTTTGGCAAGCTGACGTCGATGCTGTCATTTTAAAGTCAAATAAAAATAAATAATTCTTTAATATGAATAATTCACAAATAAAAGGCTGGAAATTTTTCATAAGAAAGTTGATACCTGTAAGGGGGTGTTTTAATCGTGAATCATCGTCGGTATTTTTATTTTGGAAGCTTATTTTAATGACGGGTTTAGTTTTGATTTTGGTCGCAGTGTTTTCTTTTAGTAGTTGGAGAAAAACTACCGATTTAAATTTAGAGGACGCAGGCCCAATTTCTGATTCTCTCACTTTAAATCGTGGAGCATTGTCTGAGGTTTTTGAGAATTACAAGAAGGAAGAAGAACTTTTCAAAAAAAATATAGAATCTATATCTTCTATAAACGATCCTTCTTAAAAAGTAATCCCTTTTGTTTTTTGTCTTTTTGTTGTAATTTATATTGGGCATATGAAATATGCCCTCGTAGCTTAATGGATAAAGCAGGACTCTTCTAAGGTCTTGATGGGGGTTCGATTCCCTCCGAGGGCACACGAGTGAGGACACGAACGAGTGTTCCCTCGAGGAGCCAACTGCTTGGCTCCGTGTGGGAATCGAAAGGACTTTCCTTATCGAGTTCGCGAGCGACCGAATGGGAATGAGGAAGTACTGAGCACAGAAGTGCGAATGTAATGGTGCCCAGACAAATTTTTGCGACGGCAAAAATTTAGTCGCGGGAGATTCCCTCGAAACACTGAAGGAGATTCCCTCCGAATATCACAAAATGCGCGATTAGCTCAGTTGGTAGAGCATCTCATTTACACTGAGAGGGTCGCAGGTTCGAGTCCTGCATCGCGCACCATTAAAAAAATGGATAAATTAAGTCTAATTATATTTTCGGGTCTTCCCGGGTCTGGTAAAAGTACCCTTTCTGAGGCTGTGGCAAAAAAAATGAGTTTGCCAATATTTTCAGTCGATCCAATTGAATCATCAATCATAAGAAGTGGCATTGTGAAAAGTTTTGAAACTGGTTTAGCGGCGTATCTTGTTTCAGAGATGCTTGCGACCGAACATCTAAAACTTGGCACTTCCGTAATTATTGATGCAGTCAATTCAGTGAAAGAGCCGAGAGAGATGTGGCGTAATTTGTCCAAAAAAAATAATGCTGAGTTGATTATTATTGAGTGTGTATTAAATCACATAATACATAAAAAAAGAATTGAATCACGTGTTCGCAACATTCATGGAATTCAGGAGGTAACTTGGGTTGATGTTGAAAATTGTCGCAGAGAGTATTTTCCGTGGAATGAAGAGAGGTTAGTTGTCGATTCTGGCATTAGTGTTGAGGTAAATTTGGGTAAAGTCCTAGAATATATAAGCAGAAATTCTAATTAAGTTTTTTCCATGCCTCAATTCATAAAAATTAAAGTCTTCGGAAGAGTTCAAGGGGTACTGTTTCGAGATTTTACCAGGCGAAACGCAAGGGCGATAGGCATTGTAGGTTTTGTAATGAATAAAGATGACGGTTCAGTTGAAATTGTTGCTGGAGGCAAGGAAGAAGATCTGAAACGATTGATAGAGAAGGTAAAAATTGGCAGTGTTTTTTCAAAAGTAACAAATGTTACCTTTGAACCGTATATTAATAATGAAGAGTTTAAAAATTTTAACATTAAGTATTCTAGTTTTTGGGATAGGATTTAATTTAAAATGAACACTGAAAATAAAAAATTATCTGTTGGAATCATAATGGACGGGAACAGACGTTGGGCCAAAGAAAGGAATTTGCCCACAATGCTAGGGCATAAAGCGGGCTATGAAAAAATTAAAGACGTATTAAATTGGTCGGGTGAATTGAACATTTCTCATTTGATAGTTTACGCCTTTTCTACTGAAAACTGGAAAAGAGAAAAAGAAGAAGTCTCGTATTTAATGAATATTTTTAGAGAAGCGTCTCAAACCTATTTTGAGGCATTAGGGAAGGAAAGAACTGTTAGGTTTATAGGAAACCTTGATATGTTATCAGAGGATTTAAGGGCTTATTGTGATGAAGCAAATCAAAAATCGGAAATTAAAGGAAAGTGTGCTTTAATAGTGGCTCTTTCGTATGGAGGACGAGATGAGATATTAAGGGCTATAGCAAAGATAAAGATAGAGAATGGTAAGGAAGTTGCTGAAAAAGAGATGTCTCTTTTGTTAGATACTAAAAATGTTCCTGATCCAGATTTAATAATCAGAACGGGTGGCGAACAAAGACTTTCTGGTTTTCTTACTTGGCAAAGTGTTTACAGTGAACTTTTTTTCCCAAAAACCTACTGGCCTGATTTTTCAAAAGATGAGTTTGAAAAGATAATAGCTGAGTATAATGAAAGGAATAGGAGATTTGGCAAATGAAATCAATATGGAAATTTTTAAAAAAATTAAAATACTTTATGAGGACAATGATATTTTGGCGATTGATAAACCTGCAGGTTTAATTGTGCATTCTGATGGGCGCACAAATGAGCCGACATTGGTGGATTGGATTTTAAAGAATTACCCGAACACAAAAGGCGTCGGTGAACCCATTCAGCTTGAGAATGACGAATTCGGGACGGCGACAATTGATAGGCCGGGCATTGTCCATAGATTGGATAGGGAAACGTCTGGTGTTCTTTTGATTGCAAAAACAACTGAGGGATTTGAATATTTGAAAAAGCAATTTTTAAAAAGAACAGTTAAGAAGTTTTATCGAGCCTTAGTCTGGGGAACTTTTACCGAAAAAGAAGGTATTATAAATAAGACGATTGGTAGAAGCCAGGGTGATTTTAGACGTTGGACTGCGCAACGCGGTAAAAGAGGGGAAGAAAGAGAGGCTATCACTTTTTATTGGGTTTTAAGTGAGGGTAATGGGGTTTCGTATATCGAAGCAATGCCTAAGACGGGTAGAACTCATCAAATCAGAGTTCATATGAAATCTATGAATCATCCTGTTTTGTGCGACAAATTATATGCCCCCAATAAAGTTTGTCTTTTTGGATTGGAAAGAACGGCTTTACACTCGTTTTCTGTGGAGTTTAAGAATTTATCTAATAAGACTATTAAAGTAGAAGCCGTGATGCCTAAAGATATGGAAAAGGCAATAAAAGCGCTTGCTAAATGAAAGGTGTCATGTTAGATTAACTGCCAACTATGGATTTAAAAGGTATAACAATTTCACCAATTTCTTTGGAGAAAAGAGCTAAAATCGGAGTTAGAACCGGTGATACTGTTAAGGTTTGGCAGAAAATCAAAGAAAAAGATAAATATAGACTTCAGGCTTTTGAGGGTTTGGTTTTAGCTTGTAAGCACGGTAAAGAACCGGGCGCTACTTTTACTGTTAGAAAGGTGGTTGATGGAATTGGTGTTGAAAGAATCTTTCCTCTTTATTCCCCAATGATTGATAAGATTGAAATTGTTAAAAGTTCGAAGGTCAGAAGAGCTAAGCTTTACCACATTAGAGAAAAAGCAAACAAGGAAATTAAGAGGCAGATGAGAAATCTAAGATCGGTAAAGGAAGTTGTTGTTGAAGAGACCCCACAAGAAATAAAAGAAGAAGTCGCAAATTAAAATCCCTTGAAGTCTTTCAGGGGATTTTAATTTATATTTAATTGGTATACGCTTTTTATTTGAGCTTTTTTGTATTATTTGTTAATATTTAATGGTGGGGAAGAGAGGTCCAAAACCAAAAGGAAAAGTTAAAATAAAGTGGTCAGCGGATTTTGCCTATGCAATCGGTCTTATCGCTACTGATGGTAACTTGTCGCCAGATGGTAGACATATAAATTTTACTTCAAAAGATTTTGATCAGATAAAAAATTTTCTGAAGGCTTTGAAGTTAAAATGCTGGATAGGCAAAAAGGCGAGAGGGGGTGAAGAGGAAAAGAAATATTTTGTCGTTCAATTTAGTGATGTGTTTTTTTACTATTTTTTAAATAGTATCGGTTTGTATAAAGCAAAATCAAAAACTATGGCCAAATTGGGCATTCCTCAACAGTATTTTTTTGATTTTGTTAGAGGGTGTTTCGATGGTGATGGCTGTTCATACTCATATTGGGATTCTCGTTGGAAATCAAGTTTTATGTTTTATATAACTTTTGCCTCTGCCAGTAAAAAATATGTGGATTGGTACCGCTCAAGAATTTTTAGATTATCAGGTATTAAGGGCCATGTGACATATGCAAAAAGAAAAAGTGTTTGTTTCCAGTTAAAGTATTCAAAATATGAAGCAATTAAACTTGCACATTTAATGTATAAAAAAAAGGGTAGTGTCAGATTAAAAAGAAAATATTTGAAAATAAAGAAAAGTTTAGATATAGTAAGCAAGCACAAAGGCAGGGTTTTTGTGAGATGATGCGCGGGTGGGGGAATTAGCAGACCCACTACCTTGAGGTGGTAGCGCCCTTACGGGCGTGCAGGTGCAAGTCCTGTCCCGCGCACCAGATAGAAAAATTTAAACTGCTTTAGATTTTTCGATACTGATGCGAGGCGGAGGCATGTTTTTTTAACAAAAAAAACAGCTGAGCCAGGGTCGTGAAAATGTTTGAGCGACGGCTCAAACATTATTCCTGACCACAGTGAGTCATCGAACGAGCACGGGCCACGAGTCTTCGAGTGAGGACTTGCAGACCTTGGATAGTTTTATGGAGTGTCTTCACGAGTATAAAACAGAAAAGGTGTACAGAAACTGTAAGTTTCAAGATTCCTGTCCCGCGCACAGTAAAAAATAAATGTTAAAATATTGGTTATGCTCTACACACGAAAAGGAGATAGTGGAACAACAAAAACTTTTGGTTGCGATCAGCGTGTTAGCAAAAGTTCAAATATAGCTGAAGCGCTCGGCTCTCTTGATGAGGCCAATTCTTTTATTGGTTTGGCGCGCGCTGAAGCTAAAGGATTAAATTTGGAAATTATCGGAAAAAAATTTGAAGATATTTTGTTTTGGTCGCAAGAAGGTTTTTTTATTGTTCAAGCTGAAGTGGCTGGTGCCGAAAAAAGTGTTACTGAAGAGAGAGTAAAAGAAGCGGAGCTCATTATCGATTCTGTTGAAAAGGAGTTGCCCCCAATAAAAACTTTTTTTATTTCTGGAGAAAACAAATTAGGAGCATTTTTAGATGTCGCAAGGACTACGACAAGGCGAGCTGAAAGGAGGGTTGTCCATGTGAATGAAGAAGGTTTGAGAAAAATTAGCCCAAACACTCTGGCTTTTTTAAATCGAATGTCATCTCTACTTTATGCTCTCTCTAGACTAACGAGTCATAAATCTGGTATAAAAGAGTCTGCCCCTAGTTATAAGTAGGGTGATGGTGCCTATAGTGTAACGGTTAGCACAAGGGTCTGTGGATCCCTTAGTTCGAGTTCGAATCTCGATAGGCACCCCAATTTCTCGTACTCAACGATTTCTTTTCTCGATTATGATAAAATTTAGACCATGGAAACAAGAACCGTTGGAGTAATTGCTTTATAAGGAAGAAATAATATTACATAACTTTATTTTTTGAGGTGTAAATTAACTATCTATATAATATGCATACAAAAAAAATTTACGTAGGATATTTTTTGTCAATTTTATTAATGATTGTAAGTTTGGCGGTAATATCTGCTTGGTTGTACATAATGCATTTTAATTTATCATTTACTGTGACAAGTTCCGAGGAGGCTCAGGCCCTAAGGAAGGATCTGCATTATATAAGGATAAATGAATTTTTTATGCAATTTATTTATTTTTCTATTATTCTATCTTTTATTTTGGCTGTAATATCTAGTTTTATCAATAAACATAATTTTAAGTTTTTTCCTCAAGACGGCTTGGTTCGAAAGAGCCGAATACTTGTATTATGTTATATTCCATTTTTTTTCATATTTATTCTTTTTATTATTCTATTAACGCTTAGTGGTGGCTAGTGGAAGCTTGTTATATTCAACAAAAGAATAATATGTAGGAATATGTATAGTTGCATCATTAATTTGCTTAAATATAGTTTTACTATCCTTTACTAAGGCACTCCAATGATTTTGAATAAAAAAATTTCAACTTGGTCTAGTTTTGTATAAATTTTAAAGACTTTTTAAAAAGAAAGGAGTTCTTTATGTTTGTCTCTAAAACTCTGGCGGGGGATATAATTACCTCCGCATCATCCTATTTAGGTAGGCATTATGATTTTGACGTATTTAACTGTGTTCATTTTGTAAGGCGGGTCTATCGAGATGTTTTGATTGATTTTCCCTTATTAAATAAAAGATTATTTCCTCCAGAATACTTTCATTTAACACTGGAAGATTTTTATGAAATGCCGATTGGTCATAGTGTTTTTTTCAAAAAAAGAAAAAGCGCTTTACCTAGAAGTTGGACGCATGTGGCAATAATTTTTTCAGACAGTGAACTTGTTCATTGTTCTCGTCTATTTGGTCAGGTTGTTGTAACTCCAGTTCGAGATTTTTTAGAGGTTTATGATTTGAGTGTTAAGCCGGTTTGTCTGTGATGAGCCGGCTTTTTATTGAAAATGGTTTTTTAGATATGGTTAAAAAGGCTTTAGTGATTTAAAATACATTCGTGGCGATAATTCTTACAATTTTAGGGCTCGTAGTTTTTGAGGTAATAAACAGTGTTGATAACGCAGTTATTAACGCCGAAGTTCTTTCTAAAATGGGTGAAAAGGCGAGGAGGTGGTTTTTGTTTTGGGGAATTCTTTTCGCTGTATTTTTGGTAAGAGGCCTTCTTCCTTGGGCTATTATTTGGCTTACAAGTAAAGATTTAACTATGTGGCAAGCCTTGGTTGCTACATTAGGATCAAGCCCCGAGATAGCCCATTTGATAGAGACTTCCGCCCCACCCCTTCTTGTTGGTGCTGGTATATTTTTGGTGTTTTTGTTTTTACACTGGTTATTTTTGGAAGAAAAAACTTATGGTTTAGTTGGAGAAAAATTTATTCATAGACACGGACTTTGGTTTTATACCATTGCGTCTCTATTTTTAACTTTGGTTGTTTGGATTTGTATAAAAGTTGATCCAGTAATGGCTCTCGGCGCTGTAGTTGGGTCAACAGGATTTTTTATGGTCCATGGTTTTAAAGAAAACGCTGAATCAGCCGAACGAGCCATGTTGGCTGGTAAAACGGGCATATCAGATTGGTCAAAGATTTTGTATCTTGAAGCAATTGACGCCTGCTTTTCAATCGATGGAGTTTTAGGAGCTTTTGCTTTTACTCTTTCTGTCCCTCTTATTTTAATAGGGAATGGTATTGGGGCAGTTGTTGTAAGACAGCTTACAGTTAGTAATATTGAAAGGGTGAAGAGGTTTGTATTTTTAAAAAATGCGGCCATGTACTCAATTTTATTTTTAGGTTTGATTATGATTAGCGACTCGTTCGGCATTAATGTCCCAGTTTGGCTATCTCCGGTTGTAACTTTTGTGATTATCGGATATTTCTTATTGAAATCATTTAAATTGTTAAATGTTTCTAAGTTGAATAGTTTGTAGGCTTTTTAATAAGTAAGGCTATGAAAGAAAAATCAGATAATTCAAACCAGGGAAATAGAGAAAATCGTTTAGAAGGGGGAACTATAGATGGTGAAATAATTGAAAAGAAGGACTTTTGTCTTTTGCGTGAACCTGCAGGTGGTCAATCAGATGAGCGATCCATTGAAGCCGTAAGAAGGGAGTTGAATATCGGCCATTCTGTTGAGCTTGAAACAAAGAACATTGAAGTAAAAAATGATAGGAGCAAAGAGGGGATTCAGTCACTTCAATCTGTAGACCGTTCGGATTTTGATAATGTCCCCAATGTCAGAACTCGATTGGTGGCAGCTTTGAATAGAAAGAGAGAACAAATTGAAAAAATCAAGACAATCGATTATGTTGTTTTTCATAATTATTTTTTAAAAAGAAAAATAGACAATATGAAAGTGCGGTTAAAAGAACAGATTGCTAACGCAAGATCTTTTTTGGGTGGCCACGGCAAGGATGTTGCAAATTCTGAAGATTTTGAACCATTGACGGAGGAAGAAAATGATTTTGTGGAACTTGTTAATAGTTTTCCTGTGCAAGACAATGAATTAAAAGAACTCCTTCTTCTTTTAAAAGGGTATAAGCGTGAGGCAACTTTGGCGGTAGAAGATAAATATGTAGATCTTATCGAAAATTTAAGGCCTAGTTTGAGAAAATTTGGTTTGGATGTTAGTTATTCTCAAGATCCTAGACTTGGAGGTGCATTGTTGTGTGATGTTTTTGACACTAAGCATAAAGAAGCTGAAAGGGAGGTTTTGCCTGATAAATGTTCGATCATTAACACTAATCTTGGTTTTTCAGAGGAAGAAGTGTCCGCCATTAATTCTTTAATTGTTAGAGTCGAAGGGATACGTTTTGGTTTTCCTAAAACTGCCATTGATGCTTATGTTTCTGACACTTATGGTGAATCTAAAAATTCGCCAGCAAAGAAATGCCGTGATTTGAATGATCAGTCTGTAGATACCAGAGAAGATAAAGTTGCTTATAGGATTGCCAATTTCAGATTTTCTAAGGATCATTTTAAAGATGAGTTTGATCTTGCTAGGGCTTGGGCTTTAGAAATAAAAAGATTAGATCCATTTTTGTATAAACGATTAGCGTAATAGTTTTTCACAGTTAGAGTATTTGACTAGTATACCCCTAGGGGGTATACTATGTTTATATATGGATAAACAAAAACACAAGTTGGCAAAAAGATTAAAAATTATTGAGGGACAAATTAGAGGGTTAGAGAAGATGCTTGAAGAGGAAAAATATTGTATTGATATTATTACTCAGACTTCTGCTGTAAAACAGGCGCTTTCTGGCATTGAGGATGCTCTTATGGAGGATCATCTTGGTAGTTGTGTTATTCACCAAATAAAAAAGGGGCAAGAGAAGAAAGCTGTTGGCGAGATTTTAAAAGTTTATAGGTTAAAAAGAAAATAATTTATGACAAAAATTTCAATTTATTTAGCAGGTTCTTTGATGGTTATTGCTCTTGTTGTGGGTATGGCTGTTGGTTATTATCTAACTCCTCAATATCAACTCTCTATGTATGACAAGGTTGATATGGATTTGGGTGGGGCAGATAAATGGTTAGATTTAAGGTATGTAAATTCAATGATTGCTCATCATAGAGGGGCGATGCTTTTAGCGGAACAAGCCACAAAAAGTGAGAGATTAGAAATAAAAAATTTAGCTGAAGATATTTTAAAAGCTGAACCGGGAGCTATTGAAGAATTATATCAATGGAAAAAAGCTTGGTATAAAGATTCTAAAAAGGTTATTGACCCAAAAGTCTCAAATTTGGGTAACTATGATAAAAATTTTGATTTGAGATTTTTAAATGCACTCATTTCTCATCATGAAAATGGGATTGTTATGACAAAATCAGCGAGAACGAAAACATCTAGAGTTGAGGTTTTAGATAATGCCGATGGGGTAGAAGCTTTTTTGTCAGGCGGAATAGATATGCTTAAAGGTTGGAGAAGCTCTTGGTATTCAATTTAAAAAAATGTCAAAAAAAATATTTACAGTTAGTGGTATGCATTGTGCTAGTTGCGCCACGATTATAAAGAAAAAAGTTGAAAAAGTTTCAGGTGTAAATATGGTAGATGTTAACTTTGCTACTGAAAAAGCTGAAATAGAAGGCAATTTTGATTTAAATGTGGCCAATAATGAAATAAATAAATTGGGTTACAAACTTGAGCCTGTTGGTGATATGAAAGGTATGGATCACAGTGAACATCTTGGCCTCAATCAAAAAAAAGAACAAAAAGAAAAAGAATTATTGGAGCAACAGGCTAAAACATATTTTGTTTTGCCTCTAGCCCTTATCATTTTTATTGTAATGATTTGGGATATTTTGGCTAGAACTTTTTATTTTATTCCAAATTTTCCAATTCCGATGCCTTTTTTTAATATAGTTTCAATGATTTTGGCATCTGTCGTGATGTTTTGGGTAGGTAAACCTTTTATTTTAGGCGTAACTCGATTTCTAAAATATAGAGTGGCCAATATGGATACGCTTATAGGCATTGGAACACTGAGCGCCTATTTATATAGCACTATTATCACGTTATTGCCTCAAATCAGAGATTTTATTCAGGTCCCAGAGTATACGTATTTCGATGTTGTTATTGTGGTTATTGGTTTTGTGACCTTTGGAAAATATTTGGAAGCAAATTCAAAAAAAAGAACCGGAGAGGCTATAGAAAAATTACTTGGGCTTCAGGCAAAGACCGCATTAGTTATGCGTGATGGAGTTGAGGTTGAAATATCAGTAGGGGAGGTAGTTGTCGGTGATATTGTTATTGTAAAACCGGGCGCTAAAATTCCAGTAGATGGAAAAATAATTGAAGGAAAAACTTCTATTGATGAATCAATGATAACTGGCGAGTCTGTTCCTGTAGATAAAAAAGAAGGAGATGTTGTCATAGGTTCTACGATAAACAAACAAGGAAGTTTTAAATTTGAAGCAACAAAGATTGGAGGAGAAACCATGCTTGCGGAAATAATAAAGATGGTGGAGGAAGCTCAAGGATCAAAAGCTCCTATTCAGGCTTTGGCCGATAGGATATCAAGTGTCTTTGTACCAGTGGTACTTGGTGTGGCAACTTTATCTTTTGTTCTTTGGCTTAGTGTAGGTGTTTTATATTTAGGACAATCTTTGGCGATTTCTTATGCCATTTTGTCTTTTGTTGGAATTTTAGTTATTGCCTGTCCTTGCGCTCTTGGATTGGCCACTCCGACCGCTATTATTGTTGGGGTTGGGAAGGGGGCAGAGTACGGAATATTGATTAAAGATGCTGAAAGTCTGGAGATTTTAAATAAGGTAACAGTTGTTGCTTTTGATAAGACTGGAACTATTACGAAAGGAAAACCAGAGGTCACAGATTTGGTAGTTTTGGATGATAGGTTTAGTGAAAATGATATTTTAAAATTTGCCAGTAGCGTGGAAAAAATGTCTGAGCATCCTCTTGCTAGGGCAATTGTTGAAGGATCCAATTTGAAAAATATTTCTTTAGTACCAGCAAAAGATTTTGTCGCTTTAGAGGGCGTCGGTGTCCGGGCTGTTGTAGATAAAAAAGAAATATATGTTCATAAGCCAGAAAAAAATGAGAATAATTTGAAATTAAAAACTCTTCAAGAAGAGGGCAAAACTGTAGTTTTCGTGGAAATTGATGGTATAAAGGCAGGGTTCATTGCTTTAAGTGATACCATAAAAGATGGGGCTAAAGAGGCGATAGAAAAACTACACAAAAAAGGCATAAAAGTGGTTATGATAACTGGGGATAATCATTTGGCAGGATCTTATATTGCAAAACAGGTTAATATAGATAACGTAATTTCAGAGGTTTTACCTAATGAAAAATCTTTAAAAATAAAAGAATTACAGGAGGCGGGTAATATTGTGGCTATGGCTGGTGATGGCGTTAATGATGCGCCGGCACTTGTGGTGGCAGACGTTGGTATTGCAATGTCAACAGGCACTGATGTGGCCATTGAATCTGCCGGTGTAACACTTTTATCCGGTGACATTTTAAAAATTTCAAAGGCCATAGAACTTTCTAAAGTCACAATAAGAACTGTTAAGCAAAATCTTTTTTGGGCTTTTATTTACAATGTTGTTGGTATTCCTATTGCAGCTGGGGCACTTTATCCGATTTGGGGGATTGTTCTTAATCCGATTTTTGCCGGATTAGCTATGGCATTTTCAAGCGTTTCAGTGGTCTTTAATTCTTTACGTTTAAAAACTAAAAAATTGTAAGATGAATAATAAAAAACAAAAATATACATTTCATGTACATGGTATGCATTGCGAGGCCTGCGTTCTTTTAACTGAAAGCGAAATTGGTGAATTGCCAAATGTTATCAGTGTTAAAACCAGTCTCGTGAATCACACAGTTGAGGTAGAAGGAGATTTTGGTGAGAAAACCGAAGAGCAAATTGCTCGGGAATTAACAATACCTCTTGAAGCTCACGGTTATACAGTTTCTGTAGATAAACAAACTAAAGAAAAAAAATGGGCTGATTTTAAAATTGCCGTGCCTGTCGCTATTGCGTTTATATTTCTTTTTGTTTTATTGCAAAAAATGGGTATTGTTAATTTTATTGAAGTGAATGATGTTTCTTTCGGGACAGCATTTTTGATTGGTGTTATAGCATCACTTTCAAGTTGTATGGCCGTTGTCGGCGGGCTGGTTTTATCAATGTCTGCTACTTTTTCTAAGGAGGGCGATAGGGTAAAACCTCAACTCCTTTTTCATTTTGGAAGAATTATTTCCTTTTTCATTCTTGGTGGAGTTATCGGAATGATTGGTTCAGCTTTCACTTTAAATATCACTGGAACTTTTGTTTTGGGTTTATTGGTAGGGATTGTGATGCTGATTCTAGGTTTAAATTTGCTTGATATTTTTCATTTCACTAAGAAATTTCAGTTTAGTATGCCAAGATTTTTGGCAAAGCGCGCTCTTGATGTTCATAAAATTAACCATAGTCTAACACCGCTTTTAGTGGGTGTGGCAACTTTCTTTTTACCTTGCGGTTTTACACAATCAATGCAAGTTTACACTCTTTCATCCGGAAGTTTTTTAAAAGGAGGTCTAACGATGTTGTTTTTTGCTTTGGGAACGTTTCCGGTTTTAGCAATTTTAAGCTTCGGTTCATCAAAGATAAGTAAAACTTCACAATCCGGTATATTCTTTAAGACGGCAGGATTAATAGTTGTGGCTTTTGCAATAATTAATATTCTTAACGCTTTGGTTGTTGTTGGGCTTATTAAACCATTTTTAAATTTTTAGGTTATGAAAATTTTTTTATTATTCATAATTTCTTTAACGTTTGTAATTAATTTAATTTGGGAAAATAGCCAGGCTTTTTTGTATAAAGGTTATGAAAATTTTTGGCAACATTTTGAGCCGTGCCTCATTGCTTCTTTTGGTGATATATTAATTGTGGGCGTGCTGTATTTATTAGTTTCTTTATTTTTTCGGGATTTTTCTTGGGTACACGATCCAAAAATTGGCCACCTGTTTTGGTTATCTTTTTTTGGAGTAGTAATTGCCATTTTGGTTGAATTGTGGGCACTCGAGACTTTAAGGTGGCAGTATAGTTTAATGCCCGTTATTCCTGTTTTAAGGGTTGGTTTGTTGCCGGTTTTGCAAATGACCGTTATTCCACCGTTTGTTTTTTTGGTTGCGGGATTATTATTTAAAAAAAATAATTTATGAAAAATACAGTTGTATCAATTTTAATTGTTATTGTTTTAATCGGTGGAGCGTTGGTATATAGAGGAAATAACAATGATATTTCAAAAGAAAGCATAAATAATGTTTTTATGGAAAATGGTAAGCAGATTATTGAGATAAAAGCCAAGGGTGGTTATAGCCCAAGACATAGCGTTGCAAAAGCTGGGGTGCCAACAGTGTTGCGTTTTGATTCAAAGGGAGCTTTTGATTGCTCAGCTTCTTTGTACTTACCTAGTTTGAAAATTTCAAAGATTTTAGATAGGAAGGAAAAAGATGACATAGATATTGGTGTATCAGAAGCGGGTATTTTTAATGGCACTTGTGGTATGGGCATGTATTCTTTTGATATAGATTTTCAAAAATAATTTTTATATTAAATTTTGTGATAAACTTTTTATATGGAATTAAAGGAAAGTGTAAAAAAGACTGTTGCTTTTGATTTTGACGGCGTTATATCAAAATATGAGGGCTTTATATCTTCCGAAGATGTTAAACCTCCGATTGATGATGTTGTTGGTGCTATAAAAATTTTGAAAGATAAAGGGTTTAAGATTCTTGTTCATTCTACAAGGGGTGATGAATTTTTAAAAAAATATTGTGAAGATTTTTCTATACCTTTTGATTATATAAACAAGAGATTTGATAAATATGGCCAAAACGAAGGCAAACCAATTGCCTTCGTTTATGTTGATGACAGGGCGATCTGTTATAAAGGACAGAAGGCGGAAGAATTGGTGGAGCAAATTGAAAAATTTAAGGCTTATTGGGAAAAGTAATCTTAAGGCCCGAATTTATATAATTAAATCCGACTAAACAGCGTTTACTTGTTTTGATTTAAAGAAATTTTTTCTCCTTCTTCTAACCCTTCAATTACTTCAAAATTTCCATTTGTGCCTTTTAATCCAATACTGATTTCTCTTTGCTCGATACCTGAGTCGTTTTTGATGACGTTTACAAAGCGGGCGTTTTCTTTCATGAAAACGGCCTTTTGAGGTATCGCAAGCACATCCTTTTTCTCTGCTGTGGTTATCTTAATATCTGCTGTCATTCCGGATCTGATGTTTTCAGTTGGCTCCTTAAATACTAAAGTTGTTTTATATGTAGAAACTCCATCAACTATTTTTTCTGCAGGATCAATATCTCTAACCTCAGCCACTATTATTTTTTCTGGTCCAAATGCGTCAAGTGTGACTTTTGCCAAATTTCCAACTTTTATTTTTGATAGATCTGATTCGGGGATGTTAGTCTCTATCTCAAATTCATTTTTACCCATAACAGAAACAATTTTTATCCCTGACTGTATGATTTCTCCAGTTTTGCCATCTTGTTTAGTAATTATGCCATTGATAGGGGAGCGCATTATTGTTTTTGATAGGGCAGATTCTGCGCTTTTTATACTAGCTCTTGCTCTTTCAATTGATGCTTCCGCTTGTTCCAAAACTTCTTTGGTGGCACCAATTTTTTCTAGTTCAAGTTCTTGTTTGCTTTTTTCTACCAATATTTTTTGTGAAGCTAGATTGTCTATAAGTTCGCTTAAGGATTGAATTGAAGTGTTGAGATTAGCTCTTGCAGTAGACATGTTATCTTTGTAAGTAGACAAGTCACTTTCACTTAAATTTGTTGTCTGATTAAGGGTGGCAGAAGCTTTTATCAAAAAAGTTTGAATTATTAACAATTCATCTTTTGTTTGTTTTAAATAATTTTCAGACACATCTTTTGATTTTGTAATTGCGCTAGCATTTGATAGGACGTCGTCATTTATAACCCCAATATTTTTTAAGGAAGTGCCGGCTTTGAACCTAAATGTCTCCGCTTCATTTTTGCTACTTTGATCATTGATATTAAAACTTATTTGAGGGTTTTGGCCTTGATCATTTGAAAATAAAGGATCTGCATATTTATTTATGGCACTATCAGCTTTGTTATAAGCGTCATTTATAGTTTGGGGAATTGAATTGTAATAATTCAATAATTTTTGTTCATTCTGGTTGAGTTCAATTTCTTTTACTCTAACTTCCTCTACGCGACCACCGTTTTTTAGTTCTTCATAACGTGCTTGTTCAGATTTAAGTTTGGCCTTGGCGTCTTCTAAATTTGCTGTTTCACTGCCGTTTTCAATGTAAGCAATTGTTTCTCCAGCATAGACCGTTTCTCCGATTTCTTTACTTATCCACTGTATTGAGCCTGTTTTTTCAAAAGCGAGGTCTACGAAGTTTGCAGACTTAATGTTTCCGCTTACTAAGACTTCTTGAATTACGTCTCCTTTACTTACCACGAAATGGGGTATTTCTTTGTTATTATTACTTCTTAATCCGAAAATTGATACTAGGATTATTACAACTATAGCTCCGGCTATGTATTTTTTACTGAGTATTTTTTTTAATGTATTGTCTTGATTCATTTTGAAATAAAAGTTAATTTATGAATTAATATAACATATATGGTCATTAATATCAGTAATTACAAAAATAATTCAGACTTAATAAAAAAGATACAGTCCGGTGCATTAGTTGTGATGCCAACTGACACGGTTTTTGGTTTTATTACCTCTGCTTTTTCTAAAAACTCAGTCGAAAGGCTTTATGAGGTTAGGGGAAGGAATTTAAACAAGCCTTGTATCATTTTATGTTCTAGTTTATCTGATTTGCCTAGTTTGGGTATTGTTTTGAATGAAGTAGAATCTGGTATCTTAGAAAAAATTTGGCCTAACTCTGTAAGTGTTATACTAAATTGCCCAAGTAAGAAATTTGATTATCTTCATCGTGGGTCGGGGACTTTGGCCGTTCGAATTCCAAAATCGCTCCAACTCCGTGCTTTTTTAGCAAAGACCGGACCTGTTCTTGCGCCATCCGCCAATTTGCAGGGGTTACCAGTTGCAAAAAATATACGTGAGGCTAGAAAGTATTTTGGTAATAAAGTCGATGTTTATGTTTCTGGTAAAAGTAAAGAGCAAGTTTCAACTTTGGTTGTTATAGAAAATGGAAAAGTATCAGTTTTGAGAGAGGGTGCGGTTGATATTAATAAAATTAAAAAATTGAAAAATGTTTAAAGGCAGACAAATAAAAATTTTATTTTTGATTCTGTTTTTTGTTAGTATTTTAATTTTATTAAATTACGTTTCTTTTGATTTTGTTAAAAAACCTTATTTACCAATTGATTCTGTCATTCAAAATGATGTTCCTGTAGAAAAAAGTTTTTTAAATTTAACAATTAATTCTGGGTTGGCCAAAGATAAAACTGCGTTTGATATCGAATTTAATCAAGGTGAAAAATTGGTAGACATTTTAAAACGAGGTTTAAAAACCAACGAAATTCCTTTTGAAACTAAAAATTTTGGTGGGATGATGGGGGAATTTGTTGTTTCTATTGAAGGCTATAGTAATGAGAAAAATAAATGGTGGCAATATTGGATCAATGATAAATATGCTAAGGTTGGTATTAGTAATTATTATCCAAAAAAAGATGACAGGATAGTTTTTAAATTGGTAGAATATAGTGATTCTTATGAAAATTAATCATAAATTATTGGTTTTTGTTTTGTTTGTGGCCATGTCAATTTTGGGGCGTTTTTTACCTCATATGTGGAATATGACACCCGTTGGAGCCTTAGCTATTGTCGCCTCTTTGAAACTTGGTTTATCTTGGGGGTTAGCTTTACCTTTGGTAGTTTTGTTAGTTTCTGACCTGTTTTTGGGTTTTTACTTGTGGCCAATCATGCTCAGTGTTTATTTGTGTACAATTCTTTACTCTTTATTTGGCTTTTTGGCTAGAAGTAAAAAATTCGGTTTTATTTTGCTAGGCACAAGTTTTTCATCATTGTTGTTTTTTATATTTACTAATATGGCGGTTTGGGCTTTTGGAACTATGTATCCTCATAATTTTTACGGATTGGTTTCTTCGTATTTTATGGCCTTACCGTTTTTCACGAACCAATTTTTAGGCGATTTACTTTTTGTTTCATCAGCTATTTTACTTTGGGAATTATCTGTGAATTTAATATCGGTTTTTAGAAAGACTTCCTTGTCTAAAGCAAAGATTCAAAATAATTAAATGAGTGAAGTTTTGATTTTGGATGGTAAAAAGGCCAAAGAATTTTTTATAGGGAAACTTAAGGAAAAAGTTTTGGCTTTAAGCGTTGTTCCTAAATTGGTTATTTTGCAGATAGGTGATAAATCTGAATCTAACGCTTATATAAATGCCAAAATAAAATTTGGTGAACTAATCGGTATTAAAGTTCTTTATATTAAATTCAAAGAAGAAGTTACTTTTGATGAGATAAGGGATGTTGTAGAAAAATTTAATAAAGACAGTGAAGTCGGGGGAATAATCTTGCAGTTGCCAGTACCAGATAGATTTCAAAAACAAGATTTGCTTGATTTGATTGATCCAAAAAAAGATGTTGACGGACTGTCCTCTTTCAGTCGGATAGAAAGAGGGGCAGATAGATATGCGCCAATTCCTGCAACCGCAAGAGGTGTAGAGGAATTGCTGAGTTTTTATAAGATAGATATTAAAAACAAAAAAATAGCTGTTTTGGGAAGATCTGTTTTGGCAGGTGGTCCAATTGCAGAAAATCTTGCATTGAAAGGTGGGGTTGTGACTGTTTGTCACAGTAAGACAGTTGATGAGGAAAAAATAACTATAGGTAGCGACATTGTCGTTGTGGCGATTGGTAAGCCAAATTTTGTTGATGCAAAGTTTTTTAAAAATGATGGCAGTCAGGTTGTAGTTGATGTCGGTATTAATAGGACAAGTGGCGGTATAACGGAAAAGATGAATGAGGAGGTGGTCACAAAAATAGTAGGGGACGTTAATTTTTTTGAAGTAAAAGATATAGTTAAGGCTATTTCTCCTGTTCCTGGTGGTGTGGGTCAGATGACAGTTTTGGCTTTGTTTGAAAACCTTATAGATTTGTCTACTTTCAATAAAAAATAGATATTGTATACTCAAAACCCAGCCAATAGGTTGGATTATTAATTAACTAATTTAAAATGGATACAGAAAAGAAGAACATCCTAGCAGATTCTTTTACTAGAAAAATGGTCAGCGCCACGTTGCTTTTTTTAGCGATTTTTTTGTTGGGTAAGGCGATCAATGAATTTAATCAGATTTCTTATACTGGTAGTCAAGAATTGCCTGCAAGCACAATAACAGTTTCAGGTGAGGGAGAAGTGGTTGGAGTTCCAGACGTTGCCACTTTTAATTTTAGTGTTACTGAAGAATCTCCGCTTGTTGGTACTGCTCAAGATGAGTCAGCAAAATCTACCAATGCCATTATTGATTTTTTGACAAAAAATGGAGTTGATAAAAAAGATATAAAAACATCAGGTTATAACATCTATCCACGATACGAATATGAGGGTGGTTATTATTATCAAACAGGTAAAAGAAATCTTGTTGCTTACGTCGTGAGTCAATCAGTTGAAGTAAAGGTTAGAAAATTATCCGATGCTGGGAAACTTTTAGGCGGATTGGGTGAACTCGGTGCTACTGATGTCTCAGGTTTGGATTTCGGTTTTGATAAAGAAGAAAGTTTGAAAGTAAAAGCTAGAAAAGATGCTATTGCTTCTGCCAAGGAGAAAGCCCAAATTACAGCTAGAGATTTAGGTGTTAAATTAGGCAAAATAGTGAGCTATAGCGAATCTGATTTCCCTACGTTCTTGTATGGTAGAGGAGGAGCTGTGGCAATGGACGCCAAATCTACTGTTGCTCCAGAAATCACTCCAGGAGAAAGCAAAATTAAATCAACCGTCACGATTACCTATGAGATTAAATAGGTCATTGACTTTAGTTTTATAAAGGGTATTATTTTAAGGCCCCTTCGGGGGTTTTAAAATTGTTAAAAAATATGTCAAAAATATTTGATTACATTAGGGAAACAAGGGCTGAATTAACACATGTGTCATGGCCAAATAAAAGACAGACGGCCGTGTTTACTTTTTTGGTGATTATTTTTTCTGTGGCAGTTTCTTTTTATCTTGGGTTTTTTGATTATTTGTTTTCTTCAGGCATTAAGAATTTAATTGGTTAATTCTATGAGCAAACAAAAAACAGATGGAGAAAGACATTGGTATGCCATACACACATACGCGGGGTATGAAAATGCCGTTGCTAGAAATTTGAAACAAAGAATTGAATCTTTGGGTATGGGGGATAGAATTTTCAATGTGGTAGTTCCTCTAGAGAAGAAGATAAAAATAAAAGGAAACAAGAGAAGCGAGGAGGAGGAAAAAGTTTATCCCGGTTATGTTTTAGTTGATATGATTGTGACTGATGATTCTTGGTATGTTGTTAGAAATACGCCAAGAGTAACAGGATTCGTTGGTTCGGGTATCTATCCAGTTCCTTTGACCCCTAAAGAGGTTGAAGAATTGTTTAAGCAAATGAATTCTGATACCGTCAAGCACAATATTGATTTAGAGATTGAAGACGCTGTTATTATAACTGATGGTCCATTTAAAGATTTGGAAGGTAAGGTTGGGGAAGTTGACGAAAGTAGGGGCAAGGTTAAGGTAATGGTATCAATGTTCGGTAGAGAAACCCCGGTTGAATTAGATTTTTTACAAGTTAAGAAAATATAAGTAACAGGCTTTAGGTACCAGGTGCTGGGTTGAGAAGTTTGACCAAAAACCCAAGGCTTAGTATTCTAGAGTCTACCAAAAAATTATGGCAAAGAAACCAGTAAAAACATTAAAGTTGATGATTGAGGCCGGGAAAGCGAATCCTGCTCCTCCAATTGGTCCAGCTCTTGGTCAGGCCAAGGTAAACATTGGTGAATTTGTAACCAGATTTAACAATGGAACAAAGGATATGAAAGGGGATGTTGTTCCTGTTGTCATTAATGTTTTTGAAGACAGAACATTTGAACTCAATTTCAAAACTCCGCCAGCTACTAGTCTTATTTTAAAGGCGGTTGGAAAAGAAAAAGGATCAGGCAAACCAAACCTTTCTAAGTTGGGTACAATTTCAAAAGCTAAACTAAGGGAAATTGCTGAAAAGAAAATGAAAGATTTGAATGCGTCAACCATTGAAGCTGCGATGAAAATAGTAGAAGGATCTGCCAGAAGTCTAGGGGTGGATGTTAAGTAACCTTTAATCAAACTATCAAAAACAAAAAATCCACCCTTCGGTGGATTTTTTGTTTAGATGATTTCGTATTCTAAAAATACCGTATTTTCTTTTTGTTCGGATTTTACCAATTTAAATTTCTGCTCAATAGATTCATTAAGGAGTTTAATTCCGGAGCCAAAAATAACAGGCTCTATTGTTAGGTAGATTTTTTTTACTAAACCGCTTTTTAAAAACATTGTGTAGATGGTTGCTCCACCACAAATTGCTAAATTTTTTACGCCCTCTTTGTCTAATTTTTCTATTAATTTTTCTGGCTTGAGGTTGGTGGTCTCTATGTTTGGCACGTTTATCGTCTCCTCTGAATAAACTATATTTTTTCTGCCGGGCAAGGCCTTGCCTATAGTTTTAAAGGTGTTTAAGCCCATAACAATAGCCCCTGCATTTTTAGTAGTTTCTATAAAATGGGCTTTATCTTCTTTGCTTGTCCAGTTTGTAGAAGGTTCTTTGGGGTCTTTTGCTATAAAACCGTCCGCTGAAGTGGCTACAATTATGAAAGTGTTTATCATAGAAAAAGAATACACCAAAATTACTTTTTTGTAAGCTTCACAACTTTTAAAGTTTAATTATACTTATCTTATAATAATTTTTTTCCTATTATGGCAAAAAAAATAAAAATAGCAGATATTTTAAATAATAGTTCCAACCTTGAAAAGAGATATATTCCCAATTTTGATGAATTGAGAGAGGTTGTTAGGGAGTTGAAAAAAAAGAAATTGAAAATTGTTTTAACTCAAGGAGTTTACGATCTTATTCACCAGGGTCATGCTGCTTATTTGGAAAGAGCTAAATCTTTGGGGGATGTGCTCATTGTGGGGGTTGATTCTGATGCTTTAACTAAAAAAAGAAAGGGGCCAAGTAGACCAATAGTGCCGGAAGAAGAGAGGTTAAAGATGCTTGTTCACCTAAGGCACGTTGATCTTGTAACCTTGAAAGGGATTGATCAGGGTATTGGTGATCTTATTCGTCTTGTATGTCCAGATATTTTGGTTGTTTCTGAATCTACGACGGATTTTACTAATCAGATGGCTAAGGAATATGAGGGTGTTTGTAAAAAAATTGTGAGTTTACCGCCTCAAGCGACGACTTCAACTAGTGCAAGAGTTAGAAATTTGACCATTGATGGCGCAGAACAATTGGCAAAGGAAATTGGTAAAATTACTCAGGAATTTTTGAATAAGATAAGAAATAGTTAGTCCTGTTAGAGATACAAAGAAAAAAAATAATGCAAAACAAAATCTTAATCGCATTTGTCCCTGTTATTCATAAAGGATATTTTGATTTGTTTAAAAAATACCCTGATTATCTTTTGATTTTAGGGGAAGATATCATTAATGCGTACATACCTCTAACTAGGGATTTAAGGACGATTGATCCAAAAGAGGTGAAAAAAATGTTGGAAGATGGTCAGATTTGTAAAAAAGTTGAAATTTTTAGTTTAGATAAAATTAAAGATTTAGTGGGTAAAAATTTTGAATTTGTGATGGTTGACGATGACATCAGTCATGATTTGGCAGAAAAATATTTTAAGAATGAGAGAGTCGTTTTTGAGAGCATTTTTTTGAGGTGGGGGAGTCGCCTTCAAACAGAAACTGAGAATGTTATTGCTTCAGACAGGATTATTTCAGAAAAGGATTTTGATAGAGATTTTATAAAAATGGCAGAAAGTGAGTCTGAAAAAAGCAGTGATTGGTGGAGGCAGATTGGTGCGGTTTTGGTGAAGGAGGGGGAGATTTTGTATAAAGCTCACAATCATCATTTACCAACTGATTTTCACTTGTCTACTTTCGGTGATCCAAGGAGTAATTTTGATAAAGGAGAAAAGCCCGAGATTTACACTTCTATTCACAGTGAAGCAAATATTGTGGCTATGGGCGCTAAAGACGGTGTGAGTCTAAAAGGAAGCTCAATTTATGTTACGACTTTTCCGTGTTCAAACTGCGCCCGTCTTTTATGTGAAGCGGGTATTAAAAAAGTTTTTTATAAAAGTGGGTATTCTCGTCTTGATGCCGAGCATGTTTTTAAATCTTATGGTATTGAAATAATTTTGGTTAGATGATTTACCCCGTTAGAAACTAATTAGTTAATCTTGAGCCACGAATGATGAATTGCCATAACCCCTTTTTTTCTCCACGATTTAGGTTTTAATACGGAAACATCTCCATATCTATATTTAGAAAAGCGACTAAATAGATTTTTTTGGTAAAACGAGAGAGTGGTTTAAATGCAAAAAAGTTCCCTGTTTCTAATGGGGCTTATCCAACTCTGGCCGTCAGTCCCGTTTTCTTATCGTAATCTTGATGTTCTGGGTTTGATTGTATTAAATGAGCGTGTAGGTGGGAGACCGAAGCCCCTGTAAAGTTTGTGTCACCGAATCTCAAAAGGAAAGATCCTCCTTTTATTTTTCTTTCATTAGCAATTTGTTTGACCTGTGAGTGTAGCTCGTTCCAAGAATCTGTGGAGATTTTTTCTATGTGTTCTATGTGTTCCTTGTTTATAAAAATTACGTGATGAAGGGTGTTTTTGTAAGGATACATATTGTTTGTAGCAAGCCAGTATTTGCCCTCAATTAAAATAGGGTTTTTGTGGTAATTTTTTAAATGTTGAGAACAAAATGGACAGACTTTATGTTCTGCAATCTCATCAATTACTTTTTGGTAATGATCGCCGTGTCTAGCGTTTTCCTTGTTAACAAAATTTTTAGTCATAATTTTAAACTGGAGTAGGGATAAGCATTGCTGGGTGTGGATCGTAATCAGTAATAGTAAAATCTTCAGGTTTGAAATCTAGAATATCTTTTATGTTTGGATTCAAAGTCATTGTGGGGAATGGTCTAGGATCTCTGTTTAATAATTCTTTTACTTTCTCAATCTGGCTTTCATAAATGTGGGCGTCAGAAATGGTATAAACAAGTTCTTTTGGTTTGTAGCCAATTACTTGTGCCACCATCATCAAAAATGAAGCATATTGAATAATGTTGAATACCACACCGACCGGAGTATCACCACTTCTTTGAAAGTGATGGACTGACACCTCTTTTGTTTCTGGGTAAGCTAAAATATGAAGCCAACCATGGCATGGCGCCACAACCACCTTTCTTTTTAAATCGCTGTGCTGAATGGTGTATTGAGGTATCCAGGGCGAAATTATATGAGTTCTTAAATAAGGTCTTTCTTTTAATTGTTTTATTACGTTTGTAATCTGATTGAAACCCGCCCCTTCTTTGGTGGGGAAATTGGTCCAAGCGGCACCATATGAACCGTCTCCTAGATCACCTTCTGGCAGTCCAAAAACATCACATTTTTCTTTTGTTACCCATCTTTTCCACCAAGGACAGCCAAATTTTGAAAGTTCTTCGTGGGTTCTCGCGCCGTGTAAAAAGCCGAGGTGTTCTCCAAGAGCTCCTAACATAAATTTTCCTGAAAGGTCTCTCTCGGTAATCATGGGAAAACCGTTATCCATATTGAAATGCATTTGGTGTCCCAAAATCATTAAAGTTTTTTCGCCCTGAATCGGTTTAACTTCAATTCCTTCATTTAAGATTTTTTGAAGCATTTCTCTGTATTGTGTGTCCGGCGTTCTTTGTGAGTAAGGTTTCATAAATTAGTTTGTAGTTATTAGTTTTAAGTTGATAGTTAATTAGGAAAAATAACAAATCAATTCTTAGTAATTATACTATTTAGTTTTTTTGTGCCAAACATTTTTTATATTAGGCAATAAAAAACCACCGTGGGGTGGTTAGGGGTTGGCCTCTGTCTTTAGTAGATCGATTGCCGCTTGCCAAGCGGGACCTTTGGAGAACACCGCAAAAGCAGAGTGTTTGCCATCTGGCACTTGGATTTGCCAGTGAAAATGCGCCAGTGTCCCGGCATTGTGCTTGGGGTCGCCGAATCTTAATACCAAAGCTCCACCTGGCATATTGAAATGGGTTTCTGCCCACTGCACGATCGTGAGCCACTCTACCATTTCGTCTGGTGTAAGTTCACCGAGTGAGGTTACGTGGCGTTTTGTCGGAATCACGATATGACGTTCATGATGTGGATAGGGGAAGGGATTTTCCCATACCCACCAATGCAACCATTCGCCAAGAGGTTTATTTTTGGTAAGGTCGATTTTGCAGAACGGGCAGATTCCTCGCCCAACAGTTGTTTTCATATGGGCAATTTGCTCGGGAGTTCTGGCGTTTGCAATAGTTCCGAGATCGTCTCTTTTCATGATGTGTACCTTTTTTCTACTCGCAATACTAAACAAAAACAGCCTTTTTTCAACTTTCTATTTATTTTCTCGGTGTTACAATTTCAAAATGATTTAATGCTAAAAAAATCTTTGCCCGCTATGATTATTAGAGGTTTTTTCTATTTAAAATTTATATAAATCCAATGAAAGATAAACAAATTGAAAAATTGATAAAAGCAGAAGAAAAAAGACAGAAAGGAGTCATTAATCTTATTCCTTCTGAAAATTATGTTTCCAAAGATGTTTTAACGGCTCTCGGTTCTATTTTTGATAATAAATATGCTGAAGGATATCCATATGCGAGATATTACGGTGGTCAGGAGAATACTGATAAGTTGGAAGTCTTGTGCAGAGAAAGGGCGTTAAAAGTTTTTGGTTTGAAAAATGATTTGTGGCATGTAAATGTTCAGCCGCTTTCTGGTGGTCCTGCCAATTTGGCGGTTTATTTAGGTGTTGTGCCTTTTGGAGCAAAAATAATGGGTTTGCCCCTTTCATCTGGTGGTCATTTGTCGCACGGCCAATCAGTTTCTATTACTGGAAAAGTTTGGAAACAGTTGCCAATTGTTATCGATTCAAAAACTGAAATGATTGATTATGAAAAAATGAAAGAGGACGCTCTTCGGGAGAAACCTACAATTATCGTCGCTGGTTTTACTGCATATCCTCGAGTTGTTGATTTTAAAAAATGTAGAGAAGTTGCTGATTTGGTTGGAGCGATGCTTATGGTTGATATGTCGCATTTTGCAGGACTCGTTGCGGGGAAGGCCTATCCCAGCCCTTTTGAATACGCGGATATCGTCACAACAACCACTCATAAGACCTTAAGAGGTCCACGTGGAGCAATAATTTTCTCTAAAAAAGACGATAGAGAAATTTGGAAAAAAATTGATAAAGCGATTTTCCCAGGTCTTCAGGGTGGTCCTCATATGAGTCAGATTGCCGGCATTGCCGTTGCTCTTAAAGAAGCCGATACTCCCAAATTTAAATCTTATGTGAAACAAGTTATAAAAAACGCGCAGGCTTTGGCAAATGAACTTCAAAAGCTTGGCTGGCGTGTGATTTCGGGCGGTACCGATTCTCATTTAGTCCTTGTTGATACTTGGATGGCGGGAAAGGGAATACCAGGAAAAGAAGCTGAGGCAAAATTGGAAAAAGTTGGAATTATTTGTAACAAAAATACTATTCCAGGAGAAACCCGTTCACCATTTGATCCGTCAGGAATAAGATTAGGCAGCCCGGCAGAAACGACTAGAGGTAAAAAAGAAAAAGATTTTGTAGCGATTGCAAGAAAAATTGATAAGACACTTCGTGGTTAATTAAATTATGACTGTTAATAAAAAAGATATAGAGTTTTTGTATGAAGTGGGGACACTTCGTAATCTTGAGAGAAGTTGGAAACAAACTCTTGGGGTTTCTGTTGCTAATGATTTGGAACATACCATAAGAGTAATTTATCTAGCTCTTCTTATTGCGCGAGGTGAAGGGGTGAAAAATGAAGAAAAAATTATGAAGATGGCTTTAGTTCATGATGTCGCGGAGACTAGAACTAATGATTCAAATTATGTACATAAGGTTTATGTGGAAGCTAATGAAAAATTGGCAAAGCAACATATTTTTGGGGGGACATCCTTGAAAGATTTGAATGAAGAGATTTTACACGAATATGATGAAAGAAAGACGATTGAATCAAAAATTGTAAAAGATGCTGATAATTTGGACGTTGATATTGAGATGAAAGAGTTAGAGGAAAGGGGGCATTTATTGCCTAAAAAATGGGCAGGGTTTAGAAAGAAAGTAAGAAATGAAAAACTTTATACTAAAACTGCTAAAAAAATTTGGGATTTAATAGCTAAAAGTGATCCGGCTAGTTGGCATTTGAAAGCCAATAAATGGGTGAATATGCCAAAAGCGGGTTTGTAGTATAAATTGCCTTATGAAAAAAAGAGGGAGATTGATTGTTATAGATGGTTGTGAGGGTGCAGGGAAGACTACCCTTATAAATCGTCTTAAAAACTCCTTGCCGAAAGATTCTTTTGTTTTTACGCACGAACCGGGCGGAACACCTTTGGCTGATAGAATTAGGGAGCTTTTTCTTTTAGAAGAATTCAAAGATATGCCACTGGAGAGTATGTTTGGTCTGGTTTGGGCAAGTAGGGCAGATCATATAAAAAATAAAATTTTGCCAGCACTCCAAAAAGGTATCAATGTGATTTCAGATCGTTTTGATTCATCAACTTATGCTTATCAAGTTTCAGTGGACCCAAATAGAAAGTTGGAAGAATTGTTTTGGCAAACCAGAGAGGTTTATTTGAAAGATTGTAAACCAGATTTATATGTTTTTTTGGATGTTTTGCCGGAAAATATAAAAGCTAGAATCGATTTGAAGGGAAATAATAAAACCTATTTTGATAATAGGGAACTTAGTTATCACAGAATGATTTCTGAAGGGTTGCGTGAATTTTTTAATAAGGTCAATGGTGTTTCGATTGACGCCAATCAGACTATTGAAGAAGTAGAAGAGAATTTTTTAAATATATTAAAGTCTTGACGGATTTTGTTTTAGGAATAGTATTTTTCTTAGTCCCTAGATCAGTTAGGGTTTGAGTTGGAGACTTCTTCGCCGGTTACCAGACGGCGATAGGAGGATAGCCACCTCTATGAATTATTTGGGCGGAACGCCCTAGGCCATCTTGGACACAGGTCCTTGGCCAACCTGAGCCGTAGAGCTTCCTTCCCGCCCTTGGGGACCGGATTGCTCTACGGCTTCCTTTTTACCTTTTTGATAATTTCTTGTTATTTATACTTATATAATAAATGATAATATAGGAGCATGTCTTTTGTTTTAGTTAAAAAAGCAATATTGAAAGCTTTAGAAAACATAGATCCAAATTTTGAGGATTTTTCTGTTGAATACCCATCTGATATTTTTTTTGGTGATTATTCTAGTAATGTGGCTATGGTTTTAGCAAAGAAAGTTGGTAAGAATCCAAAAACTTTGGCTGGAGAAATTGTAGAAAATATAAAGGAAAATAAATCTGAAATTTTTGAAAAAATAGAAGTCGCTGGTCCTGGGTTTATAAATTTTTATTTATCTAATAAATATCTCGACGAAGCTTTAAAAGAGGTCCTAGAAAAAGGTGAGGATTTTGGTAAAAACGAAAAATTTCAAGGCAAAAAGGTAATAGTGGAATACACTGATCCAAACGCTTTTAAACCTTTTCACATTGGCCATTTAATGGCCAATGCTATTGGAGAGTCAATTTCTAGGTTGGTTGAATTTTCCGAAGCGAAAATCGTTAGAATTTGCTATCCGAGTGATATTGGACTCCATATTGCCAAAGCGATCTGGGCTATCATAAAAAATGAAAATAATTTCCCCAAAGAATCCGATTCAATTATTGTTAAAACCAATTTTCTAGGAACATCTTATGTTGAGGGTACTTCTGCTTATGAGCAGGGCGGGGAAGTGAAAATTGAAATTGAGAATATAAATCATAAAATTTTTGATAAGTCGGATAATAAAATAAACGAAATATATGATAAGGGAAAGGCGTGGAGTTTGGAGCATTTTGAACATATTTATAAAAAAGTCGGTACGAAGTTCGATGCTTATATTTATGAAAGCGAGGTTGCCGTGGCAGGGGCAAAAATTGTCGGAGAATTTTTAGATAAGGGTGTTTTTGAAAAAAGTGAGGGAGCGACTATTTTCAAAGGTGAAAATTTCGGTCTTCACACTCGCGTTTTTATAAACAGCAAAGGTCTTCCGACTTATGAAGCGAAAGAGCTCGGATTGAATTTTAAAAAATTTGAACTTTTCCCCGATACGGTGCAATCGATAATAGTTACAGCAAACGAGCAAGACGACTATTTTAATGTTCTTAGAAAAGTGTTGGAGCTTATTAATCCAGATATAGGAAAGAAAACCAGACATATCGGTCACGGTATGCTTAGGTTTGCTGAAGGCAAAATGTCTTCAAGGAAAGGAAATGTTATAACGGGTGAATCTTTAATTGAGCAAATTGAAGAAATGGTTGCTGAAAAAATTAAAGATAGCGATTTTTCTTCAGAAGAAAAAGAAAAAATAAAAACTGCTGTTGCAGTTGGGGCCATAAAGTATTCAATTTTAAAACAATCAATCGGAGGTAATATTATTTTTGATTTTAATAAATCGGTTTCCTTTGAAGGTGATTCCGGTCCTTATCTTCAATATTCATACGCAAGAGCTAATTCTGTCTTAGAAAAAGGAAAAGAATTTATGGAAGATTTAAGCGATTTGGAGGTTGAACCTCCAAATGAACTTCAGAAATTTTTTGTTAGGTTTCCTGAAATAGTTAAAAGGGCTGAAGAAGAAATGGAACCTCATCATGTGGTAACTTATTTAGTTCAACTCGCAGGGTTGTTCAATAATTTTTATGCTCATAATCAGGTTGTTGATTTAGAAAATAAAGAAAAAACCAAAGAAAGATTGAGCATTGTAAAAGCCTTTTCTATTGTCATGAAAAATGGTTTGAAACTTCTTGCGATACCAGTGTTAGAGAGGATGTAGTCAAATCGCCCAAATTCTATGAGTTGTGGTAGGATAATTCTCATATGGTTGAAAATAATACCAATGAAAACTCTGTAAAATCTAAAATAGCTGAAAGAGAAGAAAAAATTCTCGCGTTTTGGAAAGAGCGAGATATTTTTAAAAAAAGTTTAGAAAAAAACATCAAAAAAACCTTCACTTTTTATGATGGTCCGCCTTTTGCTAACGGTATGCCACATTATGGGCATATGCTCGCATCTTTTATTAAGGATGCTATTCCTCGTTATATGACAATGAAGGGTTGTAAGGTGGATAGACGATGGGGTTGGGATTGTCACGGTCTTCCAGTGGAAAATGAGGTTGAAAAGGAATTTGGTTTAAAAACCAAAAAAGATATTGAGTCTTTTGGAATTGAAAAATTTAATGAAGAAGCTAGATTGAACGTAATGAAATATGCCGATAAATGGCGAGAAATAATTCCTAGGATTGGTAGGTGGGTTGATATGGAAAATGATTATAGAACTATGGACTCTTCATTTACTGAATCTGTTTGGTGGGCATTTTCTGAATTGTATAAAAAAGGTTTGATTTATCAGGGTTTTAAATCAATGCATATTTGTCCGAGGTGCGAAACTACGCTTTCAAATTTTGAGGTCACTCAAGGTTATAAAGAAATTACAGATATTTCTGT
Source organism: uncultured Candidatus Saccharibacteria bacterium (assembly GCA_964348785.1). GTDB lineage: Bacteria > Patescibacteriota > Minisyncoccia > Phycocordibacterales > 2-02-FULL-43-11 > 2-02-FULL-43-11. The sequence goes on along the minus strand of CAYGDO010000003.1, from coordinate 47,217 downwards.
TTATGTAAAATTTAAAATTAAACCTAACCAAAAAATCGCCGGACAGACAATTTTAGATAAGGACAAAGTTTTTTTGTTGGCGTGGACAACAACTCCTTGGACTTTGCCAGGCAACACCGCTTTAGCTGTAAATAAAGATGCAGAATATGCAATTGTTTCTTCTAAGGATGAGACTTATATCTTAGCTAAAGATTTGGAAGAAAAAGTTTTAAAAGATAAGGGAGTTGTAAAGACTCTGGATAATGTATTTATAAAAGGTGAAGATCTTGTTGGCATTTCTTATGAACCGCCGTTTTCTTATTTTATAGAAGAAAAAACTCTTAAAAATCATAAGAATGGTTGGAAAGTTTATAGTGCGCCTTTTGTAACTATGGAAGATGGTACAGGTATTGTTCACATTGCTCCAGCTTTTGGTGACGACGACCTTGGTTTGGCAAATAGTGAAAATCTTCCAATAGTTCAACATGTTGGCATTAATGGTTTAATAAAAAAAGAAGTTGTTCCGTTTGCGGGTTTGCAGGCAAAACCAAAAGAAGATACACAAAAAACTGATGTGGAGGTTATAAAATATTTAGCTTCAAAAAATTTGTTGTTTGCTAAGGAAAAAATAAAACATCAGTATCCACATTGTTGGAGATGTGATACACCACTTTTAAACTACGCTACCACTTCTTGGTTTGTTAAGGTATCTGAATTTAAAGGCAAGTTGGTAGATCAAAACAAAAAAATAAATTGGGTGCCGAATGATATAAAAGAGGGTAGATTCGGTAAATGGTTAGAGGGGGCTAAAGATTGGGCTATATCAAGGTCTAGGTTTTGGGGCGCTCCAATACCGGTTTGGATTTGTAATAAGTGTGATGAAAAGAAGGTCGTTGGTTCAGTAAAAGATATTTTAAAGAAATCAGAGAATAAATATTTTTTGATTAGACACGGGGAAGCTGAAAACAATATTCTTTCTGTTAATAGCAGTAAGATCGATTCACCCCATAAACTAACCGAGAAGGGGAAAAAACAAATTAGAGATTCGGCGGAAAATTTGAAAAAGAATAAAATAGATTTAATTTTTTATTCTCCGCTTCGTAGGACACATCAAAGCGCTGAAATTTTAAGAGATTGCTTGGGAGTTAATGACGAATCTTGTATTCCAGACGATAGGTTGAGAGAGACAGGCTATGGTGAATGGGAAGGAAAAAAGTCTTCGGAGTATAGGAAATTTTTTCCAGAAAATTCCGCTGAAAGATTTGACGTTAAGAAAAATGGAATTGAAACTTATAATGAGATTAAGAAAAGAGTCGGAGGTTTGGTTTATGATTTGGAAAAGAAATACAAAAATAAAAACATTTTGATTGTTTCTCATGATACTCCGATTTGGATGCTCCACTCTTTATCTTTAGGTTTAGGAGAGAAGGAAACTTTGAGTATCAGAGGGGAGGAAGAGGATTTTTCAACAAATGCTCAAATTTTTGATTTAGACTATAAAATTCTTCCAAGAAATAAAAGTTTTGATTTAGATTTACATCGTCCTTTTATAGATGATGTTAATTTCCAATGTCACTGTGGAGGTAAAATGCAAAGAGTGCCTGAGGTTTTTGATTGTTGGTTTGAATCTGGTTCTATGCCGTTTGCTTCCAATCATTACCCTTATGGTGATATTAAAAAATTTGATCCTCGGGGTAATTTATTAAAAAAGCCTGTTGGTTACCCGGCTCAATTTATTGCGGAAGGTTTGGATCAAACAAGAGGCTGGTTTTATTCAATGTTGGTTTTGGGTACGGCTCTTTTTGGTAAAACTCCTTATGAAAGTGTCATAGTGAACGGAACAGTTTTGGCAGAAAGTGGAGAGAAGATGTCAAAGAGATTAAAAAATTATCCCGATCCTATGTATGTTGTTGAAAAATATGGGGCTGACTCCCTTAGATATTATTTGTTGTCTTCGCCAGTTGTACATGCTGAGGATTTAAAATTTTCAGAAAAAGGGGTAGATGAGGTGTCTAAAAAAATATTATCTAGACTAGATAACGTTTTAAGTTTTTATAAACTTTATGAAAGAGAATCTGACCATAATAATGCCAATATAAAAAGTAATAATGTTTTGGATTTGTGGTTGATTGCAAGGTTGTTGGAAACTATTAAGAATATAGGGGATTCTTTAGAAAAATATGAATTAGATAGAGCGTCCCGTCCAGTTTTGTCTTTTATAGAAGATTTGTCAGTTTGGTATTTGAGACGTTCAAGAGACAGGTTTAAAAGTGATGATCATAAAGATAAAACTTCTGCTTTAAATACCACCAGATTTGTTTTATTAAATTTTTCTAAGGCATTAGCGCCCTTTTTGCCTTTTTATGCGGAGTATTTATATCAGGAGTTAAAGGGAGAAATGGAAAGTGTTCATCTTGAAAATTGGCCACGTATTAATTTAAAAATTCAAGAAGATATAATTGAAAAAATGGCAGAGGTAAGAAAAATAACCTCAATGGCTTTGGAGAAAAGAGCGAAAGCTAATATTAAGGTTAGACAGCCGTTATTAAAATTAAAAATTAATTTACCGGAGAGTAGGAAGAAACTTAAAATTGGGGAAGAATTCCTATCAATTGTTAAAGATGAGGTTAATGTAAAGGAGGTAGTTTTTGATTCAAAATTAAATGAAGAGGTGGAATTAGATATAAACATTACAGCTGAATTAAAAGAAGAGGGCATGATTAGAGATATTGTGCGTGCAATACAAGAAGCTAGAAAAAACAAAAATCTCACTATTAAGGATAAAATGATTATTTCAGTGGACTGTAATGAAAGTGTCAGTATGATTTTGGAAAAAAACAGAGAAAAAATTGCTAAGTTGACTTTGGCTAGTGAAATAAAATTAGAAAAACTAGATGACGTGACTGTTATGGAGACAGACATTGGTCCAATGAAGGTTTCTTTTTCAAAAGTTTAAATTATGTACAAGATATATACCACCAAAGCAATTATTTTAAGAAGTTTTTCTTTTGCTGAGGCGGATAAAAGTTACGAAATTTTAACTAGGGATTTTGGTGTTTTGGTTGTAGACGGAAGGGGGGTTAGAAAAATAGATTCTAAATTACGTTATCGTTTATCAGATTTTAACGATTGCGATATATCTTTAGTGAAAGGAAAAGAAAGATGGCGTGTGGCCAGTGTTGAGTTCAACTTTAATTTTTTTTCTATTCTACGTTTAAAGCCTGAAGCTTTAGGAGTTTTTAAGAGAATCACGTCCCTTATTAGAAGATTAGTTCCTGAAGCGGAAAGAAATGAGATTTTTTTTGACATTGTAAGGAATGGTTTCTTGTTTTTGTCTGAACAAGATTTGAAAGGAAAGGACTCGAATAATTTTGAGTGTATTTTTGTTTTAAAGATTCTTCACTGTTTGGGGTATCTTGGCACTTCTCCAGATTTTATATTTTTCGTTGACTCTCCAGTTTTTAACAATAATTTGATTTTTGAGATGAATAAGATGAGGGAAGATGCGGTTATTGCTATCAATAAATCAATAAAAGAAAGTCATTTGTAGGTGTATGGTATAATTTTCTTTGATATGAGTACGGAAGATGATTCAAATAAAAAACAGACGTTTGAGGGTAGTTTGGATAGTATGGAACAAAAGCTATACTCAAACGCTGTCTTAGAAAATGACAAAACGTCTTTGTCTAAACCCAACAATTTTGCTCCAGAGGATTGGCAAGAGTTTAACTTACCTAAGGTTAAATTTGAAAAACCACAGCCGGTTCACAACCCACATAAAACCACTTTTTTGAACTGGCTATTAGGTGGTTCCGTTGTGTTTTTTTTGGTTTCTTTGTCTGTTGCCGGTTATATATTTGTTGGAGGGCGGAACATTATTTCAGAAAAAAATGTAGTTTTTCAGATTGACACACCCGTTTCTGTTTCTGGCGGGGACAATACGCTTATTCAGGTGACTATAGAAAATAGAAACGAGACTACACTTCTCGATAACGATTTTTTGATTGAGTATCCGGAAGGAGTGCGTAATCCTGAAGATTTATCTAAAGATACCAGAAGATACAGGGAAACATTGGAAGATATTCCTCCGGGAGGAAAGATTACCAAAAAAATAAATCTAGTATTTTTTGGAGAATCTGGCGATGTGAAAAAAATAGATTTTTCGTTGCGATATAAAGTTGCTGGTTCAAATGCCATTCTCACTAAAAATGACTTCAAAACAATAAGTTTATCTACTTCGCCGGTTTCAGTTTCAATATCATCTCCTGAAGAAGTTGGGTCTGGGAGCGAAGCCTCTTTCGTTGTCGATGTTGAAGCTAATTCAACTGTGGAGACAAAAAATATTTTATTGACGGCCGATTACCCGTTTGGTTTTAACTTTGTTTCTAGTGAACCAAAATCCACATCAGGTAATAATGTATGGGATTTAGGTGATTTGAAACCTGGTTCAAAAAGACAGATTGTCATAAAAGGTGAATTTGATGGCGGTTCTGGTGAGGAAAGAGTCATGAGATTTTTAATAGGTTCTAAGGATCCTAAAAATCCTAAAAAAATAGGTGTGCCATTTTTATCAAAAAGCCAATCTATTTTGGTTACAGCGCCGTCCATCGGTCTTTCGCTGTTAATCGAGGGGCAGGATTTGCCAGAATACATAACTAGTCCAGGTAATGGGGTTGGCGCGACAATCCAATTGTTTAATGGCTTACCTTCAAAATTGGTTAATGTGGATATTTCTGCAAGATTGTCAGGAAATATATTTGATAAAAATAGCGTTAATGCAGGTGGTGGTTTTTTCAAATCAGCCGATAATGAAATAACTTGGAACCAAAGAACGGATTCCAAGTTGGCTTTTATTGACCCAGGGGATAATCGAACATTAACTTTTAATTTTTTCATTCCAAAATCTGTTCGTTCTGTTGTTAATCCATCTATGGAAATTTTAGTTAGTGTTGTTGGGGAATACAGCAATGATTCCACGGGTATTGAAAAGGTAAAAGTTTCATCGACTAAAATTGTAAAATTGGCATCAGACTTAAATTTGGGGGTTAAAGTTTTTCATTCGGTTGGACCGTTCACAAATTCTGGACCTGTTCCGCCTAAGGTGGACCAAGAGACTACTTATACTGTCGTTTTGTCTTTAAGTGCGGGCGCAAACGGTGTTTCGGGCGGGAGAGTCACAACAAGTTTGCCGATTTATTCTGAGTGGATAGATAGATTTGAACCTTCAGATGCCCAAATAATGTTTAACCCACTTGGTGGAGGTTTGGTTTGGGAAGCGGGGGATATTGGTAGCAACGGAAAAAAAGAAGTTGCTTTCCAAGTTGCTTTTAGACCTAGCGCTAATCAGGCCGGTGACACACCTTCTTTATTAAATGGTATTTCGGCTACTGGTAAAGATCCATTTTCCGGTTTAATTTTAAGTGCCTCATCTTTTAACCTTTCGGATATTTCTTTGATTGACGATCCTTTGTATTCTGGTAGAGGAGGCCCTATTGCAAAGTAGTTTTGCTTTTATTTTAGTTTTCTATTAAAGTAATTTTTATATATGGCAGAAACAAAAAATGACAAGATGGATCCTGTTAGAAGTTCGGTAAAATTTACGGGCAATGTTTTTTCTTCTTTTGTTTGTTTTGTAATGCAGATTAAATTTTAGTATATTGCGTTCAGGTATTTTTTTAGAGCCATTTAAGAAATATAATATATGATGAAAGATAATAAAAAAAATGACATGGAAACTTCTAACGGGATGGAGAAGATAATTTCTTTTTGTAAAAGAAGGGGTTTTGTTTATCAAGGCTCTGAAATTTACGGAGGTGTAGCAGGCCTTTATGATTTTGGTCCTTATGGGGTTGAGCTTGAAAATAATATAAAGGCTTCTTGGTGGAAGGAGAATGTGCATAGAAGGGATAATTACGTAGGTTTGGATTCTGCTATGTTTAAGGATCCGCGTGTTTGGGAAGCATCGGGACATACAAAAGGATTTTCTGATCCTTTGTCTGAATGTAAAAAATGTAATACAAGAATTAGGGTTGATAAGGAGCTTGAAAAAATTGGTGTGACTGCCGATGAAAAAATGTCTGAGGCAGACCTAAATAAGCTTTTTACGGAAAATAAATCAAAGATTAAGTGTTCAAAATGTGGGTCAAATGATTTTACGCCTGTTCGAGCTTTTAATCTTTTGGTTAAATCAAACTTAGGAGATTTTACAAATGCAGGTGACAGCCCGGTTTATTTGCCCGGGGAAGCATGTCAGGGAATATATTTAAATTACAAAAATATTATTGATACTATGCGGGTAAAAATTCCGTTTGGTGTTGCTCAAATTGGTAAAGCTTTTAGAAATGAAATATCACCAAGAAATTTTCTTTTTAGAGTTAGGGAGTTAGAGCAGGCTGATACCCAATTTTTTGTACGCCCTAAAGAAAATAAGGATGCCTATGAAAATATTAAAAAAGAACGCTGGAATTGGTATCTTAGTTTGGGAATTCGTGAAGAGAATTTGAAATGGAAACAACATGAAAATTTAGTTTTTTATGCTTCTGATGCCTGGGATATTTTATATAATTTTCCTACATATGGCTTTGATGAAGTGGAAGGAGTTCACGACCGAACTAATTACGATTTGACCCAGCATATGAAACATTCTGGGGTTGATTTGAATTATACAGATCCACAAACAGGTGAAAAATTTATTCCTTGGATTTTAGAAACATCAATGGGTGTCGGCAGAGTTTTTCTTGCAGTTATTTCTGATGCTTATTCTGAAGATGAGATTGATGGGGAGCCACGCGTTGTGCTTAAACTCGCTAAACATTTAGCCCCAGTAAAAGTTGCAGTTTTTCCGCTTTTAAAAAATAAACCGGTGTTAGTTGAAAAGGCAAGAGAGATTTACAGAATGTTAAAGAAAGAGATGACTTGCGAATTTGATGATAATGGAAATATCGGAAAGAGATATCGCAGACAAGATGAAATCGGGACACCATTTTGTGTGACTGTTGATTTCGACACCATCGAAAAAGACGGCACCGTTACTTTAAGAGATAGAGATTCTGGTAAACAAGAGAGAATTAAAATTGAAGATTTGGTCTCGAAAATAAAGGTAAGTTTGGTTTAAATGGCCTAAAAACGGCTTGAAATAGCGTGGGGTCATACTCTTGCTTTTTTCTCTATATATGTTATAATATTAACAGTTGATACTTTGAGTTAGGGGCATAGCTTTGCCACCGGCTCAAACCAAATTAGGACGTAAGAAACCCTTTTTGGTTTAATCACTCTTTTCTCTGAAACAGGCAATTCAGAGTTAGGAATGTGGTTAAGTGTCTTTCCGAACACGGAGGTTCTATGAAAATTATTCTCACTGTCGTCCTTGGTCTCCTGGCCCTCGCCAACAGTCTCGCCGTCGACGGCCTTAAGGTGGAGGAGCGGGCGCCGATTCTGGTGTCGAGGTGGACGACGCCCTCGCCTCTGACGAATTTCGTCGTCGAGGTGTTGGTGGATGGGGACACCCACTATACCAACTACCTGCTGAGGAGTTCCGTCCCCTTCATTCCCACTAACTCGGCGGGTGTTACCAACATCGTGACTGATGGGAAACGGGTCACGTATTCAGGTGTCGGTGATAAGTGCGAGTTCGAGATTACAGTCAAAGACGGGGTCCTCGACAGGGTTTTCCTCAGTGGCCCCAGTCCGGTTCTCGAAGACGGTTTGGTCGTCGATCAATGTCTCGCAGACATGAGGTCCGAGGGTGTGGGCAACGAGTGTTGCTCCACCAACTGTGCCAGTGAGTGGGGACTCTGGGTCGCTTTCGCAACCACTCTTCCCAAGGTTCAAGTGGACCTTGGCGAGTCGCCGGTGCAACTCGGAGAACTTCGGCTCATTGCTGACTTCGCGGGAGGGAAGTTGGGTTTCATGCACAAACCCAACTCAGACGTTCTCGTGAAGGACTCCTTCGTCCTTTTGGACAAGAAGAGTTTCTTGGTCCAGCCCGATTGGGGCACCAATTGGTTCAGGTGCCGTGCGGTGGGGAGTTTCCTCATTCCGGTGCCGATCAAGTAGGGATTTCGTTCTTTTCGGTTTCGAGGACGCAACACAGGTTGCGTCCTTTTTTTATACTTTGGATTTATGAATTTTGACTTTTTTAATATTTCCTGTTATTTTTTGAAAAGGCAAATAAGTTCCTGTTTATGAAAATGCTCATTACATCTCTTGATCGTGAGAAGATTTTGGCGAGGATTCAGGTTGCGGAAGCTCGGCTTCGGGAAGTTCAAGCTTCCACTACGCAAGCCACCGACGTTGGGAATGTTTGGCACGATAACCCCGCTTACGACGAAGTCGTTATGCGGACCCGTGCCCTTGATGCCCAGTTGGCAAAGCTCCACGAATTGCTCAACGGATGCACAGTTGTCCCTTTACCGATCTCAAACGAGAAGGTGGCTTTGGGGACGACGGTTGTCATGAACAACGACGGTGAGGAGCAAACGTGGCAGATCGTTGGATTTGAAAGTGGCGACCCTGACAATGGATTGATCGCCTACAACACCCCTCTTGCCAGACAGCTTTTGGGGGCAAGGGTCGGTGATATCAAGAAGGTCAACATTGGTGGAGGTTCCCACAATGTGAAGATTCTTTCCATAGCTGTATCTAGGGAGGGTACATGAACCCCTTCATAGTGTTTGAGGGATTGAGTGCCACCGGGAAGACAACTTTGGCGAGAGCTGTTGCTCACGAAATGGGGGCGACTTTTTACAAAACTCCACCAAGGAAGTTTGAGACGGTCAGGCATTTCATTGATTTGAGAGCCAACAGTTTGGCGAGGTTTCTTTTTTACTTGTCTGGCGTTTGCCAAGCGTCTGATGAAATAAGGAAGAGGCTTATCAAGCACCCAGTTGTGTGCGATCGGTATGTTCTGACTACGTTTTGTTTCCACGAGGCGATAGGTGTTCACACTCGGAGATTTTGGGGCACAGTTGCTTCTGGTATCGTCATTCCCGATTTTACCTTCTTGGTCACTTGTGACGAGGAGGAAAGATTGAGAAGGTTGGCGAAACGAGGTCTCGATTGCAATGACCTTCGGGAGCGTGGTGCAGGGATTGAAAGGCGATTCCTAAAGTCATACCGTGAGTACGGCGTGATAGAGATCGATAGCTCCGGTACCACTCGGGAAGCGTTGGAGAATGTGATGCGAAGATTGCGACGGCCACATTAGTTTGTGGTTACGGTGGGGGCCTTCCCACCTTTTAATAATTTTATGGATAGTGAAGTTTTAAAATTTTATAAAGATTACTATTCTTTGCCAGAAATATTATACGAGGAAAATGTAAGCCCCACTTTTTTTGATTGCATCCAATCAAATTATAAGTTTGTCATTTTGACAATTTTTAATGACAAAAAAGAGTTTTTGATGATTAGAAATTTAAATAAAAGTATTGGGTGGGAATTACCAGGTGGATTTATAAAAGAGGGAGAAAAAATAGTTGATGCGGTAAACAGAGTTGCTACTCAGGAAGCAGGTATTTTAGTTGACGATGTCTATCCTATTGCTTTTGTAAGGAATGTCTTTAAATGTGGTGATGAAATTTTCTCTCATATTGGGTTGGCTTTTGCTGCTACTAGTAGAAGCGTTTTGGTTCAGAAGCCAGAAAATATAAAGATTTTATTTTCTCATGAGAAGCCACCAAAAATGCCTTATCAAAATGATAAAATCTTGGATATGGCCTTAAAGGGAGTGGGAGAAAGTTTTTTAATGCCACCACACAATGAGATTGATAGTATAAAAGGAAAGAAACTCTCTTATTTTTTACACGACTGTTTTATAAAAAAGATAGGGTGGTTTGCATCTAGAAAGATTTTTTTGAAAATATTAGAGTGTATCAAATTTAAGCCGGATAGCATTTTAGATGTTTCTTGTGGTGACAATGATCTTATTGTTAAATTGCATAAATTTTTTAAACCTTCTATTGTGGTAGCTAACGATATTTCATGGAAGACGATTTCTTTTATTAAAAAAACTAATAATCCAGTAATTTTTACTAATCATAACATCTTGAATTTTCCATTTAAAAATAAATTTGATTTGATTGTATTTAAAAACACTCTTCATCATATAGAAAAAGATAAACAAGTTTATCTATTAAAGGAATTATTGTCTTGGTCCAAGCAACTAATGATTGTGGACATAGATAATCCCCAAAAGGGCAATTTTCTGTCTAAGCTTTGGAATTTTTATTACCGATTTTTTCTTGATGATCAAGGGAACGATTTTTTAGATTTTAATGGTTTTAAAGAAAAAGTTGAACCTATTTTAGGTGGTAAAAAATGTGATTTTGGTAGAATAAATACCATTAAGGGTTATTATTTTTATGCTTATATTTACGATTAATTTTAATTGTCATGGAAAGAGAAAATATTGAGTTGGAATTTAGGACCGAAGTTGAATCAGAAAAATTTGATAGTTTTTTGAATTTACTACAAAAGCAATCTTCCCACCATTCTTACGTTAAAAGATTGTCAGTTATGTTTTTGGGTAAAGTATCGGATTGCAATTTTGATATTAGAATAAGAATTGATAGTAATAATAAAGCTGAGCTGGTTGTTAAAAAGGGTGATTTTCATTCTCATAACAGGGAAGAGAATTCTCAGTCTGTTAAGGGTAAGGATCAATTTATGGGTTTGGTAAAAATTTTTTCTCTTTTTGGTTTTTCTTCTAAGATTACCGAGAGGGAAAATTTTGATTTCGTAATAAGTGATGGTTTAAAGGTGACTGCCGTTCGGGCCAAGAATATTTGTTATTTAGAATTTGAAAAAATGTCTTCAAAAGAGTCTCTTGAAAAAAATGAGTCTCAAGTGATATTGTTTATGAAAAGTATGGGTTTGAGCCCAATAGACAAGAGATCATTTGATGATTTGTGTTCAAGGTTGGGGAGAGATTCGGACATCGTTTTTTCTGCATCAACTCCCGATTTTTTAAAGTTAGAAAGTTTATTAAAACAATATTAGTTTATAATACAGAGGAGACTGAGGGTATTAAAAAATTATCATGAGATATTTTTAAGAAAAAGGTTTTTATTAAATATTTTTTCTAAGGAATGAATTATAACAAAACAATATTTGAAAATGGCTTAAGGGTTATCACTGTGCCAATGAAGGACAATCCAACTGTTACCGTTTTGGTGTTGGTGGCAACTGGCTCAAATTATGAGACCAAAGCGGAAAATGGACTCTCTCATTTTTTGGAACATATGTGTTTTCAAGGTACGGTTAAAAGACCAAAGGCTATCGATATTGCTAGTGAAATTGATCGAATGGGTGCTCAGAATAATGCTTTTACCTCAAATGAATTTACCGGTTATTATGCCAAAGCTTCTTCGAGGCACGCAATGGAGCTCGCTGATATTGTTTCTGACATTTATTTGAATCCAACTTTGCCAGAATTAGAAATTGAAAGAGAAAAAGGGGTCATTATAGAAGAGATAAATATGTACAACGATTTGCCCCAGAGAAAGGTTCAGGAATTATTTACACAGCTTTTATATAAAGATCAGCCAGCTGGACGTGATATTGCTGGCACAAAAGAAAATGTTTCTGGTTTTAAAAGACCTGATTTTGTCGCTTATAGAGAAAAATTTTATACTGCTCCGGAAACTGTTGTTATTGTTTCTGGAAATTTTGATGAAGAAAAAATGCTCTCTGCTTTGAAAGATGGATTCAAAAATTGTTCAAATAAAAAAGGGCAGGGGAAATTGTCGGTTATTGATAAACAAAACAAACCTCAATTACTTTTGGAGCACAAAGAGACTGATCAGAGTCATTTTGTTTTAGGTGTTAGGACATTTGATATTAAAGATAAAAAAAATCCCATACTGAAAGTCTTGGCGGGCATTTTGGGTAGTGGCATGAGCTCTCGTCTTTTTGAAAAAATGAGAAATCAGCTCGGTATTTGTTACTACGTTAATGCTTCTTCTGATTCGTTCACCGATCACGGATTTTTTTCAATTTCAGCTGGTGTAAGAAATGATAGATTGGAAGAGGCCCTGAGGGAAATATTAGTAGAACTTTCTAAATTGAAGACGGAGTTGGTTGGCGAAAACGAACTAGAGAAAGCCAAAGAACACTTGGTGGGTAATATGTATTTAGGCCTAGAATCATCTGATTCTTTGGCAGATTTTTATGGTTTTCAAGAAATTATGAATAGACCCCTTAGAAAGCCAGAAGAGGTGGCAAAAGAAATAAAAGCTGTCAGCTCAAAAGATATTCAAGACTTGGCAAAAGAGATTTTTAAAGATGACATTTTGAATTTGGCAGTAATAGGACCAGAAAAAGATAGTAAAAAAATAGAAGAAACACTTCACATTGCCTAGTTCTTTCTGTCTTTTCAATAGTCCAGTTTTAGTGATAACATAAGTTAAATGGAGGGTAACGGCAAAAATATCAATATTACTATCAGTTCTGGAACCATATTTAAATCGATAATTATTATATTATCGGTAGTTTTGCTTTTTTATGTTAAAGATTTAGTTTTGGTTGTTTTGACTTCTATTGTGCTTGCTTCTGCTGTTGAACCTATAACAAAATGGTTAAGAAAATTTAATATCAGTAGGGTGCCTGCTGTAATAATAATTTATTTATCTTTGGGTATTTTAGCTTCTGGTATTTTATATTTTTTCATTCCTCCTTTTGTTACGGACACGGCATCATTTTTGAAAAGCGTACCAAAATATATAGACACAATCTCTCTTTGGAATCCTTTAAATAGTGGAGAGGTGGCGACCAGTAAAGCGACTGCGGAGGCAGTTTCAGAGGGCTTAACTCAAAGCGTGAGAGTTGTTCGGGATTTTTCTGAAACCTTTTCTATCAAACAGGTTTTTGATGATTTATCAAACGCTTTCACTAATGTCTCTGAAGGTGTTCTACGGGTTTTGAGTATTGTGTTCGGTGGAATCTTTGGTTTTATAATGATAATTATTCTTTCTTTTTACTTTGCTGTTCAAGAAGATGGCATTGGTAATTTTTTGAGAGTGATAACTCCAGATAAACATGAAAAGTATGTTGTTGATTTGTGGAAGAGAACAGAGTTGAAGATCGGATATTGGCTTCAAGGGCAAATGCTTTTGGGTTTACTGGTTGGTGTTCTGGTTTACCTTTCTTTGGTCATTTTGGGTATAAAGCATGCTTTATTTTTGGCCGTTTTAGCTGCTTTTTTTGAGATTATACCTTTGTTTGGACCAATAATGTCTGCGATCCCGGGTATTGCAATGGCATATGCCGATGGCGGTATGCCAAAAGCTTTTGTTGTTTTGGGGTGTTATGCCATTATTCAACAATTTGAAAATCATTTGTTTTATCCGCTCGTGGTTAAAAAAATTGTTGGCGTTCCACCGATTCTAGTTATTCTTTCTTTAATAATCGGCGGTAAATTAGCTGGATTTTTAGGATTGCTACTTTCAGTTCCAGTAGCTGCGATTTTTGTTGAAGTGTTCAACGATATACAAAAGAATAAATTTGCTAAGAGTAATTAAATATAAAAAACTGTGCCAAAACCATTTTACATTACGACTACTTTACCTTATGTAAATGCTGAACCGCATATCGGTTTTGCGATGGAAATTGTGAGAGCTGACGCTGTGTCGAGATTTAAAAAATTGGAAGGATTTGATGTTTTTTTTAATACTGGGACAGACGAGCATGGCATGAAAGTGTGGCAAAAAGCCAAGGATGAAGGTAAGGAAATTCAGGCTTATGTAAATGAATGGGCTGATAAATTTAAAGATTTAAAAGGGATTTTAAATTTAAGTGAAGATTTAAATTTTATTAGAACCACAGATAAACATCATGAAGAGGCGGCTAAAGAGTTTTGGAGAATCTGTAAAAATAAAGGTTTTATTTATAAGAAAAATTATAAAGTAAAATATTGTGTTGGCTGTGAGTTGGAAAAAACAGAGTCAGAACTTGAAGATGAAAAATGTCCAATACATCCTAAGTTGAAAATAGAAGAGATAGAAGAAGAAAATTACTTTTTTAAATTTTCCGATTTTCAAAATAAACTTTTGGATTTTTATTCAAAAAATCCAAATTTTATTGTTCCCGATTTTAGATTTAATGAATTGAAATCTTTTGTTGAGAGAGGTTTGCAGGATTTTAGTATTTCTCGTTTGAAAACTAAGATGCCTTGGGGAATTTCGGTACCAGATGATGAGGAACACGTGATGTATGTTTGGTTTGATGCTCTTATCAATTATATTTCTGCTATTGGCTGGCCAAATGATATAGCTAAATTTGATAAATGGACTAAAGAGACTGGTGGTATGGTTCAGTATTGTGGTAAGGATAATTTACGACAGCAGGGAGCTATGTGGCAGGCGATGCTTATGGCCGTTGAGTTACCAAATTCAAAAACTGTGGTGGTTGATGGTTTTATAACAGGAGAAGGTGGCATTAAGATGTCTAAGAGTTTAGGAAATGTTGTTTCTCCAATTGAGATTGTTGATGAATATGGCACTGATGCTTTACGTTATTTTCTTTTACGAGAACTTAATTCTTTTGAAGACAGCCCTTTTACTAAAGAGAAATTCAAAGAAGCTTATAATGCAAATTTGGTAAATGGTTTAGGCAATTTGGTTTCTAGGGTAATGAAAATGGCCGAAACTTATTTAGAGATTCCGGTGGAGATTTCTTCTATAAGAGAGCCAATGTCGGTTTTAAAGTGGGTAGAAAAATTTGATTTAAAAGGTGCTATGGATGCAATTTGGAGGGACCTTTCTTTGTCGGATGAATTGATACAGGAGCAAAGGCCTTTTACTTTAGTTAAAACGGATTTAGAAAAAGCACGTTTACAAATAATTTATTTAGTAAAAGAGGTTTACAGAATTGCTGTTTTGTTGGAACCCTTTATGCCAGACACATCAAAAAGGATAAAAGACGCAGTGCTACAAAATAAGAAACCAGAAAATCTTTTTCCTAGAAAATAATGAATCTACAGATAGAAAATATTGCTTGTCTTCTAAAGGCCTCATCAGAATTAAATATTCCTTTTGAGGTTTTTGATGAGAATAGTAATTTAGTTGTTATAAAAACGCCAAAGAAAGAATTACTTTTTTCAAATTACAGTAATCCTTTTAATACCCAATCATTTTCTGCCGTTTGTAGAGATAAAGATTTTACGTACAGAATTTTAAAAGATTTAGTTTTAATGCCCGAACACTTTACGATAGTCGATAAGAATTATTTGGATAAAAGTTTAAAAGCGGATTATACAAACGAAATTACAGAAATCGTCTCTAAAATAGGTTTGCCGATTGTATTAAAACCTAATTCTTTATCAAAGAGTATTAATGTAATCCTATGCAATTCCAAAGAAGAAGTCTTGTCTGCTGTTTTAAATATTTTTTCTGATAATAAAAATTATGATTATGTGGCGTTGTTACAGAAACCGATTAATACGAAAAATGAATTCAGGGTTGTTGTGTTTAAAAATGAAATAGTTTTGGTTTATTCTAGAGATGAATGGATAAGAGATGAGGCTTTGATTCAAAAAATAAGAGATTTTGTAAAGCCCGTAAGTGCTATTTTGGATTTAGGTTTTGTGGGAATGGATATTATTTTAGATAATGAGGGTAAGTTTTGGCTTTTAGAAATTAATACCGCCATAGGT
>CAYGDO010000003.1:0-31582 GCA_964348785.1 uncultured Candidatus Saccharibacteria bacterium | reverse complement strand
ACATAGGTTTTGAACATTTTATAAAGAAATACGGAGAAGAACCTGTTATTGATTTATATAAAAATATTTTAAAAAATTACTTATAAACAAATGAAACCAGAATTTTTTGACGCTCATGGGCATTTAAATTTTGTAGCCTATGACAATGACAGAGAAGAAGTAATTAAAAGAACGCTTGAGTCGGGTGTGTTTGTAAATTGTGTGGGTACACAAAAAGAGACTTCAAAAAACGCTGTTGATTTGGCTCATAAATTTGGAAATGGTTTTTATGCAACGATCGGACTTCATCCGATACATACAGGCAAGTCTTTTCATGATGAAAAAGAGTTGGGGGAAGGAGGTGTCGAGTTTACATCAAGGGGTGAAGTTTTTGATTATGATTATTATAGGGATTTGGCTAAGGACGAAAAAGTAATTGCAATTGGGGAATGCGGTCTAGATTTTTTTAGATTAGATGAGGAATCTTCATCAAAAAAACAAAAAGAGGCCTTTAATGAACAGATAGAGTTGGCTAAAGAGGTCTCTAAACCGCTTATGCTTCACATTAGGAATGGTTCAGACGTTTCTGCTTACAATGAGGCGTATGACGTCTTAAAGCATCATATTAAGGCTAATTCTAATTTGATTGGGGATTTACACTTTTTTGCTGGAAGCATTGAGGAAGCTAGACCATTTTTAGATGCTGGGTTTTATTTTTCTTTTACTGGGGTTGTTACTTTTGCAAGAAATTATGATGAAGTGATTAAATTTTTACCAATAGATAGGATTTTATCAGAAACCGACTGTCCCTATGTCACGCCGCATCCTTATAGGGGAAAAAGAAATGAGCCGATATATGTAAAAGAAGTAGTTAAGAAAATAGCTGAAATAAAAGGGGAATCTTTTCTAAAAACTAAGGAAATTTTGTTAAAAAACGCCGAAACCTTTTTTAAGATTAAGTCTTGGTAATTTTTTGACTTTTTCAACTTTTATGATAACTTTAAGGCCTATTAGAAGTTAATAAGTAATAAATAAATGGAAGAGACAAAAGTGAGTACCGAAGCCAAATCTTCAAGCAAGGTGTACGAAGTTGGTTTCCATATCATCCCATCGGTGCCACAAGAGAAATTGGGAGAAGAATTTTCCGCCATTAAGGAAAATTTGGACAAAAACGGTGCCATAGTCATTTCGGAAGAAATGCCTAAATATAAGAACTTAACCTATGAAATGCGAAAGGATTTCGGAGGTAAGTATGAGAAGTACAATCAGGCCTATTTTGGCTGGGTTAAATTTGAAGCAGGTAGTGAAGGTGTCGTCGATATTGAAAAGTATTTCAAGACAAGCCCTGTTATTTTAAGACATATTTTAGTTAAGACTGTTAGAGAAAACACTATGACTGCTCCTAAAGCTCCTTCTTATAGGAGAACTGAGAGCCCAAAAGGTGAGGTTCCAACTGAGGATCCAAAGGTTGAAAAGAAAGAAGTTTCAGAGACAGAACTTGATAAGGCTATTGATGCTGTTATTGCTGAATAAATCAAGAGTTGTACAATTTAAGCATTAATCTAAGCTTCAAAAATAATGTATCTAAATAAAGCTATAGTTTACGGAAATTTGACGAGAGATCCAGAAGTGAGATCGCTTCCATCTGGGATTCAAGTTTGTTCTTTTTCTGTAGCGACGAATAGAGTTTATAAAGATAAAAATGGAGCGAAACAAGAGCAAGCAGATTTTCATAATATTGTCGTCTTTGGTCGCCAGGCAGAAACAGCTGGTCAATATTTGAAAAAAGGCAGTAGTGTTCTTGTGGAAGGTAGAATGCAAACTCGTAGTTGGGATGATAAGGATGGCCAGAAAAAGTACAGGACAGAAATTGTGGCCGACAGGGTACAGTTTGGTCCAAGGAGTGGTGGCGCTTCAACTGGTTCAAGTTTTGCTGGTAAAAAAGACGGCAAAGAGGAGAAGGAAGAAGTCGGGGGAATCGAGTATCCAGAAGAACAGATTAATCCAGACGATATACCATTCTAAATCAAATATTAAATATCAAAAATAAAAAATTAGAAAAAAAGAAAATTTATGAAAAAACAGTGTTATTTTACTCAAAACGGAATAAAGTATGTAGATTATAAAGACGTAGAGTTGCTAAAGAAGTTTTTGTCTCAAGGAGGAACAATTCTTCCAAGAAAGAAAAGCGGGGTTTGTTCAAAGTTCCAAAGACAACTTGCTTTGTCAATTAAAAGAGCAAGATTTATGGGTCTATTGCCATATATTGCTAGGTAGAGATTAGAAAGTGGATGGTAGATAGTAAAAAATAGGGATAAAAAAGAAAAATCCGCCCCGATGTATATCGGGGCGGATTTTCTAAAATTACTTACTTTTTATTTGACTCTTTCTACGTATTCTCCGGTGTCTGTATTAATTCTGATTATTTCGCCTTCTTCAATGAAGAGCGGGGCATTGATAACGGCTCCAGTTTCTAATTTTATTTGTTTATTTCCACCTTTGGCAGTATCTCCTTTTACAGCTGGGGGAGCTTCTACAACTTTTAATTCCACTTTGATAGGGAATTTAAAGCCAACCTGTTTGTCTTTCCACATCATTCTTTTTATAGTTGAATTAGTTTTGAGAAACTTTCCTGCCAATCCTATTTGTTCTTCAGTAAAGAAAAATCTTTTTGATGGGTCTTTTGGATCACAGAACCAGAACTCACCTTTGTTGTTGTAAAGATACTTTATTTCAGTCTCATCTATTTCTATTTCGTTGATTTTATCTGATTGGTGAAAGGTAATTTCTGCCACTTTGCCAGTTATTAAATTCTTCAATTTTGTTTGATTAACAGGTTTTCTTTGTTGCATACGAAAAACTCTTGAGTCCTGTACTTCCCAAGGTTGACCCTCGTACTCTATATATTTGTGAACCGTCGCTTCGTTATAAGCTAAAACACCCATGTTTTTAGGATTATTTAATAAATTTAAAAATACAGGGGCAAGTTTAACCTTAAAAAACTCAAAAGGCAACAGCTAGTATATATTTCTTTTTTGGAACGATAGGGTTGAATTTGGCGAGTTGGCCTTTATAATCGTGCTTTTTATTTAAATCAAAACAAATTCAATAGTTTTCCCATTAAATTTTTTAATTTGCCATAGAAGCCCATGTTTCTTTGGGGGGCAGTATTTATTTGATCGCAGGTTATATTTTCTTTGTCGAAATTTAAGTCGGTTAGAGTTGAACCCTTTTTAATTTTTATGTAATTAATTTGTGGATTCCAAGGGATTGTTAGGTCTATTACGCCATCGTATAAAGGTAACATTAAGTTTCTTTTTTGAGAAAAGTTTTCACCGAGTATATGTCCTGTCGTGGGCAGGGGATATTTTTTGATAAGTAGGTTTTCTTGGGAGTATGTTTCTATGAAGTAACCTTGCACCCCATTACTTTCCCGTAGTATTAGGTTTTCATTGGGATTGTCCATAAAACCACTTTGTTCAATTAAGGAAAATTCCGGACCGGAATTTCCTCTGTCAGCTTTTATTTTTAGTTTTAAATAACACTGAGGGGTTGTATTTTCTGGACTTGTTTCTGTTTGTGTTGCTGTGGCTAGAACGTTACCAGTGAGATTTTTGTTTATTCCGCTTTGTTTATCGGAAACCGGGGGCTGTTTTTGTAGGGGAATAGTGTCCAATTTTGTGGCACATTCTGGCCAATGTGATTTTGGATCACCTCCTTTGATTGATGATAATACATAACCGCATCCGACAATGTTGAACTTTCTCGTGTTTATATTCAAACTCATAATACTTGCCACTGACGGTCTATACATTGATATGACTTCAAAATTAGTTTCTGGATATAAAATTAATTTTTCTATAAAACATCCAGCAATATCTATTTCGCCATACATTTTTCCATTATATACGTAATCTTTTTTAGGATTGAAAGAACAGTTTTTAAAATCTGCTACGTTATATTTTGTGTTATATCTTTGGAAATCTTCATATGACATTTCGCCTGGTACAAAATACTCATCTAATAATTTACCAATCGTATGTCCCAGCTCGTGTATTTTAAATAATGGAGGAAAGTCGTCTACTATTAAAATGAAAGGAGAATCTGGATTTGCCATGCCTTGTATTCCGCTGTCTAGACCATCTTCATCTGTTAATATTGCTTCTCCAGCATGAAGGAAGTATGCTGTCCCGCCAAGACAATTACTTTGCTTTACTGCATTATTGTAACTATCTGTAATTTGATTAAAGGATTTAATTTTTGTCATTTCTGAAAGCAGTTTTGTTTCTTTGTATGGTTGCAAGTCGACAAAATGTGAAAACTCTTTTTTGTAAGTTTTGAATGGGTCAATCACTTCAAAACCGTCTGTCCTTAGCTCTTCTGCGTTTTTTGTAGCGGATGAAGTATCCAGTGCCGATTTTTCTAGACCATACATAGTTATTATTCTATGCTGTCCTTCACCCCACAATGGAGCGCAAAAAGAAAAATTAGCCGGTAAACTTAAGGTTTCTTCCTGACCGTTGTCTTTTGGAATGGTAATTTGGAAATTAATTGTCTCATTATTTTCCATCGCCGAGTATAATTTTTTTAGTTTATTATATGAGGAAATGCCTTGTGGCCACCCTTTTATTTTCCATTCATATATAAAGTTACCAGAACTATCTTTTTCATTAGTTTTGACCATTTCCTCTGAAGAAATAATCATTTCTTCGTTATTAATTAAAAGTTTGCTTCTTATTGGGACGGATCTTAATAATTTGTCTGATGCAATTTCAGTACCCTCAAGCCATCCTGGTATACAGTAATAATTAAAAATTGGTTTTATACGAACGACCAGATCATATATAGGTGTAAATGGAAGGGGGGATGTTATATTGCGTTCTCTTTTGAACTGATTTTCAAAATTAGAATCAACTTTTATTTCATACCAGGGCTCACCATTTTCATAGCGTATTCCGTGGTTGAAAAACTTAGATGGGTCGGGGCAATACTGTTCTGAAGTGTCGTTTCCGTTTATGGTATCGTCGCCTTTTTTGTTTTCGTTGTTATTTTCTATTGAATTGCTATCGGTTGAATTTACTGAATCTGATTGCCACTGCTCGTAGTAGTAAGTTCCAGCTTTTAATTTAATTTCATTTATAAAAGGGAAGTCACTAATAATGACCATTAAAAAAGAAACAAAAAAAATCATTGTTAAGGTAAAAAGTTCTATTTCTTTTGACTCTTTTTTCATTTAGTTTATTCCTCCTTTGACTCTGACTCTTTTTCTCCAGTTAACACGTCTCCATCTTTGAGACGTTTTTTGATTTCTTTTAAAATCTCATCTGAGATTTTTTTGTTTTCTTTTAGGAATTGTCTGGTGGCATCATATCCTCGGCCAAGTTTTATGTTTTCGGTTTTTTTATCTTTGTCGGCAGGAATATATTCGTATGACATTCCAGTTTTTTTAACCAAACCCATTTTTTCTCCGAGGGCTATAATTTCACCCTCTTTGGATATGCCTTCGTTATACATTAAATCAAATTCTGTTTGTTTAAATGGTGCGGCAACTTTATTTTTAACAACTTTTACTCTAATTCGTCCTCCCATAACTTCTTCACCTTTTTTGATTTGTGCGATTCTTCTTATGTCTAAGCGTACAGAGGTGTAAAATTTTAGAGCCTTACCTCCTGGAGTGGTTTCTGGGTTACCGAACATGACACCAATCTGCATTCTGATTTGGTTTATGAAAATGACGATAGTTTTACTTTTGGCCACAATAGCGGTCAATTTTCTTAGTGCTTGTGACATCAAACGTGCCTGTTTGCCAACGTGTTGTGCCCCCATATCTCCCTCGATTTCATCTTTTGGGGTAAGTGCCGCCACAGAATCGATTACTACCACATCAATTTTTCCTGAACGTACCAAGCTTTCAACTATTTCTAGGGCTTGTTCTCCGGTGTCTGGTTGAGATATTAAAAGTTCGTTAATTTTGACACCTAGTCTTTTGGCATATTCTGGATCCATGGCATGTTCTGCGTCTATGAAGGCACACACCCCACCTTTTTTTTGGGCCTCAGCTACAACGTGAAGAGATAGGGTAGTTTTACCTGACGATTCAGGTCCAAAAATTTCTATAATTCTTCCTCTTGGCAAACCTCCAACCCCTAAGGCGGCATCAAGTCCTATTGAGCCGGTCGATATTGCATTTACGTCGACGTGAGGTTTATCTCCCAGTTTCATTATCGAATCTTCACCGAACTTAGTTTTGATTGCGTTTAGTGTGTCTTCAATGTTTGCTCCAATAACTTTCGCTTCTTTTTCTTTTTTTGGTTTTCCAAAGGCCATAGATTTCTTAGAATTTAATAGTAATTAATTTATATTATTATAAAGTATAAAAGATTTGGGGGATATTTCTATTGACTTTGCTCCTTAATAATTTCCTGGTCTCAAAAGTTCTTTTGGGTTAACCTTCGACTTTAACTTCAATAAAAACCTCTTTGGTTTTACCGAATTTGTCACTACCTTTTATTAAAATGATGTTATGACCATTTTGCATTAAGATTTTTTCTTTAAAAACACCTTTTTCGTCTATGGAGGTTATTTTGTCATTTATAATAAGATTGCTAACGTTTTTCGTTCCACCTTCAACATTTACCAGTTTATTTCTGATAGTTTCGTAATTTTTTGGTCGATCAACTATTATTTCCGGGCCGGAAATGTACTTTCTACTTTCAAAGTATGCATAAGAAAATAATGTCCCTATGAAAACTAAGACTACTACATAATATATAAAACTCCGTACGTCTCTAATGATTGTCTTTGGCATCATCTAGGTTATTATCTTCTTGATTATCCGTGCTAAATCCCGGGTTGATTACTTCTCTTGGTTTGGCTCCATCTGCAGGACCGATAACGCCTTTTTGTTCAAGGATATCAATCAGTCTCGCTGCCCTTGAATATCCCACTCTAAGTCTTCTTTGGATATATGAAGTTGAGGCTTTGCCCGCTTTGATGACCTCTTCTCTGGCTGATTCATACAAATCGTCGTCCACTTCTTCATCATCAGACATGGCTTCATCAAATATACTTTTTCCGTTATCAGAGGATGATACGTCACCCGTTAAGGCTATTTCGCTTGGAATTTCGTCAGCGTATGTGTCCCTTAAATATTTAACAACTTTTTTAGTTTCGGACTCACTTACGTATGCTGATTGGATACGTACAGGTTTTGACATGTCACCACCCAAATAGAGCATATCTCCAGCTCCTAAAAGTTTTTCTGCTCCTCCTGTGTCCAAAATTGTTCTTGAGTCTATTTGAGATGCGACCTGAAGTGCTATACGAGCAGGCACATTTGCTTTAATAAGCCCTGTAATGACGTTAACTGAGGGTCTTTGGGTTGAAAGTATAAGATGGATACCGACAGCACGGCTCATCTGGGCTAATCTTACGATGGCAGCTTCTAATTCTCTTGGATATGAAGTCATAATATCTGCTAATTCATCGATTATTATAACTATATAAGGCATAATGCCGGGAACGTTTTTGTCATCGCTCTGTTCACTATTGCCAGTTTTTTTAATATAAGGTTCTAGAATATTTTTGTGGTAAGACTCGATATCTCTTACAGAGAAATTTTCTAGAATTTCATATCTTCTGTCCATTTCTTTGGCTGCCCATTTAAGTGCTAAAATTGCCTTTTTAGCCTCAGTTATTACAGGTGTGAGGAGGTGGGGGATTTTGTTGTATAAAGTCAGTTCCACTCTTTTTGGGTCTATCATTATTATTTTTAAATTGTCTGGCGAGTTTCGAAAGAGTAGAGAATTTATAATAGTGTGTATAGTTACTGATTTTCCACTTCCGGTAGCTCCGGCTATAAGTAGGTGGGGCATTTTTGCTAAATTGCCAAATTGTGATTTACCGGAAATAGTTTTTCCAAGTGAACACAAAAGAGGTTTTTCAGAAGTTTGGTATTCCTCAGATCCAAACATTGATGCTAATCCTACGGTTGATTTAGTACTGTTTGGAACTTCTATACCGACAAGTGATTTTCCAGGTATTGGGGCCTCAATTCTTATAGGGTGTGCGGCAAGAGCGTAAGCTAAATTATCTTGCAAGGTGGCAATTTTAGAAAGCTTCACTCCTTCTGCCGGTTTCAGTGCATATCTAGTGACTGATGGACCAATAGAAACTTCGTCCATTTCTACTGTGATGCCAAAATTTTGCAGAGTTCTTTTTATTATGTTGGCACTAGCTTTTATATCACCAGCTATCGGTTTTCCAGAATCTCTTTCTAATAGAGATAGCGGGGGAGGCACATATTCTTTACCAAATGATTTAAAGAGATTTTTATAAGACCCCTCGTCGTAGTCGTCTGTTTCAGATTTAGCTATTTTAAGAGGTTGTTCTAATTTTTTTTCTACCTCTTTTTCTTTAATGGTGGGAGTATTTTCTTCTGCCTGTTCCTCATCAATATCTTCAGTTGCCCCTTCTTCCTCTTCATTAGGATCCTTTTTTTCTACTTCCTTTTCTGTCTTTTTGTTGAATAACATACCCCAGATAAATTTTTTAATGAGTGTGGCTAAATAAAGTAGAGGCTTTAAACTCAATTTAGATTCAAAAATTATAAGAACAGATGTTATTAAAAGGGCGCACAGGATTGTTATGCCGGCATAAAAATCAAACAATGTCATTATTGGTACTGAAATATATTTGCCGAGGATTCCACCTTTTAGAAAAACCATTTCTATAATTCCAATTCCGGCAAAGAAAAAAAGAATAGTCCCTAAAATTTTATGTAGTGAGAAATCTCTTTCCTCATTATTTTTTACAAAAGACACGCCAAGCATGAGAGATGCTATTGGGATAAGATAGTACCCAACTCCTAAAATTTTTGATAAGTATTCAAATGTGTATTTACCAACCATCCCAGCTTTTCCAAAAGATGCGAGAGTGGCTATTATGGCTAGTAAAAAAAAGCTTATGGCTATAATGCCATCTTTTGTTTCTTTTTTGATTTTTCTTTGAAAAGACTGCTGTATATTTTTTTTGTTTTTTTCCTTCATTTGGTACAGAAATAATATCATAAATCATTGGAAAAATGTGCCTAGATATCCGATTTAAAATAATTCGATTTGTTTAGTTTTTTTGTTGTCTATTTAAATAAAGTTTTAGAACTCGCTTAAAAATAAACAGGGCGGACCAATCCGTCGATCATTTGTTTCTTGCCACAGCACAAAAAATAACCAGAGACAACATTGTAATTATTTTTCAGTGCATATAATATAAAAGACAAATATATTAAAGACTAATAAAATTCTCTTTTGAGACAAGAAACAATCATAAAGGACAAAAAAATGAAAACAAAAGGTTTATTAAAGACAGTGCTTTTATCAAGTGAATCAAGGTATTCTTTGACTGAAAGTCATTTCAAGGACAATTCCTTAGCTTTTGTTTTTAAAAAGTTTGAGAGGGTTCTTCATGGTATTTATCTTTTAACCAATCATCTAGATAACAAGGAACCTATAAAGGAAAAGATCCGCAATGTCGCTGTCGATACGCTTTTGGATATATCAAGATCTGTAAGTTTTGAGGAGGAGATAAAAAATCAATCCATACAAAACTCTCTGACTGGTATTTTGTCTATTCATTCAATGTTAGAAACTATGGTTATTACCGGTCTTATAAAAGAGACCAGTTATGTTTTGGTTGTCGGTGAATTAGAGGGGATAACCAAAACAGTTTTTGACAGGATTAAATCTCCAGAAAATGTCCTTTTAATAAAGGACGAATTGTTTAAAGTAACACCACCAGGTATAAATCAGTTTAAGGGACAAAGTATTGTAAAGGACACAGAAAATAAAATTGAAGAAAATTTAAATACAGACTCTATAATTTCAAAAGAAATTAATCATTCTTTGGAGGGTGAAAACATTAAAAATAAAAGAGATTTTAAATTTAAGGATATTGAAATATCTCAAAGAAGAAAAACAATCATGGACTTTTTTAAAGAAAAGGACAAATTAACTTTAAAAGATATAAGTGTCCTTTTGCCTCAATACGGTGAGAAAACAATTCAAAGGGAGTTACTTTTTTTGACATCGGTGGGGGCTTTGGGTAGAACTGGTAAAAAACGTTGGACTTTATATTTCATAAATAAATAGGTTTTTTAATCACTATTTTAGTCATTATTTAAACTTTTAAGTAACAATAAATCCAGTTTTTAGGTTTAGTATGTTGAAGATTGACTTTTTAACCCCTTTATGCAATAATCGACTGGTGGAATTTGTAAAGAATTTTTAACTATAAATGACGGGTAATCCCGTGATTTTTAGTTATCCACAATGATTTTTTTGCTGGCTTTGCTAAAGAGTTATATAATCTCTGTAATGCGTATAAGTCGAAGGATTTTGCGCTATGCAGTTTGGCTCTAAAGTGGAGAGCAAAAATGCCTGAACTTTGACAACAAAATTAGGTAGGAATACAGCATACTTTTTCCTTTAGTTTTTCAGAAAAATTTCAGTAAATTCGGTCTTAAATTAATCAACTAATCCAGATGTAAAAAACATCAGGAATAGTATTAAAAAGTCGTCAGCTTATTGGTGGGAGACTACCTTTAAGTTTTTTGATTAGTCATTAATTCCGTTGGCCTAAAGCTTTTGTCGAAGCTAATCCTTTATGGGGGTCACGGAGGTGAAAAAAAATGTTGCAAATTTTAAAAAATAAAACAATATTTTTTTTCATCATTAAAAGTTTTAGAAACACATGAGTAAAAATACAAAACTCTTTACCGGGTTTGTTGTCATGGGTTTGGTGCTTAGCTTAGCAGTTGTTTCAACTGTTTCAGCTTATACCTTCACCCAGACTTTAAAACTTGGTAGTTCAGGCGCAGAAGTTATGGAGCTCCAAAAAGTTCTTAACTCAGATCCTGTAACACAAGTTTCAGCAACAGGCGTCGGTTCAAAGGGTAACGAAACAACTTATTTCGGTGGTTTGACAAAAGCTGCTGTTATAAAGTTTCAGAATAAATATGCTTCAGAAGTTCTCGCACCAGTCGGTTTGACTTCAGGTACAGGACTTGTCGGAGCAATGTCTAGAGCAAAGTTGAATAATATGTCAGGTACAGTTGGCGGTGGTAACACAGGCGGTACTTTGCCAACAGGTTGTACATCAACTTCTGGTTACAGCCCAGTTACTGGTCAACCTTGCAGTTCAACTGTTCCTCCAGCCACCCCAACAGGTACTGGTCTTTCAGTAACTGACCCAGGTCAACCAGGTCCTTCACTCGCTCCAGAAAGCGCAGCTAGAATCCCATTTACAAAAGTGAGACTCTCAGCTGGTACTGACGGTGATGTCACAGTTAATTCAATTACAGTTGAAAGAACTGGTCTCGCTGCAGATGTAAGCTTCTCAGGAGTTGTTATTTTGGATGAAAACGGTCTTCAAATCGGAGATTCCAAAACATTCAATTCAAATCATCAAGCAATTGTAGGTTCACCATTCGTAGTTAAGGCTGGTACCTCAAAAGTTATCACTATTGCCGGTAACATGGCTTCTGATAACGATGCAAGAGCTGGCCAAGTTGCCTCTCTTACAGTTGTTGGTGTTAATACAAACGGTGCAACTGTTTCAGGAGCTCTTCCTGTAACTGGTGCTACTCACACTATTAACGCAACTTTGAGTCTTGGTTCAGCCACTCTCATCGCTTCAAGCTTTGATCCAAATACAGCAGCTACAAAAGAAATTGGAACAACAGCTTATCGTTTCGCTGGTATTCGTCTTACAGCTGGTTCAGCTGAAAAGACTCGTCTTTGGAGCGTTAGATGGTATCAATCAGGTTCATCAGCTTCTGGTGACTTAGCAAACATCAAGACTTACGTTGACGGTGTTGCTTATGACACAAGCGTTTCAGCTGATGGTAAATACTTCACTTCATTATTCCCAGGTGGAATTTTGATTGACAAGGGTGCTTCAAAAGATGTTTGGGTTGCCGGTGACTTAGTTGGCGCAAGCTCAGCTAATAGAACCGTTCAATTTGATATCTACAAGACAACCGATATTTACCTTACAGGTGAGACCTTCGGTTATGGTGTTACCCCTTCAGCCAATGGAAACTGTGCAACAACCGCAACAACTGGAACTGAATTCTTATATTCAAGCGCCAGCTGTGCAGGTACTGCTTCAACTCCATGGTTTAGCGGTTCACTTGTAACTATCAGTGCTGGTTCTGCAACTTCAATCACTAAATCTTCTGCAGTTGCCGCTCAAAACATTGCTGCCGGTGTTCCAAATCAACCTCTTGGTGGATTTGAGACTGACATCAAAGGTGAGCCAATTTCAGTTCAGAGTTTAGTGTTTAACGTAGCTACAACCTCAGGTTCAGCTAGCAGTCCTACAACTGATGGTATGTTGACAAACGTTACTATCGTTGATCAAAACGGTGCAGTTGTCGCTGGCCCAGTTGATGCAACTGGTACAAGCGCTGCTCAGGTTTTGACCTTTACTGACACAGTAACTTTCCCAATCGGAAAGAGAGTTTACACTCTTAAGGGACAAGCTCCTGCTTCAGTTGGAAATAACACCACTTACATTGTGTCAACAACCCCTTCAAGCGGTTGGACCAATGTTACTGGTTTAGTTTCAGGTAACACAATTTCACTTTCAGCCAACGGAGTTTTGTCAATGAACACAATGACAGTTAAGACTGGTTCATTAACTATAACTATGGCATCAACCCCAGCTTCACAAACAATTGTTGCTGGTGGAAATGCTAGAGAATTTGCTAACTATCAATTGGATGCTTCTCAATCAGGTGAAGATATAAGATTGTCTTCTATGAAGGGTAGCTTGACCTTTGGTACAGCAAATACAGCTGATAATTTGAGCGGATGTCAATTATTTAATGGAAGTTCTGCTCTTAACAATTCAACTGTTGTTAACCCTGCAAACGGTGATACTACAGGTGATGAATACACATTTACTTTTGACACAGCTTTGATTATTCCAAAAGGAACAGTCAAGACTTTGACACTTAAGTGTAATATTTCTTCAAGCGCTGCAAGTACAGAAACATTTGCTTGGGGTATTGAAAATACAGCTGCTAACATCACACCAACCGGTATTACTTCTGGTACAACCATTACTGAAAGCGTAACAGCTTCAGCTGGTAATACTATGACAATTGGTTCTGGTTCTATCGCAGTCTCAACTGATGCTTCAAGTCCTTCATACAAATTAGTTGCAGGCGGTACAACTGGTCAAGTCATTGGTGTATACAAACTTGAGTCTAGAAATGAATCAATTAACCTTTCAAAGTTAGGCTTGTCAATCACTAACACTGCTTCAAGCTCAGCAAGAGATTTGGTTAACGTAACCGTATGGGCAAATGGAGTTCAGGTATCTGAACCTCAAACATTCACTGGTACTAACACCACTGCTACTACAACTTTGACAAAAATTAATCCAAGCGGAGTTGTTATTACAAAGGATGTTTCTATTCTTCTTACCATTAAGGCAGACCTTGCTAATATTGGTAACTCGGAATCAGCTACATCTTCAGGTCACTTCATTGCAATTGACTACTTGAACGGCGAAGGAACAGGCGTTGAAAGCGGTGCTACAAAGTACACCACTGGTTCAACGGCAGTTGCTGGTGTCAGAGTCTTCAAGTCTTACCCAACATTTGAAAAAGACACATTGTCTTCAACAGGTGTTGCTGATGGTAAATTGTTGAGATTCAAAGTTACAGCCGTTGGCAAGGATGCGAGTGCGACAGGTTCAGTTGGTTTGACCAAATTTGAATTCACACTTGCAACAACCACAGCTTCAGTTCTTGACTTCAACTTGTTTGCCTTTACTGATTCTCAATACTCTCAACCAGTAAGCGGAATTGGTTCAAGCGGTCAAGTTCAAAATGCAAATGCTTGTGTTTCAGGAACAGGTTGTACAAGTTCTCCAACAATTGCAATCTACGCTCAGACAACAGCCGGTGCTACAACTACTATCCAAATCCCAGTCGGTTCAACTTACTACTTTGAAGCTCGTGCTTCAGTAACGGGTTCAGCTTCTGGCGCTTCAGTCATCACGACTCTTAAGGGTGACTCAGCTTTCCCAAATATTCCTGCTCAAGCTGCATTTGGTTCAGTACAGTACACAATGTCATCAACAACAAGAATTGACGCAGTTGAAGCTCAAAACTCCTTTATCTGGAGCCCGAACTCAACAACTACTTCAGTCGCTGCTGATGCAGATTGGACAAACGGTTATGGTGTCTACGGCTTGCCTTCAAGCGGTATGATCCAAAACAGAGGAAACTAATAGCCACTTGTGCTCCAAGTCTTTAAAAACTTGGAGGGCTCGAAAAGCCACCCCGAAAGGGGTGGCTTTTCTGTTTTCAAACCGAGCATAAAATTAAATATTCAGCAGAGCTCCCATTTTTGGGTTACTAATGTTAAAATGCTGAAATGAAAAATAAGACAAAATTGATTTTTGCAGTTTCTGTTTTGGGATTAATTGCTATTGTGTTTTTTCTGAATAACGGGGTTAAAATTTTGAGTTCTAAGAAGACTCCAAATGACATTAATGATTTTGCTTCAACTACAGAGAAAATATCTGGAGGAGTTTCTTATACTGGTTCAGGCGATTTTAAGATTGAACAAGTTCCTATTGAACAACCAGAAATTTCTTTTAAAATGCCAAATTTGAATAGGCCGGTCGTTTATCCTGAGAATATGTCTCCTGAGGCTCGGGGCATAATTTATAGCAAAATTAATGAGAATGTATCTAAGTTAAAAACTGACCCCAACATTTCTAGTGAATGGCTGGCTCTAGGTATTAATAGAAAGATACTTGGTGATTATGAAGGCGCTAGAGATGCTTGGGAATATGCTTTAGCCTTGAATCCTAAAGATCCAGTTACTCTTTCTAATCTAGGTGATTTGTACGGCTATCATCTTAAAGATGTTGTAAAAGCGGAGAAAAATTTTATTAAATCAATGGAAGTTGGACGTTTGTTGCCAAACTATTATCTAAGAGCCTCTGATTTTTATCGTGATGTTGTCGGGGATTTAGAGAAAGCCAAGAAAGTCCTAGAGGATGGTTTAAGGGTTATAGCAGATGAGGAAAATATGAAACAGGCATTGGAACAAATTAACGAACTTATAAAAGAAAAAAGTACTGCACCAAAGCCTTTGTAGGTTTTTGCTTTATTGAATAAAATAGTATGTATGTTTAATAAAAACTTTTTTCACTTAGCTCTAGGATTTGTTTTTGTTTTAAGTTTTAGTTTGGCTTTAGTCTTAGGTGTTGGTTTTTTTGATTCTGAAATAAAAAAGGAAAAAAATAAAGCCTCAATTTTTAATGGAGAGGCAGGATCAAATATTGATAATTTAAATATAAAAAATCCACCGACTTCTGAATGGCCTCCTCAGCTTGAATAATTTTGACAATAATTTTTTTTGTGATAAACTCTCTTTCAAAGGCTTCAAAGACTGAAGGTTGCCCGGTGGGCGTAATCTCCTTCATAGAGGTCGAACTCCTTTAAAAGAGTTGGAGGCCTTTATTATCAGGCTTTTTATTTTTGGCTATAATGGCTATAACAAAAGACAAAAAGGGCGTTATTTTAGATAGACTTCAGAAGGTTTTTTCTGAAGCCAAATCTGTGGCTTTCGTGAATTTTCACGGACTTAATGTTTTTGGTGCTACAAATTTAAGAAAACATTTGCGTAGTAACAATGTTGGTTATTTTGTTGCAAAAAAAACATTGATAAAAAAAGCTTTAGAAGGGAAGGGCTTATCTGGCTCAATTCCGGAATTGGAAGGTGAGGTGGGGGTGGCGTGGAGTGCTGATTTAACCGCTCCTTCAAGAGAGGTATATTCTTTTGGAAAAACCTTGGAACAAGGTTTGAAGTTGATCGGAGGAGTTTTTGAGGGTAAATTTTTGGGTAAAGAAGACATTATGTCTATTGCGCTTATACCTTCAAGAAAGACTTTGGAGGCTCAATTTGTAAATCTTATCAATTCACCGATACAGAGATTGGTTGTGGCGTTTGATCAGATTTCAAAAAAGAAATCATTATAAATTATAAGAATAATTTTAAAGGCACTAGGTCAAAAGGTACTAGGCGTTAGGAAAGAAATTTCCTAGAGCCCAAAGCCTTCTTTCCTAGAACCTATTAATAAAATGGAAGACACAAAAGTACAAGAAGCAGTCGAAGTTCCTGCAAAATTCAAGAGCGTAGTTGATTCTATCGAATCAATGTCTGTCCTTGATCTTAATGAACTTGTTAAATTGTTAGAGAAGAAGTTTGGAGTTTCAGCCGCCGCCGTTGCCGCTCCTTCAGCTGGAGCAGGTTCTGCAGCTGCTGGTGATGAAAAGACATCATTTAATGTTGAATTGACTGATGGTGGTGCAAGCAAAATTGCTGTTATCAAGGTTGTAAAGGAAGTGCTCGGATTGGGCTTAAAAGAGGCTAAGGACTTGGTAGATGCTGCCCCTAAAATGATTAAAGAGGGTATGAAAAAGGAAGATGCAGAGAAGTTGAAGAAAGACATTGAGGCCGCCGGTGGTAAGGTGGCTTTGAAATAAGATAAAGTTTCTTATAAAACACAAAACCTCCTATAAAAAGGAGGTTTTGTGTTTTTGAAAAATAATAGACGTCATCTGTCAACTCGCTTTTTTATTTATACAGCTTAAAATAGCTAAACATTTAAATTTAATATTGGTGCATAAATAATGGATGTTTTAGAAAAGATTTTTAATGGCAGAGAGAGAGTGCAGATAATGCGTTTTTTTTTATTTAACCCGGATTGTATATATAACGTGGCAAGTTTGTGTGCAAAAACTGGTGCAACTAAACGTATAATAGACAGCGAGCTTTATAATTTAGAAAAATCAGGTCTTATAAGAAAGAAGCCTTTTGTGAAGGGGCAAAGGGATAATGAGGGAAATCTATTTAAAGGTAAGGGTTGGATTCTCAATCAAAATTTTAAGTATGTAAAACCTTTAGAAAATTTACTGATTCATCAGGGTTTGATTTCAGATCAAAGTTTAATAAAAAAGGTTAGTTCTTGGGGCAAGATAAAATTTGTACTTTTGGCTGGTATTTTTACTCAAAATGAGGAAAGTCGTGTTGATCTCATGGTGGTTTGTGACAATGTAAGACAGGGAATGGTTTTAAGAACAATTTCTAGTTTTGAAAAGGAATTTGGCCGTGAAATAAGATATTCTGTATTTGAGACCTCAGAATTTAAATACCGATTCAGTATGAACGATAAATTAGTCTATGACATCATAGATTATCCCCATAAAACGATTGTTAACAGGTTAAATTGGCCAGGATTACAGTAGCTTGAGCTTATATTGCACCACCTCGTATTATTTGTGGTAAAATTAAGTTGTGACACAAACATCACACAAGGTCGTTTTTCGATTGAGTTTAGGTGGCTCGATTGATTAACTTGTTAAATTAATAATTTATTTTTTATAAAAAATGCAAACTTGGACTGGAGTTTTGCAAGGTTCATTCGCTGACATGTGGTCAGGCGTTGTGGATTTTGTTCCAAAACTTATTATCGCGCTAGTCATATTTTTGGTAGGTTGGGGTATCGGAGTTCTATTGGAAAAGGTTGTCGCTCAAATTATTAGATCTCTAAAGGTTGATAATGCCCTAAGGAAGGTTAAGGTTGAAGAGTTCGTTCAAAGGGCAGGTTTCAAACTTGATTCTGGAGTTTTCGTTGGAGGTCTCGTAAAGTGGTTTATCATTGTTGTATTTTTGGTAGCCGCTTTTGATGTATTAGGTTTAAGTCAGGTAAACGTATTTTTACAGCAAGTCGTCTTAGTTTACTTGCCAAAGGTTATTGTCGCTTCTTTGATAATATTGGCGGCTGCCATTATTGCTGAAGCTGTTCAAAAATTGGTTTCAGGAGGGGCTCATGCTGCTGGAATTTCCTCAGCCAATTTGGCAGGAGTAGTTTCTAAGTGGGCTATTTGGATTTTTGCCATTCTTATTGCTCTTGATAAATTGGGCATCATTGCTCCATTTGTCCAGACGATATTTATGGGTATAGTTGTCGCCATCGCTCTTGGTCTTGGTCTCTCGTTTGGTTTGGGAGGTCAAGAGGCCGCTTCAAAACTTATTGAAAAGGTGAAGGAAGATGTGGCCAATAGACATCATCAGTAATTGATTTCTTTAGAATTAAAACAGCCCTTGAAATTACAGGGCTGTTTTAATTTAGAGGAAACAAATTTGCCAAATTTGGAGTTTTAAGTATGGAAGGAGAATGTCCTATGAAGATGGAAAAACAAGACATTTGGCGTTTGTATTGGCAGGCAATCGATGGTTCTCGGAAGATTGCCTCAGGTGCAACGTTCAATACCGCGAAGGGTGGGGCCACCACATTTCTGTCTAGGTGTGAGAGCTTGCCTGGTTGGCCGATGGTTCTCGAACTTGGTCCTAGGGTCAGAGAGTTCTTCAAGGACCAAGCCACCGCATCTTTCATCGGCAAAGGGGATGCGAGATTTTTGAGTGATATGCCAGACAAGAGTGGGCAGAGGATCGTTCCCGGCTTTGATCTCAAAAAAGCCGAAGAAGAACTTCGCCGGGACCTCGCTCTTTTTGTTCAAGTCACCGGCATCTGATGTTTCGGCCCTGCCTTCGGGGGCTTTTTAATAAAGTTGATTTTATATTTGGTATAATAGAAAGCATGCGGAAGATTTTAATAATAAATGGCCACCCAGATCCTCTCAGTTTCTGTGAAGCTTTATCTGATAGTTATGAAAAGGGAGCAAGGGATTCCGGTTTTGATGTTAAAAGAATTAATTTGAGAGATTTAAAATTTGATCCAATTTTACATAATGGTTACAGAGTTATTCAGCCGTTAGAACCTGATTTGGTTTTGGCTCAAGAAGCTATTAAATGGGCTGAACATATCGTTTGGGTTTTTCCTACCTGGTGGTTGGGCATTCCAGCCCTTATGAAGGGTTTTATAGACAGGGCGTTTATTCCTGGTTTTGGATTTAGATACAGGAAAAATTCTATTTTTTGGGATAAATATTTGAAAGGCAGGTCAGCACGTCTCTTGGTCACGATGGACGCTCCATATCTTTTTAACCTTTTTCGTTATGGAGGAGATGGGCATTTTAATTTTAGAAAGGGCGTTTTATGGTTTTGTGGAATTGGTCCAATAAGAACTAAGGTATTTGATATGCTTAGATTTTCTTCTGATAAAAGGAAACAAAATATGTTATCTAAAGCAGAATCTTTAGGTAAGGGAGGTTTTTGAAATGAATAAAAATTTAGAGAGAAAGAATAGGTTTAAAATGGATTTGTTTGTAATCTTTATTTTTATTATCTTAGCAATTTGTTTTTCTCGCACGGGTTTAGTGAAAGAAATTTTATCCTCTTTTGGAGAGTTTGAAATACTTTCTAGTTTTTTGTCTGGTTTATTTTTTACTTCAGCTTTCACCACCGCTTTTTCCATTGCTTTTTTTGTTGAGCTTAGTGGGCACGTCAATATTTTTGTTTTAGCCTTGTTTGGCGCACTCGGCGCCGTGATCGGGGATTTAATTCTATTTTATTTTATAAAGGATCGATTTTCAGAAGATATTATGTATATAACCGGGCAGGGGGATAAAAAAATCAAAAGAATTTTTAGGACAAAGTTATTTAAAATTTTTTCACCATTTCTAGCTGGTCTCATAATTGCCTCTCCGTTGCCTGATGAATTGGGAATTGCTCTTCTTGGATTTGGTAAGGCCAAAACAAAAACTTTTCTGATTTTTTCTTTTACCGCTAATTTTTTAGGCATTTTATTTATAAGCGGGTTTTCACAGTTATTTTAGCTTAGTTTCATTTTAGCTTTTTTCGTTATAGAATCTAATAAATGGATATCCTCAATAATTTACCTGGTTTTTTGGAAGCTTTAAGTCAAAATAGTCATAGGACTCTAGGATATTTTATGGTGGGGGCTTTTCTTGTCGCTGTTATAGTTTTTGCGGTTTTGGCCACGGTCTTTATCTTTCATTGGCGTAAATATGGCGATGGGGGTAAAACCATTAAATTGGCAGAATGGCTTTTTTTGGCCGGGGGTATTGCAATTATTTTTTTGATGGCTTTTAGTTTAATTTCTTTTGCTTTTTAATTTATGGTGCCTTTACTTGAAAAAGAAAAAATAGCGATTGTTATAAGAAAACATTGGCTTGTTGTTGCCACTGAAATTTTTGGAATTGTGGTCGCCATGGTCGCTCCTCTTGTTTTAGTAATTTTTTTTGAATTATCGCCATTTAAAAATTTGTTACAGGGGATTGATGGTAAATCCTTGATTGATGTTTTGTCGTTTTTCTATTTTTTATGGATATTTATTTGGTGGATTGGTATTTTTTCAATTTGGACTAATTATTATTTAGATGAGTGGATAGTAACCAATGAGAGAGTTATTACTGTTGAACAAAAAGGTTTGTTTTACAGAGAAATTGGCAGTTTGAGATTGGATGCAATCCAAAATGTTTCTGTTGAAGTTTCTGGTTTTATTGCAACTATGTTTAAAATGGGTAATTTAATGGTTGAAACGGCGGGTGAGCGAGTGATGTTTGTTATGAGGGATGCGGAGAATGCTGAGCATTGTAAGCAGATAATTTCTCATCTCTGTAAAGAATCAGCTGATAAGATGAGTCATGAAAATTTGGCGGGACACATAGTGGATCAAATTTCAAATCTACAAAAAGGGGCTGATATAACTGATCGCAAAGTTTAATTGACACGGTTCTAACTCTGAGTATTCTTGTTGTTAGCTTTTGTGTCCTTTGAGTTTTAATTGAGCAACTGAAAATCTAACCAAAGAAAGGGAGCAGGATTATGAGAGTACCAGTGTCGAGGCGGTTTTTTGTTCAGCATCTTTCGACAACCGTTGCTCCGGGTTTGGAGCGGACCGTTAATGACTGGCTTAGCCATTCGGGTTTTGAACTGGGTGGAACAAGCAGCCAGCTTTGTGGTGGGGCCAGACTTCGTGGCGAATTCAAGGGGCTTGTTCTTGACGTTGACGGTTCGGCTGGAAGACTAACTATCAAAGTCGATGGGACGAGAGAACTTGATCTCGCCACCGGCAAGGTTGAGGTTGGGGAAAAAGGAGATAAAAACCTCGTCTCCATTCAGATGGCTGGCAGCGGGCCAGTCCAGCTGTTTCGCCTTCGGTGCAAGGAGGTGTCAACAAACCCTGATGTTCCTGTCGGAGGAAGTACTCCACCTTTAGATGACGGGGTTATGAGTGAATTCTTGGCACGTAGTCGACTGAGCGACTCTGTCTCTAAGAGGCAAAAGAAAAAAGTCGGAAGAAGGCGTAAGTCGACTTTTGGTGGCAATGGCAGTAACGGTACGCCGAACCCAGCAAGTATTGGGGAAGAAAAAAAGGGCGGTGAAGACGGTCTGCCGAAGGTCCTTGCCACGGAGTCCCCGTTGGGGATGATAGTCAGTATCCCCGTGGATCGTATTCGGCCCAATCCTGAACAGCCCAGGAAGGAGTTTCGCAAGGCTGGACTTCTGGCTCTTGGTGAGAGTTTGAAACAAGATGGACAACAAGTGCCCATACAGGTTATTGCGGTTGTCGGCGATTCTAATGCCGATTTTGAGTTAGTGATGGGTGAGCGTCGCTGGCGAGCCTCTAAACTCGTAGGGCTGCCCACTCTTAACGCCATAGTTCTTTCTAAGGACATGGTACCTGATCGTGATAAGCAACATCGACGTTGTCTTATTATGGATTTTAACCACGAGGGGTATAATCCGCTTGAGAAAGCTCTGGCGCTCCTTCGAGAATCAGAGAAAGGCGCAACTGTCGAACAGCTTGGAAAGTTCTGCGGCAAGTCTGTCGCTTGGGTTTACCAGCATTTGGCACTCAAAGACTTAGGCAGAGAGTTTCAGGACATGTTGCTTCTCCCTAAGGATCGGAGAATGTCGTTCACTATCGCGTGTCGTCTGGCGCGTTTCCCGAAGGAGAAGCAGAGAGAAGTGTGGGCTCAGGTTTCCAAAAAAACCGGTCCTCGACTTCAACTTCTTGAAATCAAACGCTTGGGGGCAAGTGAGAAGCGCCCTGGCTCACAAGGAAGACCGCGGAGAGCGTCTGACTATGCAGAAAATCTCGCGGTCCGGATAATTCCGAGGGTTACTGCTGATACCGAAACGGCAAGGCGTTATGGGGATGATGCTTTTGACTGTTTGGTTGGGCACACTCCAGTTGAAGATCTAGAGGTGTTGAGAGAAAATCTTCGAACTGCCTCAGAGGGGGTTGCTGATCTGATGCGGAAGTTTGAGGAAGCGCTTAAACGTAAGGGCGCAAAGCCTTGAACGTAGAAGTGCCAATGGGCGGGAACTGAATCGCAGAACCCGCTTTTTTATTTGTCCCGTTAGAAGCAGGACACGGACAGTCAAATATTTCTTAGTAAGCAGTTAGATTAAAACTGATTTTTAAAAATGTTTCTTGATTTAGATTTAGTGTCCGTGGCTTCTAACGGGAGGGATTTGACTTTAAAACCATTTTTGCTAGTATTTGCCGGAAGCTCTTAAAGGGCTTTTTAGTTGGCTTTTACGCTGTCGACTACGTTGGGCAGTTTTTTGTTTAACTAAATAATTATTTTAAATGACAAGATCAACACACAAGGGCCCGTTTATAGACGATAGACTTTTACGAAAGATAGTAGGAAAAAAGTCTGAAAATACAGCTCCCATAAAAACATGGGCGCGTGATTGTGTTGTTTCTCCAGAAATGCTCGGTTTTAAATTTTTAGTACATACAGGTAAAGATTTTTTGGAGGTTTTGGTTGTCGAAGATATGGTGGGTCATAAGCTTGGTGAATTTGCCCCTACTCGTAAATTTATTAGACACGGAGGAAAGATGCAGAAAGAGTTAGAAGCCAAGAAGAAAGAGACTGAAATCGCTTCTGCTCAAGCCGCTAAAGCTACCGTTGAGACTAAGAAATAAATAATTTTATGAAGGCTTATTTGAAAAATTTAAGAATGTCACCAAGAAAAGTTCGTTTGGTTGCCGGATTAGTAAAAGGCAAAAAGGCAACTGACGCTTTGGTTATTTTAAAAAATACAGTAAAGTCTGCATCTGATCCTTTGATTAAACTTTTGAATAGTGCCGTTTCAAATGCTAAAAATGCCGGACATGATTTAAAAGATTTATCGATAAAGGCTTTTGAAGTAAATGGCGGTTTGGTCATGAAAAGAAGCATGCCAAGAGCAAGAGGTAGTGCTTATATGATAAAGAAAAGAACTTCAAACGTATTTTTAAATCTTGAAGAAAAAAAATAATATAAAAATATGCCACATAACGTTCACCCATATGCACATAGATTGGTAATAATGAGAGATTGGAAATCTCGCTGGTTTGCTGATAAAAAGATTTTTCCAAGATTGTTGAAAGGGGATGTTTTGGTTAGAGAATTTTTAGATAAAAAGTTGAGAAGTTTTCATATTGGAGGTGTGGATATTGAAAGAAATCAAAAAGCAGTGAAAGTCGTAATAAAAACTGCACGACCAGGTATGCTTATAGGTAAGAGTGGCGAAGGTGCTGTTAAATTGAAAAATGAAATTTTGTCTTTTCTAAAAAAAGAAGATTTGATTGGACAAGAGGAGTTGAAATTGGACATTGAGGAAGTAAAATCTCCGGAATCAAATGCTGCTATCGTCGCTATGATGATTGCTGAAAGTTTAGAGAAAAGAATGCCTTTTAGAAGGGTAATGAAACAGGCCATTGAGAAAGTTATGGCCAGTAAGGAAGTAAAAGGTATCAAATTGTATTTGGGAGGCAGATTGGGTGGTGCGGAAATTGCCAGATCAGAAAAAATGAAAAAAGGCAGAATTCCTCTTCAGATGTTTAGAGCTGATATTGATTTTGCCAGACAAAGAGCCCACATGCTTTACGGAGATATTGGTATAAAGGTCTGGATATATAAGGGTGAGGTTTTTGCCGAAAAAGCCGAAAAAATTTCTAAGAAATAATTTTTATGTTGCTTCCTAAAAAAGTAAAATACAGAAAGTGGCAAACCCACAGAAAAAACCAAAAATATCCTATTGTTGAAACAAGAGGTACCGGTTTAGCTTTTGGCTCTTTTGGTATTAAAGCTATAAGTTTGTGTCGCGTAAAATCTAACCAAATTGAATCGGCTAGAAAAGTTTTAGCTAGATCAGCTGGAAAATCTGGCAAAGTATGGATAAGAATTTTCCCAGATAGGCCTTTTACTGCAAAAGCTGCTGAAGTAGGAATGGGAAGTGGAAAAGGAGATCCTCAGGGTTACTGTTTTGAAGTTAAGCCGGGCAGAATGATTTTTGAAA
The DNA here is from genome assembly GCA_964348785.1 of uncultured Candidatus Saccharibacteria bacterium. Taxonomy (GTDB): domain Bacteria; phylum Patescibacteriota; class Minisyncoccia; order Phycocordibacterales; family 2-02-FULL-43-11; genus 2-02-FULL-43-11. The sequence goes on along the minus strand of CAYGDO010000003.1, from coordinate 7,295 downwards.
TAGACGGCGTTGAAGCCAGTGTCGCAAAAGAAGCACTGAGAAAAGCTGGAACCAAGCTTCCCTTAAAGACCAAAATAATAAGCCGAAATTAATATGATTGATTATTCAAAAAGAACAATTATAGAGTTGGAAAATGAACTTAGAGAAAAGCATGAGGCTTTTAGAAAATTTCGTTTTGATATGACAGGTGGTCGCGCAAAAAATGTTAAAGAGGGAAGAACGATCAGAAAGGACATAGCAAGAATTTTGACTTTTATTAATCAAAAGAAAATAGTTTAATAAAATACAATGGATAATTTTTTAAAGTCAAAAAAACAAGGCAGAAAGGTTTTGAAGGGAACAGTTGTTTCTTCGGGGAACAGTTGCACCATTGTTGCGGTGGAAAATTTCACTATGCATCCTAAGTATAAAAAATATCTTTCAATAAGAAAAAAATATAAAGCTCACGACTTGAATGCAAATAGAGTTATTGGTTCTGAGATTTATATAGAAGAATCAAGACCAATATCAAAAGATAAAAGATTTAGGGTGGTTGAAAAGAAATAATTTAAAATTATACAAAAAATATGATACAACCAAGGTCAATAGTAAAAATAGCAGATAATTCAGGAGCCAAAATTGGTAGAATTTTTAAAGTGCTTGGTTCTTCAAAGAAAAGATATGCAGAATTGGGGGAGATTGTTGTTTTGTCAGTTCAAAAGGCTGAACCTAGAAAATCTGTAAAAAAGAAAGATGTTGTGAGAGCGGTTGTTGTAAGACAGAGAAAGGCTCATAGAAGAAAAGACGGATCTTATATTAGGTTTGATGAGAATGCAGTGGTTTTGGTTGATAAAACAAAAGGCGAACCATTAGCTGGACGTGTTTTCGGCCCAATTCCAAGAGAGGTTGTTGAAGCTGGTTTCCAAAGCATTGGTTCAAAAGCACCAGAAATAGTTTAATTTACTTATATGAATATAAAGAAAGGCGACAATATAATAGTGATTGCAGGGGGAGATAAGGGTAAAACCGGAAAAGTTGTTTTGTCTTTGCCAAAAGAAAATAAAATTTTGGTTGAAGGGGTTAATATGAAGAAAAAACACCAGAGGAAAACTAACCCTAATCAAAAAGGACAAGTTGTTGAAAAACCGAGGCCAATAGATGTATCAAATGTTAGATTGGCCGATAAGGTATCTGTTAAAAAAGTGAAAGTTGATAATAAAAAGGATAATAAATAAAACAATGAAATCTGCTAAGGAATTAGAAAAAAGCATATTTGCCAGTTTGAAAGGAGATTTTGGATATAAGAGTCCAATGCAAGCCCCAAGGGTTTTAAAGGTGGTTGTTTCTTCTGGTATTGGTTCGCTGAAAGATAAGAAAAAAGTTGAAGTGGTTGTCGATAGACTTACAAGAATGACAGCACAAAAGCCGGTTTTGAGAGGTGCTAAGAAGTCAATCGCTTCATTTAAGACAAGACAGGGTGATCCAGTTGGTATTCAGATAACGTTGAGAGGACCAAGAATGTATGGTTTTTTGGATAAGCTTTTTAATGTGGTTTTGCCTAGAACAAAAGACTTTCATGGTATAGATAGACATAATTTAGATGAAATGGGCAATATAACTATGGGCATAAAGGAGCACACAATTTTTCCTGAGACTGCAGATGAAGATTTGAAGGATGTTTTTGGTCTTTCTATAAACATTACCACATCAGCGAAGACTAGAAAGGAGGCGGAAAGAGCACTCGAGGTGATAGGATTACCATTTAGTAAAAAAAAGTAATTTTTGACAATACTTTCTAATAATAATAGGATAACCAAACTCAAAATATGGCAAAGACATCAGTAATAGCTAGAGCAAATAAGAAACCAAAGTTTTCTACCCGGATTGTTAGAAGATGTTTTAGATGTGGCAGAAAGCATGGTTTTATGAGAGACTTTGGTCTTTGCAGAATTTGTTTCAGAGAATTTGCTAATGAGGGAATGATTCCAGGTATTAGAAAATCATCTTGGTAAAATAATATGTCTGATTATATTTCAAATACAATAATAAAAATAAAGAATGCAAATTGGGCTAAAAAATCAGTTGTGGCTTTTCCTTATTCAAGTTATGGCCTTGCTTTAGCTGAGGCTCTATCGAAAAATGGTTTTGTTGGCAGTGTTGCCAAGAAAGGTAAAAAAATTAAGGTTGTAGAAGTTGGTTTACTGTATGAAAATGGGGCACCGAAAATTGCTGGTTTAAAGAGAATTTCTAAACTTTCCAAAAGATCTTATTTAGGTTACAAGGATATCAAAACAGTTAAGAGAGGTTATGGAAAAATGATTATCTCTACACCAAAAGGAGTTATTACAGGAGACGAGGCTAGAAAATTGAAAGTCGGAGGAGAACCATTATTTCAAATTTGGTAAAAATAAAATGAGTAGATTAGGAAAAAAACCAATAGTGATTCCATCTGGAACTGATATAAAAGTTGAAGGACTTTCTATTACCGTAAAAGGTCCTCAAGGAACTTTAACCAGAAAATTACCGGAGAATATAGTTATTTCAGTTAAGGATGGTTTATTGACAACCAGTCCTAAATCTTCCGGAGGTAATTCTTCAGCAATGCTCGGAACATGGGTTTCTCATATAAAGAATATGATAGCAGGCGTTAATAAATTATTTGAAAAGAAATTGCTTATTGAAGGTGTTGGTTATAAAGCTGATGTAAAAGGTAGTGATATTGTTTTGAATGTAGGATTTTCTCATCAAGTTGTTTTAAAAATTCCTGAGGGTCTTAATGTTGTTTCTGATAAAAACGGTATAAAAGTTGCTGGTATAGATATTGAGAAAGTTGGTGATTTTACAGCCAAAGTAAGGGCCGTTAAAAAGCCAGAACCATATAAAGGAAAAGGTCTTAGGTATTCCGATGAGGTCATCAGAAGAAAGCAGGGTAAAAAGACTGCATAAATAATTTAAATCAATGGCAAAAAGTTTTACAAAACAAGAGAGCAGAGAAAGGAGACACAATAAAGTCAGGGCAAAAGTTCACGGTACTTCTGTTATGCCAAGATTGTCTATCTTTAAGTCTAACAAGAGTATTTATGCTCAAGTTATTAATGACGATAAAAAAGAAACCATTTTAGCTTTAAATTCATCATCTTTGGATAAGAAAAATAATGTTGAAACGGCAAAAAAGACTGGTGTGGCCATAGCAAAAATGATTTTAGATAAAGGTATAAAAGCAGTAGTATTTGACAGAGGTGGTTACATTTATACAGGTAAAATAAAAATTTTTGCGGACGCAGTTAGAGAAGGCGGAGTTAAATTTTAAAATATGGAAGAAAAAAATATTCAAAATACAAATAATGTTAAGCCGGTGGCACAAGTTGAACCTAAGAAGTTTGGCGGTTCTCCTTTAACTCAAAAGCAGAGATTTAATAAAGATAAAAGAAGAAGTGGCGGAAGAGATGGTAGAGAAGACAGAAGACCGGAATATGATCAGAAAACTTTGAATGTTCGAAGAGTTTCAAGAGTCACAAAGGGAGGAAAAAGATTTAATTTAAGTATTACTTTGGCAATCGGCAATCATAAGGGTATGGTTGGGGTTGGAACCGGTAAGGGACTCGACACTTCTTTGGCTATGGAGAAAGCTGTTAGAGATGCCAAAAGACATTTGATTACTGTTAATTTAACTAAAGAGATGACTATTTCCCACGAAGTTTCTGCTAAATATTCTAGCGCTATAGTTTCAATCATGCCTGCACCAAGAAGGGGAATGATCGCTGGAAGTGCTTTAAGAAGCGTTTTGGAATTAGCCGGCATTAGAGATGTTAATGCGAAAATTCTTTCAGGTAGTAAAAATAAATTGAATATTGCAAGAGCGACGATTAAAGCTTTGGCTTGTGTAAGAGCCCCTAGAAGTTAAGAAAAATAATATGCAGTTACATAATATAAAAAGAGTACACAAAAGAAAAATAGGTAATTTTGTCGGAAGGGGCGGTAAAAGAGGTAAAACTTCTGGCCGTGGCACCAAAGGACAAAAGGCTAGAGCTGGTAGAAAAATCAGACCAGAATTTAGAGATGTCATAATGAGAATGCCTAAATTGAGAGGCCGTGGTACCAATACTTTTGTTTCTATAGAAAGAACAATTGCCGAAGTTAAGATTGGTGACGTAAACAAGAAATTAAAAGAAGGAGTCATTGTTTCTCCGTCAACTCTATATTCGGCTGGTCTGATAACTAAAGGACAAGTGCGTTTTTCTAATGTTAAAATTATTGGTGGAGGAGAACTTTCAAGAAAAATTGAAGTTTCTAATTGTTCAGTTTCGGCTCCAGTTAAAGCATTGATTGAAAAAAATGGAGGCGCGGTCTTGGAGGCAAAAAAAGATGTAAAGGAAGTAAAAAAAGCAGATAATGTTAAAAAGGTTAAGTCCGATGTTAAGCCAGTAAAAGAATCTTCAAAAGCAAAGAAGAGTAAAAAATAAAAAATGAGTGGTTTGTTTCATAAAACAATTTTAGCCCTAAAGGATTCAACTTTAAGAAAGAGAATCCTTTTTGTCGCTGTTGCGCTTATAGTTTTTAGACTTTTGGCTTCAATTCCTATACCAAGTATTGATGAATTAAAACTAAATGAGCTTTTTTCTGGTAATAGTATTTTTGGTTTAGTTGATATTTTTTCTGGAGGTGGATTATCAAATCTTTCTATAATGATGCTCGGTGTCAGTCCGTATATTACTGGATCAATCATTATGCAACTTTTGACTATGATTTTCCCGAGGTTAAAAGCTCTGTATCATGAAGAGGGGGAGTCTGGCAGAAAAAGATTTAGTCAGTATTCAAGATTGTTAACCATTCCTTTGGCCATACTTCAAGCTTTTGGTTATATGATTATTTTTATGAGAAGCGGTGTTTTGCCAGAACTTACACCTTTTGAGATGGCTACAAACATAGCCATAGTTACTGCTGGCTCTATTCTGTTAATGTGGATAGGTGAGCTTATGACTGAATTCGGAATTGGCAACGGTGTTTCAATGTTGATTTTTGCAGGTATAGTCGCACGTATTCCAGCTGGTATTAAACAACTTGCTTTAACTTTTGAGCCTTCACAGTTGCCTATGTATATAGGTTTTGCAATATTGTCGATATTAGTTATTTACGGAGTTGTCTTTATGACAGAAGCCGAAAGACCTGTCCCTATAACTTACGCTAAAAGAGTCAGAGGTAACAAAGTCTATGGAGGAGTGTCCACTTATTTGCCTTTAAGAATTAGTCAGGCTGGTGTAATGCCAATAATTTTTGCTCTGTCTATTTTATTTTTCCCTCAAATTGTTTTTACTTTTCTTTCTAATAACAGTATTCAGTTTGTCGCTACAACTTCGGCATTCTTGGCAAAACTTTTTGCTAACGCATGGTTCCATTCAATTTTGTATTTTTTGATGGTCTTTCTTTTTACTTATTTTTATACTGCTGTAACTTTTGATCCAGAATCTACCGCTAATAATTTACAAAAGAATGGCGCGTTCGTACCAGGAGTAAGACCGGGTCCAGCGACTGCTGAATATTTGGGAAGAGTTGTAACAAAGATAACAATGTTCGGAGCTATATTCTTAGGTTTAGTGGCGGTTTTGCCTCTTGCAATGAACGCTATTACTGGTGTTAGTTATTTAGCTATTGGAGGTACCGCTCTTCTTATCGTGGTATCCGTCGTTATAGATTTGTTCAAGAAAATCGACGCTCAAGTTTCAATGAGGGAGTATTAAAATCCCGGAGTGTTCGACTTTAAAAGTGTAACGTGTCCCCAGCACGGTTTTTTTGTTAGTGGTTGTTTTTTAAACAAATGGAAGGTAATTTTCTCTTTAAAACGCTTCATATTTTGCATTTTACGCTTTACGTCCCAAGTTCAATGACAAAAGGTTTGACACTGTTTTTGGTTCGTGTATAATGCCACTTACTCGGAAATGTTTACAATATATCAAATTAAAAAGCGGCTAAGATAGTAGTTGGGTTTGTTTTTACCCGATTAAGCCGCTCCGAGTAGCGGTTTTGTTTTTTAAAAGGACCTTTAAAGATATTCAAATGTTAGTGTATCGAAAGATGTGATGGTTTTCGATCATATCTTCCGGTACATTGAAAAAAGAATTCCGCCCGATTTTTTAATCAAGCAAATCGGAGTCGGTGAGTTCTTGAGATTAGTTTCTTAAGACTCTAAACCTACAACAAGTGAATATGTTGTAGGGCAAACAGGTAAAAAGTCCGTTGCTAGAATTTGATTCTGCGCAACGGGACTAGAAAATGAAATTAATTATTGCTCTGTGAAATACAGAGTAATTGTGGTTTACAAGTTTCCTAACAGGAAACAAGAGCGTATGGTGGATGCCTTGGCTTTTAAAGACGATGAAGGACGTAGTTTGGCGACGATATGCTCCGGGGAGATGCCTAGCAATCTTTGATCCGGAGATCTCCGAATGGGGAAACCCCATCAAGTAAACCTTGATGATCCTCCCTAAAAAGAGGAAGTATACCTGGGGAAGTAAAACATTTCAGTACCCAGAGGAACAGAAACCAAAATTGTTCTGATTATAAATAATCAGAATGGTATTCCGTTAGTAGCGGCGAGCGAAAGCGGAAATAGCCCAAACCTAAGCTTAATTTCATGGCGCGGTATTTATACTGAATCATGATATTAAGGTTGGGGGTTGTAAGATCGAAGCTTCGTTTTTTATTAAACGAGGAAAGTTACAAAATATTTTGTTAGTTGAATTTGCTGGAAAGCAAAACCAAAGAAGGTGATAGTCCTGTAAGTAAAAACAAAATATCTTTCTTGCTTCGGTTCTTGAGTACTTCGAGACATGAATAGCTCGGAGGAATCTGCCGGAACTAACCGGTAAGGCTAAATACTTTAAAAGACCGATAGTGAACTAGTACCGTGAGGGAAAGGTGAAAAGTAGCCCGGTGAGGGCGGTGAAATAGACCTGAAACCATATGCTTACAAAGAGTTGTAGCGGGTGTATCACCTTGTACGTAATTTTTGCGTATAAAGTGATACATCCGTCACAGCGTGCCTATTGAAGAATGAGCCAACGAGTTGATGAATACGGCAAGGATAAACCCTTTGGGGTGAATCCGTAGGGAAACCGAGTGTGAATAGCGCGTTAGTCGTATGCATCAGACCCGAAGCCAAAGTGAGCTTGCCATGGACAGGGCGAACTTCCGAGAAATCGGGAGGGAGGCCCGAACGGTTGTGCCGTGCAATACACTCCGATGATCTGTGGTAAGAAGTGATAAGCTAATCGAACTTGGTAATAGCTGGTTCTCTCCGAAATAGCTTTTGGGTTAGC
>CAYGDO010000002.1:0-139547 GCA_964348785.1 uncultured Candidatus Saccharibacteria bacterium | reverse complement strand
TAGCTCAGTTGGTAGAGCGCCACTTTTGTAAAGTGGATGTCGTCAGTTCAAATCTGACGGGTGGCTCAAGAGGTTTTACGAGTGAGACATACGAGCAGACAAACTGCTTTGTCTGCGTTCAGATTTGAAAGCCGGAACCATGTTTTTTTAGTAGAAAAAATAAGTGAGGCGGTGCCCAGACCTAGGTGAGCGACTGGCGAACCTAGAGTCGCGGGCAAATCTGACGGGGGGCTCCAGTTTAAATTTAAAAGTGTAATTTTTTATTTATTAAAATAGTTTTAATGGAACATATTCCGAAACAATTAGAAGAGCAGGTGCAGGAAAGTGTTTCTTCTACGGAGACACAAAAAACTTCTGTGGAGGAAGTTGAAGAATTTAAGCCAAAAGTCAGAGAGGGGTATAAGTTGTTGTTGGATGACAATTTTGATATTCTCATTGCCGAGGTAAACAAACGAGTAAGAGTATGGCACGATAAAAAAGTAGAATATGTTTTTTTAAATGAAACTTCTGCAACTCAATACGGATATCTTTTTGAGGAATCTTGGAAAAGCGCTTATCCAGGTGAACCCCTGCCGAAATTTTATCGTATTGATCCTCGAGCGTTAGGGTACCACCGGTCTAGTACAAAGAGAATATCTGGTGATGTTTTGGATAGCCCCATCTACCAAGATGGGTTAAAAAGGTTTTTGCAAGATAGAATAAAAGACAAGAATGCTGAGGTGGTGATTTTTGATGAGTGGTCTCTTGAGGGGCGTGCAATTGCATATGTGAGAGAAGCCCTAGTCGAATATGGGGGGGTTCTTGAAAATAATATCATTACTGATCATGGTTCGATATCACTCCCAGGTTGTTACGGGGCAAATTTTCCTGGTTTGCCTCCGACTAAGGGAATATCAAACTTAACCAAACGTGAACAACGCGGTAGAAATTTGGATACTTTAACGGAGGGCGAAATTAAATTTACTGGACAAGTCAACAGGAAAATCACGCAGTCATATGGTGATCTCTATGATGAGGGTGGGAGACGTTGGAGTAAAGATTTAGGAGAGTCAAAAAAATGGTCTCGATTTGATACGGGCAGCAATCGTATGGTAAGAGGCATTTTACCAAAAGAATATTTTGAGAAGGTTACGTATTCAGATGGTTCCGGAGGTGAACTAGCCCAAAAAACGTTCTCGTCGTTAGACTATATTAATGATTTGAAAAAGGCGGGTAAAGAAGCCGGAGAGAAACTGCGTACTGAATTACAAGAGAATGCGAATCAATCAATTACGTCATAAAGACACTCCAGTAAAATTAAAAGCTGGCAAAAAGCCTCTTTTTCTATATAATTTAATTCTGTATGGAAAATGGTAATGATAAAGGTGTTTTACACCCAATAACTCAAACTTTGAGAGAGTTAACGACTATTTTTGATAGGATGGGTTTTGAAGTCGTTATTGGGCCGGAACTTGAGACGGAATGGTATAATTTTGACTCTTTAAATATGCCAGCTGATCACCCAGCTAGAGATATGCAAGACACTTTCTGGTTGAAAGAAGATTCAAGATTTAAGATTCAAGATTTAAGTAGAACAAAAAATGAAAAAGACTCACAACTTAAAACTTACAACTCTAAACTATTGTTGAGAACTCAAACTTCTCCTGTTCAGGTTCGATATATGGAAAAACACGAACCACCTTTCCGGATAATTGTTCCTGGGAGAGTTTTTCGAAACGAAGCCACTGATTCAACCCATGAATGTCAATTCAATCAGCTCGAAGGTCTTTATGTTGATGAAAACGTTTCCTTGGCGGAACTTAAGGGGACATTATCTCAATTTGCCAAAGAATATTTTGGAGAGGGAACTGAGATTAGATTTAGGCCAAGTTATTTTCCTTTTGTTGAGCCAGGGGTTGAAGTTGATGTTAGGTATAAAGATAAATGGCTGGAAATTTTAGGTGCCGGCATGGTCCATCCTAACGTTTTAAAATCGGCCGGTATTGATAGCCATAAATATAAGGGATTTGCTTTTGGTATGGGTATAGACCGTCTTGTTTTGGTAAAAACAAAAATTTCTGACATTAGAATGTTATATAACGGTGATTTAAGAGTGTTAAGACAGTTTAACAAATAGAGGGTAGATGTTAGAGAGTAGAAAGTGGGCATTAGAAGATAGATAAAATTATAATATGTCAGAGAGTTATAAAAATTTGGATTTATGGAAAAAAGCAGTGGCTTTGGCTTGTGATATTTATAAATTGTCGTCAAAATTTCCTAAAGAAGAATTGTTTGGTTTAACTTCACAATTGCGTCGCTCATCAGTTTCCATTTCTGCTAATGTTGCTGAGGGGTCTGGTAGGGGTAGTAAAAAAGATTATTGTCGTTTTGTTGATATTTCAATTGGGTCTTTAAATGAAACGGAGAGTTTGTTATTTATTGCTAATGAGCTAGGTTATTTACCGGTGTATAATTTTAAAAAAATTCAAGATAACATGGTTGAGCTTGGAAAATTATTAGGGGGTTTCAGAAAATACTTGATTAAATAATCTTGCCATTTTCAATTATCCATTTTCTATAATCTAAAATGTTGGTTTCAAAAGATTGGTTACAAACATATTTTGATAAAAAATTGCCGGAAGCAACACGTTTGGCTGATCTGTTATCTATGCATTCTTTTGAAATTGAAGATATAAAGGGTTGGGATGTTGATGACATTTTTGATATTAAAGTTTTGCCTGATAGGGCTTGTTATGCTTTGTGTCATAAAGGTATCGCTCTTGAAATTTCAGTTCTATCAAAAATGAAATTAAAAGATAGAGATGTTTTAAAAGTAAAAAGTGTTGATTCAAAAGAATTAGAAATATATGTAAAAGATAAAGAGCAATGTTTGAGATATGTTGGAAGAAGGGCGGGAAATATTGAAGTCGCCGATTCACCAGAATGGCTTAGGGCTAGACTTGAGTCTGTTGGTGAAAGAAGTATCAATAATATTGTTGATTTGGCCAATTTTGTTATGTCCGAAATTAACCAACCTATGCATGTCTTTGATGCTGATAAGGTTGAGGGGGGAATTGATATAAGATTGTCAAAAAAAGATGAGGTCATTGAGACCTTGGATGGCAAAGAGATAAAATTGCACGAAGGAATTTTAATTATTGCGGATAAAGAAGGGCCTTTGGCTATAGCCGGGATTAAAGGTGGTAAGAGGGCTGAGGTAAACAGAAACACCAAGAATATTATTATAGAATCAGCAAATTTTAACTCCTCAGCTATTAGATTAAATACAAAAAAAGTTGACATAAAGACTTCAGCTTCAAAAAGATTTGAGTCAAACATTTCTCCAGAATTAGCTCTGGAGGCGATGGATTATTTTTCTTTTCTTTTAAGTGAAGAATGTAAAGATGTATCCTTTGGAAAAATAATTGACATTTATAATAAAAAATCTGAGAGATTTGAAATAAGTCTTTTGGTGGAAGAGGTTAATAATGTCTTAGGTACAAAATTGAGCAGTGTCCAGATTTTAGATATTCTATCCAGTCTTGGTTTTGAAGTGAAAGAAACCAAAGGCAAATTAAGTGCAAGAGTTCCCTTTGAAAGAACGGATGTCAGATTGAAGGAAGATGTTATTGAAGAGGTGGGCAGAATCTATGGTTATGAAAATATAGAAGTAAGATTGCCACCACCTATTCGTGGTAGAGCTATGATTCCAAAAGATTTTTATTATTTAGAGGAGATAAAAAATGTTTTGACTGATTTAGGGTTTAATGAGGTATCTCTTTATACTTTGACAGACAGGGGGCAATTGGAAGTGGCTTATCCTTTGGCAGATGATAAAAAATTCCTAAGAGAAGATTTGAGTGGCGGTTTATTAAATTCTGTTAATAAAAACTATCAAAATTTACCAATTTTAGGTTTAAAAGAGGTGAAATTATTTGAAGTGGGTAGAGTTTTTGGTAAAAATGGTGAAAGGGTGCACATTGCCATTGCTTATAAATCATTGGTATCTAAAAAGTCTAGAAAAGAGGAAGAAGAGGGGATAAATTTAGCATTAAGAACTATTAGCGAAAGAATTGGTTTAAATTTTCCATTCAAAATAAATTCAAGTGAAAAAGGGTCGTTTGTGGAATTTGATGTAACTGAATTATTTGTATTTTCAAAGTCGCTTAGTACTTATGAAGGTTTAGGTTTTGAAAAAAATTCTAAAAATATTTTTAGACTATTTTCTCTTTATCCATTTGTTTTACGGGATGTAGCTTTGTTTGTACCAAAGGATACAGACAAAAAAGAAATTGAAAATATTATAAGAGACATTTCGGGGGTTTTATTAATACGTTTTGATTTGTTTGATATTTTTAGCAAAAAAATGGAAGACGGGGCTGAAAAAATTTCCTATGCTTACCATTTAGTTTTTCAGTCTGACAAAAAAACTCTAACTGATGTTGAAGTTAATGAAGTAATGGAAAAAATATACAGTGAATTTAAAAAAAGATCAGATTGGCAAATCAGATAATATCAGAAGTTAAACATTGAAGGTTAAACATAAAAAATAAGATAGGGAAATTTTCATGAATGTCTTTTTTTGTTTAATTTTCTGTTTTTTTGGGTTAATTATTTAAAAAATTTGAGTATATTTTCGTTATTTTTCAAGTCCAAAGTGGCTTTTATTTAATAGTGTTTTTTGGTATAATTTCATCAATAAAAGCTAAGGGCTTTTTTATTTATGGCCAAAGAAAAAGAACCAAAAACAGCTAAAAATAGTGGTTATACAGCTGAGTCTATTACCGTTTTGGAAGGACTTGAGCCTGTTAGGAAGCGTCCGGGTATGTACATTGGTACAACCGGCCCCGATGGGCTTCATCACCTTATTACAGAGATTTTTGACAACTCACGCGATGAAGCAATGGGTGGTTTTGCTAATGATATTGAAATTGCATTTTTGCCACAAAATTGGATAAGAGTTACTGATAATGGTAGAGGAATTCCAATTGATATGCATAAACAGACAAAAGTTTCGGCTCTAGAGACTATCATGACAACTCTTCATGCTGGAGGAAAATTTGGCGGTGAAGGTTACAAAGTTTCTGGAGGTCTTCACGGTGTAGGTGCGTCAGTTGTTAATGCACTTTCTGTTTATATGAAAGTAATAGTTCACAGAGATGGCGGTGAACATATGCAAGAGTATAAGCAGGGTAAAGCAAAAGCTAGAGTTAAAAAAATTGCTAATTCTAAACTTCATGGAACGATTACCACTTTTGAAGCCGATGCTGAAATTTTCCCTGAGATAAAATATGATTTTGAAAAAATTGTTTCTCATATGAGACAACAAGCTTATTTAGTAAAGGGTTTACGCATTACGGTCATAGACGCAAGAGAATATGAAGGAGATATAAATGATGAAAAAGCTTTTTATTTAAGAGAGTTAAATATTGAAGCACCTTCAATGTCTTTTTATTTTGAAGGTGGATTAGCTTCTTTGGTTAAATTTAATAACCAATCTTTAAAATCCATTCATAAAAATATTTTTTATGTTGAGAAAAAAGCCGAAGGAGTCGAATCTGTGGAAATCGCTCTTCAATATGTGGATGACATATCTTCTAGGATTTTACCTTTTGCTAATAATATCTATAACCCAGAGGGAGGAACTCATATTACGGGTTTTAAGACAGCTTTAACTAGAACTTTAAACAATTACGCCAGAAAAAATAATCTTGTAAAAGATAGCGAAGATAACTTTACCGGAGAAGATGTTCTTGAAGGTTTGACTGCTGTTATTTCAATTAAAATGCGCGAGATTCAGTTTGAAGGTCAAACAAAAGCAAAATTGGGAAGTGTTGAGGCGAGAGGTGCTACTGATACTATTTTTTCTGAAACTTTTGAAGCATTTTTGGAAGAAAATCCAGATGACGCAAGATCTATTATCAACAAAGTTACTTTAGCCCTAAAGGCCAGAAAGGCTGCCAAAGCTGCCAAAGATTCTGTTTTACGAAAAGGGGCTTTAGAAGGCATGACTCTTCCTGGAAAGCTTGCTGACTGTGAGACAAGAAGTGCCGAAGATTCAGAACTTTTTGTGGTAGAGGGAGATTCTGCAGGAGGATCGGCTAAACAAGGACGTGATAGAAAGACCCAAGCAATTTTGCCTTTGAAGGGTAAGATTTTGAATGTTGAAAGAGCCAGACTGGATAGAATTCTAGGTTTTGATGAAATAAAGTTTTTGGTTATAGCGCTCGGTACTGGTATTGGAGATACTTTTGATATTTCAAAACTTAGATATCACAAACTTATTATCGCTACGGATGCTGACGTTGACGGAGAACATATTAGAACTTTGCTTTTAACTTTATTCTTTAGACACTTCAAACAGCTTATCGAAAGTGGTCATATTTATATTGCTCAACCTCCTTTATATAAAATAAAAAAAGGAAAAGAATCTTTTTATGCATTTAGCGACGAAGAAAGGACAAAAATTATTGGCAAAGATGGAGATAGTGCTTTGACTGTTGAAAGTGAAGAAGTTGTTGAGGGTGATACTGAAGAAGTTTCTGAAGAAAAAAAGTCACCAAAAATTTCTGTCCAAAGATATAAGGGTTTGGGAGAAATGAATCCAGAAGAATTATGGGAGACAACAATGAACCCAAAGAATAGAATTTTGAAACAAGTTAGCATCCAAGATGCTCAAGAGGCAGATAAGGTGTTTGATGTTTTGATGGGAACTGATGTTCCTGCCAGAAAATCTTTTATACAGACAAATGCTAAAAAAGCCAGTTTGGATATTTAAGGTAAATTAAAGATAAAATATTAAAAAGCAAAAATAATCAAAAAAACCGCCCGTACTACGGGCGGTTTTTGTTGGTGTTATCTAGCTTCTTGTTCTCTCTCTTCTTTCATCGCTTCCATCAATTCTGCCTTTGAATGGAAACGTCTAACCGTACCATCTTTCATTTCTACTGTTATTTCTTTGACCCCATCATTATTTTCTACTGGTACTTCAAAATTTTCTCTTATCATTTTTTTATAAATTATAAATAATTTTGTTCTGAATGAATTTTATACCCTTCTGTTGTTTTTTCAACTTTTATTTTTTATTTCTTCTAGCAGTTTTTCTTCGATTTGTTCATAGCTTAATCCCTCAACTTTTTCTCCAGTTCTATTTTCTAAATTGAACTTTTGAGAGGTGATTTCTTTTTCTCCAACAACTATGTAATAAGGAGTTTTTTCGGACTTAGAAGCTCTAATCTTTTTTCCTAGACTTTCATTGGAATTGTCTAAAGACACTCTTAGGTCTTTTGCTTTTAATTTTTCATAAATTTCTTTGGCACCCTCAGTGAATTTTTCAGAAACCGGGATAATTGCAACTTGGACGGATGAAAGCCAAAGAGGGAAGTTGCCGGCGGTGTGCTCGATAAGGATAGAAATAAATCTTTCTATGGAGCCCATTATTGCTGCGTGTATCATTACTATTCTCTCCTTTTCTCCTTTTTCGTTTACGCACGTGAGGTCAAACCTTTCTGGTTGTACCATATCGAGCTGAATCGTTGCCACTTGCCACTCTCGTCCGATTGCATCTTTTGCCATGAAGTCTAATTTAGGGCCATAGAAGGCAGCTTCACCAACTCCGATGAAATAGTCGGCATTTTTTTCTTTTACAATTCCTTCCAATATTCCTTCTGCTATTTCCCATTGTTTTTTGTCTCCTAGGTATTTGTCTGGTTTTAAAGGGTCATGTTTTGATACGCGCACTTTTAGTTTGAAACCGAAAGTTCCATAAAATGTATTTACAATTTCCCATATTTTTAGGAATTCCTCTTTTACATTTATCATCCTGCAGAAAACATGGGCATCGTCCTGGGCAAAGGCGCGTACTCTGGAAAGTCCAGAAAGTTCTCCAGATTGTTCGTCTCTATAACAAGTCGTGGTGTTTGCGTATCTCTGTGGCAATTCCTTATAACTCCAAGGCTTGCGTGCGTATATCTGTGTATGATGGGGACAATTCATAGGCTTCATAGCGAACTCATGTCCTTCTCGAGTAGTTATTCTAAATAGTTCATCTTTGAATTTATCCCAATGACCGCTAGTTATGTAAAGATCCTTTTTTGTAATGTGGGGAATTTCGACTTTCTGATATTCTTTCATTTGTCTCAAACTCCAGACATATTCGTCGAGAAGATTTCTGAGTAATGTACCTTTTGGTGTCCAAAGGGGAAGTCCAGAACCAATTAAATCTGAAAATGTAAAAAGATCCAATTCTTTTCCGAGCTTTTTGTGATCTCTTTTCTTCGCTTCTTCTAATTGCGTTTCGTAAGCAACAAGTTCTTCTTTGGTATCAAAGGCTAATCCGTAAATACGGGTAAGCATTTTGTTTTTTTCATCTCCTCTCCAATAAGCTCCGGCGGTGCGTTCTAATTTGAAAGTATCGGGTTTGATTTCTTCGTTTGGTTTTTCACTATGACCACCACGACAAAGATCAATAAAGCCATCTACAGTATAGAAAGTTAATTGTTTGTTTTCTTTTGAGAATTCCTCTATTAGTTCCACTTTATATTCATTCCACGCGAATTCTTTTTTTGCTTCGGTAGGAGTTACTTCTTTTCGTTCAAAACTTTTCCATTGTTTCAATAACTCTTGCATTTTCTTTTCAATTTTTGGTAAATCTTTATCGGAAATTGGTGTAGGTAATTCAAAATCTTGGTAAAAACCATTGTCTATTGCTGGTCCGATAGCATTTTTTGCGCCTGGATAGATTTCACGAACTGAAGCTGCCAATAAGTGGGCGAGTGTGTGTCTTTTTTGTTCTATTGTTGTATTCATAATAATTAGAAATTAGTAAATAAATACGCCCGAGCAAAAATTTGAAAACTGGTTCAAATTTTTGCTCGGGCGAGTTTTGATTCGCGGTTCCACCGAGCTTCTCGCCGAAGAGGCGAGCACTCAATTTAAAGGATTAGGTTTTTCAACGCGTTTAAACGCTGACGATTGGTGATCGTCACAATCTCCTTACTTCCTAATAATAAGAAAAGTATTTTAAAAGGTCAAATGTTTTAAAAAACTTCTAGAGAATCGCTTGGTAATTTTTTATTAATAAAATAAAAAAGTGGGTTTAGCCCCACTTCATGCCTTGCAACGTTCTTTCTCTAATCTCTCTCTGTCTGTCGGCAGGGAAGAGACCAATGTAACGCTCCAGGTCATAATGTTGTCTGGCTACCCACAATCTCCCCTCTTTTTCTCGCGGGGAGATAACCCGCCTTCTAATAGAATACGTCCATCCGTTTGGTGCGTGGTAATACTTGGCAGTCACTTTTTTTAGTTTACTCTAGTCTTTTCACTTTCTCAACAACAATGCTTTTTTCTCCATTTCTATCTGAAACTCTACCTTTCACGGCAATACAAGCTTCTCCTATAATTAAGGATTTAAATTCTTCGTAGACTTTAGGGAAAAATACTGTATCAATTCCCCCAGAAAAATCACTGATTTTGGCAAAAGCCATTTGGTCGTTCTTTTTTGTGATTGTTGTTCTTATTTCTTCTAAAATTCCTCCGATTACTACAATCATTCCTTCTTTCATTTCTTCTTTAACTTTTTTGACATTTACATCTCTTTTTTCTAGAACATCTCTGAATTTATCAAGCGGATGTCCAGAAATATAAAGACCAAGCAATTCTTTTTCCCAAGCTAGTTTGTCTTCGGTTTTTGCTGGTTCTGATTTATCAAGTTTTAATTCGTCAACGTTTTCACCTACATTTGATTGAAAGCCAAAGAAAAGGGAAGTCTGATCAGTAGCTTTGTTCCCTTCTTCTTTTACGAAAGCTAAAATTTTTTCCATATTGGCCATCATTTGTCCTCTCTCACCAAATTCATCAAGTGCGCCAGACATAACAAGGGCCTCGATTGATTTTTTATTTAAATTTCTGTCTTTTGCTCTTTTTAAAAAATCTGAAAGCGATTTAAATTTTCCGCCAAGTTTTCTTTCCTCAATGATGATTTTTGCAATCCCTTCACCAAAGTTTTTTATTGTTGTTAAACCGAAACGAATTTTGTCATTTTCTGGCACATCAGTTCGGACGACTGAAAAGCCAGAATAGCTTTCGTTAACAGATGGAGGTAAAACTGGGATACCCATTCTTTTGCATTCGGTGATTGTTTCTCCAATTTTTTCCACATCACCTGAATCGGCCGTAAGAACTGAAGACATATAGATGGCAGGGAAGTTGGCTTTCATGTAAGCAGTTTGATAGGCAAGACGGCCGTAGCTCGCAGCGTGGGCTTTGTTGAAACCGTAACCTTGAAAGGGTTCGAACAATTTCCAAATTTCTTCGGCTTTTTCAGTTGGAATATCGCTATGTTTTTTACATCCCTCCACGAATATCTTGTGTTGTTTTGCCATTTCTTCGGGGATTTTTTTACCAACAGCTTTTCTGAATTTATCGACTTCACCCCAAGAATATCCAGCGAGAACAAGAGCGGTCATAAGGAGATCGTCTTGATAAACAAGCACGCCAAAAGTTCTGTCAAGAAAGTCTTTCATTTTTGGATGAAGATATTTGACGGGTTTTTGGCCGTGTTTTCGTGCAATATATTCATCGATATTGTCCATTGGGCCTGGACGGTACAATGCGACCATAACGCTAATATCATCAACTCTAGAAGGTCTCAAATCTTTTAAATATTTTGTCATCCCGTCACCTCCCAATTGGAAAACACCGGTAGTTTCGCCTCGCGCTAGCATCTCGTAAGTTTTTTTATCATCAATTGGTATATTATCTAAATCTATTTTTTTATTTTCTATTACTTCAACACGGTGGACTGCGTCAGCTAAAATGGAAAGGTTTTTAATTCCAAGAAAATCAAATTTTAATAAACCAGCTTCTTCTATGGAATACATGTCGTATTGAGTAATAATTTTACCTTCACCTTTGGGATCGTATTGGAGAGGTGTGAAGTTTGTCAGTGGTTCTGGGGCAATAACCACACCTGCCGCGTGGACTGAAACATGTCTTGCACAACCTTCAATTTTTTTTGCGGTGTCAATTATTTCTTGTACAGTTTTATCGCCGTCATAAAGTTTTTTAAGTTCCGGTACAATTTCAAAGGCATGCTCTATCGTCATTGGAAATCCTTGTGAACCCATAGGAATTAATTTTGCTATTTGATCTCCTAAGGTATATGGATGTCCAAGTGCTCTTGCTACATCTCTTACACTACCTCTTGCCATCATTGTTCCAAAAGTTCCAACTTGGGCAACTTTGTCGGCACCATATTTTTGTTTAACGTAATCAATCATTGCATCACGTTTGTCGTCCGCTATATCCATATCAATATCGGGAGCCGAAGGTCTTTCCGGATTTAAAAATCTTTCGAAGGGCAAATTGTATTCTATCGGGTTTACTGTGGTGATATATGTAAGGTAAGAAACCATTGAACCTCCGGCCGAGCCTCTTGTGGTGCTTAAAATGCCAGTCTTTTTAGCATGTCTTAACAAATCAGACACAACTAAAAAGTATGGTGAATAACCTTTATTTTTTATAACTTCAAGTTCGTAGTCAACTCTTTTTCTAAGTTCTTCGGTATCTTTTACCCCTCTAGTTTTTACCCCTTCATAAGCTAACCTTTTTAATTCTTCGTCCGGTGTTACTCCATCTTTAGTTTTGTAAGCAGGGAAAACCCATTTTCCTAAATCTAGTGTTACGTTACACATTTCAGCTATTTTTTGTGTATTTTCTATAGCCTCAGGGTTATTTTTGAACCATTTATTTATTTCTTCTTCTCCGACAAAAGAAAAATCAGCCTCATTCCTTTCTCTATCAGCAAAATCGGTTTGGTTATTTACAGCAACAAGCGTTTCTCTTGCTTTATGGTCTTCTTTTTCCAAATAATAAACGTCATGGCAAGCGACCAATGGAATTTTTTGTTTTTTGGCAAAATCTATTATTTTTTTTATGTTTTCTTCGTGACCTTCAAGTTCGCTGTGGTGAGTTATTTCAAAATATAAGTCCTTTCCAAAAATTTCTTGATATTTTTTTAGCTTTTCTAAAGCTTTTTCTTCATCGTCGTATCGTAGTGAATTTATAATATCTCCAGAAAATGATGGAATTATTGCTATTAATCCTTCTTTGTACTTTTCAAGCATTGCAAAATCCATTCTAGGTTTGTAGTAGAAGCCTTCTGTGTGGGACTCCGTAGTCAATCTTATTAGATTTTTATAACCATCGTTATTTTTTGCGAGAAGTATTAGACGGGTTCTTTTGTTGTCTATACCTGCTTGTTTGTCAGTTGCTTTTCTTATTGCCATATAGCCATCAATCCCGATTATTGGTTTGATTTCTGCTTTTTTGCAAGCTTTGTAAAATTCAATTGCACCATATAAATTACCATTATCAGTAAGGGCGATGGCGTTCATTCCTTTTTCTTTGGTTTTTGTGATTAACTCATCAATCTTTGGTAAAGCAGAAAGAAGTGAATAGTGGGAATGAGTGTGGAGATGTGTAAATTTGGAATTCATTTGGTTTTATATTATCATTATTATACTCGATTGGTAGTTTATTTTTTCTATTTTAGAAAAATATCATAATGTCAATTTTTCATAGTAATAAAGCTTTTACTCTAGTTGAACTTTTGGTGGTTATATCAATAATTGGAGTTTTATCTTCAGTAGTTTTTGCAAGCTTAAGTAGTGCAAGGACAAAAGCTAAACAGGCGAAGATAATTCAGATGATGATGGTTGTAAATGATGTGGCACATAATTGTTTGAATGGTGGAGTTGCTTTGAATATTCCAGCAAGCGATGCCCTTGGAGGAGGAAATGTTTGTAATGGTGATGTGGCTGTTCTGCCAAATATAACAGATACAGGTTTTAGATATTGCGGTGTCGCGTGTGGTGGTTGGACTAGTGATATTTCAGTTCCTAGATATGCCATATCTGTGTTTGATGGAGTAAATAGATATATAGTATGCGGTTTGGGTTATAATGCGTCTGGTTGGTATATCGGTAATGCTGAATGGGATTTCACTTCTAAATCCGGATGTGTTACGAAGGGTTTTTAAGTTTTTTGTTTTTAATAGATTAATCTAGATAATGATGAGTATTTAATATATACTCTTTTTTATGTCTTTGATTGGCGGTTTATTATTAGTTGCATCGCATTTAATATGAGTTTATCAATTGGGATTGTAGGCCTACCGAATGTCGGCCCCAATAGAAATAACGCTCTTAAAAGAGCTATTTCTAACGGGGCGAGAAGTGGTCATTTGTTATTAGTTGTTTCGCATTTAATATGAATTTATCAATTGGGATTGTGGGATTACCGAATGTCGGCAAATCAACGCTTTTTAACGCTTTAACAAAGAAGAGTGTTCCAGCTGAAAATTATCCATTTTGTACTATCGACCCGTCAGTTGGGGTGGTTGCCGTGCCAGACGATAGACTAGGAAAATTATCTGTATTTAGTAAATCATTAAAAACTATCCCCGCCATTGTCGAATTTGTAGATATTGCCGGGCTTGTAAAAGGAGCGTCAGAAGGTCAGGGTTTGGGTAATAAATTTTTATCTCATATTAGAGAAACAGATGCGATTGCTGAAGTAGTTCGTATTTTTGAAGATGACAAGGTTATTCACGTTGATGGGGGAATTGATCCATTAAGAGATGTTGGGGTTATAAATTTAGAATTGATTTTGTCTGATCTTGAAACTGTTACAAAAAGAATGGAATCCTTAAATAAAGATGTAAAAGCTAGAAAAAAAGAAGCGATCGCTGAGCACGAAATTTTATCAAAAATCAAACCAGTCTTAGAAGATAGTAAATTGGCTAACAGTGTTGTTTTAACTGAAGATGAGAAAAATATTTTAAAGCAAGTAAATCTTTTGACCTCAAAGCCAATTCTTTATGTTTTAAACAAAAAATCAGGAGGTAAAAATTTGGACCCCATTAGAACTGACGCCCCGCCCGCGGCGGGAGGGGCTACTTCTAACGGGGCAAGTGAAGTAGTTGATCCTCGGTGGACTAAACTCATGGAATTTTTCAAAGAAACAAATTCGGGTTGGGTTTTGATTGATGCTTCAGTTGAAAGTGATTTGAAAGATATGAGTGGTGAAGAAAAAGAAACAATGAAAAAAGAAATGGGTGCTTTTGCGGGAGGTGTAGATGACTTAATCGTAAAAAGTTATGAAATTTTAGGTCTCATGACATATTTTACGACCGGTGAAGACGAAACCAGGGCTTGGACTGTTAAAGTCGGTTCTACTGCGCCAATTGCAGGTATGGCAATACACACAGATTTTAAAGAGAAATTTATAAGGGCTGAGGTTGTACATTGGGACAAACTGCTTGAAGCTGGTTCTTATTCTCTTGCTCGAGAAAAAGGATGGGTGAAGACTGAGGGCAAAGAGTATGTTGTTAAGGATGGAGATGTGATTGAGTTCAAAATCTAACTTTTCCACATAATTTTTTTGTTTTCGTGCTAAAATGAACGAGATAAAAAAGTTTTTTGTCTTAAGTATGTGGAATAAAAGCATAAAAAATAATCTAAACATTTTTTTGGTTATTTTGGTGTTTACTTCTTTTATTTTTTCACCCTCTTTTGCTTCGGCCCTTTCATTTTCTGAAGTTTTAAGAGCTCCTTTTTATTTTGCTTTAAATTTTAACAGAACAGTGGTTAGAATTTTTAATCATACCTCAGCATCTTTTTCAGTTTTGCTTGATAAGGTCAATCATTTGCCGGCTTCTGTAAATTCTTTAAGTTTTGGTGCAAATTTAAACACGGTTGTTAGTTCAACAACGCCAAGACAATCACAAGATATTGTGCCCGAAGAAAAAAAAGAACCTCAAATAAAAATTATTAAAACAATAGAAATTTCTGGTGTATCTCAAAATGATATAGATAATTCCGTTAATGATTTGAAGCTTAAATTGGAGAGACAAATTAGCGAAATAAAATATTTAGTTGCTAATCAACAACAAAAACAGCAAGCATATAATTCTTTATCTTTAGCTCCTGTTTATCAAGCTATATCTTTATCTAATAAAATAGATAAATTATCGAGTGTTACTATAAGTGGAGCCACAATTTCAGATTCTTCTTTTTCCGGTTCTTCTATCACTTTAACTGGAGGATTAGATAGTGTTACCGGAAATTTTTCTGGAGCTTTATCTGGCGGTTCCACAACTATTTCTGGAGTACTCACTGTTTCTTTAAGTTCGGGTACTTCTACAATTTCAAGCGATGTCAATTTTGATTCTGGGACTTTATATGTCGATTCTATTAATAACAGAATCGGAGTCGGGACTAGTACACCTTGGGGTCAATTTTCTATAAATCCAAATGGCATAACAACACCATCTTTTGTGATAGGTTCTTCTACCGCTACAAATTTTGTTGTCACTAATGGAGGTAATGTTGGCGTTGGTACATCCTCACCTTTTGTTAAGTTTACTGTGGTTGGTGACGCATTTGTTTCTGGTAATTTAACTACTAATACTTATAATGCCACGTCTACTTTTGCTGGTTCTCTGAAGGTTAATGGACCATCCGGTTTAACTGTTTCTAAAATGGATAGTAGTTTTGCTACAAGAGTAGATTTATCTGCAACTGGCGCCGCCTTGGGAGACAAAACTGCTGATTTAAATGGTGACGGACGGGTTGACGCTGTTGGTGTGGATTATACAAATAGTAATATGACAGTGTTTTTAAATAGCTCCGGTGTGTTATCTGCTCCTGTAACCTATACTGCGGGTACAAATCCTATTGATTCTATTATAGGTGATGTAAACAATGACGGTTCGCAAGATGTAATTGTTGGGAATTATACCGCGAATACTATTTCTGTTTTTATAAATAATGGTGATGGAACTTTTGCTAATAAAGTTGATTATTCAACTGGCGCTGGGCCTAATGGTGTCGATATTGGTGATATTAATCGGGATGGTTGGAATGATATTGTTGCGGTGGCACAAGGAGCTAGCGGTATTTCCGTTCTTTTGAATAATGGCGATGGCACTTTTGCATCTTATGTATCTTATTCGAATCTTTCTGCTTCAAGAGGGGCAACTTTTGGTGATTTTAACGGTGATGGTTGGTTGGATGTCGCAACTGCTTGTTGGAGTAGTTCAAAAATTTCTATTTTTTTAAATAATGGTGATGGGACTCTTGCCACAAGGACGGATTATTCGCCAAATAGTGGTCAGCCTTATTGGGTAGGAGTAGATGACTTCGATGGTGATGGCTATGATGACGTTGTTTCTACAAACGCAAATGGTCCAAGTACTGTATCAATTTTTATGGGAAGTACTAGTGGAACTTTGGCATCACCTGTTGCTTATAGTATTTCTATTGTTAATCCTTTCGTTATAGCTATCGGTGATTTAAATGATGATACTAGGCCAGATATAGTTATTCCTAATAATAATACAGCTCAAATATCAGTTTTGATTAATAATGGTAATGGAACTTTCAGAACACGAAAACTTTATAATACGGTTGGGGCTGGTAATTCAATTGCAGTCGGGGATGTAAATGGTGATGGCCTTAAGGATGTGATCCACGGCACATCATCATATATTTCAACTTTTATAAATAATTTATATCCGACTTTTTATGCACAATCTTCTGATGGTAATTTAGGTGTTGGTACTACTACTCCATGGGGTCAATTTTCTATAAATCCAAATAGCATAGGCGGACCATCTTTTGTTATTGGCTCCTCAACTAGAACTGATTTTATAGTTAAAAATACTGGTGTTATTGGATTGGGCACAACATCGCCTACTGCCAGATTATCAATTACTCAATCGGCTAATGATCAAACGGGCGGTCTTTATATAGCTGAAACGGGTAATACTGATTTTCGTAGCATATATATGAATACGTCTGGGGTAATGTCCTTTTTGGGAGGAGATACAGGGGGGTCATTAAATACTGCGACTTTAAATGCTGCTGGAGCTTGGACTAGCGCATCTGATATTTCGTACAAGGAAAATATTATTCCTTTAAATAATAAATATTCTTTTCAATCCATTTTAAATTTAAAACCTGTTTATTATGAGATGAAAGGGAACCACTTACCTCAAATAGGTTTTATTGCTCAAGATATCGAGAAAGAAATTCCTGAAGTGGTTTCTGGTGAAGAGGGTAGTAAAGGTATTTCTTATGGCAACTTAACAGCTTTAACAGTTTCTGCGGTTCAAGATTTGGCTTCAGTTTTAAATATGAGGCAGACGGCAACAAGCACTTTTTCCATTGCATCTTCAACGGCCTCCTCAACTTTAATTTCCGTTCCGGTTTTTTCTTCTATTCGTCTAAATGATATTGAATCAAGAATTTTGAATTTAGAATCTAAAATTTCAACTTCTACGGTTTCTAGTTTTGTCTCAAATGTTGCTGAGTGGATGGGCTCAAAAATTACTTCAGTTTTAGGAGTGTTTGATCGAGTTGAGACTAAAGAACTTTGTTTGGAGGATATATGTGTTACTAAAGAACAATTTAAAACTGTATTTTCTAATATAAAAATTGATAATCAGACAAATGTAGTATCAACTTCTACACCCGTCATTACTCTTATTGGTAATAACCCATCAGAAATCGCTTTAAATTCTACGTATATTGATTTGGGGGCCACAGCTTTAGATTCTAAAGGGCAAAGCTTGATGCCTGATTTGGCAAGTAGCACAGTGGACACATCTAGAGAGGGTACCTATGAAGTAGTTTGGGTTGCCCATGATTCAATGATGAATTTTGCCACTTCCACAAGGACTGTAGTTGTTTTTAATCCGAACTCTCAAGCGTCAACAACTTTACCTGTTATCGATATATCTACTACGACTATGCCGGCGATTATAGAACCGACAGCCTCTTCTACTGATGTTGTGACAAATTAAAAGTATATTTGCCCATCAAATTTCCTTTTTTGAAAATAGACACTTCTAGTGTAATATTTCGCTATGGATTATGACCATAAAAAGATAGAAAATAAATGGCAAAAAGTTTGGGAAAAGAAGAAAATTTTCAAGGCCGTTGATGGAAGTAAAAAACCTAAATTTTACGGGTTGATTGAATTTCCTTATCCTTCAGGCGATGGACTTCACGTTGGGCATATTCGCTCGAATACAGCTATGGATGTGATTTGTCGAAAAAGAAGGATGGAGGGTTTTAATGTTTTGTATCCTATTGGTTGGGATGCTTTCGGATTACCAACAGAAAATTATGCTATCAAAACAGGTATTCATCCCATAAAGGTTACTAAACAAAACACAGATACTTTCAGGAGGCAGTTGAAGGCGGTAGGATTTTCTTTTGATTGGGATAGAGAAATAAATACTACTGATCCTAAATATTACAAATGGACGCAATGGATTTTTCTTCAATTGTTGAAACATGGTTTGGCATACAAAAAGAAAATGCCTATAAATTGGTGTCCAAAAGATAAAATTGGTTTAGCAAATGAAGAGGTGGTTGATGGATGTTGTGAAAGATGTGGTACTCCAGTTGAAAAGAAAGACAAAGAGCAGTGGATGCTTGCTATTACAAAATATGCTGACAGATTGGATAAAGATTTAGACGATGTAAATTTTTTGGAAAAAATAAAAATTCAGCAAAGAAATTGGATCGGACGTTCAGAAGGAGTTAATCTACAGTTCAAAGTTAAAGATCTAGATATGCATTTTGAGATGTATGATTCAATTCCTCAAACCTATATGGCGCAGACTTTCACTGTAATTGCTCCGGATCATCCAAAGCTTTTTGAACTAGTAAAAGGTACACAGTTTGAGGACGGTGTAATGAAGAAGGCGAAAGAGATGATTGCTAAACGTTCAAACGGTGTTTACGAAAAGACAGGTGAGATGGATGGAATTTTTACAGGGCGATATGTTGATTATATTCCAGCTAAAAGACAGTTACCAATCTGGGTCGCTTCGTTTGTTGTCTCTGATTATGGTACGGGTGTTGTTAATTGTAGTTTTCATGATGAACGAGATTATGCTTTTGCCAAAAAATTCGATATACCACTTCATCCAGTGCTTTTTCCAAAAGACGAGGTTAAGGCCGAGCTTGTTAGGAAACAAGAAATTTTTTATCGGGAGGAGGATGGTATTCTTGAAGAGCCGGTAGAATTCAAAGGGCGAAGATGGGATGAGGCGCGGGAAGACATCATAAAGTTTTTGATTAAAAATGGTTGGGGCAAAAAAGCTATTAATTATAAACTTCGCGATTGGGTTTTTTCAAGACAACATTATTGGGGTGAACCAATTCCAGTAGTTTTTTGTGAACAATGTGCCAAGCAAAAATTTAATTTTGTCATCATTCATGGCAGAGGTGGTTCAGTAGACGCTAATTTTTTCCCGGAACTCAAAAGAAGATTATTAGCGGGTGGGCACTCGGTCTTTGCTAAAAATTTACCGATTGGTAAGGATGGTATAAAAATAGACGAACAGGTAGATTTTTTGCTTAAAAATGTTGAATTTAATGAAAATACGATTATCGTTGCCCACAGTTTGGGGGGAATTGTTGTCCACAAGCTTTTGCCGAGACTCAAGACGAAAATTCATAAAGTAGTTTTTGTAGACAGCTTTATTAGCCCCAACTTTTCTGATAAGAGAAGAGAGGGTGTTGAAAAAAGTAATGATTGGGAGTTTGATTTCAAAAAAGCTCGGACTAAGACAAAATTTGTTGAAGTGCTAGGTGATAGTTCGGAGGGCGTTATTCCAAAAAAAGAAAATGATGCTTTGGCCTTAGCATATGGAGTTGAAGTCAATTTTGCTTATCCTTCTGATAGACATTTTTGTGGATCTGATGAACCAGCAGTTTTTGGTCTAACAATTCCATCGGGATTTATCCCAGTTCCAGAAAAAGATTTGCCTGTTAAATTACCCAATGTGGAGAAATATCAACCAACTGATGACGGTGAGTCACCTTTATCATCTATTGAAAAATGGGTGAATACAAAATGTCCTCATTGTGGAGGGCATGCTAGAAGAGAGACTGACACTATGCCAAATTGGGCCGGTAGTTCTTGGTATTACCTCGCGTATTTGATGAAATCAAAAATCAAAAATAAAAAATTAAAGATTCAAGATTTTGATAAAGAATTTAATTATTGGTCCGGTATTTCCGAAAAACTATCAACTAAAAACTATCAACTAAAAACTGGCCCCGTGGATTGGTATAACGGTGGAATGGAACATACAACATTGCACCTTTTGTATTCTCGTTTTTGGCATAAATTTTTATTTGATATTGGTGTTGTGCCAACCAAAGAACCCTATAATAAGAGAACTTCCCACGGTCTTATTTTGGCAGAAGGTGGCGTAAAAATGTCCAAATCTAAAGGGAACGTTATAAATCCTGATGATATTGTAAACAAACTTGGTGCTGATTCTTTGCGCATTTATGAAATGTTTATGGGACCTTTTGATCAGGCCATTAGTTGGAGTGTTGATGGAATTGTTGGAGCAAGAAGATTTGTTGAAAAAGTATGGAGAATAGGACAAAAAGTTGTAAGCCAGCTCGCCAACTCTAGGATAGAGGCTACAAAAGAAAACATTAATAATAAATTAGAAACTCTTGTTCATAAGACTATAAAAAAAGTTGGTGAAGATATAGAGGGTATGAGATTTAACACGACCATTTCAGCTCTTATGATTTGTGCCAATGAGATGGATTCTTCTGATTTTGTTCCAAAAAAGATGTTTGAAGATTATCTTAAAATTTTTTCGCCATTCGCCCCTCATTTAGCGGAAGAACTATGGAATGAGTTAGGGAATAAAGACATTATTGCGCTAGAAAGTTGGCCAAAATATGATGAAACTAAGATGGTTGATGATGAGTTTATGATAATGGTTCAAATAAATGGCAAAATTAGAGGGCAATTTTTAGTTTCGAAGGACATATCGGAAGATGAAGTGTTTGCTAGGGCAAAAAGCCTTAAAGAGGTGCAGAATTGGATAGAGGGTAAGAGTATAAAAAAGGAAATTTATGTTAAAGGTAAGCTGGTAAGTTTGGTCGTTTAGCGGTTTAACTATTGACAAAAGTCTTGACTTGACTAGAATGATAGTTAATGATAAAAAACAATCTCCAATTGTTTTGATTAATTACTTAAATTTATAAAAATAAAAAAATGAGTGCCAAAAATGCAATAAATAGCAAGCCAAAGCAGGTAGTGAAGAGACTTCTAACCGCTTTGCCTGACAGAGCAAGGGATGTTTTGACGGGCAGATTTGGTTTAGGAAAGGATTCTCACAAGATGACACTGGAGGCTATTGGCAAGAAATATGGCATTACAAGAGAAAGAGTTAGGCAAATAGAAAATTACGCTCTTCATAGTATAAAAAAGTCAGAAATCTATTCTAAAGAAAAGGATGTTTTTGTTGAATTAGAGCAACTCTTGGAGACTCTTGGTGGAATGGTTGGAGAGGATGATCTATTGAACCATATCTCAAATGATAAAAGTATACAGAACCACATACATTTTCTTTTGGTGTTAGGAGGTTCGTTCAAAAAAGAAAAAGATGATGACCATTTTAAACATCGTTGGTATGTTAATGAACAACTCGCTGAGAAAGTTCACAAGGCATTAAAAAAACTTTATGAAAATTTGAATGAAGACCATTTAGTTTCAGAACTTGATATTATTGCTCAATTTTTGACTCATGTTGAGGATGTTGCCGATCATTATAAGAAGGACGACATTATCAGAAGATGGTTATCGATTTCAAAGACCATTGGTAAAAATCCTCTTGGTGAATGGGGTTTAGTTTCTTCTCCGAATATTAAAGCAAAAGGTATAAGAGATTACGCTTTTTTGGTTCTTAGAAAACACGGTTCACCGATTCACTTTGTGGAAGTAGCCAAATCTATTGAAAAACTTTTTGGTAAAAAGGCTCACATTGCCACCACTCACAATGAACTCATAAAAGATAAAAGATTTGTTTTGGTGGGTAGAGGTCTTTATGCTTTGTCGGAGTGGGGTTATGTTTCTGGCGTAGTCAAAGACGTAATAAAGAAGGTTTTGGATAAAAATGGTCCGATGACTAAACAGGAGATTATTGATAAGGTCATGAAAGAAAGATACGTAAAGGAAAATACCATTTTGGTTAATCTACAAAATACTCGATATTTTTATAAAGATAAAGAGAATAGGTACCATATATCGTAAATTTTAATCAAAAAACCGTCTTTTTTAAAAAGGACGGTTTTTTGATTTCTAAATATGATGTAAAATAGAGTTGTGTTGAAGTTTCTTAAAAAACTTTTTTACGAACTTTTAGATTTATTTTATAAACTGGCTGAACCAAAAAGCGGACATTTTTTGGAGTGGTCGGTCTTTTGGCTTTCTTTTTTAGGTATTTTAGTCTCAGTTTATTTTTTTGGAGGTTTTTTCTTTCATAGCCCGATAATTTTTGGGGTTATCAAAATGGTTATGGTTTTTGCACCATTTTTTGTTCCTTTGATTTTGGCTAACATACTTTTCAACTATTATATGAGATACATAAGGGCTGCTTGGATAAGGAAAGAGGGGTCAGTTCTTCTTGAAATAAAAATCCCTAAAGAGACCAATAAAAGCCCCCTGGCAATGGAGATATTTTTTACTTCTTTATATCAAACTGGTTCCGCAACTACCAAGGAAGCTTTTTCTTTAGGAAAGGTAAGGCCTTGGTTTTCTTTTGAAATAGCTTCCATTGATGGTGAAGTAAGGTTTTTTATTTGGGCTTTGAAAAAATGGAGAAATTTAATAGAAGCTCAACTTTATGCTCAGTATCCAACTATCGAGATTTATGAAGCCGAAGATTATACAAAATCTATTCATCACGACCCAATTAATTTTCCGATGTGGGGAACCTATTTCACTTTAGAAAAAGAAGATGTTTTCCCTATAAAAACATATGTAGATTATGGTTTAGATAAACTAGATACAAAAGAAGAATTTAAAATTGATCCAATGACTTCCGTTTTAGAATACTTAGGATCTTTAAAGAAGGGTGAGCAGGTTTGGATTCAGATAATTGTTCAAGCCCATAGAAAAGAAAAGACTATTGACGGTAGATTTTTAGGATTGAAAGGTGACTGGAAAGAGGAAATAGATGAGAAGATAGCGGAAATAAAGAAAGAGGCGACCTCCGTTAGAATAAATTCCGATGGAGAAAAAATTCCAGGTTTTCCAAATTATACTCCTGGACAAATTGAAACTATAAAATCTCTTGAGCGCAGCCGAGACAAATTTCCGTTTGAAGCTATCATTCGTGGTATATATGTTTGTACTAAAGAATCTTTTACACCAATTTCTATAACTGGTTTGGTTGGTAGTTTTCGTCAATATAATTCAGCTAACTCAAATGGCTTTAAGCTTGGCTGGTATACGGATCCAGATGAACCGTGGAGAGATTTGAAAAGATTTAGAAGAAACGTTATGGAGGAGGAAATGCTTGAAGCTTACAAAATGCGGTCTTTTTTTCAGTATCCGTTTAAGAATTTTGAAGCTACGCCTATGATTTTAATGACTGAAGAATTGGCAACAATTTTTCATTTTCCTGGTACTGTCGCTGGCACTCCAACTTTGGGTAGAATTCCTTCAAAGAAATCGGAGCCGCCTACCAATTTACCACGTTAGTTTTTTATGGATTTTGACAATAAAAATATAAGAGACAATCATTTTTTTGATTTGTACGGTAAAAGGGATTCTAGACTCAAACGATTATTTTATATCTTTGGGTTTTTCGGCTTTATTTTTTTAGTTTTTTATTTTATTTTTATTGCAACTCCGGTTAATTTTCTCAAAGGAGAAAAAAGTTTTATTTTTAAAATTGAAAAAGGTGAGACTTTAAATGCGGTCGCTTTAAGACTGGATAAAGAAAAAATTATAAAATCACCTTTAGCTTTTAGGGTTTTGGTTTCTTTTTTTCCGGGTGACGCAAAGGTTAAAGCTGAGGCTTATTTATTTGATAAAAGGCAAAATCTTTTTTTTGTTTTGTACCGTTTGGTTGAAGGAAAGAGGGGCTTTGAATCTCTAGAGTTTGTTTTTCCTGAAGGAACATCCGTCAAAGAAATGGCAGAAATTTTGAAACAAAAAATTAGTGATTTTAAAAGTGAGGAATTTGTAAAAAAAGCGTTAGCTTTTGAAGGAAAACTTTTTCCTGACACTTATTTATTTTTGTATGATGTAAGCCCCGATGATGTTATAAAAACTTTGAACAATAATTTTTTATTAAAGATTAAACCTCTTGAATCAGATATTAAAAAAACCAAACGCACTTTAGATCAAATAATAAATATGGCCTCTATTGTTGAAGAAGAGGGTAAGGATTATTTAAGTAAACAAATGATTGCTGGAATTTTGTGGAAAAGATTGGATATAAAGATGCCACTTCAAGTGGATGCGGTCTTTCGATATTGGAATGGTAAACATTCTTTTACTTTAACTACTGAGGATTTAAAAGAGGATTCTCCTTACAATACTTATACTAGAATTGGTTTGCCTCCTACCCCAATAACCAATCCGGGGCTTGATTCTATTAAAGCTGTTATTTATCCAAAAAAATCTAATTATCTTTATTATTTAACTGGTAAGGATGGCAAAATGTATTACGCTTCGACACACGATGAACATGTTTTGAATAAGGAGAAATATTTGAGGTAGGAGTTAGAGAGTAGAAGGTGGAGAGTGGGGTATAGAAAATAAAAAAGACTGCGTGCGCAATCTTTATGGTATCGGTATAGAGAGAAGCCTGAACGCTTCTGGCTCTATGGTGAGAGTGAAGTGAAATCTGCAGATATGTTGATCGCCGATCCTGATGGTGAAAAGTAACCGACCATCTTCTGTCCGGACTTCGCGTTTCCATTGGTCACTATACCAACCACCGAAATAACTGAAAGAACAAGGGAGAGGCTGAAGGGGTATTTCTATACCGGCGAACCTCTCAGCTAGCCGATCGAGATCGACACTTGTCGGGGGATTTTTGACCACTATACCCATTTCTTGACTCAGGGCGACAAACTCCGACAGCGTTTGGGGTTCTGATTTTTGAAAAGATGACGGCGACATGATGAACTTGGGTTTAACCATGATACGTGATAACATCATTTTTGTGATAAGTCAATTAGAAAAAATAAATAAAAATAAGGCCTTTGTCGGTATGTCCGGAGGTGTGGATTCTTCGGTCTCTGCTGCTTTACTTAAAAAGGCAGGTTTTGATGTTGTTGGTGTTTTTATAAAAACATGGTCACCAGATTTTATGGAATGTACTTGGAAGGAAGAGAGACTTGATGCCATGAGAGTTTGCGCAACTCTCGATATTCCTTTTATGACTTTAGATTTAGAGAAGGAGTATAAAGAAAAAGTGGCTGATTATATGATTGAGGAATATAGAAAAGGGAAAACTCCCAATCCTGATGTGATGTGTAATAAGGAAATAAAATTCGGAGCTTTTTTTGATTGGGCAATAAGGCAAGGTGCGGATTATGTGGCGACTGGACATTATGCACAAATATTGGAAAGTAGAAAGTTGAAATTGGAAAGTGGAATGAAAAAAGATGAGAGTCAAAAGTCTGGCTACTTTCTACCTTCTACTTTCCATTATCAAATGTTGGTTGGCATTGATAAAAATAAAGATCAAAGTTATTTTTTGTGGAATATTAAAAAAGAACATCTGTCTAAAATACTTTTTCCTGTTGGTCATTTGGAAAAAAGCGAAGTCAGAAAGTTGGCTAAGAAATTTAATTTACCAACGGCAAAGAAAAAAGATAGCCAGGGAGTTTGTTTTCTGGGCAAAGTTGATATGAAAGATTTTCTGAAACATTATATTAAAACTAAAAAAGGTGAAGTTTTTAATGAAAAAGGTAAAAAAATTGGTTTTCATGATGGGGCTTATTTTGTGACTATTGGTGAAAGGGGTGGTTTTACTATTACAGAAAAAACTCCAAACGATAGACCATATTTTGTTGTGGCTAAAGATTTGAAAAATAACACGGTTACTGTTTCAAATGATAAAAATTTTTATTTTAGAAATGAAAAAATAATCTTGAAGAAATTAAATTTGTTAGTTGACGATAATGTTTTTTTAAAGGAAGGAACAAAGGGTTTTTTAGCTAGAACTAGGTATAGGCAAGAGCTTGAGAATTGCAAGATTGCAAAAATGAGTAATGGAATAGAGGTAAAATTTAAAAAACCTCAAATGGTGGCATCGGGGCAATCAATAGTTTTTTATAAAGGTGATATTTGTATGGGGGGTGGAATAGTGGCATAAAGCCTTTAAACGAAGGTTCTTTTCTGTAGTATAATTTCTCTGTGAAAGATATATACATTACAAAATCTAATGGTCAGAGAGAGATTTTCAATCCAGATAAACTAGAGCAATCACTTTTGAATTCTGGTGCGGAGGTTAATGTCGCTAAGGGTGTGGTTGAACATATTGCTAGGGAATTAGAAGACGGAATGTCCACGTCTATGATTTATGATCATGCTTTTTACCTATTGGGTAAAAAAATAAAACCTGCCGCCGCTAGATATTCTTTAAGACGCGCTCTTGGAGAACTTGGTCCTTCAGGATTTCCTTTTGAAAAATTTATGGCTAGTGTTTTTAAGATGTATGGTTATGAATCGGACAATAATCATTTTGTAAAAGGGCATTGTGCTGAGCATGAAATTGATTTGGTAGCTTGGAATGAGAATAAACTTATAATGGCAGAAGCAAAATTTCATAATCAGATCGGTTTAAAATCTGATTTAAAGGTGGCACTTTATGTAAAAGCTAGAGCTGATGATTTAAAAAATATTGATTTTTCTTACGGTAAAAAAAGAAAACTTGATGAATTTTGGTTAATAACAAATACTAAATTTACAGATAGGGCGATTTCTTATGCTAGATGCGCCGGACTTCGTCTTATGGGTTGGAATTATCCAAGAGAACACAATCTCCATGATTTTATCGAAGATGTCGGGCTTCATCCTATAACTTGTCTTAATTCTATTAGTCAGGTTGAAAAAAGAACTCTTATAGAATCTGGGGTTGTTTTATGTAAGGACGCAATGGATGCAAGTAAACTTGTTAATTTGGGTTTTTCAGAACAAAGTATAAAAATTATTTCTGAAGAAGCTAGACAGGTTTGTAGTCAGGAGCAAACACATCAAAATAATATTAAACAAAATGCCTTTTAAAAAAAATCCATTTGTTCCTAATCAGAAAAATCCATTTAAAGTCTCAAGGTCAAAAATTGATTTATTTTTGGAATGCTCTAGATGTTTTTATCTTGAACAGAGGTTGGGAGTGGGTAGGCCTTCGATTCCGTCTTTCACGCTCAATAATGCTGTTGACCATCTTCTTAAGAAAGAATTTGATCTTCATAGGGCAAAAGAGACAGCACACCCTTTGATGAAAAGTTTTGGAGTTGATGCTGTACCTTTTCAAAATGAAATGATGGATGAGTGGAGGCATAATTTTACCGGTGTTCAATATTTAGATAAGGAAACAAATTTGTTGATATTTGGAGCCGTTGATGATATTTGGAAAAATAACAAAACTGGTGAACTTCATGTGGTTGATTATAAGGCTACAAGTAAGGATAAAGAGGTCAAAGAATTGGAAGACACTCGTTGGCATAATCAATACAGAAGACAGATGGAAGTTTATCAATGGTTACTTCGAAAAAATAATTTTGAAGTGTCGGATACTGGTTATTTTGTTTATGTTAATGGTCAGAGGGATAGAGAAGCTTTTGATGCCAAACTTGAATTTGATGTGAATATAATTCCATATACAGGAAACGCGGATTGGATAGATGAGGTTTTGCCAAAAATAAAAAATTGTTTAGTTTCAGAAAAAATACCAAAATCTGGACAAGGTTGCGAGTATTGTGAATATAGAGAATCGGCTGGCAAAGCATTTAAAGATTCTGTGATGAATTTAAAAATTGATAATGAAGAAAAAAAAGAAGATGGAGAAAAGAAAACAAAAATTAAAAAAGAATCAAAAGCAAATTCAGGACAAACTCTCTTTCAGGGATAAAGTTTTTTCTATTGTTCGAAAAATAAAAAAAGGTGAGACTTTGTCTTATAAGGAAGTGGCAAAGTTGGCTGGAAATGAAAAAGCAACGCGAGCTGTTGGAGCAATTTTACATACAAATTATAATCCTAAAGTTCCGTGTCATCGAGTTATAAAATCTGACGGTTCTCTTGGTGGGTATAATCGTGGAATTAAAAATAAAGAGAAGATTTTGAAGGAAGAATCTATGGTTGTTGACGCCTGATTTTTTTGGAGTAAATTGGTGTTTAGGAGGATCTTTCTATGAGTAATGAAAAAGCTGGTGTGAATTTTTTGACTTCTGAAGCTCGTCAGAGAATTCTCGGTCTTCAGCTCGACGGTTCGCCGATGTTCGGTCAGTGGGTAAGTGTTGGAGAGCAGGGCTTCGTTGCGCACGGTGAGTGTGTCCCAGATTCTACCGTAGTCTCGGATGCCCTGGGAAGGTTTTTAGGGATTGGGATTGATGCGGAGAATAATATTCTGACAGTTTTGTGTCGAATGTTTGGAGAGCCGGATGTGGAACTTGTCCCGGCTTCTACACCTCCCGTTACGGCCGAAACTGGCAACGGTTGGCCTATGCAGGATCCGGCGGACGGTGATGGTGGTTGGCCACAACTGACCGCTGAGACTTCACCTGCTTGTCCGGACACGATGGCGGGGTTGCTTCAGAAAATGGAACCTCGGATGAGGGATCGGGTTCAAGAGTTATTGGACCGATCTCCAGACGGGCCCAGTCCTTATAGAATGAGGAAGGACTGACTCGCGGGTGGAGCAATCCGCCCTTTTTTATTGGCCTTTTTTCTGGTATATTTTTCTCTATGTTAACTTCAAATGAAATAAGGCAAAGATTTTTAGATTTCTTTAAAAAAAGAGGACATGCCATCATTCCTTCTGCTTCTTTGGTGCCTGAAAATGACCCAACTACACTTTTTACTGGTTCTGGTATGCAACCTATGGTGCCTTATTTGCTTGGAGAAAAACATCCTCTCGGCAGTAGAATTGCTGATTCACAGAAATCTTTTCGTACAGTAGATATAGAAGAAGTGGGTGACAATCGTCACACTACTTTTTTTGAAATGTTGGGTAATTGGTCTCTTGGTGACTATTTTAAAAAAGAGCAGGTAGAGTGGATGTTTAAGTTTTTAACGGAAGAGATGAATATTGATCCTAAAAAATTATATTTTACAGTTTTTATTGGTGACAAAAAAAATAATATTCCTAAAGATGTTGAATCCGCAGAGTTATGGAAAAATCTCTTTAATCAAAAAGGATTGGAAGCCAAGGAAGTAGAAATAGGTAGCGAAGAAAATGGTTATAAGTTGGGTATGCAAGGCGGAAGAATTTTTTATTACGATGCTAGGAAAAATTGGTGGAGTAGAGCTGGAATTCCTGAGAATATGCCAAAAGGAGAGCCAGGAGGACCGGATTCAGAAATGTTCTATGAATTTACAGATATTATTCATGACAAAAAGTTTGGTGAGCATTGTCACCCCAACTGCGATTGCGGGCGTTTTTTGGAGATCGGTAATAATGTGTTTATGGAATACAAGAAAAATGTTGATGGAACTTTTTCAAAATTACCGCAGAGGAATGTAGATTTCGGTGGAGGATTAGAGCGTATGGCGATGGCTGTTAATGATTATAGAGATATTTTTAATATTGATGTTTTTGATTCATTTATAAAAGAATTAGAGAAATTGTCTGGAAAATCTTACGGAGACTTATCGCTGAAAAAATCCTTTCGTATCGTTGCAGATCATCTACGTGCCGTTGTATTTTTGATTGGTGACGGTGTTGATCCTTCAAATACTGATCAAGGTTATTTCGTTAGACGGATTTTGCGAAGAGCGGTATACCATCTTCATAAGCTTAAATCTGACATCTCGGCAGCTTTTTTTGTCGGCAAGATAATTGAGGAGTATAAAGATTGTTATCCAAACCTTTTGGCAAAACAGGCAGAAATAGAAAATAAAATCGCTCTAGAGGAAACTAAATTCGTTGGTACAATTATGTTCGGTTTGCGTGAATTTGAGAAATTAGCAAAAAATAATATTTCTGGCAGGGACGCGTTTGTCCTTTTTTCTAGTTACGGATTTCCGATTGAGATGACTTTGGAACTTGCAGTCGAAAGGGGTGTCGCGGTTGATTTAGAGGGATTTAAATCTGAAATGAAAAAACATCAAGATCTTTCTCGCGCAGGCGCCGAACAAAAATTTAAAGGAGGTTTGGCTGACAATAGTGAGCAAGTTGTCCGATATCACACTGCGACGCATCTATTGCATCAAGCTTTGCATGATGTCTTGGGCGAAGGCGTAGGTCAAAAGGGAAGTAATATTACTTCCGAAAGACTTCGATTTGATTTTTCATATCCCCAAAAAATGACAGCAGAACAAATTAAGAAAGCAGAAGAAATAGTAAATGATAAAATAAAAGCTAAATTGCCAGTTAACAAGATCGTTATGCCTTTAAAAGATGCTGAAAAAACTGGAGCCAGACATTTTTTTGGTGAGAAATATGGTGATGAGGTCTCCATCTATTACATTGGAGATACATTAGACAACGCATACTCAAAAGAATTTTGTGGAGGTCCTCATGTTTCGAATACCAGCGAGCTTGTTGGTACGTTTAAAATTTCTAAAGAAGAAGCTGTTTCAGCTGGAGTAAGAAGAATCAAGGCCGTGCTTGTTTAAAAAACATTCATAAATGTTATAATATTTTAATGAGTTTTTTCTCATTGCTTA
The DNA here is from genome assembly GCA_964348785.1 of uncultured Candidatus Saccharibacteria bacterium. Lineage (GTDB taxonomy): Bacteria > Patescibacteriota > Minisyncoccia > Phycocordibacterales > 2-02-FULL-43-11 > 2-02-FULL-43-11. The sequence goes on along the minus strand of CAYGDO010000002.1, from coordinate 108,830 downwards.
AAGGACATAAGGAATTTACAGAAGGAAGAGCGATTTTGGTAGATATTGGTGGTGGAAGTGTTGGTGCTTCTTTAGTTAATTTTCAAAAAGAAGCTAAACCGGAGATTATTTTTTCTGTAAGAAAACAAATACCAATACAATTGAAGTCTTCAAATCATAGGATGTTACCTTTGATGTCTGGTGTTTTGGATGATGTTTTAAAGTCGGTGGCCGATAAGGCCTTTTTGCTTGGAAAGAACGGAAAGGATGTTAAAGCAAGTTACTATAAAATTTTTTGTTCAGTATCTTCTCCTTGGAATATTGATGCTACAAAATCTTTAAATTTTTCTTTTCAAAAGCCTGTTATGATTGATAAGAAATTTTTAAAGGAGTTGCTTGATAGAGAATCAGAACAATTTCTTCATTCTTTATCTAAAGAAGCTAAAGAAGAATATGATATTGTGGGCGAAATTAAACATTTTGAAGTTGTGGAGAAAGTGGTCGTCGGCTCTTTTGTTAATGGTTATAACGTAAAAAATATTTTTAATAAAGAATGTTCCGAGCTAGAGCTATTTATGTTTTTTAGTGTGATGTCTAAGGATGTTGAAAGGAGTTTGTCTAAAATTTGTTTAAAGCACTTTGTCGGTGCAGATATAGAATTTCACTCAGCTGTTCATGTTTACAACGATGTCTTGGGGAAAGTTTTTCCCGATGAAAAAGATTTTATGCTTATTCACATTAGCGGAGAGACGACAGATATTACAGTTGTAAAAAATGGTATCGTTACTGACAACGCCTCTTTTCCACTAGGAAGAAATTTTATCGCCAGAAAAATTATGGAAGATATGCACGGACTTACTCCCAATCTAGCTCTCTCAATGATTAGAGTGCATGATGAAAAGAATACCAGCCCAAAATTATCTGAAAAATTAAAAAATATTTTGAAACAAGTTGAGGAAGATTGGCTAGCATTATTTTCAGAATCGATTTCTGATATTTCTAGGCAATTTTTTATGCCTAGCAAAGCTTTTATTTTAGTGGGAGATGGTTCAGGACATCTTTTTGCCGATTTGATTACGAGTAAAAAAATACCCGTCTTCGGCAGGAGTCCCTATCCGATAAATGCTGAGGCTTTAGATGCTGATTTGTTTATTAAATATTTAAATTCACCAAGTATTATTGAAAGAGATCCATTTTTATTTGCTCAAACAGTATTTTTTAATGATTTTCTTTTCCACTATCATCAACAAAATTAGTTCGTTGTGTTATAATAGTTTTATATTTCAATGAGTGAGATGAATAAAAAAAATTTTTTGAGGGATGTTTTGCCTAAAAGTTATGTTCGGTCATCTTCTAAAGAGGTTGTAAATAAGGATTCTAAAGAGTGGGGAACGGTTTATCACCAGACAAAAGAAAAGATGATTGAATATAAACATACAAGCAGAAAAGGTTTATGGGTTGTGGCTGTATTGGCAGTTTTGTTTCTTTTGTTTGCTCTTTCTTATGTTTTTTCTAAAGCGGAGATTGTAATTGTTCCGAAAACAGAAAGTCAGGAAATAGCTCTTGATATGAAAGCGAAAATTTCTTCTCTTGAATCTGATGGTTTTTTAAAGTATTACGGCGCTTCGTTTTCTAAAATTGAAAGTAAGGAAGTTCCGGCTGATGGCAGAAAACAGGTTACTAAAAAAGCTACAGGTACTATAACTATCTACAATGCTTTTTCTAAAGACATTCAAAGATTGATAAAAAATACTAGATTTGAGACAAAAGACGGTTTGATTTACAGAATAGACAGATCGGTTGATATCCCAGGTATGAAGGTTGTAAACGGTGAATCTGTCTTTGGTAGCGTTGAGGCGGTGGTTTATGCAGATGAGGCCGGTGAGAAATACAATATTGATTTGGCAGATTTTACCATACCAGGATTTAAATCTGATGCTAAAAGGTTTGCCGGATTTTATGCAAAATCAAAAACACCAATGACCGGGGGTTACTCTGGAGTAACAAATGTGTTGTCTGACGCAAAACAAAAAACAGTTAAAACTGAACTTCGTGCCAATTTAGAGAAATCTATGATCGCTGAGGCAATTACTAAAGTACCAGAAGGTAAGGTATTTCCGTCTGGAGCTTATACCATAGAGTTTGAGTCTTTACCTATTGATCCAAAAAGTGGTTCCAACGTCTTGGTAAGGGAAAAAGCCACTATGAATGTTTTTGCTTTTGAAAAAGATGTTTGGGAAGAAAACATAGTATCAAAAACTATCTTTTCTAATTCCTCTTCTACTGCTAGAGTTTCCGTATCTAATGAAGGTCTTAATTTTTCTTGGAAAAAAAGACCAAAAATTGATTCACCGGAAATAGATTTTAGACTTTCTGGTAATGCCTTGTTTACTTGGGTTATCGATTCCGAAAAATTATCAATGGATGTTGCTGGTAAGACAAGGAAGGAAATTAGAGAAGAAGTTTTTCCTAATTATGAAGGATTGGTTAGTGCAGAAGCAATACTTTCTCCGGTGTGGATGATTCATTTTCCTGATTCTGCTGAGAAGATTGTTGTAAAAACTGAGTAATCTTTATTGACTTATATTGTACTACGTATAAAATTGTTTAAATGTCAGAAAACGTTGAAAAACCAATTCAAAATGAAGTTGCCGGGGTAGTCGTCGATGCCCTGCCAAATGCCTTATTTAAGGTTGAAATAGATGGGGGGAATGTAATTTTGGCATATTTGGCTGGCAAAATGAGAATGAACCATATAAGGGTACTTTTGGGTGATAAGGTAAGATTGGTTTTGGATCCTTATGGTGGTAAAGGCAGAATTGTCAAAAGACTTTGACTTAAAATCAAGGAGATGTTAAGCTTCTGCCTACAAAAAGGTTTTTTGTTTTTGTAATAAAAATAGATGAGAGTCAAGGCATCAGTAAAAAAGTTGTGTCCGAAATGTAAGACAGTCCGTAGAAAGGGCTATCTTTATGTTATTTGTACAGGTAACCCAAGACATAAACAGAGACAGGGTTAATCAAATTATTTTTTATAATCTTATTCTGAAAAAAAATGAGAATTTTAGGTATAACACTTCCAGAAAATAAAAGAATAGATATTGCTTTGACTTATCTTTTCGGTATCGGTCACTCTAGAGCAAATGAAATTTTAAAAAAGGCCAAAGTTGATCTTAATAAGAAATCACAGGAAGTCACTGCGGATGAAGAGAATGCAATAAGAAAAGTGATTGAGAGTTACAAAATTGAAGGCGATTTAAAAAGAGAAGTTTCAGGAAACATAAAAAGACTTAAAGATGTAAAGTGTTATAGAGGAGCAAGACACGCAAGAAGTTTACCTTCAAGAGGGCAGAGAACAAAGACAAATTCAAGAACAAGAAGGGGTAACATTAGAAAGACTATGGGTACAGGAAGAAGGGCTGCTGAGAAAAAATAAAAAATAATTTTTTAAAAAATGGGAAAGAAAAGAATAGTAACAACAAACGAAACTTCCAGCGATAAAAATAGTAAAGTTGGGAAGTCATCAAAAAAGAAAGTTTTAACTTCCGGTGTTCTTTTTGTTAGTTCTACTTATAACAATACTATCTTATCTGTTGCTGATGAAAAGGGTAATATTGCTTTTTCATCTTCAAGCGGAGCTTTGGGTTTCAAGGGTGCAAAGAAAGGTACTCCTTTTGCCGCAGCGAAAGTCGGAGAGACTTTGGCTGACAAAGCTAATGAATATGGCATGAGAGAAGTTTCTGTTGTTATCTCCGGTGTTGGAGCGGGTAGAGAATCAGCGGTTAGAGGTTTTATATCAAAAGGAATTGTTTTGAAAAAAATAAAGGACGCAACCCCCGTACCACATAACGGGCCAAGACCGCCAAAACCAAGAAGAGTCTAAAATATTATTTTACTTAAAAGATCAAAAGGTATATGCAAATAAAGTCAAAATATAAAATAGCAAGAAGATTGGGACCGGCAATATTTGAGAAAACTCAAACTCAAAAATTTGCTGCTCGAATGTCAAGAAAGGGTAAAAAGTTTGAGGGCATGGTTACTGATTTCGGTAAAGCTTTGCTTGAAAAACAAAAAGCCCGTTTTACTTATTTGATGAATGAAAGACAGTTTAAAAAATATGCCGAAAAAGCTATTGCAGAGAAGAGTAAGAAACCAGAGGAAAGTTTGATAGAAGCCCTTGAAACAAGATTAGACAATGTTGTATACAGATTAGGTTTGGCTCCTACAAGACTTGCTTCAAGACAAATGGTTTCTCACGGACATATAGCAGTTAACGGCAAAAGAGTAGATGTGCCATCTTTTACAGCTTCTATTGGTGATTTGGTCACTGTAGTAGCAAGTAGTAAAGGAAAGAAGATTTTTTCAAATATTGCAGAAAAATCAAAAGAAGCAAATGTCCCAAATTGGCTTAATTTTGATGTTTCAAAGATGGAGGGTAAGGTCTTGTCTTTGCCAAGATTTTCCCCAACAGAATTGGCTTTTGATATCTTTACAATTTTGGAGTTTTACAGAAGATAGTTTAATTTTTTATTTTTTATTTTTAAAAGCTAATTTTTATTAGTATGCCTGATATAAAAATAGTCTTGCCATCAAAGCCAAGGATAGTTAAAGAATCAGAAAACTCTGGTTCTTATGAAATTGACAGTCTTTATCCTGGTTATGGTCATACACTAGGAAATTCTTTAAGAAGAATAATTCTTTCTTCTTTGCCTGGTGTTGCTCCAATTTCTTTAAAAATAGAAAATGTTGGTCACGAATTTTCTACTATTTCTGGAGTAAAGGAGGACGTTATAATGATCATTCTTAATTTGAAGAAGGTTATTTTCAAAGCAACCACTGAAGAGCCGCAAGTTTTAAGAATTAAGGCTACTGGTCCATGTGAAGTTAAGGCCGGTGATATTGAAGTGCCTGGACAAATTGAAGTTTTGAATCCTGATCAACACATTGCCACTTTAACTGAAAAGGGTGCTGTATTAGATATGGAAATTAAAGTTGAACAAGGTTTGGGTTACATGCCAAAAGAATCTATTCAAAAGGATAGAGTTTCAATTGGAGAAATTGCTCTTGATGCCAGCTTCACTCCTATAAAAAGGGTTAATTATGAAGTTGAAAATATGAGAGTTGGCAATAGAACGGATTTCAATCGATTGAAATTGTTTATTGAAACTAACGGTACAATTACACCCAATGATGCTTTAGAACAATCAATAAAAATTATGATTGATCAGTTGAAAGCCGTCGTGGGTTTTGAAGAAGCGCCTATAGAGGAAGCTCCTGTTGAAAATAACACCTCAGCAGAAAAAGAAGTTTCTAAAGAACCTAAAAAGGAAGTTGATCCAGAAATTTTGAAAACTAGAATCGAAGCCCTTGAATTGTCACAGAGAACTTCTAATGCTCTTATCAATGCTAATATCAGAACAGTCGGTGGTCTTGCAAGAAAGGGCGAAGCTGATATTTTAGATATTGATGGTTTAGGCACAAAAGGTGTTCAAGAAATTAAGAAGGTTCTTTCAGATTTAGGCATTAAATTGAAATAATTTTAGAGAAAGATGAAAAAGAAAAAGAACATAAGAAAATTTGGTAGAGAAAAAGGGGTAAGAAGAGCCCTTATAAAAACTTTAATTGAAGGTTTGTTTAGTAATGGAAAAATTCAAACAACTGAAGCGAAGGCTAGGGAAATACGTCCTTTTGTTGAGAAATTGATTACTCTTGGTAAAAGAGGTGGCCAAGCTTCAAAAAGACTTCTTACTTCAAGATCTTCAAAAAGAGTTGCTGATAAGGTTTTTACCGATTTAGCTTCAAAGTATGAAAAAAGGAGTGGTGGTTACACAAGAATTATCAAAACCAAAATTAGAAAGAGTGACGGTGCCAAGATGGCAGTCATTGAGTTTGTATAAGTTGATTTTTAAAAGGTTTTTATTATAGAATCGTTGATTATGAACAAACACACCATAGACGCTACAGGTAAATCGTTCGGAAGAGTTGCTTCAAAAGCAGCTAGTATTCTTATGGGGAAAGAAAGTGTTAGTTTCTCCAAGAATGAAGTCTATGATGGAAGTGTTGAGATTATCAATGCTTCAAAAGTTAATATTTCTGAAAAGAAATTGAAAAACAAGACTTATACAAAATATTCTGGTTATCCAGGAGGTCTCCGAAGTTTTTCTTTAGAAGCTCTTATTGCTAAGAAAGGTATCGGCGAAGCATTTAGAGGGGCTGTAAGAAAAATGATGCCAAGAAATAGACTACAGGTCGGCAGATTAAAGAAACTATCGGTTACAGAATAATAAAAGTTATATGGAAAATGATACAAAAAAAGCATATGTAGAAGCAGTGGGTAGAAGAAAAACTTCAATCGCCAGAGTTAGAGTTTCTCCTGCAACAAAGTCTTCTTTTACTGTGAATGGTAAAAACGTTGAAGATTATTTTAAATCAAAAGAAGGCAACAGAGTTGCCACTGAGGCATTTTCAAAAGCAAAAGTTGAAGATAAATTTAAAGTTGAAGTTATGGTTCAGGGCGGAGGTTTTTCTTCGCAAGCTGAAGCCATAAGACACGGTTTGGCAAGAGTATTGGTTGAAAAAGATCAGGAACTTAGAAGGAAATTAAAAAAAGCAGGATTTTTAAAGAGAGACCCAAGAAGTAAGGAAAGAAGAAAGTTCGGTTTGAAGAAGGCCAGAAAGGCTCCACAGTGGTCCAAACGTTAATTATAAAAAAATCCCGCTACACAAGCGGGATTTTTTTATAAATGTCGTCATTTGATTTTATCTAGTTTTTGTATAAAATAGATGGACTATGGACGAAGATAATAAGCAAAACAAAGACGAAAATGACGTTGTAATAGAACAAGATTCTGATCTTGACGACTCTGTTGTTGCTGAAGAATCTCAAGCTGAGACTATAAAGAAATTGCGATTAAAGTTGAAGGAGGCCGAATCAAAAGCAACCGAGTATCTTACTGGGTGGCAAAGGAATCAGGCAGATTTTGTAAATTATAAAAAGAGAGAAGTTTCAGAAAGAGCTGAGTTTTTAAAGTTTGCTGTTGAACCGTTAGCCAATGATATTTTAAATGCTATGGATAGTTTTGATTCCGCTAAAAATAGTCCAGCTTGGGAAAATGCTGACGTAAACTTTAGAAAGGGGATGGAAATGATTTATTCTCAATTGATTTTGGCATTGGAGAAAAATAATATTAAAGCCGATGATCCAAAAGGTGAAGAATTTGAGCCTGCTAAACATTTGGCAGTTGAGATGGTTGATGTGGCGGATGAAAAACAGGATGGTTTTATTATCGATGTTTTACAGAAGGGATATAAAATCTATGATAGAGTGTTAAGACCGGCCAAAGTGAGGGTTGGAAGGTACGTTTCAAAATAAAATAAAATGCTTGATTTAAATTATAGAGCAAAAATTGTAGAGAGACGTATTTTTGATAAATCTGGTAATGAATATCAGGCCAGTTTTCTTGTTGTATTTAAAGGAGGTAAATTTTTTTGGAAAGTGGTCAGTCTGGTTCCGGTAGATTCAAATTTTGACTCAAATGATTCAAGGCTTTGCCTTTTATGTGGTAGTAAGAAATATATTGAAAATCGAAATATTTTTAGAAAATTTTCTGAAAGGGTTTCTCCTTACCTTCAAAATCAATTTTTTGTCAGTCAGATGACTAGAGCTCCATCTTTTTAATTTTTCCCGCTAGGCGGAATTTCGCCATGCGAGACAATTCTCAATTAGCCAACTGGTGAACCAATTTTCATTGAAAAAAACGATGAATCGGTAACTGATTGAGGTTTTATTTTTTTAACGTGTTCTTATCGAGTAAGGTTATAAATCTGCCTCATCGGCAGATCGCCGATGAGGCGATTAACAACTAATTAAAAAAACTATGAGTAAAATATTAGGAATAGACTTGGGTACTACATATTCAGCTATGGCCATTATGGAAGGTGGTACACCAAAGATAATAGAAAATGCAGAAGGTGTCCGAACTACACCATCAATTATTTCAGCTTCGAAAACTGGAGAGAGGTTGGTGGGCTTACTTGCAAAAAGACAAGCCGTTACAAATCCAAAAAATACAATCTTTCAAATTAAAAGATTTATCGGACACACCTTTGACGATCCTGCAGTTCAGAAGGATATAAAAAATGTTTCGTTTGAAGTAAGAAAGGCATCAAATGGTGGCGTTGAAGTAAAGCTTGGTGACCTGCCTGACGGCAAGGCAGGCAAGTGGATGACACCAGAAGAAGTTTCGGCCATGATTCTTCAGAAATTTAAACAAGATGCTGAGGCAAGGCTTGGAGAAAAAATTACTGAAGCTGTTATCACAGTACCTGCTTATTTTAACGATAGCCAAAGACAAGCCACAAAAGATGCTGGTAAGATTGCAGGCCTTGATGTAAAAAGAATTATTAACGAACCAACCGCCGCCGCTCTTGCGTACGGATTTAACAAAAAGAAAGATGAGAAAATTGCAGTCTTTGACTTCGGTGGAGGAACTTTCGATGTTTCGATTCTTGAAGTTGGAGATGATGTAGTTGAAGTAAAATCAACCGATGGGGATTCTCACTTGGGAGGTAGAGATATCGATGCGAAAATTATAAATTTTGTAGCAGATCAATTTAAGAAAGAAAATGGTATAGATGTGACCAAAGATCCATTGGCCCTGCAAAGACTAGATGAGGCTTCTGAAAAGGCTAAGATTGAACTTTCTACGGCCGTAGAGACTGAAATCAATATACCTTTTATTACCTCTGATGCTAACGGTCCAAAGCATTTGCTTATGAAATTAACCAGAGCCAAGCTTGAAGAACTTGCCTCGGAATTTTTGGATAGAGCTATGACCATTACAAAAAGAGCTATGGATAATTCTCCGTTTAAAGTAGGAGATATAAATGAAGTGGTTCTTGTGGGAGGTCAAACAAGAATGCCTGCAATGCAGAAAATGGTTAAAGACTTTTTCGGTAAAGAACCTCATATGGGAGTAAACCCTGACGAAGTTGTGGCCATTGGCGCCGCTATCCAAGGTGGAGTCATCTCTGGAGACGTTAGGGATATTTTACTTCTTGATGTCATTCCACTTTCTCTTGGTATTGAGACTTTGGGTGGTGTGGCGACAAAATTGATTGATAAAAATACCACAATTCCAACTTCTAAGTCTCAAGTTTTTTCAACTGCGGCCGATAATCAGACTTCTGTAGAAATTCACATTGTTCAAGGTGAAAGAGCTATGGCAGGAGATAACAAATCTCTAGGACGATTTATTTTGGACGGAATTCCACCAGCTCCACGTGGTATGCCACAGGTTGAAGTTGTCTTTGACGTTGATGCAAACGGCATCTTATCAGTTACAGCTAAAGATAAAGCCAGTGGTAAAACTCAATCTGTAAGAATTGAAGCCAGAAGTGGCTTGTCGGACGCTGACGTTGAGAGGATGAAGAAGGAAGCAGATCTTCACGGTGAAGAAGACAAGAAAAAGAAAGAATCCGTTGAGGTGAAAAATATTGCCGAGCAATCAGTCTATATGGCAGAAAAATCTTTAAGGGATTACAAGGAAAAAATTCCAGCTGATGTTGTTAAGAGTATTGAAATAAAAATTGAAGATGTAAAAAAGGTAAAAGATGGTACTGATATGGGAGTTATAAAAAGTGCAACTGAAGCTTTGTCCCTTGAGATGCAGAAAATTGGCCAGTATATGAATGAACAGAATAAAAATGCCAACGCTACTCCAAATGGAGAAGAAGGAGGCAAAACAGACCCTTCTCCTAATGATGGAAATGTAAGAGACGCGGAAACAAAATAAAATTGTTTTTAAGACCGAATCGGTTTTATAAAAAACCGATTCGGTCTTCGTCCTTGCTTTCAAAACTCTTAAATAATAAACTACAAGCCAAATGAATAAAGATTATTACGAAATTTTAGGTTTGCAAAAAGGAGCCTCAAAAGATGAAGTCAAAAAAGCTTTTAGAAATTTAGCTCATAAATATCATCCTGATAAAAAAGGTGGTGATGAGCAGAAATTTAAAGAAGCCAGCGAGGCCTATTCAGTGTTGTCTGATGATAAGAAAAGAGCCGAATATGATACTTACGGCAGAGTTTTTGGTGGAAATGGTGGAGGGCAGGCCGGGGGATTTGACCCATCTCAAGGTTTTGGTGGTTTTGATTTTTCTGATTTTGCTAAAGGTTTCGGCGGACAGGGAGGTTTTTCTAATGAGTTTGATTTAGGAGATATATTTGGAGATTTTTTTGGTGGTGGGGGTGGAAGGCAAAAAAGAGGTAGAGATATTTCAATAGATGTGGAACTTTCTTTTGAAGAATCAATTTTTGGTACAGAAAGAAGGGTTTTGTTAAATAAGACTTCAGTTTGTGATTCTTGTAGTGGGAATGGAGCTGAAAAAGGGACTGGGGAAAAAATTTGTGTGACTTGCAATGGTAAGGGACAAGTTAGAGAAACTAAAAAATCTTTTCTCGGCTCTTTTTCAACTGTTAGAAATTGTAATGTCTGCGGAGGAAGAGGAAAGGTTCCTGAAAAACCATGTTCTAAATGTCGCGGAGAGGGTGTGTTAAAAAAACAACACGAAATATCAGTTAAAATTCCATCTGGTATTGAAAATGGTGAGATGATTAGGATGACCGGCGAAGGAGAAGCGATTTCAAAAGGTGTTAGTGGTGATTTGTATATAAAGGTTCATGTTAGAAATCATCCAATGTTTAGAAAGGAGGGTTCAAATTTGGCGATGGATTTACCGATTAAACTTTCTAGTGCTCTTCTTGGCGATGAATATGAGATAAAAGCTTTGGATGGAAGTATAAAAATAAAAATTCCCGAAGGAATTAAACATGGTGAAATATTAAGAGTAAAAGGTAGAGGTGTTCCGGTTGATAAAACAAGAAGAGGGGATTTGATGATTCACATAAAGATAGATATACCAACCAGACTTTCAAAAGATTCTAAAAAATTGATTGAGGAATTGAAGAAACAGGGTTTATAATTTTTTGATTCTCTTTGTTTTAGAGTTATCATATTCTCTGGAGGTATAAGGTGACTGTTAAAAATTTCTTGCATAGATTACGGAAAAGGGGATTGAAACTGGGCAAGAGGGCAAAACGGTTTCTTAAACCATTTAGGCGCGACGAGGACTTGGTCAGGTTGCTTGGAACTAGTGTCATTCACGTTGATGATAAAACGTGGGTTGAGCTTGGTGTTGTCAGGGCGTTTTTGCGCGAGCTCGAACTGTGCCAGGAAAATGACAGATTTGTCATTGTGCCGATTTAACATCTCTTTTGGTTTGCGAGGGGTGTTTTTTATGACAAAATGTTAAAATACCTTTCGTTATGTTTCTAAAAATTAAAAATTTTTGTAAAAAACTTTTTCTTGTTTTAATTCTGATTTATGTCTTTTTTGCTATTTATGGTCTTGTAAAACTCTTGCCAAAAGGAGTGAATTTTTCCGGAACGGTTTTCAATGTTTCTTCAGAAAGTGTCCGATTTTTGTCTGATAAGACATACATTGACGATTCCTCCAGTAGAAAAATGGACCAACAGATTTTTGATGAAGTTTTTAAGATGATAGATGAAGCTCATTCGTATATCCTTATGGATATGTTTTTGTTTAATGGAATGCTTGGCACGGCCACTTCTTCCTACAAATCTTTATCTTATGATTTAACTCAAAAATTAATAACCAAAAAACGTCAAAATCCAGAAATTGTCATACAAGTAATTACTGACCCTATAAATGAGATTTATGGCGGTATTACGGCAATTCACCTAGAGGAGCTTAAAGACGCAGGAATAAGCGTTACAATCACGAATTTGAAGGTTTTAAGGGATAGTAACCCGCTTTATAGTGGTTTTTGGCGAGCTTTTTTTGGTTGGTTTCCTAATAGTTCTGAGGTTGGTTTTTTACCCAACCCTTTTAAACAAGGTGGACAAAAACTTGGGATTAGAACCTACCTTTCCCTTTTTAATTTTAAGGCTAACCACAGGAAGGTGGTTTTGGCTGATAAGTTAGAAAGCAATAATATTAAAGTTTCTGTGCTTATAACTTCTGCTAATCCTCACGATGGATCAAGTGCTCACAGTAATACGGCCATAGTTGTGGATGAAAAATTATGGAGAGATGTTCTTCAGAGCGAGAAATTAGTTGTTGATTTTTCAAATGGCAATTTTGTAGAACCAAATTTTTCTAACAAAAAGATTTTTGAGACAGTGACCTCTTCTTTGAGAGTTCAACTTTTAACAGAGAAATCAATAAAAAAATCTATTTTGGAGGAGATGAGCACTCTCCAAAGTGGAGACGGTCTTGATATGGCAATGTTTTATATTTCTGACAGAGATATTGTGAGGGCCATAAAAAAGGCTGATAGGCGAGGGGTGAAAATAAGACTTTTTTTTGATCCCAACAAAGATGCTTTTGGTAGGGAAAAAGATGGTGTGCCAAATAGGCAAGTGGCGAGCGAGGTTCTTCTTAAATCAAATAACACTGAAGTTAGATGGTGTTTAACTCATGGTGAGCAGTGTCATTCCAAGTTGATTTTATTTAAAAGAGATGCCGTAGGGGCGTCTTTAAGTGACAAAACATTTAATTTTAGAAAAAGTAATCATTATTCTCTCATACAAGGCTCTGCAAATTTAACAAGAAGAAATCTTGGAAATTATAATTTAGAAACTAACGTTTTGGTTTTGGGCGACAAGGATGAAATGGTTTTTAAAGATGCGCAAAAGTTTTTTGACGAGATTTGGAATAATGAAAATGGAAAAATTTATTCGGTTGGGTATGAAAAATATCAGGATGATCGTTTAATGAAAAGAGTTCAATATTTGCTTATGGAGTATTCGGGGCTGAGTTCTTTCTAGGTTTTTTAAAAAAACAAAACCCCACGTCGCTTGTGCAACGTGGGGGTCCGGGTCTTCGGAGGAGCGCGCTCGCAAGGGCGCTCAGAGTTTAGCCTTATCCCAGAGTTCTGGGACGGATTCGGTCGCATGGCACGAACCTACTTGGGATACCTCTCGGTTCTCCTACTAAGTCACGCCGAACCTATTCCGGCGACCGTTCGTAGATACCGTGATGTTGAGGTCCCTCAACCCCCCAGCCAAGCCGGGGTTTAGGCTCTTCCCTTATGTCCCTTTCGGGTACTTTTTTGGGAATCACACGAGCCCTCTGTATCTCCGCAGGGAGACCCATCAGTGGCTCCGTTTCCTTCTCACGACACCGAAGACATTGAAAATATTACTCTTGCTTATTTATTTGGCAACTTTACAATTTGTATTATTTTTGTTGTTTTATGTTAAAATACGGGCATCAAAATTAGATGAAAAATATAGAAAAAATTTTTCTCTTTACCCCCTTAATTTTGCAAACAGCAATATGGCCGATTACTCGGCCACTTTTTAGATTTTTCCTCCACTTAAAAGTGGAGGGTTTAGATAATTTACAAAAATTATCTCCAGGCGTAATTTTTGCTGCTAATCATACAGGTGAGCTTGATCCCGTTTTGGTTCCGGCTAGTTTGCCTTTTTTATCTAAGTTTATGCCAATGTTTTACACTTCAAGACCAAAAGATTTTTATAAAACTAGTGGTTGGAGACAAATTTTTTATGGCGGGACCGTATTTAAATTATGGGGAGCCCATTCTGTAATATCGGGATATAAAGATTATGGTATTTCTTTATCTCGTCACATTCACATTATTCAAAAAGGACATAGTCTTTTGATATTTCCAGAAGGTAAAACAACCAGGACTGGAAATGTTATGATTGAAGAGGCGAGAGGAGGTGTTACTTTTCTTGCTGAAAAAACAGAATTGCCAATTGTTCCTATTTTGCTTACTGATTTATATAAGATGGGTTTTTGGGACTTTGTCTTGAGAAAAAGATTTGTTCGAGTGATTTTTGGGAGACCTATTTACGCGCGCGATCTGGTTCTTAAGAATGATCATGACCCAGAGATTAATTATTATAAAGAAACTAGTAAAAATATTTTAAAAATTGTGTCAGAACTCTCTAAAGTAAAAACGTATAATCATTAATTTTTTATGTTAAGTCAAGAAGCCCTAGAAAAAATTTTAAGCATAAAAGAAACAGTCTCAATTACTGCTGAAGAGATGGCTGATAAAATGAATGTGACTTTTTACCCTCACGTTGGGAAGCATATTGATGAAGAGGTTTTTTCTTTTGTTGAGCAATTAAAGAAAGCTTTTAGTGATTTAAAGGTGAATGTTGTTCCTTATGAAGAGGCCTTAGAGAAGGTTTCTATCCCTAGAATTTTTAGAAGACTTTTCAGAATTTTGGTAAATAATTTTATTTGTTTTTTTAATGGAGTATTTAAATTAGATAATAGTAGACATTATGTGCCTCTTAGCGCTATCAGGAATTTGTTTAGAAGAAACAAGATAAAGAAGGGCATATCTGTAATTGCTCTTGGAGAAAATGAAACTTGGAATTTGCCAATGGATCATACTATAAGTTTTTCTGGTAGTTTTGTTATTACTATTGTTAATTGGCCAAAGGGTATTTCAGAGGAGTCAGATTTTGTGGAACATTTTGATACGTCTATGAGTCTTTTTGCACATCATATGACAAATATCGTTATTGCAGTAAAAAAAGATAAATGGCTTTTGTATAATTTTAATGCTTCGCATCCGATATATGACAGAAAAAAAGATTTTAATAATTCTGTTCTTCACGCCTTAGTGCCAAAAGTTGTGGCGCCCATAAGACCAAATAAATTTTCTGAGTTTGTATTTCAACCAAACGCTTTTGATCCTTTTGATACATTTCATAAAGAGTCAGTCGACGATTTGATTAAGGGTTCTAAAGAATTTGAAAAGACAAAGCTATACCCACCCGGCAAAAAAATAGCAGATTTGCCTTTTAGAAATAATTTTTATAAATGGATTGGCAGTATTCATTTGGATGAGAGAAGTGGTATGAGTTTTGGTTTTTTTGCTAGACAGCTACCTTCTAAATTAGAGGATCTAATCATTTATGATGATTTTATAAAGAATCATTCAGGTGTTGTATTCGGCGACAAAGACTTTGCCAATTTTGATGGAAATTTATATATCGCTTTATCTTTAAAAGGCTTAAAATATGTAATGAAATTGCCAGAAGTCTGGGTTCTTAGTTTGCGTTCCGGTTGTAATAAAACTAATTTTGATCCCAATAAGGATATAATTAAATTAGGATTAAAAAATGGGAGAATGCATCTTTGTTCTCCTAAGGGTTTAGTTTTGAAAAGTGACTATAAGCCATCTTTTGACACTAAGGTTATTTTGGCTCATGCCGTAGGTAATGTAATAATTGCCAGTATTTTACAGAAGTTTTCTCCGAAAGATGAGTTTTTAAATCTTGTAAAAAATAAGGGTTTAGCAATGGCGCATTGGCATGGTTATTTTCATCCAGAAAAGATTCCAGAAGGTTGGGTTTATCATGGTATTTCAAATCCTCATGTTTCTTGTTCTTCTCCGCAGTCAGCGATTTATGCCATAGACGGAAAATTAAAAATTTTTAACGAAATGATTAATTCTGGTAAAATATTTTTGGGGGACATACACATAGAGCCACACCACGGTTCAAATATTATGTTTCCATCTTTGGTTGGCTTAGCAGATTTTCTGAATAAAGATTCGCAAGTGTCTGTTTTGGGTAATAAGTATTTAGATTTATACAAGATGTAGTTTAATTATGTTTTCTATTTTTAATTATTATAGCGTTTCTCTTTTTCTTGGCGGGGTAGTGGCCTTATTGTCTGGTGCCGCAGTTTATTTTAGTGATTCAAAAAAAGAAGAAGGCAATTCTTGGATGTTGTTAAACCTAAGCACCGCCATCTGGAGTTTCGGGTATTTTTTGATGATTGTTACTGATGATAAAAAAACTGCATTTATTAGTGACCAAATATTACATTATGGGGCTATTTTAATACCACTTTTTTATTTATTGTTTATTTTAAAATTGGTAAGAGTGTTTGATCGCTATAAATTTTATTTTTATTTAACGATTCCTTTTACCATTTTCTTTTTATATTTTGGTAATACGCAAGTCTACATCAGAGATGTCTTAGCCAAAGGCCCATTTCCATTTGTTCCCGATGCTGGCCCTCTTTATATTTATTTTACCTTCTATTTTTTTGCAGTCACTATTCTTGCTCAGTTTTTTCTGTTTAACGCTATAAAAAATTATGCGAAAAGAGAAAGACCTAGGTTGTGGTGGGTTTTCTTTTCTTCTTTGTTTGGATTTATAGGAGGGGGAAGTGTATTCTTTTTAACTTTTAACGTGCAGATTCCTCCTTATTTATTACCACTTTTTGCTTTCTATCCAATAATTATTACTATCGCAATTTTGAGATATAAATTGTTTAACGTAAGAATTATTTCAGCTGAAATGTTGACCGGAACTCTATGGCTTATTTTGCTTTTTAGGACCGTTTTGTCTGATAGGTTAATTGATCAATTAATAAATGGAACGGTTTTAATATTAACTACTGTATTTGGTATTTTATTGGTAAGAAGTGTTTATAGAGAAGTCGCTCAAAGGGAAAAAATTCAAATCTTGGCAGTGGAATTGGAAAAAGCCAACGATAAATTGAAAGATTTGGATCAATTGAAAAGCGAATTTTTATCTCTTGCTAGCCATCAAATTCGTGGCCCTTTGACTGCTATAAAAGGTTATGCGTCAGAAATAATGGAGGGAGATTTTGGTGAAGTCCCAGCGCATTTAAAAGAGCCGGTAAAAACTATTTTTCAGTCTAGTGATTCACTGGCCGATTTAGTGGAAGATTTTTTGAATATTTCGAGAATTGAACAAGGAAGAATGAAATATGAAATGGCCAAATTTGATTTATCTGAACTTGTAAAAGAGGTGATAAATGAAATAAAGCCAAATATTGATAATAAAGGTTTAGAGTTGAAGATCAATATAAACGAAAAAGTTTTTGTAATGGCAGATCAATTGAAAATTAGGCAGATAATAGCTAATATAATTGATAATTCAATCAAATATACACCGGCAGGTTTTATGTTGATTTCTGTCTATAAAAAAGATGACAAAGCAATTTTTTCTGTAAAAGATACCGGTGTGGGTATTAAGAAGGAGACAATTGAGCATCTGTTTCAGAAGTTTAGCAGGGCGGAGGATGCATCAAAGGTCAATATTCTTGGTACAGGTTTAGGTTTGTATTTAGCAAAAAAGATTATAGAAGCACACTCCGGAAAAATTTGGGTTGAGTCTGAGGGAGAAGGCAAAGGGTCAGAATTTTTTGTAGAATTGAGTTTATTAGATTAATTTAATCACAATTTTATGGCAAATATGGAACAAGGTGAACAAAATTTAGAGATGGAGAAGCTTATTGTATTTAAAGATGAAATGCGCAAGTTTTCCGAGGATGAGGCTGTTTCCGGGAAGACTTCACATTTGGCAGGTTTTAATTCTGAAGATTTAAATATAGAGGATATGTATATGTGGCAGACTCTGAAAAATTTTAAAGATGGTGATGATGTAAAAGTTTTAAAAAATTATTTTAATAATTATAGATTGAGTTTAGAAAGTGTTAATCCAATGAACGCTTCTCGAGGGCAATTTTCGGGGTTGGTAGCTAATAAGATCTACATTATATCGTTAGAGGACGAATTGAATAGATAAGACTTTCTCATATTTGGTATTTTTGGTAGCATCTAGTTTGTTTTAAATTTGACTTGATTTTTAAAAGTGGTACTATAAGCGACGGATTTATCAATGCCTCGTATATAAAGCTTGCCTGTGTAAAATAGGCATCTATTTTAAAAATGTATAAAAAAATATTTTTGGTTGTCTTTTTATCAACTCTAACTCTTTTGGACATTAATTTTGCTGATGCTTTTTGGCAAAGTAATGGTAATAATATTTACAATACTAACATTGGTAATGTTGGTATCGGGACGACTTCTCCAGAAAGCCCTCTCACTATAAAAACAGCTACCGGTAAGTATGGTCTCGTTCATACAGACGGTTTGGTGAAAATGGGTACTTTTGTTTGGAATACTTCAATTCCTGGTGGTTGGCTAGGCACTCAAAGTAATCACAATTTATATTTTTTCACCAATAATTCCAATCCAAAAGTTACTATAGATACGACGGGAAGAATGGGGGTGGGTACGACAACTCCTTTTTATCCTTTTGAAACCTACGGTAGTATTGGTATCGGTAATACCACTAGTGGATATATTTTCTCAAACAGAAACAGAGAGATTATTGCTGGTATGGATCCAACTGGTTTCTATTTTGCAGGTGGGGCAGGCAGTAAGACCACATTGCCAATTAATTTCGGTGATTATACCTCACTCATTAATTTTAAGGCTGGTCATCTGTCAAGAATGGTAATAGTCGGTTCAACCGGTAATGTTGGTGTCGGGACGATTTCACCGTCAGAGAGGTTAACTTTGAATGGAGGATATTTAAGATTAACTTCAGGTGCAACAGGGGGAGATAATGTAAATCTTGGTACATATATGACCGACACGACTGGTAATAATGAGTTTTTACAGTCTACCGGAGGTAAACCATCTTATAGCGCTGGTTATAGAGTGACTCCTTCTGGCACGGCAGCTACTGTTCAATTAAATACCGCTACAGATTTTAGATGGTATACCCCTACTGGTTTAACTGCTAATGTTGTTTCTAATCCTCTTACTCCAGACATGGTATTTACTGGGGGTAAATTAGGTATAGGTACCTTATCGCCCACTCAAAAACTCACCATAAGTGGCGGTAGCATACTGCTTGATAATAGCCAATCTATAAAATTTAAAGATTCTTCTGGGACCGAAAGAAATGTTATTAGTTTTAGTTCGGCTGATAATGTGACTGTCGGCGCGCCACCAAAAGGGGACGTGTATATTAATTCTTCTTCATATCTTATAGTAAAGTCTACGGGTAGGGTGGGAATCGGAACTACTACTCCAGGGGCAAAACTCGATGTTGCTGGGGATATAAAACTATCAGGGAATTTAGTGTCGGACGGAGATATTTGTATTGGGAAGTGTCAGTAAAAATTCTATGAATTTCTTTTTTTCAATTGTTTCTACAAAGAAAATAAGAAAATCAAATACGCAAAAAATCGTAACCAGTTTTTTGGTGGTTGCTTTTTTAATGCAACCGATTGCTGTGGCGTTTGCGCAGGAGGTTGCTTCGCAACCTCCTGTCCCCGTAGCTTCCGTTGAAACCTCCTCTGACCAAACTGCATCTCCATCTACCCCAGCTGAGACCAACGTTTCTCCTGATACATCAACACCAAGCAGTTCTGCATCAGAAAATTCTGAAATAGGCTCTACTATTTTACCTGACCCGACACAAATAACTCCCGAAACAACTGTAGATGCAAATCCAAAAACTGAAGTGGTGCCCGAGATTGCTCCGGAAGCTCCAAAGTTGGACACTGAAATTCCAGAGGTTTCTCCGGACGCGCAAGACTTGTTACCTCCAGAAATTGAAGCCACTAGCGCTCAGTTGGAAAACAAGCCAACCACTTACGATAATTCCAATTTTGCTTATAGAAAAACCACTCTTCCCGAAGCCAATGCTTCCTCGGGAGCGCTTTCATATTCCTATCCGATTGTTACACCTTCCGGTAGGGCAGGTGTTGAGACATCTTTAAATATTTCATATAACTCGTCCGAGAATTCCAACATAAATACGATGGGGTATGGTTGGGATTTTAACATTCCATCAATTGAGAGAATCAATAAGCAGGGAAATATAGTAATGTATGGTCAAGATTATTTCAGTTCCAGCTTATCCGGTGAATTAGCCTCAACTACAATTGCTGGTTTATATCAACCTCGCGTTGATTCCGGCGAATTTTTGAAATATGTTTACAACGCCACCACTACGAGTTGGAAGGTTTATGATAAAAACGGCAGAGTCTACACTTTCGGTTCGGTGGCAACTTCACGAAACGCGGACCCTGCAAATGCTTCTCGTGTTGCTAAATGGTATCTAGATGAAGTCCGTGATTCAAACGGTAATTACATTTCATATAACTATACGGTAACTGGCGGTCAGGTATATCCAACTGAAATTACTTATACCAATCATCAGGCAAATTCCGGAGAAGTTGTATCTGGAATTTACAAAGTCACTTTTGTATATGAAGATACTCGTTCAGACAGTGCTATTTCTTCATACAAGTTTGCATTTTTAAGTACCAATGCCAAACGACTCAAAATAATTGAAATTCGTGTCAGTGATATTTTGAAAAAGAAATACGAATTTGCCTACGGAGTTGGTGTAAACGGCGTACGTTCAATCCTTTCAGGAATTACTGAAACTGGCTACGACTCCCAAAACGTTGCAACAACTTTACCGCAAACAACTTTTGAGTACACGAAGGGGTTTGAAAATCCTGTTTTACCGACGGGGCTTGAGCCTGCTATTTCATCCGGTACGTTTAGTTGGGCTCTCGGCTCTTTCTTTTACGGTCCAGAAAGAGGGGGAGATGTTTATGCTGATTTGAATGGTGATGGCTACACAGATTCATTTGTGCTTGGAATTAACCCTTATGAATCAAATAGTTTTAATATTCAGGTGGAGTGGAACAAGTTAGGCGTAGCGGGTTCAAATTCCCTACCTAATTTAAGATTTGCTTATCATACTAGGGGTTCAAACGGTTCAGGCCCAGAGGATAGTGGTGCGCGTATTGCGGATTTGAATGGTGACGGTTTAACTGATTTTTTCGGTGTTCCGGTTACACTCTTTAATGCAGGTAGTTGTACCAACGCCACCTGTCCTCCTCCTCCCAATCCACCGACACTTTATCTGAATAGCGGTATTAATAGTTTGGATAATAGTTATACATACATATCAACTACCACTCCTTTGCTAGTAGCCAAAGGCTCTTTCGTTGCAGACACAAATGGAGATGGCCTACCAGAAATTTATGGACGCGAAATATCTGGGTGGGAGGAGAGGAGGCGAGTGGGTGCGATGGATGTTAATGGTGATGGTTTAGATGATACAAAGACTAGCGATAGATACAGTTCTTTTCGTATAGGTACTGGAGATGGGGGGTTAACTGGACCAATGGTTCCTATTTTTGGTGATTCACCTGACCACACATTAATGATGACTGATGGTGACGGTAATGATATGGGGGTTCGGTATCTGGATATTAACGCTGACGGGCTAGTTGATGTTTTGCGTGGTTGGGTTTTGCCAAACAACCCAAATTTTGATAACGGGTACACAACAGGGGATTATAATGAAGTTTACATAAATACAGGAAATGGATTTGTAAAAAGTTCAACCCTCAAGTCTCCATATTTTATTAAAATAAATCCTTACAATTGGAAGTGGAATTTTTCCTATCAACTGACCGACTACTATGACACCAACGGTGACACCCTCGTTGATATTCCAAGTGGCCCCACAACAAGAGCGGATATTTTAAAAACTATAACTTACCCGCAAGGCGGAAAAACATCTATTGATTACAAAACTTCCGCTTCGGGTGAGCGGTTTAATCTAAAACTGCCAACAGTTCTTTGGATTGTGTCCAAAATAACTACAACCGATGGCGTGGGTGGAGAGCCACAAGTAGATACATACACTTACGCAGATGGGCAAGGATTTTTTAACGGTTCGCACGATAGAAAATTTGCCGGATTTGGCAAGGTTACAAAAGATTCCGGAAAATCTGTGACAATTTCATATTTTCATCAGGGGAATGGTGATAACTCTTCAACTGGAGAAACAGGGGATAGTTACGGCAAAATCGGCTCTGTATATAAAACAGAAGTTTTTGATAGGGAGGGTAAGTTGTTCGCCAGAAATCAAAATATTTATAGTGAGTCTCCTTTAGCGGGAGTAAATTCAGCAGGCTTTACTTCTTCCGCACCGGTATTTGTGTATCTTTCTAAAAAGATT
The DNA here is from genome assembly GCA_964348785.1 of uncultured Candidatus Saccharibacteria bacterium. Taxonomy (GTDB): domain Bacteria; phylum Patescibacteriota; class Minisyncoccia; order Phycocordibacterales; family 2-02-FULL-43-11; genus 2-02-FULL-43-11. The sequence continues at coordinate 86,963 of CAYGDO010000002.1, read as the reverse complement.
GAAGAAAGTTTTGACGGCACGACTTCTCACAAAGATCACGCTACGGAATATTCATACGATACCTCAAATGGCAATTTAATTTCTTCTGTTGATTATGGCGAGGTAACTTCCGCGTCAACAAACACGCTCGCTTCTTATTCTTTTGTTGATATTGGAAATGACAAAACTATAACTAATGTTGAGTACGCTTCAAACGCGGGCGTTTCCACTTCAACTTCAATACAAATTCATTACGAGGTATCTCATAAAACTACTAATTCGCAATCTGGAAATGTGATTTCGGAATCAAAAACATATTTTGATGATTTACCTTTTGGTCAACTTTTAGAAGGCAATGGCACAAAACAAGAATCTTTGATTTCTGATGGTAGGTATTCCATTACTTCTGCAACATACAATCCGTTTGCGCTTGTGGCAACATCAACCGATGCAAATGGAAATTCTACCGGTTATTCTTACGACACATACAATCTTTTTCCGATTTCAGTCACTAATCATTTGAATCAAAAAACCACTTATCTTTACGATTACGCTCTAGGAAAGCCAATTCAAATCACCGATTCAAATAATCAAATTTATTCCAAAGCATACGACGCTTTTGGCCGTACTCTTCAAGAAAAACAGCCTGACGGAAATTCCGTCGTGGTTTCGGGTATTTCGGCTTCTTTAGTGACAAAAACAATTTATCAATACACAGATACTCCAAATAATATTTCTGTTAAAAAAGTTGATTTCATAAACAGTACTCTTTCAAACGAAACCTACACTTATTTTGATGGCATTGGTAGGGAGATACAAACTCGAAAACAATCTGAAAATCCCAATACTTTTATTGTGTCAGACATAATTTATGATTCTGAGGGTCGCGTTGGAAAACAATCTTTGCCATATTTTAGTGACGGTTCAGGTAAAACTTCTGCCACGAGTGACAGTTCTTTGTATACTAGCTTTACTTATGATGCACTCGGTAGGAATGTGCAGAAAACTGACGCTTTAGGGACGACCAATACATATTTCAGTCCCGGTCAGACAAAAATTACCGACACGCTCGGTAAAAGTAAAATATATTATAAAGATGTTTTTGGCCGACTTACTCGTGTGGATGAATTTAATTATCCCGACACCTACTCCACATTTTATGAATATGATTCTTTAGGAAATCTTGTAAAAATCACAGATGCGCTTCAAAATATTCGTAATTTCACTTATGACTTTTCCGGTAGACGACTTTTGGCGGAAGATTTGCACACGCCAAGTGACACCGCTTTCGGGGTTTACTCATATCAGTATGACGATGTCGGCAATCTTACGGGGAAAACCGATCCGAATGGTACGCGAACAGTTTATACTTACGATTCGTTGAATAGATTGGGGAAAATTGAGGCAGCTTCTTCTCCAATTTCAACTATCCCTGTAGGTGTTAGGACAACTTACACTTATGACGCCTGTGATTTCGGCATCGGTAAGCTTTGTGCGGTTTCTTATGCCGATGATTCTGTCGGGGCAAATTTAGAAATGAATAGTACTAGCTACGCATACACCCCCGCGGGGCAAGCAAAAACTGAAACTAAAATTATTGGAGGTAAAACTTTCATTTCAAGTTATCTCTACAATTTAGGAGGAGGTGTGACAGAAATGACCGGCGTTGATTCCAAAAAAACTTCATACATATACAATTCCGCAGGTTTAGTTGATTCAATATCGGCAACTGGAGTTTCCACAACTACACCTGTAACGCAAATCGGCGCTTTTGATTATTCGCCACTTGGTCAGCTAAAAACGATTACTTATGGTAATGGTGTTGTTGCTACAAATACCTATGATCCAGCGCGACTTTATCGCTTAACAAATAAAAAGACTCTTTCAGCTAACAACTTACAACTTCAAAATTTGTCCTACACTTACGATTCTGTCGGAAATATTTTGCAGATTGTGGATAATTCGGAAACCAACACAAAGAAAATCGCGACGTATAAGTATGATGATTTGTATCGATTGGTAGATGCATTGGCGACGCCAAATCAACAATCTTTTGCTTACAATCCGCTTGGAAATATTATTAGTAAAATTGAAGGGCAAGTTTCACTCAACCCATATTCTTTAGATGTTGAAGGAGACTCTAGTCAGTATGCTTCCGTCCCAACTAATGCTGGTATTTCTGGGGGACCTATTACTATAGAGGCTTGGATAAAACCTGAAAGTTTGCCTTCCGCTGGGTTCAATATTATTGCGTCTCAACAGGATGCTGTGACCAATGTCGGTTACTCTTTATCTACAAGCTATACTGACGGATCTCACCACATTAATTTTGACAGGCATATAGAAGGAGTTGGGGGGGCAAGAATAATTTATGACACCACCCTCTCTGTCGGCTCTTGGTACCATATTGTCGGAACTTACAATGGCACAGAAATGAACTTGTATTTGGCAACATCAACTAGCAGCGGGCATACTTTGGTGAAAGGCCCCACTCTTGCTGTCGGTAGAGGTTATGGCGGGTTTAATGAATTGGCTATCGGTAAGGCCACTTTCCCAAATCCGCATAATTGGGACGGTCTTGTTGACGATGTCCGATTTTGGAATACAAGTCGTTCGCTTGTTGATTTGGATAGCAATTATCTTACTGAGTTGAGTGGGAATGAGGCCAATCTTGTTGCTTACTACAAACTTGGCAATAATTATTACGATTTTACGGCGAATGCATACCATCTCACGGCTTTCGGAGCTCCTATTTTTAATGAAAATACCCCATTTAGTAGTGCTGTGGGGAAGTTTACAACTACTAACTATTTTTATGATGGTACCGATTACGCCAACCCCCACGCGTCGACGGTTACCGGTAGTTCTGTGGCAACCAACACTCTCTCTTACGACAAAAGTGGTAATTTGATTTCGTTTGGCAATATTTCCTATATATATGACTACAACAACCGCCTAATTTCTGTTGCAAACGGTCTCGCCACTTCCACTTACGCTTATGATCACGGAGGCGCTAGGGTGAAGGTTTCTGATGGGAAAGGCGGTGTTACTTTGTATCCATCTAAATACTTCAACGCAGGATACAATTCTGACGACGTTGTTGTGTCCGAGACTTCTCACGTTTTTGTGGGCGACACGTTACTCTCCACTTTTGACAAAAAGACACCCGTAGCTCCAAAGTTAACAAATGCAAACGCTGGTACTTGTGTTATTCCAGAAACAGGAGATTTCACGCTGATTTCTTCGTGTACTATTGTGGGCTCCGTTACCGCTCCCGCTTCTGTCATTGTCCCTGTAGGTAAAGTTCTTACTGTCACAGCAGACTCCACTCTCTACATCAACCTCAAAGCCTCCAAGCTTCTAGTTAAGAAAGGAGGTGGCGTCTTAATCAAAAAAGGAGGAACAATCCGCCAGCTAAAGCCTATAGACCTAACGTCATCTTCATCTCTCTCTTACCACTTAATCGACCACCTTGGTTCTATTACTCTCTCCACAGATACCGCTGGTAAAGTTGTGGAATTAATCGACTATTATCCTTATGGTAGTATTAGGGCAGATGAAGGAGGTTCTCCAAAAGAACAGAGGAAGTATATAGGGCAGGAGTTTGATGCAAGTACAGGACTTTCTTACCTTAATGCTCGTTACTACGATGGAGCAAGAGGGCAGTTTCTTAATCAGGATCCGGTGTTTTGGGAAGTGGGGATGAGTAAAGAAGGGAAGGAAGCTCTTTTAAATCCTCAAGTTCAGAATTCGTATTCGTATGGAGGTAATAATCCCGTAACTTACAAAGACCCGGATGGGAGGTTTCTTCCAGCTCTAGTGGCTGTTGCAGGGGTTTTGACAATGTACGCTCCACAGATAACTTCCTTTGCCCAATCGTTACTCACTCCACTTGGGCAAGTTGCTGTCAGCCAAGTAATAGATGATGTAGATAAAGGAAATTATGGGATGGCGGCCGTTGGGGCATTGACTGCGGGGGAGATACCCGCGGGGAAAGTGGTGCCAGTCTTTGAGGGTATCTGGAGTAAAGGAACCAAGTTAACGTTGGCCGATAATGCAATTTATCATGCTGGGAAACATGCAGAGAAATTTGGATTTAAAAATACTAAGGAGTATATAAAAGGTGCTAGAGATTTTGTAACTGACGCAATGAATGGTAAAACTTCACTAAAAATAGATGCTGGAGGTGTGGCAAGGGCCTACGATTCTTTGTCGAACTCTTTTGCGGTTTTTCAAATTAATCCTAAAACTGGTGGTACTGTCATCAATACATTTTTTAAGCCGTCAGCAGGTCAGGCGTATTTTGATCGTCAAGCTGGACAATTAATTAACAACTTGCAGTCTCTCTCAAACAGTTTGAAGAGCTTACTTAAAAGTTTAAAGTAATTAGTATGAAAAAAGACGAAACAATGTTCACTTGCCCGTGTTGTGGGTATGATGTATTTTCAGAACCTCCCGGACACTACGAAATTTGCCCGATTTGTAATTGGGAGGATGACATTTCTCAACTAAAGTTTGTTGAAACTTTGGGAGCCAATGAAGTTTCTTTACTTCAGGCACAGGACAATTTTAAGAATTTCGGTGCCAGTGAGCGCCATTTTATTAGTCACGAAAAGAGGGGGGACAATACGTACGCTAAGAATCCCAGTTGGCGGATGTTTGATGTTGAAATTGATAAAATTGTGGATCCCCAAAAAGACAAAGATTGCGGAGGTGATTATCCAACTGATTCTACTAAACTTTACTATTGGACTAACTCATCAAAAAAGGCGGAGCAGTAAAACAAACCAAAGCTGTAGAAGTAACCCCATCTCCCGCTCTTTCATATCACCTCACCGACCACTTCGGTTCCATTACTCTATCCACAGACACAAAAGGGGACATTGTGGAGTTAACCGTCTATTATCCTTATGGTTGGTAGTATTCAAAGTTACAAGGTCGAACCTTGTAGAAAATAAATAAGACATGTATGTCTAAATCAACTCTTTCTCAAAAAGTTGGTTTCTGATAACATTGAGTTTATGAATTCAAAGAAAATTTTACTTTCAGGCGTTAAGCCAACTGGCAGGCCTCATATTGCCAACTATTTTGGCGCGATGAAACAATTTGTTGATTTGCAAAATGATCATGATTCTTACGTTTTTATTGCTGATTATCATGCTTTGACCACTCTTCAAAATGGTAAAGAACTTTCAGAAAATATTGTTGATTTGGCTTTGGATTACTTGGCATTAGGTCTTGATCCAAAAAAAGTCACCTTATTTAAACAATCAGATGTTATTGAGCACACTGAACTCGCTTGGATTTTTAATTGCATTACTACTATGCCTTATCTTGAAAGAGCTCATGCGTACAAAGACGCTATGGCGAAAGGTAAGGAAGTCTCTGTCGGTACTTTTGATTATCCGCTTTTGATGTCAGCGGATATTTTGCTTTATGACGCGGATGTTGTGCCTGTGGGGCAAGATCAAAAGCAACACGTTGAATATGCAAGAGATACAGCAGAAAAATTTAACAGAATTTTTGGAGAAGCATTTAAATTGCCTGAACCTTTGATTTTGGAATCTGTTAAAACAATTCCTGGCATTGATGGACAAAAGATGTCTAAAAGCTATGGAAACACTATCCCGCTTTTTGCCGAAGATAGCGAACTTAAAACTTTAGTTATGGGTATTGTGACTGATTCAACCGGTGATTTGCCAAAGAATGTTTATGCAATACATGAACTCTTTAGAGATAAAAAATATCTCGATGCTTTTTATGAAGAGAAAAAGGGTAAATATAAAGATCTAAAAGAAGCATTGTTGGCTGACATGATTGCTTTTATTGCTCCACTTCGTGAAAAAAGAAAAGAGTTTGCAAAGGATAAAGCTGGTGTTTTGAAAATTTTGAAAGAGGGAGGTGAAAAGGCAAAATCTAAGGCGGTAGAAAAAATGAAATTAGTTCGAAAACTTGTCGGTGTTGATTTTTAAAGATGCCCAAAGATTTTATTAGATTTGTTTCTATAAACATTGAAATAGATAAACACCTGAGTAGTGTTTTAGATTTTTTCAATAAATTTGATCCAGAAGTAATTTGTCTTCAGGAAGTCTCAGAAAAAGATTTTTTGTCTTTGAAAAAAGAATTAGGTGTATTTGGTGTTTTTTCTCCGATGGTTATCTGGGATATAAAAAATGGAGTAAGACATACAGTTGGTGTCGCAATTTTGTCAAAATTTGAAATTAAGAATATAGAAAAATTTTATTATGTGGGTGATGAGAGTTCTGTAAAATGTTGGGATCCAAAAGATTTAAATTTTAGTTCCACAATGACAAAGGATCAATTGATTTTACTGAATGAAATTGAAGCAAAAGTCATTATTTTTGGAGAAGTTATTAAGAACGGTGTTAGTTATTTTATTTCGACAACACACTTCACTTGGACACCAGATGGTAAGGCGAATGAATTTCAGAAAAAAGACGTTGAAAAACTATTGTCTTTTTGTGATAAAAAAGAGTCGTTGATTTTATGTGGAGATTTTAATGCACCAAGAGGAGGTGAAATTTTTAATAAAATTGCTTTAAGATATAAAGATAATATACCGCTTAAATATGATTCAAGTATTGATCCGAATTTACACAGAGTAAAAAATTTAAAGTTAATGGTTGACGGTCTGTTTTCAACTCCTGATTATTTAGTTGAGAATGTTGAACTTATAGAAGGGGTGAGTGATCATAAGGCGATAGTGGCGGAAATCTACAATAAATCAAAAACCGAAAATTAAATATTAAAAATGATGTTTTGTCAACATATATAAAGAGATGTTTTTGTTATAAACTACCCTTGTAGCGATGAAGCCGAAAACACGGCTGAGCTTGGAGAAGAATTGGGTATTTTCCCATGTAGAACTCCACAGAATTGGCACTGTAAAAGCCATTAAAGAGGTTTGGGATTGTATCATGATTCCAGACAAAGTGAGGTGGTACCGCGTTTCGCCAATTGGCGAAGAACGCCCTCGCAAAAAACCAGTTTTTGGTTTTTTGCGAGGGCGCTTTATTTTAAAAAATTAAAATATTAAAAAATGAAAGAAGATGCATTATTTTGTGTAGGTCAAAAAGCTTTTATAGAAAAAGACAATAAAGTTTTGGTTTTAATGGATCCAGTTCTAGGCCTCGATTTTCCTGGTGGAAAAATTCAAGAAGATGAAGTCAAGATGGAAAATCCCAACAGTCTGGTCTCTGCCTTAGAAAGGGAAGTTAGAGAAGAAACAACTTTGGAGATTGAAGTCGGTCGGCCATTTGCTGTTTGGTATAATGAGTTTCCAAAAAATCATAGAAATTATCCCAAGAAAGTTTATTTAGTGGCTTTCAAATGTAAGTATAAAAAAGGTGAAGTGAAGTTATCAAGTGAACATGACAAATTTGAATGGGTAGATAAAAATAATTACAAGAATTTTTATGAAAATTCAGAATATTATAAAGTTTTAGAAAAATATTTTAATAGTTAATGTCTAAAAATATGGAAAGGACATATATCAGAGATTTAAAAAATAATATTGGTAAAGAAATTTTAGTGAAGGGTTGGGTAGATATTAGACGTGATCATGGAAAATTAATTTTCTTTGATTTTCGTGATATGACGGGCAAGGTTCAATCTGTTGTTCTTCCTAACCACAAAGAGGCACATCAAGTTGCCGGTGAAATAAGATCAGAATGGGTTCTTGCTCTAAAGGCCAAAGTAAACGGCAGACCTGAAAAGATGATAAACAAAGATGAAGAAAATGGTTCTATTGAACTTGAAATATTGGGTATAGAAATACTAAATAAAGCTGAGACCCCACCTTTTGATCTTAGAACTGACGGAAAAGAAATTAGTGAAGATGTTCGATTGAAGTATCGTTATTTGGATTTGAGAAGATCAAGACTTCAAAAAAATATCAGAATGAGAGATAAGATTATTGCTTTTTTTAGAGACTACATGCACAAGAATGATTTCATTGAAATTGAAACTCCTATACTTATGAAGGGAACTCCGGAAGGTTCAAGAGAGTATGTTGTTCCTTCAAGACTTGAGAAAGGAAGATTTTACGCCTTACCTCAATCACCTCAACAATTTAAACAACTTTCGATGGTTGCTGGCTTTGAAAAGTATTTTCAGATTGCTAGATGTATGAGAGACGAAGATACAAGAGGCGACAGACAGCCAGAATTCACTCAGTTGGATTTTGAAATGTCTTTTGTTGAACAAGAAGATGTTTTGGTTTATACAGAAAAAATGTTTATTGAACTTATTAAAACTGTTTATCCAAATAAGAAAATTTCAGAAACTCCATTCCCAAGATTAACTTTTAAAGAATCTATGGATAAATATGGATCTGATAAGCCGGATCTTCGAAAAGACAAAAGCAATCCTGATGAATTAGCTTTCGCTTGGATTGTAGATTTTCCAATGTTTGAAAGAACTGATGACGGAAAAGTTCAAGCGGCACATCATCCATTTTGTTCAATTAAAAAAGAGGATGAAGAAAAGTTTATGTCCGCAACTGGTCCTACTGATAAAAATCTTTTTGAAATCAGAGCAAATTCATATGACTTAGTTTTAAATGGTTATGAGTTGTCTTCAGGAAGTATAAGAATTCATAAATCAGAAATTCAGAAAAAAGTTTTTGATTTGCTTGGTGTTGGAGAAGAAGATCAACAGAGAAAGTTTGCTCATATGATTGAAGCCTTTAAATATGGAGCTCCTCCACACGGTGGTTTTGCTCCTGGAATTGATAGAATAGTAATGTTGCTTCAGAACGAGCCAAACATTAGAGAAGTTATTGCATTTCCAAAAACTGGCGAAGGAAAGGACTTGATGATGAGTGCGCCAAGCGAAATCTCAAAAGAACAGTTATTAGAATTGGGTCTTAGTGTCAAAAAATAAAAATTTTATTATGCAGTCATCTTTTACAGTTAAACAGGAAGCATTTGAGGGGCCACTTGAGTTGCTTTTATCTTTGATAGAAAAAAGAAAACTTTCTATTACCGAAATTTCTTTGGCTAAGGTGGCTGATGATTATATAAGTTATGTAAATAGTTTTACGGATTTTCCAATTGAACAAAGTGCTAATTTTATTTTGGTGGCGTCCACTTTGCTTCTTATAAAATCAAAAGCTCTTTTGCCGGAGTTGGCATTGTCAGAAGAAGAGCAGGGAAGTATGGAAGATTTGGAGAGAAGGTTAAAGATTTACCAGAGATTCAAAGAATTATCAAAAACCCTAAGACCATCTTTTGGTAGAAATGTTTTGCTTTTTCAGGAAAATAGAATGATTAGTAAAGTTTTTGCGCCTCATCAAAATATCACTTTACCAAATCTACTTTTATCTATAAAACAAGTTATTTTTTCTTTGCCAAAATTTGAGAAATTGTCTAAAGCAATAGTTCAGAAAGTTATTAGCTTAGAAGAAGTCATTCAAAATCTCTCAAAAAGAGTCCAAGATTCTTTGAAGATGAGTTTTAAAGAATTTTCAGGTTTTGGGAAAAAAGAAAAAGTACACGTTATAGTTAGTTTTTTGGCTATGCTTGAACTTGTTAAACAGGGAGTAGTGCATGTCGCTCAGGAGGAACATTTTTCGGACATCACTATAGAAACAAAGGATATAGGAACTCCTAAATACATTTAAAAATATCGTTTTTCTGTTAGAATTGACCAAATGGATCAAATAAGTTTAGAACAAAAAATAGAGGCCTTGTTATTCTTTAAGGCAGAACCCACTACTATTAAAAAGGTGGCCTCTTTGCTAAAAGAAAATGAGGAAAATGTTAAGAATTCTATAACTAAGCTTAAAGAAGAACTTAAGAATCGGGGTATTTTTCTTATGGAAACAGGTGATGAATTGGTCTTGGCTACTAACCCATCCCTGGCTGATTTTTTTTCTGAATTAACGAAAGATGAGTTTAATAGAGATATCGGAAAAGCCGGAATGGAAACTTTGTCTATTGTTTTATATCAGGGGCCAGTTTCAAGAAAAGAAATAGATTACATAAGAGGTGTTAATTCCGGATTTGTTCTACGAAATTTGATGATTAGAGGATTGATAGAGAAATTTGAAGACCCAAAAGACCACAGAGCTCTTTTGTATAAGCCGACCCCAGACTCGCTTGCTTTTATGGGCGTTTCAAATTTAAAAGATTTGCCTAATTATGAAGAAGTAAGAAGGGATATAGAAAGTTTTAAGAGTTCTGTGAATGAACAAAAAGAACAGAAAAGTGAACAATTAGTAGATGATTTAAAACAAGATGATGGACAACTTGGAACAGAATAATAGTATTGAATATAATTATGTTCCTGAAAATTTACCTATAGAGGTAAAAAGGGATAAATTTTTAACAAAAACTGAGATTTTTTTATCCCTTTTTTCTATTTTTATTTTAGTATTTTTGTTTAGCGGAGGACAGATTTTTTCTGGAGATAATTTTTCAAAAGATAATGAGGCCAGTGTTGCATTGGTCGAAATTAAAAAAGAGGATTTTTTTAAAGATATTGATATAAAAGCCAAATCCGCATACGTTTTTGATGTAAATTCTGGAGAGATATTTTTTGAAAAAAATGGTGATTCTCAATTGCCCCTTGCTTCGTTGACCAAAACAATGACAGCAGTTACGGCCTTATCATTAGTTTCTGAGTCAACAATTATAAGTGTTGAGAAAACAGATTTAGTTATGGAAGGTGACAGCGGATTGTATGCCGACGAAAAATGGCGTTTAGGCGATTTGTTAAATTTGGTTTTAATTGAGTCATCCAATGATGGCGCTTATACAGTTTCCTCAAGTTTGGGAGAAATTTTTGTAAAGACGGGCAGGGAAGAGGGGAGAAAGTATTTTATAAAAATGATGAATGAAAAAGCTAAAGATTTAGGTTTGGCACAGACTTATTTCAATAATGAAAGTGGTCTCGATGAGAATGATTTTTTGGCAGGTGGTTATGGTTCAGCGAGAGATATGGCTTTTTTGATAGGTTATGCAGTCAATCAATATCCCAATATATTTAGGAATACAAAATATGATGAATTAAAAATTAGTTCATTAAGCAATTTGAAACATAATGCAATAAATACAAATAAAACTATCAACTCCATACCAGGTGTCATAGCATCAAAAACTGGGTATACTAATTTGGCAGGTGGAAATTTGGTCATAGTTTTTGATGCAGGTTTCGGTAATCCAATATCTGTAGTTGCGCTGGGTTCAACTTTTGAAGATAGGTTTACTGACGTTGAAAAACTAACTACGGCGACGCTCGAGTATTTAAGTAAAAAGAACAATTAATTTTATGATGTTAACTGATATAGCAAAAGTTTTAATTCCGGCAACCATTTCATTTTTTATCGGTATTGTTTTTACTTTTCCCTGGGCCAATTTTTTATACAAAAATGAAATGTGGAAGAAAAAGGCTAAAGACATTTCTTTTGACGGCACGGGTACTCCAATTTTTAATCAACTTCATAAAGAGAGGGAAACACAAGTACCACGTTTGGGTGGGGTAGTGATATGGTTTTCAGTTTTGCTATCAACTTTATTGGTGGTTTTTTTAGACAAGGCCACACCTTTTCAGTTTTTTGATAAGCTAGATTTTCTCTCAAGAGATCAGACGTGGATACCTTTGTCAGTCTTAATTTTAGGAGCTTTTGTTGGCTTTGTTGATGACTATTTGGAAATTAAAGGTAATTCTACTTACAAGGTGGGAGGTTTGTCTCTAAAAAAACGTTTATTTTTTGTCGGACTTTGTGCTTTTTTGGTGTCTCTTTGGTTTTATTTTAAATTGGATGTTGATTCTATAAATATTCCTTTTTGGAAAGAATTATTTTTAGGATACTGGTTTATACCTTTCTTTGTATTGGTAGCCCTTGCGGTTTATGCGGGTGGAATTATAGACGGACTCGATGGTCTGGCTGGAGGTGTTTTTGGGTCAATATTTTTAGCTTACGCCGGTATTGCTTTTCATCAGAATCAAATAAATCTATCGGCTTTTTGTGCTGTTGTGGCGGGAGCTATCCTGGCCTTTTTGTGGTTTAACATACCACCAGCTAGATACTATATGACGGAGACTGGCTCGATGGCTCTCACTTTAGCTTTAACCGTTGTCGCTTTTATGAGTGATACTCTTGGTGATGGATACGGGGTATCAGTTTTACCTATAATCGCTTTGCCTCTTTTTGTCACAGCACTTTCTGTTATTATTCAGGTTTTATCAAAAAAATTTAGAGGTAAAAAAGTTTTCTTAGTTGCCCCCATGCATCACCATTTCGAAGCTATAGGTTGGCCAGCTTATAAGGTGGTAATGAGGTATTGGGTTATATCAATTATTTTATCTGTTATAGGAATGATAATTGCTTTTATAGCTTAAAAATGAGTTTTTCTAATCTTTATTTAGTAAAAAAAAGCGTTGATAGACAATTTTTAGTAGTCTCTATCTTGCTTGTAGTTGTAGGTTTTTTTGCTTTTTTTTCGGCATCTTTTGGATTGCTGGCAAGAGGCAATCCTATTTTTTATTCTGTTTTAAAAAGTCAGATTTTTTTTGGCATTATTCCGGGTATTATTTTTTGCTATCTGATTTCAAAGTTTAAACATGTTGTTTGGAAGAAAGTTTCAATTTTTATTTTTCTATTAGCTCTTGCCATAAATTCTCTTTTGTTTTTTCCGAGTTTGGCTTTTGAACACGGTGGCGCGACCAGGTGGCTTAATATTTTCGGTAGTACAGTCCAACCGGCGGAATTTTTAAAGATTGCCACAATAATTTATCTTGCTGCTTGGATAGCTTCGGTAAAAGATAAAATTAATACCAGAACACACGGTTTATTACCTTTTATAATTATTTTATCGGTTGCTATGGGTTTTATGATGTGGCAAAAAGATACTGATAACGCGCTTGTGTTATTAGTCTCTGCTTTCGGTATGTTTTTTGTATCTGGAGCGAGATGGAAGGATATGCTCATATTTCTTGTAATAGGTATTTTAGGTTTTTCAGTTTTGATTTCAGCCAGGCCTTATATAAAAGAAAGAATTGTAACTTTTTTTGATCCCAGCAAAGATTTAATTGATTCTGGATATCAGGTTAATCAGTCTTTAATAGCTATTGGGTCAGGTGGCCTTTTTGGAAAGGGTTTTGGTCAAAGTGCGAGTAAATATGGAAGATTGCCAGAACCGATAGGGGACTCCATATTTGCAGTTATTGGAGAAGAATTTGGGCTTGTTGGATGTCTAAGTATTATTTTTCTTTATATGGCATTTTTGTTTCAGGGTTTTAGAATAGCAAAAAAAACATCAGATTCTTTTGGTAGACTTGTGGTTATTGGCATTGTTATACTTATAACCACCCAATCATTTGTAAATATTTTTGCTATGTTGGGGTTAATACCGCTTTCGGGTTTGGCGCTGGTTTTTATTAGTCACGGAGGTAGTTCAATGCTAGCGTCTCTTATTGGTCTTGGTGTTGCTTTAGGAGTTTCAAGGAGTACTTAATTTTATGAAAATTGTTTTTACTGGCGGGGGTAGCGGTGGTCATTTTTATCCCATAATCGCCATAGTTGAAGAAATAAGGCAGATAGTAAAAGAGCAAAAGTTGCTTGAACCAACTTTGTATTTTTGTGCTCCAGATCCTTATGATGAAAATACTCTTAGAAGATATGGTATAAAATTTGTAAAAATACCGGCTGGAAAATTTAGATTATATTTTTCTTTTAAAAATTTCATTGATATTTTTAAAACAATTTTTGGTTTTATTATCGCCTGGTTTAAACTTTTTTTGATTTATCCCGATGTCGTCTTTGGTAAGGGTGGTTTTGCAAGTTTCCCTACAGTTTTGGCCGCTAAGATTTGGGGCATACCAGTGATTATTCACGAGTCAGATAGTATCCCAGGGCGCGCTAATAGATTTTTAGGAAAAATAGCAAATAGAGTTGCTGTTTCTTATCCAGATTCAGCAGATTTTTTTCCAAAGAATAAAACTGCTTGGGTGGGACAGCCAGTTCGAGATTCAATAAAAAAACATAAAAAAGAAGAAGCGTTTAATTTTTTAGGCCTTGAAGACGATTTGCCAGTTTTATTGGTTTTGGGCGGGTCTTCGGGGGCTGAAAAAATCAATGAGATAATCTTGTCTTCTTTGCCGGAACTTTTGAAATTTTGTCAGGTAATACATCAAACAGGACGTAGTAATATAAAGGACGTAAAAGAGAGAGCTTCTATAGTGGTAAACAATGTTAATTTTTTGACGAGGTATCATCCTTTTTCTTATTTTGACGATGAGGCAATGTCTATGGTTGCAGGATCGGCCAATTTTATAATCTCAAGAGCAGGCTCATCAATTTTTGAGATTGCATCTTGGGGTATACCTTCAATCATTATTCCGATTACAGAATCTAATGGAGATCATCAAAGAAAAAATGCTTACAACTATGCTAGATTTGGTGGGTGTTTAGTTGTTGAAGAATCTAACTTATCCCCGATTATTTTGGTTTCCGAGATTAAACGTCTTTTGGAAAACAGAGAGTTGTTAAATAAGATGTCTGATTCAGCTAAGGCTTTTTTCAAACCAGATTCTGCTAAAAAGATCGCTGAGGAACTTATAAAAATTTCTTTATCACATCAATAAATTTATGAAAGATTCAAAAGTTGTAACTAGATTTGCTCCAAGTCCGACCGGGTACTTGCACATTGGCGGTGTTAGAAGTGCGTTATTTTCTTATTTATTTGCTAGACAAAATGGTGGTAAATTTTTATTAAGAATTGAAGATACTGATAAAAAAAGAAATAAGAAAGAGTATGAGGAAGATATCATAAAAGGTTTTAAACTCGTGGGCATTAATTGGGATAATGACCCTGTTTATAGACAATCAGACAATTTACCTCTATATCGTAAGTTAATTGAAAAACTTGTTAATGAGGGTATTGCTTATATATCAAAAGAAACCGTGTTGGAAGAAGGGCAGAAAGATGAGGTTATAAGATTTAAAAATCCAAACAAAGACGTTATTTTTAATGATTTGATACATGGAGAAGTGAAAGTTAATACTTCTGATCTTGGCGATTTTGTTATAGCAAGATCTTTTGATGAACCGATTTTTCATTTCGCAAATGTGGTAGATGACGATGCTATGGGGGTGACCCATGTCATAAGAGGGGAGGAGCATTTAGCTAATACTCCAAGGCAAATATTGATTAGAGAGGCTTTAGGTTTAAAAGGTTTGTCATACGCTCATATACCTCTAGTTTTAGCTTCTGATAGATCTAAACTTTCTAAAAGACAGGGTTCTGTTGCACTCAGAGAATTTTTAGAAAGAGGTTATTTGCCAGAGGCCATTATAAATTATTTGGCTCTTTTAGGATGGCATCCTCAAGATAATCAAGAAATTTTTTCTTTAGAAGAATTAGTTAACGTCTTTGATTTAAAAAGAGTGCAGAAGGCTGGTGCGATTTGGAGTGAAGAAAAATTAGATTGGGTTAACAAGGAACATCTAAAAAGAATTGATTCTAAAGAAAGACAGGAAATTTATGATAATTGGTTGAGTAAAAATAATATTTCTGGATATAAAAAAGATTTGATTTCTAAGATTGAACCAATTATTACTGAACGAATAAATAAGTTTGGTGATATTGATATTATGGTTGCAAACGATGATTTACAGTTTTTCTTTGCTCAACCAAATTTTCAAAAAGAAAATCTTATTTGGAAAGGTAAGGGTGATCTCAATTCTGTCTTAAAGAATCTTAATGGAATCTTGGAAATTATATCTTCGATGAACGATGCTAATTTTTCCGCTGAGGATATAAAAAAAGTTGTTTGGCCATTTGCCGAAAGCAATGGAAGGGGAGAGGTATTGTGGCCTTTTAGGTATTTACTATCTGGCAAGGAAAAGTCTCCAGACCCTTTTACAATCGCATCTGTCTTGGGGAAGAACGAAACAATAAAAAGAATAGAATTTGCGGTAAAATTAATAAATGGATAAGTGCCAGTTTAAGATAAGGGCTATTTTATTTTTGACGCTCGTTTGGGTGGTCAGTTTTTCTTTTGTATTTTCTGAAACTCCAGAAGAGTTGCAAAGTAAAATTCAATTGCGAAAAGACGCTATTAAAGCTTTGGAGGAAGAAATTGCTAACACTGAGAAGCAGATACAATCTTCTAGAAATGCTCAGAATACTTTGAGTAATAAAATTAAGATATATGACGGTGAAATGAAAAAGATTACCGCTCAAATAAAAGTCACTGAACAGAAAATTGGTGGTAAAAAGTTGGAAATTCAATCATTGGGTTTTGATATAGATAACAAAAATTTATCTATACAAAAAAGCGTTGACGGTATTGCATCGTCAATTAAGGATACTGAAGTTTTAGAATCAAAATCGGTGATTTTTACAGTTTTGGCTTATGACAATATGTCAGAGTATTGGTCATCTTTAAGACAGAACCAGATTTTCTCTTCTAATCTATCAAAATTGATTACAGATTTGAAAGTTACAAAAAAAGGTTTAGAGAAAGATAAAGCGCAGGCTCTTTTGATAAAGAAACAATTAGAGAATTTGAATTTAGAATTGTTGGGAAACAAAAAAGTCTCGCAATCTTTGAAAGCTGAACAAGAAAAATTGTTAACTCAAACTAAAAATAAAGAATCCGAGTATCAAAAATTATTAAAAAATCAATTAGCTAACAAGGACGCTTTTGAAAAAGAACTTTTAGAGTTTGAATCTCAACTTAAGTTTGCTATTGATCCTGATAGTTATCCAAAAACAGGCAAAGGTATTTTACAGTGGCCTCTTGATAAGGTAAAAATTAGTCAATATTTTGGTAATACAAAATTTGCACTTTCTAATCCTCAACTTTATAACGGTTCTGGTCATAATGGCATCGATTTGGCTATAAATGTTGGAACGGCAATAAAAGCTTCTCTTGGTGGAATTGTTAAGGGTTTTGGTAATACGGATACCGCTTGCCCAGGAACTTCTTATGGTAAATGGATTCTAATTGAACATCCAAATGGTCTTTCAACTCTTTATGCCCATCTTTCAGCTTTTGAGGTTAGTGGGGCAGGACAAGAAGTTTCTACAGGTCAAACTATTGGCTATTCAGGTAATACTGGTTATTCGACTGGCCCACATTTACATTTTACTGTTTATGCCACTCAAGGTGTTCAAATAATGAGTAGAAAGAGTAAAGTTTGTAGTGGTAGTTATATAATGCCTGTTGCGGACCTACGTGCTTATTTGAATCCCCTTATTTATTTATAATTATCAACTTTTTTCTTTTCTAAAATTATTTTTTATTATATAATATTGACATATGAATAATAATATGTTTTTTTATAAAAAAGGGCAGGGAGGTTTTTTTCAAGCAATCGTGCTAATCATTATTGCTTTAGTAGTTTTAGGGTTCTTTGGTCTAAATATTCAAACTGTTTTTGATTCTCCAACAGTAAAAAAGAATTTGGGATACGCTTGGGGCTTAGTAAAAACTATTTGGAATAATCTTTTAGCAAAACCTGCTAGATTTATTTGGGATAAGGTTATTATTGGTTTGGGATTAGAAGGCCTAAAGAAGTTAAAGGATGCTATACCTGGTAAGGCTGATCAGGTTGTCCCGGCCAATTAAAGTCTGATTTTAGTCTTTTATCCTTAAATTTTGTAAATTAAACAAATTAAAAACAAAAACCGGAAAAAACTCCGGTTTTTGTTTTTATAATTAATTATTGCAGGGGGAATACATAAAGAAGAATAAATTATCTAAATAAAACTTTAAATTATTGTTTAGGTTATGTTGAGTTGATATCTATTAATACTAACAATAAGGTTTGAGAGGTCTCTTCTAAAGGCCCTCAGGTATAACTACCGGAAAGATATATTGTGCGACACGCTTATGGTAACGGGGGTCATAGAGCAAGGTTTGAAATTACCCCCCTATTCTTCTTGGTCGTTTTTTTGGGTTTTATGAATAGATAAAAATTTATGGAAATAAATTTATTTGTACTTCATTCCAAACATTACAGATTTTCTAAAAAAATATTTTATATAAAATAAAAAAACCGGCCCTGAAAGCTGGACCGGTTGCAAAGAACGAGGCGAAGAACGCGTACCCCCTCCCCTTTGGTCGACCTTTAACCCTGCGGTTTGGCCGAGGCATTTTTAGGGCTTACCTAATCAATCGTCAAAACCAAGACGATGATGGTTTGCCGGAGGGACCAAGCTTCGGTAGCGGGATTATAGTTACCCGCATTTTGTTCATTCCACATTGCGTTGGCAGAGCGCGCCTTTCCGCGAGCTTACCGACACTGAATTGCGCTTGCCGTGTGGAACGGTGACCTTTGACCTTAGCTATGGTTCTGTCCTTGAGACTGAATAGGAAGTCACATCTTCCAGTCTATTTTCAAAGGACTCTCATCCTGACTGAACACCCGTTCAGATGCAGAATTTTCAACTCATCTCGATTGAGCTTCTAGGAGTCGCCTGACTCTTCCGTTCGATCGAGAAGTCTTCGCCTAATTAAAAGTATGAACTTTTTATAAAATATTTAAATATTTACTAAATTTTATTTTATTTCATAATTAAATTTAAAATGAATTTTTTTGGTTTAGTAAAAAACAAAACCGCCACATTTTGTGGCGGTTTTGAAAGAAATTTTTATGATTTCGCTAACTCTTTTTGGTTTTCAGTATTTATTACCGCTTTACTCCAACATTTCTCTGATGGATACCAAGGTTGAGAACCTTGTTTTTCATATAGCCATTTTGCATAAGCCATATTACCTTCAAGAGTATGTAAGTCGTAACCCATTTTTTCAGCTTGATCTAAGTGATACTTTTCGTTTATCTGCATCACTCCGACATCAGCTTTATTAGCTTTACCTCTTATGACCTTACCCGTGCTTCCAATATGTCTAAATTGGCTTTCGCATTTAGCAATTTCAGCTAAGATTGGGTCATCTTTGAAGTATTCTCTAACGTGAGACTCAAGAGTGATAGGTCCCGTAGACTGAATTTCTTTTTTAAAACTGTCCTCTATATTTTTTTGTATAACTGCTTCTGTGGTCGTTGTTCCACTGTATAAGTTCATGAGGAGCAAAACCATGCTAGTAACTATTTGTATACTCATTTTATTTCAATCTGGCGGCTTTTATTGTAAAGTGCACCAGAAAGCGTTTGAAACTGTTCTCTTACGAATACTGGAAAGTCTCAAACAAAAACCAGAGGCGAACCTCTGATTACTTTACTATTATATCACCTTTCGTTTTTATTGTCAATACAACACGATAACGATTGGGGTATGTCAAACATTAAAAAATGGCTTTGTTGAGCCATTTTTATCTAAAATTTTCTTGTCTAACTTTGTAAAAAATTGTATAATTTGTATGTTAAATTGTTTGGTGGTAGGATTCTTTTTGGAGGTAACTTCAATGAAAGTGATTTCTGCCGATGATTGGCACGCAGTTGTGAGATTTGCTGAGGCAATTGCTCGTAGTGCTAGCCATCAAGCTTACTCTTTTGCCTTGGTTTTTCTTGGGGCTGTTCAGCGCGAGGAGTACAAAGAGCAAGGAGGAGGTTTTGTTTTGAATCACAATATAGTCGTTGAGCGGGCATTTGAACGCCTGCACGGAGAACATGTTCGTGTGGAAATGGATCCAGCCGTACTTTGATTTTGGCTGTGTTCTTCCCCCACCTTCTCTTTCGAGGAGGTTTTTTATTTACAATTTTCCTTACAGACTCTATCAACTATTAACTAGTGACTTTCTTAAATACTATATGTTCTATAAAAAACCAGGACCACTTTTTTTCTATTATTTTGAAACCGCTGTCCATCATTATTTTTTCGATTGTTTCTGTGTTACCTCTTGTAAAAGAGTGGTTTCTTGAAAACCATGCCAAAATTTTACCGGCAAAGTTTTTAGGTCTGCCAAGATCAGAAATTAGAACTATACCGTTTGGTTTTAATACTCTTTTTATTTCTGAAATCACTTTTTCTTTTTGTTCATTCGATATGTGGTGCATGGCAAGGATTGAAATGACCCAATCAAACTGGTTATCTACAAAAGGTAATTCATCCCCGTAGGCCTGTTTAAAAGTTATTTCTAAATTGTTAGTTTTTGTTTTTGCTATTTCTAGCATATCTAAACTTGGGTCTATGCCAAAAAGTGAGATGTTTGATCCAAATTTTTCCCTCAAGGCTTTTAAAATTGTTCCTGTGCCACAACCGACGTCAAGTAAAGCAGAATTTTCTTTTGGGTTGATTAAGGATAGAGCTTTTTTATGTACTGTTTTCAATCCTTTAAAGTTTATTGTCGCTAAATCATAAAATTTAGCCAACTTCCCTTTTATCAAATCTCCTTTTTCTTCATTCATTTTTTACTTTTTGATATTTGATTTTTAATTTAGAACGGTATCTCAAACTTCTCAAATTCTGGTAGAAGTTTTTTGTTGTACATTAATCTGGAAAAACACTCTGCTTCAAGTAATGTGTCCTCGAGTGCGTTATGTTTTTTTCTTTCAAAGTCTAAACCGCAATATTTTGTTATTGAATCAAGATTTAAAGCAGAACGATTTTTGGTTGTCGGAGGCTCAATTTTAGCTTTAACCATATGCATATATGCCACTGAGTGTAAATCTAGTGTTCTGTGCGCCAATGGCCAGTTTAGATGGTATCTATGGGCAGTTTTCATGAGGAAGTCTCTATCAAAAGATGGGTTTTGTCCTGCTATAGTCCACTCCCCCACACTTTCTACCCATTTTAAAAATTTTTCTATAAGCTCTTTGTCGCTTTGTCTATTTTTGTCGGTTGCCTGTTCCTCTGTAAATCCATTTACATTTAGAGCCTCCTTTTCTATATGAGCTCCATCAAACACTCTGCATTCTTCATAAAATTGTCTTCCTGGTGTGTCAAAATCAATTGCACCAACTGAAAGAAGTGAACATTTTCCCGAGTCTATTCCTGATGATTCCACATCTACTATTATCATTTTTTAATTATACCTTTTATTCGGGGCGCCGAGAATCGGCTACCACGTAGCCAGATGTTTTTCCATCTCGCAGACTCGATAAGGAAAAACCTTTCGATTCTGGACGCGAGCAAAGCAGTTTGCTCGCTCGCCCTCTTCACTCACTTCGTTCATTCGGGGCGCCGAGAATCGAACTCGGGCCTCACCCTCCCGAAGGGTGTATACGACCACTATATTACGCCCCGTTATTTATCAATATTAGAAGTTTTTATTCTATTCCAAACCGATAGTTTTGGCGACAATGTGTATTATACCTCCAGCAAAAATGTAAGTTACGAACAATGAAAGAACAGTTACCGGGTATTTCCATTTGGAGTTACTTTTTGGAATATCTTTAAGAAAGTCTCTGATTTTTAAATAAGGAAATATATTCATTGCGTGATAATTTAGCATTATGTATGGGATAAATACCAACATAAAAGGATTGGCAAAGAAAAATGCGTTTCCATCCCCAAGTGCTTGTCCAAATGCCATCAAGAAAATGTATTCAAAAGTTGAGTAGTTATATTTATTAATAAGTTTCCAAATGACAAAAAAGATTAAAATATATGCTGGTACAGTAAAGGTCAAATCAATTGCATAATTTTGTATAAATTCAATGAAAGTTGAATTTTTTGTGATTATAAGGGATTCGCGTACCGGTTTGCTGATCATATATGCCCCTTCGCACAATGTTGCCAAGATGACAGAGGAAATGATAAAAAATCGTTTAGGATTTTTAGGTTTAAATAATTTAAAGGCAAAAAGAGATAAGACCAGAATAATCAGTATTACTATATGGGTAATGTTGTCATTACTCAATTTGCTAACACTGAAGGTAATAAGAACGGTAAAAATTAACCACAGTAAATAGATAATGGGGAAAATATTATTTTTTATCTTAGCAAGCATTTTTATGATTTTAGTCTATTGTTTGAAAATAAAAAAGGGGTCGGATGTGAATCCTTCCCCCTGCGTACGTCGTGTGCGAATGACGTACAATACCGTCTACTTCTTGAAACGGCGTCGCACGACGCCGAAGGCGATGAGGCCGATCCCGACTCCGAGTGCATAGGTTTCGGGTTCGGGGACGGCACTGACGCCGTATTGGAGGTTCCCGCGTAGCCACTCGGTCTCTGATTTTATTGCAAAAAATTCAGCCACCACGATCGACGTATGCACGTCGTCGAGGGACAATTCGTCGAACCAGAATGTTACGGGTTGACCCGCAAATTTTGAGACCATGAAGTCCCACGGCTCATTTAACTGTATGTATGGCGTCCACCACCCCGGGTCTCCTCCAGAGAGCACGCCTTCGTACATTACGTCTTTTTGAAGGGTCGGTCCGGAAAAGGCTGATGAGAATTTCAACTGGAGCGTTCCCATCGTGATAAATTGAAGTTCGTTGGGCGGGGTTCCGGGGACGATTTCCATCCTTGAGATTGTATCATTGAGAGTGTACAATCCTCCCTGACTATCTTCGAGCTTGAGTTCAAAAACTTGCCCGAAGGACGAAGACGTCCAGACTAATACTGCCATTACCAATGCCAGCGTATTTTTCATTGCCGATATAGATTTGATGTTTGCCTGTAGTTTGACACCCCTTTTGCCTTGTATAAGGGTGCCATTTCTACAGGCAAAATGACAAAAAACTAACCAGTTTTAATGATATCACAAAAAAGGATTTTAGTCAATGATTTATATATAGTAAAAAATCATAAAATAAAACAGAAAAGAAAAAGGACGCACCACTCGTGAGAGTGAAGCGCCCCGTGTTGCCGGTGGAATGTCTAGTTCTTCGGCCTCAGAACCCCTTCCCGTTTGGCGGTATCGAAGTACCCTTCGAAAAAGCCTGACGGGTTTGAGAGGCACAGCAACCATCTGTGCCCACTTCCGTCTTCGACGCCAATGTTGTCTACGGACACTTCAAACGTCCGTGTGGGCTGTCCGTTGAAGGAAACCTTTCTTCCTTCATGCCGAAGACGTAGGGCGTCGAAAAGTTCCTCACGAGACGGCCCTCCGACGATCCGGTACTGCTGTGTGTTGGTCATACGACCTGTTCAATTTGCATTTCCATTTCCCTTGTGCGAGGCGGGAAATATTGCCCCGTTGCTCCTGGTGAGCCACCTACCCATACGAGTAGGGATTCTTTTTTAATGATATCACAAAAAAGCATTTTAGTCAATGATTTATATATAGTTGAAAACGGAAATAATTAGCCACTATTTCAAACTTTCTGTTCCGATTCCTCTGGTGGTCATAAAAGCTGGTATTATTAATCCAAGTATCGCACCACCAAAAATTGTTAAGATGACGCTTAACAAAGTTAAGATGATCCATCCGAAATTTTTGTACAGTTTTCTTTGTACTAATACGATAGAAGAAATTATTAAAGTATATATTGCGCCAACGATCACTCCAATTTTTAGACCCTCGCTTAAATTTCTATTAGGCATGATTATTCCAAATAATGCACCAGCAATAAAACCTAAAATGAGGCCCATAAGTAAATATGATAGATAAAATCCAACCGCTTCTTTCCAGTTTCTTTTGTATGAAAATTCTGTTAATTTTTTGAACATATTTTTATTTAAATTATGTTGCTATTGTATAAAAGATATTTAAAGCAATCAATCCGCCAGCTGGCGGACGTTTGCTTGCTCAGTCTGGTGCACCATGGAATGGAGGGATATCGAAACTTACAGTTTCAGTACACCTTTTGGCTAAAATTTTCTTAAAATCAATTTTAGGCTCAAAAGGTCTTCGATCCCTAACACAAGCAAAATCGTTTGCTTGTTCAGTCTGATGCATCCTGTAGGGATCGACCCTTACAGGGTCAGTACAGGTTTCCCATCTCGCGGACTCGATATGGGAGAACCTTTTCGAATCCTCCACACAAGCAATGCAGATTGCTTGTTAGGTTGCTAGTGCACCCTGGAGGATTCGAACCTCCGACCTTGCGAATGTGAATCGCACGCTCTAACCAACTGAGCTAAGGATGCCTGGAATTACAGTTCTTTGTTTTCTTGCTGAGTTTCGGTTTTTTCTTCTTGTTCACTTCCCTTTTCTTTTTTACCCCATTTAACTAATTTAATATAGATTCTTTCTATCGATTCAAAATATTTTTTATATCTTGGAAATTTATTTTTACCTTTTTCTATAAATTTGATAACACTTTGTTCAAATTCCTTATCAACTCTTGAGATAAAGTACACTCCAACGGCTATAAGAAATAATCCCTGGATAAAAGGTAAAAAAAGACCTATAGATCCTATGGCTATTAATATAAAACCGCCGATTTTTAAAATTGTGTTCATGATTTAAATTAAAAATTAAATATCAAAAATAAAAAATTTAATAAGCAAATTATTATTTCAGCCCCTTACAATTTAGAGCTGGAGTATAACCCGCTTTTTTGGCTTCGTCTATTGAATTAAACCATATTTTATTATTGTCTGAAATTGTTTTTGCTCCCGAACACCACGGCAAATGATATTTTTTGCCTGTTTTTGAGGCCACAACTATACCCTCTTTGCTCTCCTCTTCTTTGATATTATTTTTAGTTGCTGATATTGGGTTAGCCACCAATTTATCGCCACTTAGAGCTATTTTTTCAACAGTTATTTTTTCAACCATATTTTTAGGGGTTATGATGCTCACTTGCGGTTTGTTTTCGTATGTCTTTGACAATCTTCCTAGCCCAAAAGACAGAGAACCGAACATGACTATTGTAATAACGAGCATTACCTCTTTGGATTTGCATTTTTTCCAGATTTCTTTTACAATTTGCATGTTAAAAATTATAACAGTAATTAGGCGTTTGGCCACAGTTTAGGGGTTTGTTACTTTATCTTTAAATCGTGGTTGTAGCCAATTTTTTAAAATGGCACATAGAAAAGCGGGCGGTACAGCGAAAAACCTAACGACATCAAATCCACAATATCTTGGGGTCAAGCTTTCAGGTGGTCAGAAAGCCAAAATTGGCAGTATCATTGTTAAACAAAGAGGTACAAAATTTATGGCTGGTCTAAACACCAAAAGAGGTAGAGATGACAGTATCTTTGCTATGAAAGAGGGTGTTGTAGAATTTAAGAACAAAAAGAAGATTAAATATGATGGCAGAACAGTAATGAGAAAAGTTGTTTCTGTTAAATAATTAAATTTTAAGTTTTAGTTCAAACAAAAAACCACCTTCTGGTGGTTTTTTGTTTGATTAGTTATTTCTTTTTTGCTTTAGGTTTAGAAGTCTTTTCTTTAGTTTCGGATTTATGAGCTTCTCCTGTGCTTTTGACGGATAATGTAAACTTTACAGCTCTATCTTCTATTTTTACCTCTATCTCATGCTCCCCGATTGTTTTTACTGGTTCGTTATCTTTAGTCAATAGATATTCGGATTCTATGTCTAATCTAGTCTGTTCTTTTACTGCTGATATTATTTCATCTTTATGTATTTGAGCGAACAAATGACCTTGTTCATTGGCCGGTTTTGCAATTTCAACAATTACACCTTTTAGATCGCCGAAATTCTTTAGCAACAAATCAGTTTTTATTTTCTTTTCTTCAGTTTCTCTCTGTTTTACAACTTCAACTCTTTTCAATGATTTTGGTGTAGCTATTTCAACTAAACCTTTAGGTATCAATAAGTTTAAAGCATGTCCGTCAGACACGTTTTTTATGTCATTTCTCTTTCCCATTTTTGCTACGTCTTTCAATAGTATAACTTTCATATTTTCACTATATTACATAAAACTAATGTGGGGTGAAGTTTAACCGATTATATCCTTTTAGGCAATATTAAATATTGTAATAAAAAATGAGGGGGGTTGCAGAATGGCTCAGGCATACCATTCTAAACAACCCCCCGGAGCTCGTGTCCGTGTCACCGCCCAAAGGCGATTCAAGGACTGGAGGTTAAATTACCCCACCCGTGGTGTAACCATCCTCCCCGGCGTCGGGAACTCCTACACAGACGCCCAAACTGAAATCTTTCAGAACTATAAACTGAAATAGGTTTTAAGTCAATATTCTAAGTGCTCGATATAAAGTTGAATCTTTTGAAGGTTTTAGTGCTATTTATTTAAGATTTCTATTGCTTTGTTGAATTGTGTATCTTTGTTGGCTTTTGCATCTTTTTCAGTATTTTCTACTATATAATCTGGAGTTAATCCTTCTTCAGATATTGATTTACCCATTGGAGTCAGCCATTTGGCTATCGTAACTTTTAAAGATGTTTCGGGGGTTATTTTTACCAATTCTTGAACAGATCCTTTGCCAAAAGTCTTTGTTCCAACCAATGTCGCTACTTTATATTCTTGAAGTGCTCCAGCTAAAATTTCTGAGGCAGAGGCAGAACCGCCGTTGACTAAAATTGTCATTTTTAGATTGTAATTTTTGAAAACATTGTACCCTCTACTTCTATGGGACGATTCTTCTCTTTTTGTACCATAATTTTCTCTTACTATTATTTTACCGGCAGGCAAAAACCAACTTGCCATATCAACGGAAGCTTCAAGATATCCTCCAGGGTTACCTCTTAAATCAAGTAATAGTTTATGTGAACCAGATTCTACAAATTCTCTTAGGGCATTTTGGAAAAGCATTGGTGAAATTGCAGAAAAATTATAGAGACGGATAACAAAGATGCCGTCATCTCTCAAACCACTTCCAGAATTGTCGTTGCTTGCTAACTGGCGAAACTCGGTATCAATTGTTGGGATTTGTATTTTGTCTCTTACCACTTTTATTTCAAAAGGTTCTTTGCCCTTTCTTTCAATTAAAAATTTAACGGTGGTACCTTTTGGTCCCCTTATAATTTTTATTGCTTGCTCACTTTTCATTAAGATAGAAGGGGTATCGTTTATCTTTAAAATTTTATCTCCAGGCTGTATACCCGCTCTATATGCCGGGGTGCCTTTTAAGGGTGCTATGACAGAGAGTTCACCATCTTTGTTGCTGATTTCCATACCGACTCCCTCAAAACTACCTGATATTTCGCTTTCAAAAAATTTGTTCTCTTCTGGAGGCATAAAAGTGGTGAAAGGATCCCCCATGGAAGATGCTAGACCTGAGATGGCTCCCCAAACTTTGTCCTGGCTAGATACAGTCGTAGTTCCCTTTCCGACAAATTTTTCATCTAAAGTTTTCCAAGTTTTCCAGAACGGGGAAAAATCAACATCTGCCGGTTTGTCTGTTTCTTTGTTTATGATTGATGAAATTTTTTCTATATCTGGTTTAAGATTTTTTCCATATTCCATTCCAGACCAAAAAGAGCCACTAAGTAGGATTAATCCGATTAGGGTTAGTATTAAATGTTTTTTTACGAAGTTGTCCATAACGTGGAGTGAATTATCTCATATAGGCGGGTTAAATCGCAAATTTTTAGACGCAAAGCGTGTATTGTACAACGTGAAGTGTAATAAAAACCAACATATATTTGCAGATGCATTGCAGATGGCGTCCATTTGTAATACATGAAGTGGAAAACGTAGAGCGTTTCACTTTCGGTCTAAATTTTTTCAGGATTTATCCCATTAGAAGCTACAGATACTAAATCTAGATTAAGAAACATTGTTAAAGATTATCAAATACTCAAAAGTTATGAAATGTAAACATCCTGTCTGTGCCCTACTTCTAACGGGATTAATGTTTGTAACCAAACTTTCTTTCTTGGCAGAAGAAAGGTTTGGACAAACATTAAAAAAACCACTACCGGGTGATGGGAGTAGTGGTTGGGACGATGAGAGAAAGTGCTGTGATGGCGCACCAAACATGACCACGTTCTAGCCGTGTTGTGCAATTTTCATGTCGTCTAAGAGTGATCAATCTACCATAATGTTTCCAGATTTCTCCAGTGTAGACTTCCCCATTGTTTATCGGCATGTGGCATTCCGCACATTTTTGGGGAGATTCCCCTGCTCTTTTTTGTCGTTTGAACCCTCCCTGGAAAATCCAATGAGATCTTTTTCTTTTCATCTAACACAGAACTATAAACGGATTTTAAATTAAAGCAATGTAAATTTTTGTGATATAATTTTTCTAACTATGATACAAAAATATCACTCTGGAAATTTAGTCTGGGTAGATTTAATTTCTCCATCTGTTGATGAAATTAGGCAGATTGTTTCTGAATACAATATTCATCCTTTAGTTGCGCATGAACTCAATATTCCAACCTTAAGACCCAAGGTTGATTTGTATGACAACTTTATTTATTTAATTCTTCACTTCCCTTCTCTTCGAAAAAATGTTGATGGTGGGCAAGATGATCAAGAAATGGATTTTATCGTTGGAAAGAATTTTATTATTACTACGAGATATGGAGAAGTTGATGCCCTTCTCGCGTTATCAAAATCTTTGGAAGTTGAGGCAATCTTAGAAAAAGGAGCAAAAGGTGCTCACGCCGGCTTTATCTTTTTTGAAATGCTTAAAAAGATTTATGAATCTATTTTGCATAAAACTGAAAGGATTAAAGACAAACTGGCTTCTATTGAGGATGAGATTTTTAAAGGTAGAGAAAAGGAAATGGTTAAGAAATTGTCAGAGGTCTCAAGAGAGCTTTTGGATTTTAAACGGGCAACCAGTCTTCATGACGAGATTTTAGAATCTTTTGAAGTTGCCTCAATTAAATTTTTTGGTGAAGAATTCCGGTTTTATTTGAGATCTCTTATTGGTGAATATGTAAAAGTAGAAAATTCTATCCGAAATATGTTGGAGTTTATGTCTGAACTACGAGAGACCAACAATGCTCTTTTGACTACTAAGCAAAATCAAATTACTCAAGCTTTGACTGTTATCGCTTTTATAACTTTACCTTTAAGCATCATCACTTCTTGGTTTCAAATCGGAGCAAAGGGTACGCCTTTCATTAATCTTCCAAATTCTTTTTGGATTATTGCTGGTGGTGAAGTGTTACTTGGTTTATTTTTTTATGCTTTTTTCAAGATGAAAAAATGGCTTTAAGATGGTAGTATCTTTTTATGGAATTAAAGCTTTTAAATACTCTGTCAGGTAAAAAAGAAATTTTCTCCCCTATTAAAAAAGAGGAAGTTAGAATGTACAACTGTGGCCCCACTGTTTACAACTATGCTCATATTGGCAATCTAAGAGCGTATGTTTTTGTTGATTTACTTAAGAGAACTTTACTTTTTGGCGGTTATAAAGTTAGACAGGTAATGAATATTACTGATGTTGGTCAGCTGGTAACAGATTCTGATGAAGGAGAAGATAAAATGACAAAGGCCATTTTAAGAGAAGGAAAACCTTTGAATCTTGAATCAATGAAAGAGATTGCTTTGTTTTATGAAAATGCTTTTGTTGAAGACTTGAAAATTCTCAATATTTCTTTGCCAGATGTTATGCCAAGAGCAAGCGATAATATTGATGCTGACATTGCTATTATAAAAAAATTAGAAAATAAAAATCTCATTTATAAAATTTCTGATGGTGTCTATTTTGAAACTTCAAAATTTTCTGATTACGGAAAATTGGGAAGCTTTGCAACGGATAATAAAAAAGATGGAGCAAGAGTTGCTATAAATCCAGAAAAGAAATCTCAATCAGACTTTTGTTTGTGGAAATTTAATAAGGATTTGGGTTGGCAGTCTCCTTGGGGTAAGGGTTTTCCTGGTTGGCATATTGAGTGTTCGGGAATGTCAGAAAAATATCTTGGAGTTCCGTTTGATATTCATACTGGTGGAGTGGATCATATTGGCACACATCATAATAATGAAATTGCTCAATCCGAATCAGCTTTTGGAGTTCCGATGGCAAAATATTGGCTTCATAATGAACATCTGAATTTATCAGGCAATAAAATGGCAAAGTCAGGCGAGGGCTTTGTTACTCTTAGGACTATTATTGAAAAAGGCTTTAATCCCGTCGCTTATAGGTACTATTTGCTTGGTGCTCATTACAGAACTCAAATGGATTTTTCTTTTGAGGCATTGGAAGCCAGTCAGAATGCATTTTTTAAAATTGTTTCATTTATTACCTCTGTAAAGAATTTAGGTAAGGTAAATGAGTATTACATTGATCGTTTTAAAGAAGCCATAAATGATGATTTAAATTTTTCTCAAGCTGTTGCTGTCCTTTGGGATTTAATCAAAGACGATGCTGTTTTAGGAGAAAATAAGAAAGCCACTATTTTGGAATTTGATAAAGTTTTGGGTTTAAATTTGGAAAAAATTAGTCGAGATGAGAAGTCTATAGTTTTGCCGATAGAAGTTAAGAATCTTTTGGAGGAAAGAAAAAAAGCAAGAGATGCTAAAGATTGGGCAAAATCTGATTTAATTAGAAATCAAATAAAAGATTTAGGTTTTGAGGTGAATGACAGTGAAGGAGAACAAACTATAAAAAGAGTTTAAATTTATTTAATTAATTTTCCAGCTTTTTCTACATCTTCTGGGTTAGTGACTTGTATCCAGCCAGTTTCTTCTATTATTTTTATTTTGAAATCTTTAAGAGCCTTAACTATTGTTTGGGGTAATCCAAATTCATCATTACCTATTGGCACTAAGGGATAATTGAAAATTTCTGTTCCCAAAACGTACATTCCAGCATTGTTTATTTCTCCTATATTTAAATCAGATCTTTCAATAATATCTTTTATCGTATTATCTTCATTAAGGATAATTTTTGCACCTTTTTTTGGTGTTTTTACTTTTTCTACTAAAATACTCCAACCATTTGAAAGCGCCTTTTTGACATCATCTTCTCCATAAATATCATCCCCCATCATTACTATAAATTGTCCACTAAGTAGGTCTTTTACTCTAAATAATGCTGAACCTGTTCCACTTAAATCACCTTGTTCAACATAGGTTATTTTTTTGCCAGCAAAATTTGAACCAAAATAATTTTTGATTTTTTCACCAAGATAACCAATGACCAAAATTACTTCATCCACTTCTTTTGGCAGTCTCTCTAATTTCCATTCAATCAAATTTTTACCACCAACCTGTATCATAGGTTTTGGTGTGTCATTTGTCAGATGATTCATTCTTTTGCCACGTCCGGCGGCTAGTATTACTGCTTGCATATTGCGCACGATTATAACTATTTAATCTATGAATATCAAACTGTATTTGTGGGCATTTTGTTTCAAAAAAGTTTGACCTCGTCCTAAGTTGCAATAAAAAAACCGCCATCGGACTCTATCCTCAAAACGGTTTGTTGCCGACCCAGAGCCAGAGAAGGCCAAGGGCAAATCCCAAGGCCAGAACTGTGACTGTCGCGACGGCGAGACTTCTTCGAAGAGTCCTATCATCCCTTAGGCGATCCACCCGGACTTCAGTGTCGTTGTTCATGGTTTGTTCCAAATAGAGATTACCCTTAATTTATTTATCGTCAAGGTTGTTTCAAAAAATAAAAAAGCCTCAGAGTGTGTTCTGGGCTAGGGGGCTGGGATTTTGTATTAGAAATTAATAATTAGGTCTTAGAAATTGTTTATGATCTCCCCACCTTCCCCACAGCTTAATAACTTTTATAACTTTTATTATTTCCCACTGTGCTAAAATGCCTTTCATGGCAATTACAAAAAATACAAGAAATCAGGCGACACATATGAGTACAAACACTTTAAAAGTACCACCTCAAAATCTTGAGGCGGAAAAAGCATTGCTCGGTTCAGTTATGATGAGACCTGGAGCAGTCTATGAAATAGTGGACATTGTTTCTCCTAAGTCTTTTTATTTTGATAAACACCGCATTATTTTTGAGGTAATGCTTGAACTTCTTGGAAAAAATGAACCAATAGATTTGTTAACGATTTCTTCCAGATTAAAAGAAAAAGGTAGTTTGGAATCAATCGGTGGCAGTACTTATTTGGCTGAACTTATTGAGTATGTTCCCTCTTCGGTAAATGTCAGACAGTACGCTAACATTGTTCACAATAAAAATCTGATGAGAAGTCTTATTGAGGCCGCTGAGTATATTACTTATTTGGGTTATGACGAAGTAGCGGACGTTGAGCAATTGCTTGATAAGGCAGAAAAAAGAATTTATGAAGTTGCGAACTCAACTTCTAAAAATCATAAGTTTTTAGAACTCAAAGATATTTTAGGTGAGGCATGGGAAAGAATTGATAAATTGCATAAATCAAAAGATGAACTTCGTGGTGTACCAACTGGTTTTCCAAGTCTTGATAATAAGTTGGCCGGTCTTCAAAAATCAGATTTGATAATTTTGGCAGCCCGTCCTTCTATGGGTAAAACTTCTCTTGCTCTTGATATAGCAAGACAAGCTGCTATCAATCATTCTATTCCTGTTTGTGTCTTTTCTCTTGAAATGAGCTCTCAACAGTTGGTTGATAGAATGCTTGCCGCTGAATCTAGAGTTGATGCTTGGAAACTTCGAACTGGTAGATTGTCTGCTGAAAATGATTTTGACAGAATTAGAGACTCACTGGACAGACTCTCAAAGGCACCAGTTTATATTGATGATCAACCTGGCAATAATATTATAAAAATGAGATCAGTGGCCCGTAGGTTGAAAAGTGAAAAAAATCTTGGATTAATTATTGTCGATTATTTACAGCTTATGGTCCCCACAGACAGTCGTGCATCTGATTCTGTTGTTCAACAAGTTACGGAACTTTCTCGTTCTCTAAAGAATTTGGCTCGTGAATTAAATATTCCCGTTCTTGCTTTGTCGCAGTTAAATCGTGCAGTTGAACAAAGAGGTGGCAGACCAAGACTTTCAGACCTTAGGGATTCTGGTTCTATTGAACAGGACGCTGATGTCGTTATGTTTATTCATCGTGAAGATAAATATAATGAAAACAGTGAAAAGCCAAATATCGCTGAAATTTTGATTGAAAAGCATAGAAATGGACCGACTGGTAAAGTTGAATTGTATTTTGATTCTGATAGATCAACTTTTATGAGTTTAGAAAAGGGTGATTTTAATGATTTCTCTTCGACTCCAAATGTTCCCGGCAAAGGATTAGATAATTTTTAAATAAGATGGAAGAATTTAACCGATTGGTAGAGGCGTTTCGACAATTTCCAGGTATTGGTCCAAGACAGGCCAAACGTTTTGCTTATTTTATTTTGACTAGAGAGTTTAGTTATTCTGATTCCCTATCAAAACTGATTGTTAATGTTAGAAAAACTTCTAAAGAATGCGCTTCTTGCCATAGATTTTTTCACGTGGGGTCTTCGGCCGAGCTTTGCAATATTTGTTCTGATAAAAATCGTGACAAAACTATATTGATGATTGTCTCTCGTGACGTTGATTTTGAAATGGTTGAAAAAAGTGGAGCTTATAAAGGATTGTATTTTGTTTTGGGTGGTAGTGTGCCAATTTTGGATAAAGAACCTGAAAAAAAGATTAGATTGAAAGAATTGATATCTTTGGTCAAAAAGCTCTCAAAAGAGGGTTTAAAAGAGGTTATTTTGGCTTTAAATGCCAATTCTGAGGGTGAAAACACTGGCGATTTCATTGTGTCCCATCTTTCCCCAATATCTGTCGATAACTTCAAAATTACAGTTTTAGGACGTGGTTTATCGACTGGAACTGAACTTGAATATGCCGATGCGGATACTTTGAAAAATGCACTGAAGCATAGAGAGTAAGACAGTTTTCAAAAACAGGAGACGTAAAGCGTGCCTACCCCGTGACAGGCTTCCTGTTTTACGGGGAGGCAGATTCCTTGCTTTTTCTCCTATATATGTTATAATATTGACAATAGGTACTTTGGGACAGGGGCATAGATTTGCTACCATCCCAGACCAACTTAAAGGGCTTCGAAACCCCTTTTTGGTTAAGCCAATATCTTTTCTTGAACCAGGCATTCAAGTTTAGATTGTGGGCAAGTATCTGTCGGAAAGTTGGAGGCGCTTTTATGAATTTAACACAGGCTGAGACCCTTCGGGCACTGGGGTTCGTTCATGTGACAGGATTGCCCAAGTCCAACGACGTGGTCATCGCGAGTCCCGAGGAGAGTGATTGGGGCCGTCATGACTCCAACAATTCGACACAGACGGTGGTAACCATGGACGGCCAGGTGTGGATCCGTCGGGCGACTGATTCCTATATCCCCGATTGTGATCTCCGGGAGTTGGCCCCCAACGGGCGCGGTGCGATGGTGCACTGCTCCAACAACGAGCGGATCGATGGCGATCTGCTCCTCGCCCGGGTAGCCGACCCGGGATGGAAGGGACTCAACGGCCGATACGCCTGGTAGGGTGCGGCTACCCGAGCAGGTTTTTGTCGAGGGTCTGACACAGGTCGGACCCTTTTTAATTAACCTAGTGTGTTTAAATATGCGCGTACGTTTAAAATATATATTTTTGTAGCGCCTTTATTTTCGTTGAATATTTTTATTTTGAAGCAATAACGGTGAAATAGTCATCACTTTGATCAAATGATATTTGGCTAGGGACGTCGCCATAAGGGGTGTAAAGTCTGGCCTCTACTTTATATTGTCCGGGTAAGATATTTGTATTTATTGTCCAAGAAAATGGTGAAGAAAATTCTGCTGTTGCATTGGCCATTGATGTAATCGGTATATTGCCAGGCATAAGGAATAATCTTACAAAATCGCTATTGTTTGAAGTGGACCATTTAACTTCATATTTATTACCAATTAATAATTTTTCTCCCCCGTTTGGTGAAAGGACTCTGATTGAAGATTTGCGATTATCTATGATAGTAAAATAATTATCACTCGTATCACAATTATTTCCATCATAGTCACAAATCTTGATTTTGTACTCCCCTGCTTTGGTTGGAGAAGAATTTTTTTCACCGCTTATCAAAGAATTAACATTAAATTTATAATTTATTTTTAAATCCGAATTGAATCGATTGTCAGTAGCCCAAGAAGCCGTAATGTTTTGTTTTGAGTCTATGAGGTAGACTGAAAAACCTTGGGGTTTATTTAGTGTAAAATTCACTGGGATTGAGGCATTTATATCCCCGCCATCTACCACAAAGTTTTCTCCTCCGTTTGGCGAAAGAATCGTGATTGGCAACACTGATTTTCTTTTATATGATTTTTCAATATCTTCTATTTTATCTCCAGGAGCGGTATCAAAAACAACAGATTCTATTTCTGGGAATTGTAAAAGCGTTTTTTCAACTAAAGGCTTGATTTTTGCTAAGCTTGTTGAAACACTAACCCACGAATCTATTTGCATTGCTAATAAGATATAAGCAGTTTTATTTACTATTTTTAAATACACAACTTCAGCGCTAGGAATTCCGCCCTGTGTATCTATCTGTTCAGCTGCGACTTGAGCGCTTGTTTTAATTATGTCGCTTGAAGGTGTGGTGGGTATTTTTTTAGCTACAAAAGTCCATGTTTTTGAAGGGTTATTTCCTCCATCAAAAATATATTTATTCATTGCCGTCAAATAGGATTCCATATTATCAGGCACCATAATTGTTACTTCTTTTATAAGGGTTACATCTTTTATATTTTGATTCGCATTTAGATTATCTTTATCAGGAGTCGTGTCTTGATTTTTTACAGCATAATATGCTCCCCCACTAATTAACAGCAAAGCTATTATCACGATTGCTCCTTGAACAACAAAACCTTTTTGATTATTGATTTTCATAATTTTTTATAAATTGATATCATTCGCACATTCTTTTAAGGAAACATAATCGTCAGAATAATCTATACTTTGAGGATGTCCTGTGCTTATTCCTGCCCCTGTATTATATCCTGCAACCGTAATTATAACTCTTTTATCTACAAACGGAGTGACTTTGACAGGCCAGTCATAATATCCTTGGTTAGGAATAAGGAAGGCAATATCGTCAGAACTTACATGACCAGAATTTCCATAGGGAGGAAACGAATATCGTAAGGTTGCTTTATCAACATTCGTCGAATTCCAAACAATACGATATATTTTACCTAATTGAAAAGTTTCGCCTCCATTTGGTGTAATTAAATTTATTGAAGGCTGAGCACCCTCTATTGTAGATAATACAGGCAATGGTACCTCAGGAACTGGAATCGGTTTACAATCACCGAGAGGAGGGGTGTATGCTGAAGCAGGAATATTAGTTTTTAACCAAGTGTCATTAAAACCTAGCATAATATGGCCTCCGGAAAATTTATTTTTTTCAACCTGAGCATAAAGTTTAAGATTATGAATTCCTGGTTCAAGATAAATTTTCTGATCAAAATCTGTATTCAATTGTTTTCCATTTTCAAAAATAACAAGTGGGTAATCCTTCCAGCTGGCAGAACCTACTCTTTCTATATTTGTGGACCAACGTTCAGTTGAAGCGGAGACAGGGTCGTGTTGTAGGTGGATGTATTCAATAGTCTTTGCTGAGGGTAAGTCTAGTACCATTTCAAAATTCCAATCAGCATTAGTAAAATTTGGATTATGGATAGAGCTCCATCCTGGCTGAAAACTGGAACCTTTTCCTGCTTTATCCTCAAAAGAATTAAGAAGTGTTACTGAAATAGTGGGTTTTCTTTCTGGAATAATAGTAAAATACGAATCGCTACTGTGGCTCAACTTACAATCTTCAGCACAAATTTTAATCTTAAATTTGTCACCATACCAAGTGTCTTTTGGTATTACAAAATTCAATGTTGTAACATCTGGTTGCGTAACAGTTCCTATCATACTGCTTAAATTATTAATGTTGTTTGTGGAGTACCCTTCAATGTAAAACGTTACTGGACGTATTGTAGAATTGAAAGATATTGTGTATGTATTTCCAGCGTTCCATTTTTCCCCACCGTTTGGATAGAGAATTTTTACGGAAGATGATGACGGATTAGTTACGACTACTGTCGTTTTAGTTTGAGCACTAAGTCCTGAAATGTTTTTGACTGTAAATATGATAGTAAATGTGCCAGCACGCGAATACGAGTGAGTAAATGTAGAGGATTGGGTGAAATACGGAGGAGACGGCATAATCACAGTCCCCGAAGAATCAACCCCGTTTTCATCTCCCCAGCTTACGTTATAGCTTAATTGTCCATTTTGGGGGTCACTTGCTCTAACGGTCCATGTTCCTGTTTGTCCTACGGTAAGAGTGGTAGGAGCATCAAGACCGTTTATTGTAGGAGATGATTTATTTTCGTTTGTAATAGTAAATGGTTTTTTACTTGAAGTGCAATTTGAAGTTCCGGATTCACAAATTTGGATGGTGTATTGACCGTCTCCATTAGGAAGAAGTATTCCAACACCCATTCCATCGACTGGGTCCACTGTTGGTGGAAAATTTCCAACATTCCAAATGTAAGCGTGTTTGTCTACATTTATATTTTTTGCAATTTCGTATGGACGAATTGGCATTTGCCCAACCATTGGACAAATTTGTCCTGTACATGGCTGATAATACTGTATCAATTTTATATCAACGGTTGTCGCCTTAAAATATTGGGGTGCATTCCAAGTGATTGTTTGGTATGTTCCTTTCTGCCACTTTTCCCCACCGTTTGGTGATGTGACAGTCAAAGTAGAAATCTTTGTATTTTTATTTAACTTTTCGCGTGTCATTTTGCCAAAAAAACCGAACGAAGGAAGGCCGACAGATTTTTGATAAGATGATAGAGCCATACGAGTTTGCTGGCCGAAATAGCCTTTTGCAATTTTTCCCGAACTTACAGATGGTATGTCGTAACCTTGATTGATTAGCCACGTTTGTAATGCGACAACATCGTTGTTTTGGCTACCTATTTGTAAGTCATTTGAAAATGTAATTTCTTGTGCATAAACAGTCGGGATTGTTATAAGTAAAGAAAATAAGGCTAAAAATATATACTTTTTCATACAACAAATCCTAGCATATGTAAATGCTAAATACTACCAAAAAACAGCCCGGAGGCTGTTTTTTGATGACTACTTAAGCTTTGATAGATTCAATTTTTACTTTAGCGTAAGGTTGTTTGTGTCCGTTTTTCTTGTAGTATCTGCTTTTCTGTTTATATTTTATTACTATAACTTTTGGATTTCTTCCCATTTCTACAATTGTTCCTGCAACTTCTGATGAAGGGACGATTGGAGTTCCGATTTTTGCTTCAGAACCATTTGAAGTTAAGAGTACTTCTTTGAAAGATACCTTATCTCCTTCTTTTAGACCGGTAATTTTTTCAATTTTAAGAGTATCACCTTCTTTTACAAGGTATTGTTTACCGCCAGTTTTTATAACTGCGATTTTGCTAACTTCTCCCTCTGTTTTAGCTTTTGCCATATGTAAGGCGAAATTATACTCAAATCTGTTTAAAAAGCAAGCTTGAGAAAGGAGTAATTTAGTCGAGCGTTAATTTATTAATTTGTCTTGAATATACAGTACTGAGCGCCGGTTGATTCCAATGTTTGGGCGCATAACTGGTATGCCTGCCCTGCAGGTCTTCCCACCGCTCCCGGGTCACCTACATAATATGCTTCATCTGCATTCCAGACTTCATAATGGTAGTAATAGACCCCGCTGTTTATAGGATCTTTTGGCAAGGCGCTCAAAGAACCATCGACAACTAAATCTCTTAAGTCGCTACCAGAATCCCAATCATTTGTGACTCCGTTTACTACACATGCGCCTGTTGCGCCCAGGCTGGTGTCTCCACTACAGTTTTCGGGTGTGGTGTAATTCCCATTTTTCGTATAGTTGATTTCCAGAGCTTTTCCTATTTGGGCTAAATCTGATTTTCTAATTGCATCTCTTGCTCTCTTTCTTGCTGAACTTAAACTGGCAAACACAACACTGGAAAGAATTCCTATGATTGAAATTACCACAAGGAGTTCGACCAGAGTGAAACCTTTGTTTTTTTTATAATTAAACATTTTAAAATTGTATTTAAATCCTATTCTTCCGACTCGGGTTTTTCAATCGACAGTGTTTCTATCCCTACAACATTTCCTGTGATACGGACAACATCTTTATCAAGTTTTTTAAATTCTTTTCCTGCATTATTGAAATGGCTGACGGCGGTACCAAGAGAGTTACCAAGTTTTTTGTGATATTCCTCATAGTTTTTTAAATGTTTACCAAGTTCTTCCACTCTTTTGATTATATCTTTGGCAGTTTCTTCTATCTGCATGGCTTTCAGTCCTTGTAATACTGTTTGTAGATAGGCCAAAAATGACGTCGGGGAAACGATAATAACTTTGTATTTATTGGCAGCTCTTTGGATAAGATTTTCAGTATCTTCTGTCACTGCTCCAACTTTGTTTATAAGTAAATCGTAATAAATAGCTTCGTGAGGAATAAACATAAAAGCAAAATCCATTGTATTTTCGTTTGGTCTTATATATTTTGAAGTTTCTTGAATACGGTTTTTTAAATCGTTTACAAAAAGTTTTTCTAAACGTTCTTTTTCAGTGGGATTTTTTTCTTCTGTCAGACGATTATAATTTTCCAAACTAAATTTTGAATCTATCGGAATAATTTTATCTTTTACAAAAACCACCGCATCTACGATTTCACCATTTGAAAATGCGTATTGCATTTGGTATTGGCCTGGAGGTAAAACATTTTTAAGTAGAGTTTCAAGATAATATTCACCAAGAATTCCTCTTTGTTTTGGATTTTTTAGAATATCTTGAAGATTTTGAAGTTGATCAGCAAAAGAAACCACCTGTCTATTAGTTTCATCGAGTTTTGTTAGACCGACGGTTACTTCTCTGATTAATTTTGCAGATTCGCCAAATTGGGTTTTTACTGATTCGTTCATTTGTCTGGTCGTCTCCCCTATTTTTGCATCCAGCGTTCTTGATAAATCATTTACGTGTTGAAGAAGTAATTGGAAACCAACATCATTTTTTTCTCCTTTCTCATCCTTTTTTGAAGATAGTTTCCAAAGAATGTAAGCGTTGATTCCTATGATTAGAACCAAAGCTACAATTATTACAATAAGGACACTGGAATTCATGAGATAGATTATATCATTTAAAAATAGCCATTAGCCATTAGGCATTAGGTATTAATAGTCCACGGTTTTTCACGTGTTATAATCTTCATTGTATACTTTATGGTTTTTAATATTTTATTTTTTATTTAATATGGTTAGTTTATTTCAACAAATACAAGACGAAGCCAAAAAAGCAATGATCGCTAGGGATACTTTAAGGTTGAATACTTTGAAATCAGTAAAAGCGGTTTTTTTGAACGAACTTATAAACAAACCAGGTAAGACCGAACTGGGAGATGAAGAAGCCCTGTCTGTTATTAAAAGATTGGTTAAACAGAGAAAGGATTCTATTGAGCAGTTTAAAGCTGGTGGAAGAGAAGATTTAGTAAAGACTGAAGAAGATGAGCTTAAAATTTTGGAAGTTTATTTGCCTCAAATGATGAGTAGAGAAGAAATTTTAAAAATTGCCAAAAATAAAAAAGCTGAGCTTGGAATTACCGATAAGACAAAATCTGGAATGCTCATGTCTGGCCTCATGAAAGATCTAAAAGGAAAAGCGGATGGTAGTGATGTGAAAAGTGTCGTTGATCAATTATTTTCTTAATTTACGGTTTGTATAAAATACCACTCAAACTTGTTTTTTTGAGTTTTTGAGGTATATTATTGAACTAGTATGAACCCTGTCGCCTACTGTGTGTGGCTGTGTCAACGGTTTGGTCTCCATGGCCGTGAAGGCGCAGTTTGGGCCGTCAGCGCTTTTTTCAGGGAGTATCCTCGTGATGGATGTGATCTTGACGAGGGCATCGTCCTTGATGCAGTCGCTGAAGCCCTTCCGGCCTGACCTTCCTTCCCTTTTGGGTCCCCTCTCTTGGGGATTTTTTTTGCCTTTTTTCATAAAAATGGTATATACTAGCGCCTAGCTATTAGCCACTAGCTTTTAGCAATTTCAATGAAAATTTGAAAATTGGTTATTGATAATTTGCTATAATTATGGTGCTGGCCCTATCGTCTAGCCTGGTCTAGGACATCGGATTTTCAATCCGGTAACATGGGTTCAAATCCCATTAGGGTCATTAGTATAAAAATGAGCTTTGGTTTTTTCCAAAGCCATTTTTATTAATGACCCTAAGCAAAGCGACTGCTCGCTTTGCATATGGGATTTGAAAAGCGCAGGCATATTTTACGTTTCGCAAAATGCTGAGCTGGGGTCGCGAACATTTTGTGCGACGGCACAAAATGATTTGTGACCAAGTCCCTGTTTCTATTAGGGTCACAAATTACCAAAAACAGAGTGGATGCTCTGTTTTTGTTTTGTAATTTTTAGATCCTAATGGGATTTGAACGACGGAGCGCATTGAGCCGTTTCGGCGAAGCGCGAGTCGGTGCCCAGACAAAACTTTTTGACGAAAAAGTTTTAGTCGCGGGCAAAATTCCCATTAGTTATGCCATTTTTATTAATGACCCTAAGCAAAGCGACTGCTCGCTTTGCGTATGGGATTTGAACGACGGAGCTATGTTTTTTCAGCAGAAAAAACAAGCGAGTCGGTGCCTAGCGACCAAGCGAGAGCGAGGAAGTACTGAGCTTAGCAGAGCGAATGTGACTGTTTCGAGCGACGGCTAGCTGAGAGTCGAAGGAAAATCCCATTAGGGGTATAAACCTTATTAAGAATAAAATATTATCTATAGTGTTATAATAAATATTATTAATAAAACTGACTGAACAAATTATGAAAGCGTCATGGAAAGGCATTTTAAGTATTATTATTTCGACCATATTCTTTTTTCCTTGGGTTTGGTCAAAGATTTTGTATATTAAATTATCTCCTTCTTTGTTGATAGTAGTCGGATTGATAGCGGCAATAATAGCTACTGTATTTGGATTCCAGGCCAGAAAAGGAGG
This sequence comes from uncultured Candidatus Saccharibacteria bacterium, assembly GCA_964348785.1. Classification (GTDB taxonomy): domain Bacteria; phylum Patescibacteriota; class Minisyncoccia; order Phycocordibacterales; family 2-02-FULL-43-11; genus 2-02-FULL-43-11. The sequence goes on along the minus strand of CAYGDO010000002.1, from coordinate 45,285 downwards.
TTCTAGGGCATTAGGAATGGCAGGTATGACATTGGGAATAATCTCTGTTATTTTGAATGTGGTTAATCTTATTGCTGTTATCATCCGTGCGTAGAAAAATTAAAATTATATTAATAGTCAGCCTTATTTTTGTTAACACGTTCTTGTTGTTGTCTTTTTCTCCAGATGTTTTTGCTAAATCGTTTGGAGGTAACGAGAATTTGTGGTTTTGGATAATAATAACTTTTGGACTTACAATTTCTTTAATTCTTGAATATTTTGATAAAAAACATCAAGAAGACTATCTTGAAGCTAAGAAAGTGGCATATACCCCTCACAAGATATATGGTTTGTATGCACTTATATATTTTGTAATGTTTTTTATACTTTTCTACTCATATATATACTTAACTAAATAAGACTTTAAAAACTTTCATTTGCTTTAAAAGTAGATTCCAATTTTCACTAATTAGGGTCATTAGTATAAAAATTAGCTTTGGTTTTTTCCAAAGCCATTTTTATTAATGACCCTAAGCAAGTGAATTGATTCACTTGCGTATGGGATTTGAAAACCTTCTCCCTTATTTGCGAGTAATTCTTATTATAAGCAAATGGGAAAGGTGTACTGAAACTGTAAGTTTCAAAATTCCCATTAGGGTCACAAATTACCAAAAACAGAGTGGATGCTCTGTTTTTGTTTTGTAATTTTTAGACCCTAATGGGATTTGAACCCCCCCCGACTCCCCTTCTTAAATGCTATAATTCCCTTTATGAAAAAATTTTTAAAAATTTTATTTTCTATTATTTTAATACTTTTATTGGCCTATATAATAAATCCATACAAAATTAAAACTGTATGTTTTGGTGATGTTTGTCCAGATAACGGAGGCACGTATGTTTTTTATAAAAAAACATACTCTGAAGAGGAGTGTAAATCTTATGGCGGTATCCCTATTGTTGGTTTTGGATGGACTAAGGTATATGCTGGTTGTTCTCCCGACAATTCTTTTGCGCGATTTATTGAAAAAAAATTTAATAAATAGGTTTTTCTTTTAATAAACCACAACACGTTTTCAATATAAAGATACAAGCTTATGTAGTTTTATTATGTTAAAATATCAAGGCTTAATATCTAATTGGTTTTGTTAGTGGAGGTAGCCAAACTATTAATAGACGGGAATAGATTTGGGGTCGCTATAAGTTTGACTATTATTTATTATTGTCTAAGGCATGGTCCGTTTTTTAGCCTTCTGACAGCTTATTTCAAGCGCGCTCGAATGTTGTGCAAAGTCAAATTCACGCATTCTCGTTTATTGGAATAAAAGATCTCTCTTTCCTTATCATTTATATTTATTTCTATGAAAAAAACAATTATGGCTATTGCGCCTAATAGTAGCAATTTATCTTTGGCCGCATTTATTACTGCGTCATTTATGGCTTTGGTGCTTGTAATGCCGTTTAAGGCAGATGCAGCGTTACTTACTCAAGAACTTGATCCAGGAATGACAAATTCTGATGTAACTTCTCTTCAAACTTTTCTTGCTGGTAATAGCACAATCTATCCAGAAGGAATTGTAACCGGATATTATGGTAGTTTAACTGAAAAAGCCGTATCACGTTTTCAGTCAGCAAATGATCTTTCTGCTGTAGGTAGAGTTGGACCTCAAACTCTCTCTCTTATTAATTCTCAAATGAATAGTGGTGGTTCAATAAACAATAGCGGTTCTACTGGAAACATCGGTGGTGACATTTGGGCTCCCGTTATTTATCCTCAGGTTGCCGTAGTTAATGGCAATTCGGTAAATGTTAGTTGGAGTACCAGTGAAGCTTCTAAGGGACGAGTGATGTATGGGACATCTTGGCCGTTTCTTTTTGAATTTGCTCCTAGTGTAAGTACTAATGTATTTAGCTCTTCATCCAATGTGACCATTACAGGTCTTCAAAATAACAGGTTGTATTATTACATTTTAGAATCTGTTGATGGTTCTGGTAATACCACTTATACATTGAATAACACTTTCTTTACCCAATAAATTTTGTTGAATTTGTATTTGTTGAATAGGGACGTTGTTTAAAAATTTTGAATTTTACACGTTTTCCTTTATTCATTAAAAAACACAAAGTAAAATAAAGGTTGATAAAAACCACTTAACTCAGTTTAAGTGGTTTTTGTTTGGGTGAGGTAAATAAAAAAAACGACCCAGAAAATCCGAGTCGTCGATCGATCCGAGCGTGTGGTCAGAACCGATACTTCAGTCCCATGAACACCACAGCGTCGTTCCTTTTGTGGTGATGATTTTCGAACGGAACATAGAAGTCCACTCTGGGGGCAATTATTGTGAGCCCTTTAGAAATTTCCCATCCCAGATTGATCATTCCCCTCTGAAAAAAACCCTCCCGATGAAGGGCCCCCGCGTTGTAGAGGGTGGCCGTTTCTGCTTCGAGGATTAGCCACTCGCCTACAAGGGCGAACTCTCGCTCAACACCAAGTCCGACCAAATCCCCTCCTGTGAGGTGACCACTGGAGAAAGTGGTATAGTTCTCCCAAATTCCTGAAAACCGCCATTCATTATGGGTGTACGAGAGATGGAACCTGCTGTAGAAGATGTCGTCTTCCCCCATTTGGAAAAGATGTAATTCGTCAAGAAACGTGACAGACACGTCCAAACCGAAATTCTTGATGATCGCACCTCTCCAGCCCAGCGTGTAGTCCATTTCGTCGCCGAGCGTTTCGCCCCATCCTCCATTGAGGCTTTTGGAGTTGAGGACATTCACCCTGAAACCAAACGGAATTCCGATTTCCAGATCGCTCTGGACTACCGGTTTGTCATAAATGACGTAACCGGTCCCGGGATCGAGAAATTGGCTACCGTACATGGACCGAATACTGACTTCGGGCCACGTCCAACTGAAAGCGTTTTGAATGCTGAACCAAAGTATCGCAAAGAACAGTTTCGTCTTCATTGTTTTTGCCTAGAGTTACTGAGTTTTGCCTGTTTTGCCTAGTTTTTAACAACCGAAGTACCTAATTGTTATCATTTAACAATCATCTTTGTCAATTTTTATAGTTATTTATTATTGATAGCGTTCAGGATTTTTTGAGCATTGATTTTCTATAATGTTCAACAGGTGCATAATCATCTGTTAAAATTGGGGCATCATCAATTATTTCTCCTGTGTATACTTTTGAAAGCATGGCGGATATTTTTTGATCTTTACTCGTTAAAGATGCTTTTTTGTCTGATTTAAAGGCTATTAACATTATATTTTGGGCCATACTTTCATCTTTTTGGTCTGATGTTGGAAATAATAATATTTGAGGAAACATTTTTTTAAATGTTTTATATTCAGCTCTTAAAAATTTACCTTTTTCACCGTTTATAGATGAAATTACGTTGGCCATCACCACACCATCATCACTCAAAGAATCGTAGATTTTTTTTACTGTCTCTATTGTTGTTAAATGAAACGGTACAGAAAGGGCTGAGTTATAAGCATCAAGAAAGATTACATCATACTTTTTCTTATTATTGTTTAAAAAAATTCTGCCATCTTCGTGAAAAATAGAAAGTCTCGGACTGTCTTTAAGTTGGAAATATTTTTTTGCAATTTCTGTCATGCCTGGATCTATTTCAACTACATCCATATTGGCTTTTTTATTTTTATCTAAAAAATGTGTGGGGTAAGTATAAGCTGCTCCTCCTATCATTAAGGTTTCTTTTGTGTTTGTTTTGAAATGCTCATACAAATTATAAAATTTTAAATAATCAAAAACTATTTCTGTCGGCTCATCTATGTACATGGCACTTTGAGTGCCTATAGGGTCGTTCATCAGGTTTATAGTTTTTTTACCGTTTGGGTAAGGATATGTACTTTCGTAGACCCATATTTTGTTATATTCGGTGTCTTTATCTTCTAGAATAGATATTTTTATTGCTGAGGATAGGAAAATACATATGGCAAAAATGACAATAGAAACTAAAAAAGACAGGAGGGTTTTTATTTCCAGATCAGTTTTTTTTAAGATCAATGTAGGCAGAATAATTAGTAGGAAAGAAATTAAAAAAAGAGACGTCGTAGATCCAAGGTGAGGGATGATGTAAAATCCGGCCATAAATGTGCCGATGATACTTCCCAAAGTTGATAAGGCGTAAAGATTGCCGGCTGTTTTCCCTGCATTTTCCAATGATAATATTTTTAATTTCACAGCGTAAGGAGAGACGGTGCCTAAGAAAAAACTGGCGGGAGCAAAAAGTATTATAGAAAGAAGTAGCGCTTTTATTTCAAGTGAAAAACTTGCTGAAGATAATTTTATGGCTACGAAATCTTTTATGACAGTTGCTAAAGAAATCGATATTGATGCGCATAAAATAAATATGACCAAGGGTTTTACTTGAGGTTTTTTGTCTGCTAAATTTCCTCCGAAATAATACCCCGCACTTAAGCTTGCTAAGATAACACCTATTAAACTAGTCCAAACATATGTTGATATGCCTACATATGGCCCTATTACTCTAGAGCCGACCATTTCGTAAACCATTACAATGGCCCCGCAGAAGAAGACGACGATTTCCAAGTTGTATTTTTTTATGATTTTCATTTTTTTATTAATTTTTTAATTTATTTATCTTCTCCTCCCGTTTCTAGTTTAAACTTGTCTTTTTTACCACGAGGACGGTAAAAATAATCCCCAGAATTTTTGCCATAATGATTGCCCGTTACTGGCGCTAGGGTTCACAACGGTCATTTCACTGAGAGTAATGTTATTTTTGGAAGCTGGAAGTTCTCTGCCCGTGTTTAAATCTCTCACAACCACATCATTTTTGTAAAAATTGGTGGAGAGTTTAATTTTTTGACTACTTCTAAAATTTGGATCAAGGGTAGCTTTAATGACATAGCTTGTTGACGTCGAAATAATAAATTGGTCATTAAAAATGATCTGGTTATCCATTGGATTGGCATCATTTGAAACTAGCACTCCACTTGAAGTGTAAAGTTCAATATTGGACAAATCATTAACGGAACCTCCTCTGCCTGTTATATTTACTTTGAAATTAAGGTTATTTACAGAAAAAGGGCCTCCTTGAATAATCGCGGTAAAACCGCCGATAGTAGTAGTGGTGCCTACAAAAACATTTTGATTAGGTACAAGAATAGAGTTTTGAAAAGAAATAGAAGGTGTAGGGGTCACATTGTCTGTATCAGAAAAACTATAAAAATCTCCTTCAATTGTTCCATCTGGCAAGAAATTTTCTACAATAATACCTTCAAAGGGTTCCGATGATAATTCCTCATCGGAGTAAGCAGTAGCAACCTGATTATTTAAATTTAGACCAATCGTTGCCAGTAATTTTTGAAATATTGGTGCTTTTGCGATACCGGCATCCACGATTCCTTCCATTTTGTTACATTCGGGAAAATATGATTTTGCATCTCCGCCTTTGATGGCCTGCATTATGTGTCCACAACTGACGACATTGAAATTACTATTACTACCCACTGAGTTCATTATACTTTTTTCAGATGGCCTATATATATATTCGCGATTTTCTCTTGGTATATCTAAATGAAATGGATTAGGAGAGAAAAAAGAACATCCTATAAATCCTGGTTTACCAGGTTGTCTTTCTTGTGCGTAAGTTGTTTTATTATAAGTGTAATCAATAATTGGATTTAAACTACAATTTTTTAAAACTATACCACTAGCTTTAAGCTGATCTGGATTTTCTTGGCCCACCAAAGACACCCAGTTTTTTTTATAAACGTACTCATCGTTCAGACCAGCAAAAGTATGAGAAAACTCATGCACAAGTGTCGTTGTATCAGCTTCATCAAAAATAATTGCTCCGCTATCAGCAGCTATACCAGCCTTATTATCCAAAATATTTTTTGTAAACAAGAATTTGCTTCCACGACAGGCACCACTGGAAAGTCCGACTTGAATTATTTTATCTTGTAGTAAAACTCCACTTAGACCATATTTTTTTTCTGCTTCCTCTTGGCTTTTCTTACTAAATAGGTCATTGACCCAACCGTCATTGTATTTGCCTAAATCAGACAATATGGAAAAATTTTTTACATTTGATTTGTATGGCTCAATTTTATTTAACCCATTATCCCAGAAATTCTTAACTTTTTCTGATAGAGCAGGAACTTGCAAGGTGCTGGATTCCCCCCTTGCAAAAGAAACACCATATTTACCACTACCCGCTATGGGCGCACAAAGATCGAAACCCATACCTTTTTTATGTATTGTCTTCCTCCCGTTAACTGTACTCTCAACCACCATCTTTATATCATGACCCCCTTCTTGTACTGCTTTAATCAGTTTTTCTAGCTTAGTATTGTCGGTAATGCCATTCGGCCATCCCTTAATACGCCACACATACTGCCACTCTTCTTGTTCAGCCCCAACATCTGGATTAAGCCCCTTTTGGACAAGAGCTCCCGGGCCAACAAGTATCTCGCCATCCACCTCTATGTATGGCTTGAAAGGTAAAGAGTCAGGGGGAATAACGTGACTTAAAAAATTACCTTCTTCATCCCATTCCGGCAAACAATAATGATTAATACCTGGTGTTACGGTAAAGATCAAATCATAAACTGGAGTGAGAGGTAGTGGTAAAGAAAGCCCACGCTCCTTTTGTATTTTCTTTTCAAAAGCTGGATCAACTTCAAGTTTGATTTCTGGATCGCCGTTTTTATACTGAACACCAGTGAAAATTACTGAATTGGCTCCTTTGCAATATAGTTTATTTATTTTTCCATTTGAAGTATTTTTATTATCATTAACTTGATCTTGATCCTCGTTGTTTTCGATGCCTGAATTTGTGTCTTCTGCATTATCGTTACCGGACTCAGTGTTTGTATTGTCATTAGAAAAAGAAGAAGAGCTATCATAAGAACCACTTCCGCTTTCTGTTTGGCCAGAATAGATTTGGGCAACTTGTTTTTGGGCCAATTTTTTTACTTCATCGTTTGAGCCTAGGGCAATGAAGATCAGTAAAATAGCAATAAAAAACGTGAGTTTTTGTTTCTCGTTAGCTAAAAAATCTTTAATTTTTTCCATTGAAATATTAGTAAGCTTCACCTTATTTACGATGAAGAAATTTTATCACCGTTTATATTTTTATTCAAGATAATTTATTTACCTTCTTTCCCATTCTTTTTCTTGTCTTGCCAAAAGTTCTTTTGCTTTTTCTGGCTCGGCCATAATTTCTAAAACAATTTTTTCCATCCTTGCACCTTGTGAACCTTTGATTAGGATTACATCATTTTCCGTTATTAAGTTTTGAATCATTTTGCCAGCTTCATCAGATTTTTCAAATTGTAGAATATTTTTTTCAGAAAATTCATTGTTTAATGCTCCTTCAGCGATTTTTCTAGCTTTTATTCCGACGCAGACTAAAAGATCGCAAATTTTTGATGCGTTTTTTCCTATTTCAAGATGAGAATCATCGCTATATTTTCCAAGTTCTAGCATATCTCCTAATATGGCAATTTTTCTGCCTTTAGTTTCAATCATTTTTAACGTGTTTAAGGCTTCAGTGACTGCGATTGGAGATGAGTTGTAGGTGTCATCTATAACGGAAGAATTTTTTATACCTTCTATGACCCTCATTCTTCCTGGGGCGGTTTTGTGTGATCTAAGACCCTCTATTCCATCAATGAGGTTTAAACCGGCCAATACTGATGCTCCGACGGCAACAAGCGATGGATAAGCGTGTTGTATGCCTAAAGCGCCGTTGATAGCTAAAGGTAAACATTTTCCTTGGTAATTTATTTTGAAGGCACAGCCAGACGGTTTTTTTATACCGTTTTCTTCTTTGTAGATTATTGAATAGTTTGAGGCTTGTATGTCGTTTTGTTCTTCAAAACCATAATATAGAATTTTTTTCCCTTTAGATTCTTCTCCTATTTTTTTTACTATTTCATCGTCACCGTTTAACAAAAGCGTGCCGTTTGGTTTTAAACCGTCAATTATGCTTGATTTTTCTTTAGCTAAAGATTCAACTGAGGGAAAGAATTCTACGTGTACCGGTATTTTTCCTATTTTATTTATTACAGCTATATTTAGCTTGAGCCATTTGACTGTGTTTTTTATATCTCCTGGTCTATCCGCTCCAATTTCTACTATTAACCATTTCTCTTTTGGATTTTGGAATAATGATTTGAATAATCCTGTAAACAAATTAAAAAACCAATAAATTGGGTTATTCCAGCCATTTTTAAGATTTAGAATGGTTAAGGGTACACCTATTTCACTATTAAAACTTTTTTCGTTTTTTCTGGTAGGAACTATATTTTTAAAAGCACTATAAATGGCATCTTTTGTTGATGTTTTTCCTACACTTCCTGTAACCCCTATTACTTTTGGTTGCCATCTGTTCAAAAGAATTTTTGCTTCTTTTGTTAGACACCATATTACAAACTTTTTAAATATTTTCTTCATAACAAATTCAGTGTTTTATATCAGTTCTTCCTATTTTCTACCCTCTACTCTCTAATTTCATCTATCCGGTGTTATATGGTAATAGTTTATTAGGAATTTTGCCAATTTGGAAAATGGTTCAGATAGTGTATTGGACGCATAGTCTGAATGGGGTTCTTCTGTGTATAGGAATATTATAAATTTAGGATCATATGCCGGGAAGTATCCGAAAAAAGTGTGATTAAATTTGTCTTTGTAATAACCTCCACCTTTTTCTGCTATTTGGGCTGTTCCTGTTTTTGCGGCGATACTGTTACGTTCCATTTTATATATTCCACCTTTTAAGGCTTTATCAAAAACTTCTACCAGCATTCTAGTGATTTCTTCTGAAGTTTCTGCTTTGATTACCCTTTTCATTTCATCTTCTGTGAAATTTTTTTCTTTAAATGTGCCAATTTTATATTTTACTTTTTTTACTATGTGCGGATTCGGTAATACCCCACCGTTACCTAATACTGAAAGCGCTCTTACGGTTGCAATTGGGGTCATAGCAATACCTTGTCCGAACGCTGCGTTTGCTACTTCTACGTCTCTACCTTTTTCAAAATTTCTAAATAATCCTGGTAACTCGCCTGGCAAATCTATACCCGTCTCTTCTCCTAAACCAAAATTAGCAATATATTCTGAAAATTTTTCTTTTCCTAATAATAAGGCAACATGAGCTGAGCCGGTGTTTAGTGATTGGTTTAATACTTCTTGCATGGATACAACTCCACGTCCTTTGAAATCAAAGTTGTAAATTGTTCTATCGCTCACTTTTAGACTACCTTCATCTTTATAAGTTGTACTGGCTTTAATGATCTCCTGATCTAGACCTGAGGCGATTGTTATAGGCTTTATTATAGAACCCATTTCAAAAACTCTTTCTACTAAAGGGTTTGAAAAAATGGCAACATTTTTTTCTTTGTTGTAATTGTTTGGATCAAATGAGGGATAAGAAGCCATTGCGTAAATTTCTCCCGTTGTTGGGTTCATAATAATTCCTCCACTTGATTTTGAATCATATTTTTTTGTAACGGCTTCCAACTCGTTTTCTAACATTCGTTCTACAGTAGGTTCTATTGAGGTTATTATGTCGGCTTCCAAGTTTTCTCCTCCGCTGGCAATTTTTCCAGCATTACTCCAAAGTTCGGTGAAGAAATTTTTCAGGGTAGCAGTTCTGTCTCTTTTAAGGTTGTCTTCGTAATAGCTTTCTATTCCATATCTGCCTTGTAAAACATCATTTTTATAGCCGACGAATCCAAGTACGTGCGAAGCCAGCTTATTGTTTGGGTAGTACCTCCATTGTTCTTTTTGAAAATAGACCCCTTTTAGTTTTAAATCTTTTATTTTATCGCCGATTTCTGATTCAACTCTGTTTATAATTTCCTCGTAAGGGTCATCTTTTTTATTAGCTTTTTCAATAAAATTATCTTTCTCTATTTTTATAAATTTTGAAATTTCAGTATATGTTTTTTCTATGTCTACGATCTCTGTTGGTTTTATATACATCAAATAGCCAGATTTTAGACTGGCGGCATTCCATAAATTTTGTTTATCACCTTTTTCTGTGAAGTAGATTGATCCCCGGTCAAAAAGTTCATTAGAGACTCTGGTATCAATTATATTTTGCCTGTCTTTGTATTCCTGGGCGTGTACTACTTGTAGAAAATAGAGTCTGGTCGCTCCAATTAGAGTTAGAACCACAAAACAAAGATATATAGACTTTATTCTACCTTCAAAATTATATTTCATTTACTCGAAAAGCGGCCTTAATTGGTTTGTTTGAAATATATTGAACTTTTTTTGTCTCAGAAAAACCCAAATTTTCTGCCAGTTTGGGGGTAATGGAGTTTTCAATTTTTGCTAGATGACTTTCAGTTGAGTTTATTTGTTCTATTAGAGAAGATATTTTTATTTCAAAGTTTCTTCTTGATGCTGATTTTATGGTAGTTAAACTAACGAATATCACATATGAAATTAGAAGTACTGATACCAACAATGTTGAAATTGGTATACTCCAATCAATAAAATTAGAAAGAGCATTCTTTTTTACAGAAATTCTTTGATTTATTCTTTTGTGAATTTTTCTCATCATTCTAATTTTTTTCAAAAATTCTTAATTTTGCACTTCTTGCTCTTGGATTTGTTTTTAGTTCTTCTTCGCCTGCAATGATCGGTTTTTTGGTTGTTTGTTTTCCTAAGCCCTCTTTCTCTTTTTCTTTAAAAAATCTTTTCACTACTCTATCTTCTATGCTATGGAAAGAAATAATCGCCATTTTCCCTTTTGGGTTTAACAAGAAAAATATTTTGTGAATAGCTTCTTCAAGCGCTCTTATTTCATCGTTGACAGCAATTCTTATGGCTTGAAAAGTCTTTGTGGCCGGATTTATTTTTCCTTTCCTTTTCGATACTTTTTCTATTAACTCTCGTAATTGGCCGGAAGTTTTTATTTCCCCTTCATGTCTCTTTGCGACTATAGCTTTGGCGATTTTCCATGCGTTTTTTTCTTCGCCGTAGGCTTCAATGATGGTTTTTAAATTTTCTTCACTCCAATGATTTACAACATCGTAAGCTGTAGTCGTCTCTTTTCCTGGATTTTGCTCATAAGTCATAACAAGCGGTGAATCTTTCATGAAAGAAAATCCTCTGTCATCCCCGTCTATTTGATTGCTGGAAAATCCTAGATCAAGTAGGGCTTTATCAATTTTTTCTAAACCTGCATTTTTTAAGGCTTCGTCAACTTTTCGGAAGTTCATTTCATATAAAAACTTTTTTCCAGAAACATCTTTAAGATTTTCTTTGGTTTTCGCTAAGGCTTTTTTATCAGCATCAGTTCCAACCAGAGAAACATCTTTTGCAGATTCTAAAAATTTTTTAGAATGACCACCTTCGCCTAAGGTGCCATCAAAAACCACTTCTTTGTCTTTGATTTCAAGACCATTTACGATTTCGTCTAAAAGTACCGGAATATGCATATTTTAAAGAACACCTATCTGACCTAATCTTTCTGCCAATGTGTCAGCTTTCTTTTCAACAACTCCACGATAATTTTTCCAAGCACTCTCATTCCAGAGTTCTAGTCTTGTAAGAAGTCCAACGACTGCCACTTTTTCTTTTATTTCCGCCATGCCAATTAAGAACTCAGGTAGCAAAATTCTGCCGATTGAATCAATTTCAGCTTCAACTGCCCCACCGAACATTCTTCTGTTGAATCCTCTGTTGTCAGATTGGAGCATACTTGTCTCTCCTGATGAAAGTTTCTCTGCAATTTTTTTCCATTCTTTTTCTGAAAAAACAAAAAGACACCCATCAAGTCCGGGCGTGATAACAATTTTTTTCCCAAGTTCAACTCTAAATTTGGCTGGGATTGAAAGCCTGTTTTTATCATCTAAACCATGTATGTATTCACCTATAAGCATTTTTTATTTCTTAAAACCAAAACTTTCTCTTTAATTTTTGGCTGGTAAAAAGATAAAATCAAAACAAAATCGTATTTAAATTTTTTAGAGGAAACTTTGTATTTTTTTAATTCAGTTTTCATATATTTTCCATTTTCCCACTATTTCCCACTTGAGTACTATTTTATAACACTATGCCCCACAATACAACATATTGTGGATAACTAAGACAACAAAAAACCACCTTATTAAGGTAGTTTTTTGTCCGACTTTACAATTTTGTATTTAGCAGACGTTTGGACCTGTAGAATCCTTATCGTCGGCATCAAGAAAATCAAATAATGTGCCGTCTTTATCGAGTCCCAGTCTTAAGTTTTCTCCCCCTAACCATTCTTTCTTATCTTTATACTTTGAATAGTTGTTTGACTCAACTTCCTTGTTCCAAACCTCAATTTCTTCTTTGGTCTTTGGTAAACCGTTTGTATTTACCCAATTTGTTATTTCTTCATCTGTGGCACCTGTCTCAACAAATTTCTTGAAATCCTCCCCTTTGATACCTTTGAAACCAAAAAGTTGATTATCAAGAGGACAATCAAAGTGGTATTCACCAATATTTCCCCAAAGCATCGCTCTGCACTTATCAATTGTTCTGCCTAAAATCAAAAAATCACCAAGTTTTATATGTGGGCTTCTCGGGCTTTCTTTTCTAAGATCTTTTCCTTTCATATTTTTTTCACTCATGTGTTTTAAAATTAGTTTTTAATACTTTACTTTTTAAAGTATAAGGCATATGTAATACTCGGTCAATCAAATTTGCTCTTGAAATGATTTTGGTTTTCTGTTTTAATGTACAAATTAAAGTAATGGTTGTATCAAAATCACAAAAATATGAGTTTATCTACCAGAAATAAAAAAAGAGAGGAGAAAGTGTGCCCTATTGCTCGTGTGGCGGATATTGTTGGTGATTTGTGGGTAATGCTTATTGTTCGTGATCTTCTAACTGGTCCAAAAAGATTTACAGAACTTCAAGTGTCTTTAAAACCAGCTTCTGGCAAACATGCTATTAATTCCAGAACTTTAACCAGCAGGTTAAAAACCTTAGAAGATGAAGGGGTTATCGAAAGAAAGGCATTTCCCCATGAAAAACCTCCTAAGGTTGAATATTCTCTCACCAAGCGCGGTAAGGCACTTTCAGAAATTATTAGAAGTCTAAGAGAATACGGTAATAAATATAATTAAAATATGTTAAAAGAAAAAGAATTGGCGCCGAATTTTTCCTTAGCAGATCAATTTGGTAAGATCCATTCTTTATCTGAACACAAAGGTAGATATGTGCTTTTGTACTTTTATCCAAAAGATGATACCCCGGGTTGTACAAAAGAGGCTTGTGTCATTCGTGATCTGTATAAGGACTTTGAGTTAAACAACGTAAAAGTTTTAGGAGTAAACAGTGATTCGGTTGAGAGTCATAGAAAATTTGCTAATAAATATAATTTACCTTTTACTTTACTTTCTGATCCAAAAAAAGAAGTCCTAAAACTTTATGACGCCGGATTTATTTTTGTAAAAAGAATTTCTTATTTGATTGGTCCAGATGGCAAAGTTGCTAAAGTTTATCCAAAAGTTTCTCCGACCGAACATGGTGTAGAAATTTTGAAGGATATTTATAGTTTGAAGAATTAAAAAAGCTTCCGGTTAAGGAAGCTACGAGTGCGGTGCGAAGATTGTTCAGGTGATCCAGCCGGCGCCAGGTATTTTCCGTTCGACATCCATCCTGTCGTTACTTCTCATCCACGCGTCGTACGAGAGGCCGATTATCATGTCGGCCACGAGGTTGGCGATCATCCGGTCGAACCAAGGCTGGACTCCCGAGCAGGCTACGACGATGCCCTGACGTTTTACTCCTCCCCAGTAGATGGTGTCTCCGGGAAAGAGTAGATGTGGAGCGATGTCGGTACCGCTGTCTTGGCGTCCGTGCCAGAGTTGCAAGGCTTTGCACCTTGCAACCTCGTCGTATTTATCGGTCCAGAGACCTTCACCTTTCCCGACACCGTGCTCATAGATGAGAGCGGGCTGAATTTGGTAGGCCGGCCAGTCGGCGTAGTCGGTTTCGCGGTCGTCCCTCATTGAGGGTCCGAGGACGACGATGTGGAAGGCCTGACGTTTGAGAAGGCCAGTCAGCGAGTCTGGCCCCGTCACAACTCGTATGGCCTGTTGAACAGCCAATTGGGCAATTGTTGCGTTCAGAAACTTTGGTGTCAGTATTTTGTCTGGCATAAGGTCTTGGATTTGGGATGTACTGCTGTCAGTAAACTAAAATATAATTTGAATATTGTCAAATACACTTAATTGTTGCTATAGCAACAATTAAGTGTATGGTGAAAAATTGATACACTGAAACTTTATCAAGGTTCGACCTTGATAATTCATTTGCTCGGCTTTTTTCTGGCTATTTTGCTAGAGGCTAATGGCTAGGGGCTATTCTTTAAAACCTATTCCACAACATCTGATTGGTTACTTCGTGGTGGTAAATTATCTCTGAAGTTTTTACAGTTTTTCCTAGTTCTTTTCCACATCTGTCGGCTGACATTTGTTTATATTTTAGATATTTTTCTTTTGGCTCTTCCCCCAAGATTTTGGTGATAAAGTCACTACCCTTAAATAGTTTAATGGCATCGTTGACGTTTCCTGGTAAAAATCTAAGCCTTTCCCTTTTTTCAGCATCTTTGCTGAGTGGCTTCCCTTCCTCAATTGTTTTTAGGATGGTTAGGGCTACAAGATAAGGATTTGAATCTGGAGCGACTGAACGAATTTCTATTCTGGCGCTTTTTTCGTTGCCCGCTGGAATTCTAATCATTGAACCTCTGTCGTGTGAAGAAACTTTAATTTGATTTGGAGCTTCAAAATGAGGATCAAGTCTTCTATAAGCGTTTACACTAGAGTTTAATGCAAGAGAAATTTCTGGAGCATGGTTTAGGATTCTACTGATAGCATCCCAAGCAATTTTTGAAAGTTTCTCTTCTCCATCTTTTTTGTAGAAAATATTTTGACTCGTCTGCGCTCCGTTTTTTGAAGCAGGCAGACCATTTTTAGACATTGAAAGATTTAGGTGCATTCCACTTCCATTTATGCCTGAAATTGGTTTTGGTAGGAATGTGGCAGTCATGCCCATTTCGCTAGCTACTTGCCTACAAACAAGCTTATAAAGCTGAATTTGGTCACAAGCACGTAACGCTTCTGTATATGAGAAGTTGAGTTCAAACTGTGAGGGTGCGACTTCCGGATGGTCTTTTTCATTTTTAAAGCCGAGAGCTCTTTGAGCTTCGGCTGATCTATCAATAAAGATTTTTAGTTTATCCATTGGCAATGAATGAAAATATCCGCTACCTGAGATTAAAGAGAAACCTTTTTCTTCGGAATAATTTTGTTCTGCGTTTCTTCCATCTACCAAAAAACCTTCTACTTCTGCGGATATTTGAGCTGTAATCCCATCTTTATTTTTTAGTTTTCTAGTTAGTTCTTTAAGTTGGCCTCTAAAATCTGCTGGGTACGCTTTTTTGTCTCTTGTTAAAACGTCAGCAAACATAACGACTTTTCCAGCGCCAAAGATGTCAGCTGGCAAAAATCGGAGACTTCCCCAATCTGGTTCTAATCGTAGGTCTGATTCAAACTGTTCTGAGAACCCCCTGATTGAAGATCCGTCAAAAGTTAGATTGTCGATTGAATCAAGAAAAAATTTCTTGTCATAATCAAGCATATGAAATCTGCCTTCAATATCGGAAAAGCAAATTGTGACGGCTTTTATTCGGTCTTCTTTTTTTAAATAATCAGAATATTCTTTGTTTAATTTTTCTTCCCCATCATTTTGAGCTTTTTGGCCAGCCTTAACATTCATCTCTTCTAATTCGGCATAACTTATCTCCAGGAAATTGCGAAGCTCTTTTTCGGTTTTATCCATAAAATTATATTGTTAATAATAATTTTCTACAAAATTATACTAAAAATACACCATTTTAATATAGTGGATAACTAATTAAGTATTAAAATTTGCCAAAATGACAAATTTTTTGTCATTAACTACTTTTGTTTGCGTTTTCAAGAAGTTCTAGTATTCGTTCAAGCTCAGGGTCTTTAGGTATATTTCTTATTTCTCTGATTGTTATCTGTGCTTGAACTTGAGCAGTTATTTTGTTTAACCATTTTTTAAATTCCTCCGTGTTTTTAAAATGGCTTCTTTTTATTTTTATATAATTTTCATCTATAACAACACGGGGCGTGTTATTGATAAATGTTACGGCGAAAGTTACTAGAGCAGAAACTACGATGATAGGTATACCCTCCTTTCTATCAAGGTAATTATATGCAAAATAAATAATTCCCGAACCCATGGCGAGATATAAGAATTGTCTAAATGTAAGTGGTCCGAAAATTTTGTCCTCTTCGCCCATTATTTTTTGATGAATCCTTCAATGGCCTTTAGGGCTTCTATTGGAATCATGTAGACAACGGTATTACTTGCGTCAGACGACATATCGTTGATTGATTGCAGGGTTCTTAAATGAAGAGCTCCTGGTGTTCTGGCGAGCATCTCGGCAGCCTTGGCAATGTTTTCAGAGGCGGCGAGTTCGCCTTGTGAATTGATAATAACAGCCCTTTTCTCTCTTTCGGCTTCAGCCTGTTTACCGATAGTTCTTTCCATTTCTGGTGGCAAACTAACGTCTTTTAGTTCAACGTTTTGGACTTTCAATCCCCAGGCGTCAGTCTCTTTGT
This sequence comes from uncultured Candidatus Saccharibacteria bacterium, assembly GCA_964348785.1. GTDB lineage: Bacteria > Patescibacteriota > Minisyncoccia > Phycocordibacterales > 2-02-FULL-43-11 > 2-02-FULL-43-11. Next base: position 28,665 of record CAYGDO010000002.1, on the reverse strand, counting down.
CTACAATTTCTCTGATTCTATCTGCAATCTTGTCTCTGCTTGAAAGTAATTCATCCAAAGTAACTTCTCCGACAATGTTTCTCATTGTTGTTTGTGCGTATTGGGAAATGGCATATCGGAAATCTTCAACTTCAATGATAGCTTTATTGGCGTCACTTACTTTGTAATAAATGACAGCGTTTACTCTTACGGAAACATTATCGCGTGTAATAGCATTTTGATCTGGCACATCAACGGCTTTAGTTCGGACGTCTACTTTTTGATAAGTTTGAATGACAGGCCAGACTATTCTCCAGCCAGGTTCCATAATTGAAGTAAATTTACCAAACGTAAATTTAACCCCTTTTTCGTATTGGTTTATTTGGCGAATACTGGAAACTACTAACAAAAACAAAACTCCTAAAATTGGGTACCACATAAAATTAACTAATTAATTAGTAATAAGCATTTTATTAACATCTTTACAATACCACAAAAATTTCTTTCAGCAATTAGTTTTTAAGGTCCGTAAGGAATGCTTGCCTTGTTGAAATTTACAAGTTCAGATATTGTCTCTAAAAATACCTCCCTTTTAAAATTTTCAATATTAAATTTTATTAAATTTCCATGGTCTTTTACAGGCCAAGATTTTATAACTGGGTATCTATACAATAAGTTGTAATCGTCTAACCAAATTATATTTCCTAAATCCATATTTAAATCTTGGATTTTTTTATTTTGAACATTATAGACGTATTGTTCCTCATTATTTCTAACCTGATGAACATAAATTAGGTTTTTAAAGTTAGGAGAAACAGACAATCTTTGGAATTCAGCAAATACACCCTGAGGCGATGCTGGAGTATAAGTGTTATTTGAAGAATCGAATATGGTTATTTGACTAGTATCTTTAGTAGAAGAATTAGCGAGACTGAGTGCCATTTTGAAATTTTTTGCGGAAAGATCTGAAGAAGATAATGAGAGGTGTTGATTTTGTATTTCTGGGGGGAGTGTAAAAAGGCTTTTCGTTTTTTCAGTTTTTAAATCAAAAATATTGATCGTGACTAGCCATTCTTTGTCTTTGTCATAAGTCGCATAAAGTAATTCTTTGTCTTTGCCATAAGTCACATAAAGTAATTTACCATTATCAAAACTCATAAGATTTTGAGAAAAGTCATCTTTTAGTCTTTTTAGACCTACACCATTTTCGTAATAGTAATTTCCGTCTTCTGTTTTTTGTCCTGGTTTGGAAATGCATGGTATGCCGTCTCGGTTTGTCATATTGAGATACATGAATAAAACGTTTTTATTATCATTTTCTACTCCCAAAATTCCAACTATATCGCATCCAGTATTGGGTGTTGTGAAAATTTGAGTAGCATCACTACCGTCGCCGTCGGCTACATAAATAGCGTGTTGAGAAGTTGATTCTACCCTGTAAGCAATCCTGTTACCTTTTGAGCTAGAAACTAATCCTTCAGGGTTTAATTTTTTTGATAAGTTTGTCGTTAAAGATTTATCAGGTGTTATGGAAAAAATGTCACCATCTTTGGTATAAAATATGTAGCTAATTTTATTATCTTCGATTTTAGCTTTACTGGGTATTTCGTCGTTTATATTTTTGGATGAATAATAAAAAGCCGTTCCAGTTAATAAAACTAAAAAAATAATAATAATTGAATTTCGTTTGCTCATTATGTTCATACTACTCTGGTTTTTCATAAAAGCAATTAAACTATTTTTAAATTTTATTCCCTATATTTTCCTACTGTCGTACGCCCAATGAAGCAAAGCCTGTCTTTGTTTTGGTCTACAGTTTATGTCTCCCGCTCTACAGTTTTTATTTATTTGTCCGATATGTCTTCTAATAGCTCTCCATCTTTTTATTTGTCTGTCATCTTCATCTTCTACTCTTCTTCCCATGTAGTAGCGGCAATACCATTCAAACCATCCTCTCGGGTCATCTTTGTAAATCCAGCCTTTTTTCTGCCATACTGAAAGAGGTTGACTGGCATCAACTTTGAAAAAATTTAGATCCGTTTCTCTTTTTTCTCCTTTAGCAAATTTGGCTTTCGTAAACCAATTTTTTGGATATTCATCTATGGCGTCTCTTATATAAACTCCTCCAAAAATACCGAGTTCAAGCATTTCTTTGGGCGTGAGATCTGGTTTGAAATCATCTCTGAAATTTTTACCAATAGGTTCTACAAGGGCGTATTTATAACCCTTTTGCATTTCGTTATTTACTGATACCTCAGTAGGAGTCATTTATTATTTAGATTTCGGTTTCATCAAAGGAAACATTTGTAATTCTCGAAGCGGTTTGTCAGCAAGAAAAGCAAAAAGTCTTTCACCAAAACCAAAGCCGCAAGTTGGAGGCATTCCGTGCTCAAGCATTTCAACGAATTCATCATCTTTCATCATTGCCTCTGTATCACCAGAATCTATGAGTTTTTGTTGGGAATCAAATCTATTTTTTTGATCAATTGGATCATTTAATTCAGAATATCCTCTTCCCAATTCGCTTCCAGCTATAATTGGTTGAAACATTTGAACTACGTTTGAGTTTTTTACACTTTTGGCTAATGGTGCGACCAGCACGGGATGGTTAATCAAAAATGCCGGTCCAGAAATATTTTTTCGGCAATATTTCCATAGGGAATCAGTAAGTCTTTCTCTGTTTTGCCCTTCGTAGTTTACCTTTAAATCCTCCAATTTTTTGGCCATTTCTTTTTCAGTATTTTTTTCTATATCAATACCCGTTTGTTTTTTTATTTCTTCCGAGTAGTCAATTTTTTGCCATTCATCCGCTAAATCGAAATTGTGGCCTCTTGTTGTAAATTTTGTCGTTCCAAATACTTCTTTGGCAATTTTAATATACATTTCTCTAACTAGATCCATTCCATCGTTGTAATCGGCAAAAGACCAATAAAATTCCATATTCGTAAATTCTTGGAGATGTTCTGGACTTGAACCTTCATTTCGATAAGCTTTTCCAATTTCAAAAGTCTTAGGAAATCCTGCGGCCATTAATCTTTTTTGCCACAATTCTCCGATTGAAATTCGCAAATACACATCAAGATCATAATCATTATGATGTGTTTTAAATGGGGTGGCTTCTGCCCCGCCCGTTGTAACTTCAAGGGTTGGGGTTTCCACTTCTAAAAACCCATTTTCTTTTAAGAAGTTTCTAGTCACATCCCAAAATTTAGCTTTTTTGATGAATAAATCTTTAAGTTCGTCATTCATCAATATATCCAAATATCTCTTTCTATATCTCTCATCGTCGTCTTTAATGCCGTGCCATTTTTCAGGCAAAGGAGAAATGGATTTTGTGGCCATAATCCACGATTTAACCAAAATACTCTGTTCGCCTCTTTGTGTTGTAAAAAAAGTACCGGTGACTGATATAAAATCTCCGATATCAACTGCACTGTTAAAAAGATTAAATAGGCCTTCTTCTATCTCGTCTTTTTTAAATACAGCTTGAAATTTACCCTTGCCATCGTAGAGTACGATAAATTGAATTGCGCCCTGGCCTCTTATGGCCATTATTCTGCCAGCAAGAGAAATTTCTTTTTTTGTTTTTTCAAATTCTTCAAAGTTAGTCTTAGCATCTGCCAAGCAAAAAGTGCGTGGAACTTTACTTGGGTAAGGCTCCATCCCATACTTTTTTAGTATGTCTAACTTTGCCAAACGTGTTGATCTTAGCTCTTCAAGTGATGCCATAGGAAAGATTGTAACATTTTTTTATTTTACGGACACTATGGTGTATGCGATTTTTCCTTTTGGAGTTTGAATATTAACTTTTTCACCTTTTTTCTTACCTAAAATCGCAGAACCAAGAGGTGAATTGGAAGAGATTTTTCCTTTAGAGATATCAGCTTCTTCTGAACCGACTACTGTGTATGCGATTTTTTCTTTTGAGGATTCTTTCTCTAATGTAACTTCTGAGCCAATGTTCACTTTTTCAGTGTGGTTATCAGAAACTATTTTGGCTGTTCTAAGAATTGCTTCAATTTTATTTATTCTGTCTTCAAGTTCAGCTTGCATGGCTCTCGCTTCATGATATTCAGCATTTTCTGACAAATCTCCTAAAGATTTAGCATATTCAAGATTTTCTGCTACTTCTTTTCTTTTAGTCGTTTTTAGTTCTTGAAGTTCTTTTTCTAATTCGTCGTGTTTTTCTTGGGTCAAATATTGTTCTTTTTCACTCATATTCTAGGCCTTATTTTTAATTTTGAGTCATAATTTTAACCTTTTTTGAGATTTCGGTCAACCCCGTTAGAGGCCACGGACATTAACTTAAGATTGAGAAATATTGTTAAAAATTAACTGGAATCTAAGAGAACAGAAACTCAAATATTCTGTCCGTGTCCTGCCTCTAACGGGGTCAATCAGAGTGATCGTTTATATTTTTATGTATTCGGGGTGATAAACGGCAAGCCATTCTATGAATTGGCGCATGACATAAAGTCCCCCAACTGTATTTTCTCTAGGACCTTTTTCCATTAAGGCTGTAAAAACATATTTTGGTTTTTCGTATGGGAAAAAACCCATTACCCAAGAGTTAACGTATTTTTTGGTTGTTCCGATTTCAGCTGTTCCGGTTTTAGCTGCTATTTTCACTTGGGGAATATCTAAACCGCTTGCTGTCCCTTCTTCAACCGCCATTCTCATTCCTTCTCGCACAATCTGATAGTATTTTTCGGGTATACCGGTACTGTATGATTTTATGTGGCTATTCCCGTCTTGAAAAATTATTGTTGGCTCTACAATTTTACCGTTATTGGCAATGGCGCTCATTGCTTTCACAACTTGGATCGGTGTTACCTGTAAACCATATTGACCAATCGAAGTGTTATACGTATCTCCTATTCTCCAAGGATCGCCATCAAAATTTTGCTCTTTCCACATTGGATTCGGTATTATTCCTTTTTGACCTTTTAGAAATACATCATCTATCTCTCCACCAAAACCGTAAAGTCTTAAATATCTTTCGATTCCGTCTATACCTAAACCTTTTTGGTTTTCAAATCCGCCTCCCACTTCGTAAAAATAAACGTTTGATGAGACCGCTAAAGCTTTTCTCATATCAACCTCTCCATGCGCCTTCCAATCTGTAAATACTGATTTTTTTTCTGGGTCATATTCATTTGGTATGGAGATAGAACCAGTGCTCAGTATTGTTTTCAAAGGATCGATTAATTGTTCATTTAAAACTCCAGTTGCCAAAAAAGGCTTCACGATTGAACCTGGAGTATAAAGTCCGTCTACGGCTTTGTTGAGATAAGGTTTTCTTGAGTCTTCGGAGTATTGTTTTATTAAATTAGCATTTTTGCCGTCTGTAACGATTTGAGGAGAATAATCTGGGAAACTAGAAAGAGCTATGATTTCGCCCGTTTCTGTATCCATAAGAGCCCCCACTCCTCCACCGAAGCCTTTTTCTTCAGAAAGGCTTTCCATGATGTCATAAAGTTTTTTTGACAGCTCATAATCTAGAGATAATTTTACATCTTTACCATCAATCGGATTTTTTGTGGTGCTTTCAGATTGTATTTTATTTTTGGAGTCTACCTCGACAATTTTTACACCGTTTTCTCCTCCTAATTCTTTATCAAAAGCTTTTTCTATACCATCAATACCCTTGAGCTCTGTTTGGTAGAAGAAACCGTTTTTATCAACCTGAGGATATTTGATAAAACCCAGAATGTTGCCAATGCCTTTTGTGTTTCTGTATTTTCTCTCCATATATGGGAGGTCTTTGTTAGATTCATTTTCTGCTATTACTAAGTTGTTTCTATCAAGTATGGCACCCCTTTTAGTAAAAATTAAAGAGAATCTTAACTGATTTAATAAGCTTTTTTCTTTATACCAATCACCATTTGTTATTTGTAAATCAAATAACCTCCAGCAAAATAAACTAAAAAAAATTATTATTGCTCCAATTAAAATGTAGCCAGCGTTTTTGCTTATAGTTTTTTCGACTTTGCCCTCTAGATTTGGGCTATAGAAGGAAGGCAGATTTTGAGAATCAATTAATATGTCTTCGGGGTAAATCTCATCTATTTCTCTTACAGTTTTTCTTCTGTTTTTATAGAAAGGTTTAAAATTCATCCTATTATTTTAATAACATTCTTACTCTGCCTGAGATTATTATGAGGAGTATTGAGATGATTGTAATTAAAAATGTAACGTTATAATTTTCACCTATCATTTTTGAACCGTCTAAAATCATGGCCAAGACTATTCCTTCAAAGTAGTTCCTAATCAATATTAAAGTCAATAAAAGCATAATTACTGAAAACCAAGAGGGTGTAGTTGAGATTGCGGTCAGCAATATAATAAATAAGGTTATTCTTTTGTATATTGATTCTGACATTTATTTTAATATTTTAACGAAAGGTACCTCGAAATAATTTACAGGGGATTCGGCAAAAAACATTTTCTTTTCTGCGTTACCCAACGTTCCGGCCAATACTGTTTCTCCGAATATATAATTGGGAAATTCAAGCAATCTTACCACTTCTCCAGATTTTGTTTCGGCATCTTTTGGCATCTCCACTAGATAACTTCCGTTACCATTTCCTTCGGCGGTCCTTACAACTCTTCCTGTTCCAACTAACAGCTTTCGATTTTCTTTGTCATTGCCAAAAAATTTTATCAGAGAGTGTTCGTTTGAAACATACTCTACTTTTCCTACTAAAAAATTTTGATAAATAACAAGTTTGCCTTTTTCGACACCTTCCCTGAATCCAACATTAACCATGGCATAACCAAAGGGTAAAGAAGGAGCTTTTGAAATTATAAAACCGACGATATAATCTTTTTTTTCTGATCCCTCAAGGGTTGATTGAAGCTCAGTCATCTTTAATTGATGATTTTTATTTAACAAATATAAACCCTGATCTTTTATCTCAAGTTGTTTTTTTAAGTCATTATTTTCTGAAACCAGTTTGCTTTTTGAGGAAAAAATATGAAAAAATGAATTTACTTTTTCTATGCTTTCTTTTATAGACAAGTTTATGTAAGTCGTTAGAAAGGCTGATTTATATTGAAAAGTCTCTTTTTGTTTTTCTCCAAAAAACAAGATTAAGATAAGTAGAAAAAGAACTAGTAAATTCTTTTTTAATTCGCCTGATGAGTTTTTATTTTTCTGGAGGTAAGGCATTATCGTTTTCTATAAGAATATCTTTGAAATCTTCTAGGTTTTCAAGTATAAAACCTGTCCCCCTTGCTACGGCGGTCAGCGGGTCTTCTGCTACGTAAACTGGGATTTTTAAGTAATCTGATAAAAGTTCGTTTAATCCTCTGATCAAGGCTCCGCCTCCAACGAGGTATATACCTCTATGCATAATATCTGAGACTATTTCCGGTGGCGTTATTTCTAAAACTTCTTTTGCTGATTCTAAAATTGAATTTATGGAAATCGCTGTTGCTTCTCTTATATCATCATCAGTGATAATGACTTGTCTTGGGAGTCCTGTTACTAAGTCTCTACCTTTGACTGGAGTTTCCAAGCTATTTTTATCTGGTATTACAGAGCCAATAGAAATTTTTATATTTTCAGCCGTTTTTTCGCCAATTAAGATTTTAAATTCGTTACGCATATAGGAGATGATATCTTCATTGAGTTTATCCCCTGCTATTTTTAAAGTTTTTGATCTTACGATTCCACCCAAAGAAATAACAGCGATATCTGTTGTTCCACCACCAATATCAACTATCATATTACCAACGGGTTCTTTAACGGGAAGTCTAATGCCAATCGCTGCTGCCATCGGTTGTTCTACAATATAAACCTCTCTTGCCCCGTTATTTTTTGTGGCGTCTCTTACTGCTCTTGTTTCTACATTAGTGATACCACAAGGAATACCTACTACGACCCTTGGCCCCAAAATTTTTTTTGAATTATCTTCTGCCTTTCTAATGAGATGAGCAATCATTTCTTCGGTAATTTCAAAGTCAGAAATCACACCACCGACAAGTGGTCGAATGGCGGAAATATGTTGCGGAGTTCTGCCCAGCATATTTTTGGCATGGATTCCTATAGCCACCACCTGGTTGGTTTTTTGGTTAAAAGCGACAACAGAGGGTTCATTTATTATGATTCCTCTACCTTTGACGTAGACTAAGGTGTTTGCGGTCCCTAAATCAATTCCTATATCGTTAGATACAAATCTTCTAAATTTTTCTAAGTATTTTTTCATCTGAGTTTTGTAATCATAACTTAAAATTATAAAAACAAAACAGGTTGACTTTTTGATAAGTTCTTGTGTTGTGTGCTTGAGTTTTCGCTGTAGTTTAGAAAATTATCCTAAAATCCAAGATTTTATTTCCTCAATAGTTCTTTGTTTTATTTCTCCGGTTTTTCTATCTTTTGTTTCAAAAGTATTTTGTCCGAGACTTTTTTCACTGATTATGATTCTAAAAGGAATACCAATTAAATCTGAGTCGGCAAATTTTTCTCCTGTTGTCGAGCTTCTGTCGTCTAACAGAGTTTCTATTTTTGATTTTTCTAAATCTTTGTAAATTTTTTCTACTAATTCTTTTACCTCTTTATTTTCTTTTTGATTTATTTCTATTATATGTGCTTGAAATGGCGAGACGGATTTTGGCCAAATAATACCTTTATCATCAGCAAAGACTTCAACAACTGTTCCCATAAGGCGACCAATACCAATACCATAACATCCCATAATTACAGTTTTTTTAGTTCCTGTTTCATCTGCAAAATTTAATTCAAGAGGTTTGGAGAAATTGACTCCCAAATTAAATATATTTCCTACCTCAACAGCTTTCTTTTTGATTAAATCTTTGTTGTGACAGCTTGGGCAATCCGGCATTTCTTTGTAGATTTCTTCATTGATTGCCATTTTGCATTTTTCACAAACATAGATAACATCTTCTCCCGCCTCGGTTATTGTTTGAAATTCATCTGAAAATTTTGAAAAACTTCCTCCACTTGAAGAGGTGATGTAAGTTTGCTCACCGATACCAATATTATTAAAAATATTTTTATACGCGTCTTTGGCTTTTTCGTAAAAGGTTGCGTGTTCTTCTTCTGTTCTTGAAAAAGAATACATATCTTTCATTAAAAATTCTCTACCTCTTATGATACCGCTTTTTGCTCTAGCTTCATTTCTAAATTTTGTCTGTATCTGATATATGAATAATGGTAAATCTCTCCAAGAATGAACATAATCTTTAAGTAAATTAGTTAGTTCGGCTTCGTGACTATAACCTAGTCCAATTTCAGAATCATTTTTTAGTTTCGTTTTGAACCAGTTATCGACAACCGCGTCACTCCACTTGCCAGCTTTTTCCCACAAATTTTTGTCTTGCAAAACAGTGAGCGTTACTTCTTGGCCTCCTAGAGCGTCCATTTCTTTTCTGACAATATTAGAAATATTATTTATCACTCTAAGTCCAAGCGGAAGTAGAGAATAAACCCCAGCCATTTCTTTGTGAATATATCCTGCGCGGATCAGCAGTTCTGCGTTTTTGGAGATTTCATCTTTAGGGGCTTCTTTTCTGGTTTTGGTGAAGAGGTTGGATTGTCGCATTTAATTAAAAGATTACTTTATAAGTTTAACAATATCTTTATAAGTGACAACAAGCATAAGAAGCATTAACAATAAAAATCCAATGGTGTTTACGGTCTGGGCAATTTTAGTTTTTATAGGTTTTCTTGTGATAGCTTCTATTATGACAAATAATATTCTACCTCCATCAAGAGCTGGTATTGGTATTAAATTTATGACCGCTAAATTTACAGATATGAGAGAAATTAAGACTATCAGATAACTAAAACCTTCGGCTTTGGCCTTTCCAACCATTCCTGCAATGCCAATTGGACCAGAAACGGAAGACCAGTTGGCTTTTCCTAAAACAGCTTCTTTAATTAGACCTGATATGCCAAATGCGGTTTCTTTGGTCATTAAGTATGTAGCTTTCACGCTGGCAATTGGCGCTAGATAAAATGGTAGCTTGAGTGTGCCAAATTCAGCCATAGCTATGCCAACTTTTTTTGCTCCACCATCTTTGATCTCGGGTAAAATTTCAAAATTTAATTTTTCTTCTTGTCTTTTAATTTCTAATTTTATTTTATCGCTAGAAGTTTCTATAACATTTTTTACCCCATCTACGCTTAGACTTTTATCGGCTGAGGTTTGTTTCTCATTATTGGCAGAGATTATTTCATCCCCCACTTTTAAACCTATTTTTTCAGCTGGGGAACCAATTAAAACTTCTTGAATGATTACTCTATTGTCTTTCACTCTATCAGAAAAAATTCCAGCATTTCCAGCAGGTAATCCAAACATAAAACCGAAAGATAATAAAATCCAAGCAAAAATTATATTACCCAATATACCGGCAGACAAAACTGCTATTTTTATCCAGTTTTTTTGGTTGGCAAATGTTCTTTTTGGGTCTATTTCTTTGTTGTTTTCTGGATCGCCATCTTCACCGTGAATTTTTACATAACCGCCTAAAGGAATGAGGTTTAGTTTGTATTCTGTCTCCCCCACTTTTTTTGAGATAATTTTAGGTGGGAAGCCTAGTGCAAATTCATCCACCCTAATACCAGATTTTTTGGCAACTAAAAAATGCCCCAGTTCATGGACGAATATTAATATGCCCAAAATTATTATTAGAGTGATTGCTGTCATTTTTAAGAAGAGATCTCTTTTTCTTTCTTGGCAAAATTATCGTCAAGAATTTTTGATTCTCCGTCTATAATTTTTTGTAATTCGGCTTTTAATCTGAATTTTTCATCTTCGCTTATGGTTTTAGCTTTTTCCATTTTTTGAATTTCATCCACTTCTTCATCTCTTAATTTTCGAAGACTTATCTTAGCTTGCTCCAATTTTTCTTTTGCTACCTTAATAAGCGCCAATCTTCTTTCTGAAGTTAAATCAGGAAAAGAGACTCTAACGCCCTTGTCATCTGCTCCTACCGAAAGGCCAAGATTAGCAAGAGTAATTGCTTTTTCTATAGCTTTTGCCTGGGTGGTGTCATAGGGAACAATTCTCATTGTCCTTGGATCTTCATTGGTTATTGAAGCCAATTGCCTTATTGGCATTTTAGAGCCGTAGACGTCTACTGTAACCGCATCCAAGATATTTGGATTGGCGCGGGAAGTTCTTACTCCTCCAAATTCCTTACCTAACCATTCTTGTAAATTTTTTGCTTTTTCCTTTAATTTTGAAAAATTATATGCCATATATGCTTATATTATCATTTTGTAAATTTTCTAGCTATTCTTTGAATAATCTATGAATATTTATGAAAATGTTCTCTAAAATCATTTTTGCTCCAGCCGATCTGTCTTTTAAATAACTTTTGCTCTGCTCTAGTTCTTTTAAAATGTCTTTAGTTTTTAAGTTTACCCCCTTTTTTTTGATAATTTCTTTTTCTATTGAGTTTAACAAAGATATTATTTCTTCTTTATTTTCATCCTCTTTTGATTTATCAGCTATTTTTTTTGCCCATTCAATTTTTTCACCTATTGTTAGAGAAAATATTTTTTTTGAAATTTCATTGTCTATTTCTAATTCCCCCTCAATAACCACCATTCTCGATAAAAGTATTTTGGAAAGTCCTATATTTTTTGAAAAGATAAAGAAGATACTTCTAGCTGGCGGTTCCTCAAATAATTTTAAAAGAGCATTTTCTGCTTCTTTTGTGACTGATAAGATTTTTAGAAAAAATGTTTTATATTCTCCAAGTGGTGTAACTTGAGCTCTGTCTTTTAAACTTCTTGATTCTTTAATGCCTAAATTTTCAATATTTTCTTCAAAAAAATCTTCCGGTCGTAATTTTTTGCCCAGAATTTCTTTTATTCCGCTTGTGACGCTTTTATACTCTTCTTCGCTAAAGTTTTTTAGTAAATAAGCATGATGAAATCTGTCAGATTTTATTTGAGATAACAAATTTAGCAAATGTTTTTTTTCGTCTTTTGTGGACACTATTTTTTGGAAGTTATTGCTTTCTTGTAAATTTCCAAATGTTCTAGGGCGATACCTGTTCCTTTGGCAACACAAAGAAGAGGGTCTTTTGCCAAGGTTGCTTTGACCCCAGTTTTACGTAGAACCAATTCAGGAAAATTTCGCAGTTGTGAGGTTCCCCCAGTCATTATTATCCCTTTTTCTATTATATCTGCTGATAATTCCGGCGGTGTTTCTTGAAGGACGTCTTTTATGGCTTTTATCATATCTCGAAGTTCCTTCATTATTGCTTTAGTTATTTCGTTGGTTTTTATTTCTGTTGCTCTTGGTAAGCCGGTAACAAAATCTCGCCCTTTTATTGTCATGGTCAATTCTTCTTCGACTGGAACAGCAGAACCAATTTTAATTTTTATTTCTTCAGCTGTCCTTTCGCCTATCGCTAGATTGAAAGTTTTTTTAATGTAATCGGCAATTGCAGAATCGATTTTATCGCCGGCGCATTTTACTGACGTTGAGGCCACAATTCCACCTAAAGAAATTACCGCGACGTCTGTTGTGCCTCCTCCAATATCAATTATCATTCTGCCGATTGGTTCATTGATTGGAATACCCGCTCCTATAGCTGCCAAGATCGGTTCTTTTATGACGTAAGCATTTTTTGCTCCGGCTTTAACCGCCGCTTCTATCACCGCTCTTCTTTCTGTTGAGGTGATTCCGGCTGGGACTGATAACAAAACATCTGGCTTGAACAAATTAAACCTTCCAAGCGCTTTGTTGATAAAATATTTGAGCATCGCTTCTGTCACTCTATAATCCGCAATAACACCATCTCTTATTGGTCTATAGGCCACTATGCTGTCGGGAGTTTTTCCTATCATTTGTTTGGCTTCAGTGCCAATAGCTAAAATTTTGTTTTCTTGTTCAGATACGGCAACAACAGAGGGTTCGTTTAATATTACGCCTTTTTTTGGTGTGTAGACTAAGGTATTCACTGTACCTAAATCAATGCCGATTTTTGGAGAGAAGAAATTGAATTTCATGATTGGAATATATCAGAATAATGGATTAGTTTCCAATTTATCTTTTTAATTGCTAACTCTCTTTATTTCCACGCCAATTTTTTTCAATCTTTTCTCTATTTTTTCATAGCCCCTGTCTATCAGATAAGCATTACCAATTACTGATTTTCCTTCTGCAACTGTTGCTGCGATTAAAAATGCTAAGCCGGCTCTGATATCTGGACTCTGTAAATCTTTCCCTCTTAGGGGCGTCGGTCCTTTAATCGTAACGTGGTGTGCGTCATACATTTTTATATCCGCTCCCATTCTCTTTAATTCATCTGTGTAGTTTAATCTGCCCTCAAAAATTGTTTCAAAGACTGTTCCTTCACCTTCTGATTGAGTAAGAAGGACAACCATTGGAGCTTGAATATCTGTCGGGAATCCAGGATACTCGTGAGTCTTAACATTTGTAGAACGTGTTTTTTCGAACCCTTTCTTTAGGCCTTTTACGGTAATTGAATTTTCTCCAACTTCTAAATCAATGCCCATTTCTTCTAAAATTTTTATTGGCACATCAAGATGTTTCGGTTCGCAATTTTCTATTATTAAATTTTTACCACAGAGAGCGCCCAAAATCAGAAAACTACCAGCTTCGATTCGATCAGGTATTACGGGGACTGAAGTTAATGGTGAATTTAGTAATTCCCCACCTTCTATTTCTAAAGTTGTAGTTCCAATGCCGTCAATTTTTGCTCCACAAGCTTTTAAGAAATGAGCGAGTTCCGTTACTTCTGGCTCTATAGCAACATTTTTTAATACAGTTTTACCTTTGGCTAATATTCCAGCCATCAAAAAAGTTTCTGAAGCTGTGACACTCTGAATTTTAAAGACAATTTCTGTTCCCAAAAGACCTTCCTTTTTGGTCGTGATTGTATGTGTGCCATCTTTTTCTTCAAAAGATGATCCCATTTTTTTGAAATTATCTATGAAAAGATCAATCGGTCTTTCTCCAATAACACAACCTCCCGGATGAGGAAATTGAACTTTGCCCATTTTTCCAAGGATCGGTCCTAAAAGGATAATAGAGGCGCGTAGTCTTTTTGAAAGTTCTCTAGTTAAATTACTTTTATTGGCTAAGGTCGCATCAAGAGTCAAACTATCTTTTCCTTTTTTAACTTTTACTCCCAAGTCTTTAAATAATTCAGACATTCTTTTTACATCTTCAATGTTTGGGACGTTGGTGAAAGTAACAGGTCCTTTGAATAGAAAAATAGAAGACAAAAGTGGCAATGCTCCATTTTTTGAACCATTAACTTTTATCTTGCCCTTTAGTTTCCTTTCGCCATTTAAGCCTTCTACGACAAAGCTTTCTTCTTTTAATTTCATTCACGTCATTTTAAATGACCCCGTTAGAAGTTGCAAACTTTATTTTTGATCTTAATCTAAAAAAATACTCACCAATATTTGTATTAAAAATTAGTTATTTTTTTGACATAACCCGACTTCTAACGGGGCTTCCCCATTTAAAGTTGCAAACTTTAAATCTGTAGACATCCGATGTCTACAGAGTATACAAAACTTCATTTTTCTTAGATAATCTATGTATGAAGCTAATTTCGGTATTGCCGATTTCTAGAGGAATACCAAAAAAAAGTCTGTATTATTTTACCTCCGAGGATGTCAAAGAGGGTGATCTTTTAGAGGTGCCCCTACGAAATAGAATTATTTTGGCAAAAATTGATTCCATTGAAGACGTGTCAGAGGCTAAGGGCTATCTCAAATCTTTACCTTTTAAGATGAGTAAGATTTCAAGAATTAGTCAGAAGAATTTTTTCTCTAAGGCTTTTATGGAAGCGGTCAAAGAAACTGCCAATTATTTTTGTGGTACTCCAGGAGCAACACTTCACAGTTTGTTGCCTCCAAAAAATTTCTCATCTTTTTTGAATTTTTCTAATTACGAAAGTCAAAGTAGATTGCCAGAAGTTCGAGCTATACAATCTTCATTTGAGGATAGAATTTCTAGAATCAGAACAATTATAAGAGAGGAATTTGCTAGAAATAAATCGGTGATAATTATCTTGCCCACCGTTGATTCTGTAAAAAAATGGTCCACCGCTGTTTCAAAAGGTATCGGTGATTATGTATTTTTTATACATCAAAGAATGCCAAAAGCAAAAGCTGTCGAAATGTTTTCTAAGTTTTCCGAGACCGAACACCCAGTTTTAATGATTTCAACACCTCAGTTCGTTGGAATGCAGAGAAAAGATATCAGCACCATAATTTTGGAAGAAGAAGGTTCAAGATTTTACAAAAAAGAAGGCCGACCGTATGTTGATTTTAGATTTTTTATTGAATCTTATGCAAAGTTTGCTGGTTTTAGATTGATTCTTGGTGATGTGATGCTCCGAGTTGAAACAGTGGAGCGTATTAGAGAAGGTTCAATATATGAGGATATACCTGCTTCTTTTCGTCTTAAACCAAAAGCGGAGATATTTGTTTCTGAGCTCGTTGAAAAACAATCACAAAAAAAGGATGATAGAATTTTAAATCAAGAGTTTCTCAATTTTATCGGTTCTGTCGAAAATAATTCTCGAGCTTTTGTTTTGGTTCCAAGACGTGGGATATC
This sequence comes from uncultured Candidatus Saccharibacteria bacterium, assembly GCA_964348785.1. GTDB lineage: Bacteria > Patescibacteriota > Minisyncoccia > Phycocordibacterales > 2-02-FULL-43-11 > 2-02-FULL-43-11. Next base: position 13,108 of record CAYGDO010000002.1, on the reverse strand, counting down.
GCCTTATATTTTTTGTGGAGATTGTGGTTTGGCAATTAAGTGTCAAAATTGTCAGTCTTTTATGTTTCTTCATTCTAATTTGGGAGAAAGATTTTTTATGTGTCACAAATGTTTGAATGAAATTGTGGCTAAAGGTTCAAAATGTCAGCATTGCGATAGTTGGAATCTAAAAACTTTTGGTTTGGGTAGTGAATCAGTCGAAGAAAATCTAAAGGAACGTTTTCCAGAAAAAAAGATTTTTCGTCTTGATAAGGATTCAACAAAAGGTGAAGCAAAAATAGAAAAGACTATAAAAAGTTTTCTTGATTCGCCGGGCTCTGTTTTGGTGGGTACAGAAATGTCTTTAAACGCTCTTTTTGAGGAAGTTGAATCGGTGGCGGTATTATCGGCTGAATCGTTTTCCAATATCCCAGGATTTAGTTCCGAAGAAATTGCCTTGAGGACAATGGTTTTTTCTTTGAGTAAAGCCAGCAAGAGATTTTTTATTCAAACCAAAGATGATGTTTCAAGAGTTATTTCTAGAATTAAAGATGGTAATTTGTTTGATTTTTACAATGAAGAATTAAGAGACAGAAAATCACTTTCCTATCCCCCATATGGTTTTTTGATTTTGTTGAAATGGAAAGGTGATGAAAAATCCAAAGACGCTGATTTGATAAGAGAGACCTTAAAAGATTACAATCCATTTTTGTTTTCAGTTTTTAAGGAAGGCAGAGCTCTTATAAAGCTCAGTAAGGATGCTTGGCCAGACAAAACATTGGCTGAAATTTTGATGTCATTACCAAGTAGAATTAGTGTCGAGGTCAATCCTGATAATTTATTCTAGTCCCGTTAGAGGTGAGGACATATATAGGATATTGATGTTTGTTTGCGGTTGGATTTTTGATAATTATTAAAAATATTTCTTGATCTAAATTCAATGTCCGTGGCTTCTAATGGGGTGAATGTTTCATTTGCAAGGTTTTTTAAATAGGTTATTCTAATTTTGTGACTATAGATATATTACAAAAAGAACATCCGGTTTTAAGGGAGACAGCTAAGGATGTCCCTTTAAATTTGTTTGGTACGGAGGAGTTGAAAAAAATAATTAAAAAGATGATAGATGGTCTTCATCAGGAGGCGGACGCAGTTGCTATTGCCGCTCCTCAAATCGGCGTCTCGCTCAATATTTTTGTCGTACTCGGCAGTGTTTTTTTATCAAACTCTAGAGAGGCTAAAAAAGATAAACAAGAGGTTGAAACTGAAAAAAAAGAAAAAAAGAAAAACATAAAAATTGCCAATTTTGAAGGTGATTTTGTTTTTATTAATCCTTTAATTGTAAGCACTTCTAAAAAAATGAAAGAGATGGATGAGGGTTGTCTTAGTGTCCGTCTTTTGTATGGCAAGGTTAAAAGATGTGAAAAGGTAAAATTGGAAGCTTTTGATTTTAATGGCAATAAAATAAATTATGGTGCGAGCGGTCTAATTTCTCAAATTTTTCAACACGAGACAGATCATTTGAAGGGCACTCTTTTTATAGATAAGGCTACAAATTTGGTTGAAATTACTAGAGAAGAATTGGAAAAACATCAAAAGAATCATGCAAAATAAATTGAAGTACATTTTTTTTGGCAGTTCTCGTCTATCGGTTATTGTCCTTAAAACTTTAATAGAATTGAATTTGGAACCTATTTTAGTTGTTTGTCCTGTACCCAAAAAAGCTGGACGAGGTTTGGTTGTGAAAGATTCTCCGTTGAAACTTTTAGCTCTAAAAAATAAAATTGAGGTTAAGGAGGTAGAAAAAATAGACGAAGCCTTTTTAGGTGAAATGAAAAAATATAATCCTGAATTTTTGTTGGTCGCCTCTTTTGGCAAAATTTTGCCTAAAAGTTTCCTAGATTTTACTAAGTATGGGGTTCTTAATATCCATCCTTCACTTTTGCCAAAATATCGAGGCCCATCACCTATTCAATATCAAATTTTAAACAATGAGCAAAATGTCGGTGTGACTATTATGAAGATGGATGAAGAAGTGGATCATGGAGATATTGTGTCTCAAATAGGCATTGTGTTGCCAGGCTTTCATCTTTCGTATGATGTTTTAGAGGAAATTTTTGCTAAAGCTGGCGCTAAATTGTTTGCAAAAGATATCGAGGATTATTTAAGTGGCAAATTGAAACCTGTAGTCCAAAATCACAACGAAGCTACTTTTACCAAACTTTTTAAAAAAGAAGATGGTCTTATTGATTTTAAAGATGACAATTTAAAAAATTATTTGAAATATTTGGCTTTAAAAGATACTCTCGGCGTTTATTTTTTTGAAAATCATAAGGGTCTTGATATAAGAGTGAAGATTACGGAAGCAACATTTCAAGATGAAATTTTTGCCATTAAAAGAGTCATTCCGGAAGGTAAAAAAGAAATGACCTACGAGGCATTTAAAAACGGTTTGAAATAGTCTAAACAAAAAATCGAGGCCTATCCTCGATTTTTTGTTTGGAGGTCGAACCTCCAAATGGGAGTTTTAATTCTCTATCAGAGAAATTTTGCTTACGATTACAGGATCAAGTGGGACGTCGCAGAATTTTGTTGGGTCATAATAATCTGCTTGAGAACAAACAACAGATTTAACTTTTTCTATTTTATCTATTGTATCCATTCCCTCTACAACTTTAGCAAAAGCTGTGTGTTTACCTTGAAGCCAAGGAGTTGCTGGAGTGGTGATAATGAAAAATTGGCTACCGTTTGTGTTTGGTCCGGAATTAGCCATGGCTACTATACCTCTTACCAATGGTTCATCAGAGATTTCATCGTTAAACTGGTATCCTGGACCTCCTCTTCCATAAAGGCTTTTATCTTCATCTTTTGAGTTAGGATCGCCACCTTGAATCATGAAATTTTTGATAACTCTATGAAATTTAGTATTTTCATAAAATCCTTTTTTGGCTAAAGTGACAAAGTTTTTAACTGTTTCTGGACTTTTATCTTTTAAGAAAGAAATTTTAAAAGTGCCCAAATTGGTTTCAATGACTGCTCCAGTATAATTTTCTGAAGTTTGAATCGTTTTTGTTGTCTCAATCATGTTTTTACCTTGATTAGCTTTTAATATGAAATAACCCAAAACTATCGCTATGACGCATAACCCTAAAATTACAACCGTTTTTTGTCGGCCCTCTAATATTCTTTCAAACATATCTATTTATAAAATTTACGAATAAATTCTTTTAATTGTGTGCCACTTCGACGAACCCAAGACTTTTGCTTGTTTTTGTATGACCTTAAAATATTCCCAATTTCATCTTTAGCTTCATCAACCGCGCTCAATAAATCTGATTTTTCTGATTCTGCTCGAAATTGTTTTCCGTCGACAGTCATATTGATCTCAGCTCTGAAAACGTCTCCTGTTTGATGTTTAGAAGATTTTTCAAATTCTACTTCAAATAGAATGTTTTCTTCCTCGCCTACGATTTTAGACACAGACTCAATCTTTTTGATTAACTGCTCTTTTGTTTCTGGGGTTAAGGTTAGGTTTGTGTATTTTGTTTTTATTTCCATACTTATATTATAGGTTATTTCTAATATTCCGCTACTAATATTTTTGTTGGTTTTTGATGGCCAGAGAGGATTTTGACGTTTTTAGCTTTTTTGTGTGTCATCGTCTTAACGATTTCTAAAACCCTATCATTGGCCATATTATTTTCGGCTTTTTCTTTTATCTTAAAAATCCAATGATTTGGTTTATCATTTTCGATTATCTCTTTTTTTGAGTTTGGAATAACTTTGATTCTGATTATTTCCTCTTTTTTGCCTTTGTTCATACATTTATATATTACAACAAAAAATCCCCACTAGGGGGACTTTTTTATTGCCTCATGCTTATTTTTTTGCCTTTCTTTCTCCTGTGCTTTTTAGCAGCTTGTTTAATTTTCTTATTCATAAAATCATTATAACATTTTTTATAATTTTTGGAAACTAAAGAGAAGTTTTACCATCAAATTCATGGTCTTTGTCGGCAATCGCATCTTTTTTGCTGTGATGGATAGTGTCTTTTTTATGTTCTGGCGGGGTGTAGATGGAATATAAAAGTAAATCTTGATTTGGAGAAGTGTTTACAACATTATGCTCGGCGCCTTTTGGAATGATAATTGCAAAGCCATCGCTAAGAACATGGTGAACGTTGTCTATTATTGCTTCACCTATTCCTTTTTCCACTCTTATAAATTGATCAAGGTCGTGAATTTCTTTACCAATGTCTTCTTTTGGTGGTACACACATCAAAACCAATTGGCTGTGTTCAGAAGTGAACAAAACTCTTCTGAAATCCTTATTCTTTATTGTTTCTTCTTCTAGATTTGCGTAATAATGATTCATTGTTTTATTGTGTGGCCTTTAAGATGTCACTTATATTGCAATATGCATTTTTTGCACATTACTTTTTTATTGATAATTATTGCGTTCTACGTTCTACGCTCCACATTCTACGTTCCACGCTTATACCGTCCCTCTCATCCTTTCCGCTTTTAAAATCCTATCAATAGCGATGCCGTAACAGGCCTCTCTAAATGACATGTCATTTTTTATTTTGAAATCAAAAGCTTTTTTGAAAGCCAAACCGATTTTTTCTTCTAACGATTCGTTTACTCTTTCTTTTGTCCAATATTCGTTTGAGGAGTTTTGAACCCATTCAAAATAGCTCACAATAACACCGCCAGAATTTGCCAAAATATCTGGAATAACTGTAATTCCTTTCTTCTCCAAAATGGCATCGGCTTCTTCGGTTACAGGAGCATTAGCCATTTCAACAATTATTTTTGCTTTTACTTTATCGGCATTGGCAGAAGTGATTTGTTTGGAGAGCGCCGCTGGGATCAAGATATCAACTGGCAAATACAAAAGCTCTTGATTGGTTATCTTTTTGCCTTTGAAATGATCCGGTTTGCAAGTTCCCTTTTGTGCGTCGCAGACTTTGTTTATAGCAAAACCTTTTTCATCATAGACGGCACCGTTTACGTCGCTAATAGCCACCACTTTATAGCCCCAATTATCCAAAATTTTGGCCATATTGCCTCCCACATTGCCAAATCCTTGGATTGCTACCTTTAATCCTTTTTTATACTTTTTAGTTGATTTTAAGAAGTTTTCTAGAACGAATGCGCCACCCAAAGCTGTCGCTTCTTCTCTGCCCAATGATCCGCCAAGTTCTATTGGTTTACCTGTCACTACTCCAGGAGTAAACTCACCTTTTATTTTTGAATATTCGTCGACGAACCATGCCATTATCTGTCCGTTGGTATTTACGTCAGGCGCCGGCACGTCGATTCGTGGGCCGATAAATTGGTGAATTTCTCTTACGTATCCTCTTGTCAGTCTTTCAAGTTCGCCAACTGATAATTTTGTTGGATCAACTTCAATTCCACCTTTACCGCCACCAAAAGGAAGATCTGCTAAAGAGCATTTCAAAGCCATAAGAAATGAAAGAGTTTTAACTTCTTCCAAATCAACTTCTTCGTGATATCTGATACCACCTTTTGTTGGACCAAGAGCGTCGTTGTATTGGACACGGTAACCATTGAAAACTCGAACTACCCCGCTGTCCATTCTTACCGGTATGCCAAAAGTAAAGACTCTTCTAGGTCTTGAAAGCAAAGCTCTTTCTGATTCGGTTAGTTTTACCATTTCGTGGAGTGATTCGATTCTGCCACGGCAGTCTATACAAATATTTTTGTTTTCTTTGATTGTGTCCATTTTGTTTTTCTTTAAATTTTAAAGTGTTCTAAATTCTAGCTTATTTAAATTAAATTGAAACTAGACAAAAAACATAAAACTCACCTTATTGGTGAGTTTTATGTTTTTTGTTACTGCTTAATACTAAATTTGTAGTTTTGATAAGAGTTTTCAGTTCTATATTCGAAGGCCTCAGGATTTACTGGCTTCTCTTCGATGTAACCTTTTTTATAAAGTTCATCGAAAAGTTCGCTAGCATTTTTAGACTCTGGATACTCGTTATTATCTAAATAATAGAGTTCCAAAACTGTTCTGATTTGATGTCTATTGGCCAAATTTGAGGCTTCCCAAGCAGAAGCAATGATTTTGCTACTGTCTAACATATGTCCTCCTATCAAAAGCGAAGTTCCCATAAGGGCAGGAATGATAGCTGTTATTATGTAATTCATACTCCTATTATACCATATTCCCCCAAAAAAGCAAGGGGTAATTTTGTGTAAGGCGCTAGTCGTCGGATTTTTTTAGCTCCATTATTCTTTTACTTATAATTAAATATACTTCTCTTATTATTAAAAAAATACCATATAATCCTAGAGTGAAAGCTGTGACACCTATGATTTTGTCTGTTATGGCTAAAGAGGCCGTAGGGGTGGTTGTGATATCTACTTTAGTTTCTATTTCTTGGGGTATGGAATTGAAGTTTATTTGATATGTTCCCTTAGATATTGTTGTTTCATAAAGATTTATATTTTTACAGACATAATCTTCATTTAGCATGTCAAATTGTTCAATTATATTATTTGGATCACCACTTTTTATTAAGGTGACGTCTTCTAATGGTAAAAATTCTTTTTTTCCAGATTCTTTTTTATAACTTTTATTTTGGAAACATACATTGTAGTGATTTAGGTTTAGAGGTATCTGTAATAGTTTAGAAATCATATCTTGATATGCAGGATATCTCACCTCTTCTTTTAGTATAGATATTTTTAGTATTCCATCATTAGGTTTCTCAGTTTTTATTTTGAAACTTATTTCTGAAAATACAAAAGCATGTAAACTAAGAAAAGGGGGAATAAGAAAAATAAGAGTTATTAACAAAGGCAACCCCTTTTTAAGAAAAAAATTACAAATTTTTTTCCAGTATTTTTTTATATTGTGGATAACTTGCTGACTCATTCGGTTTTTTTTCGGTTATAATATAAGTGTAGCGCTAAAGATTTTTTATATCAATATGTCTAATTTAACAAAAAAACAAAAACAAGTATTTGATTTTGTTAACAGTTATTTTTCTGAAAATGGCATATCCCCCACTTTTGAAGAAATAAAAAAACAATTAAAACTTAGGGCTGTGTCCACTGTGCATGAACATATTTCTTCTTTAAAAAACAAGGGCTTTCTTTCTCGGTCGGAAAATTCAGTCAGAGGCCTTTCTCCGATGAAAGAAATTAAATCAATCATTGAGATTCCTGTTTTAGGAAGAATTGCTGCCGGACAGCCTATAGAAGTAATCGAAAATCATGAGGATACTATTTCTATAGTAAACCCTAGTATAAAAAATTCAAATGGTTATTACGCTTTACGAGTTGTTGGTGAGAGCATGATTGATGACGGAATATTTGATGGTGATATTGTTGTTATCAAAAAACAATCTGTTGCAGAAAACGGTCAGACCGTCGTCGCTATTATTGATGACAATGAGGCAACTTTGAAAAGACTTTATTACGAAAAAAATAGAATCAGATTGGAACCTAGAAATCCAAATATGAGCCCTTTATTTAGGACAGATGTTGAAATTAGAGGAGTTGTCGTTCAAGTAATAAGTAATATAAAAAATGTTCCGCAAGAGGAAAAACAAAAAAAGAATAAACATGGTTTTCGTACCTTAGATTTATTTGCTGGTATTGGAGGTATTCGTATAGGTTTTGAAAGGGCTGGATTTAAAACAGTTTTTGCAAATGATTTTGATCAAAAATGTAAAGAAACTTATGATTTAAATTTTAAGGATTCTAAATTGGTAGTAGAAGATATTAGAAAGATTGGAATCGATGATTTACCAAAATTCGATTTTATTTTGGGAGGTTTTCCTTGTCAGGCTTTTTCTATCGCAGGATACAGACAAGGATTCAATGATGAAAAAGGTAGAGGAAATTTGTTTTTTGATATTGCTCGAATTTTAGAAGCTAGAAAGCCTGAGGGTTTTCTTTTGGAGAATGTAAAAAATCTAAAGAGTCACGATGGAGGAAAAACTTTTAGGATTATTGAAGAGGCCTTAAAAGACCTCGGTTATTATGTAAAAATTAAGGTTTTAAATACTATGGAATATGGAAATGTTCCTCAAAATAGAGAGAGAATCTATATTGTAGGCTTTAGAAATAAGTCATACTCAGACAGATTTGAGTTTCCTAGTCCAATCAAATTGAATACAAAAATTACTGATTTATTAGAAAAAAATGTTCCAGAAAAATATTATTACAATGGTAAACCTTTGTTTGAAAAATTGAAAAATTTTATAAAAGAAGAAGGAAAAGTTTATCAATGGCGTAGACAATACGTTAGAGAAAATAAAAGTAGTGTATGCCCTACTCTGACTGCAAACATGGGAATGGGCGGACATAACGTGCCAATAATTAAAGATAAAAAAGGAATAAGAAAATTGACTCCTTTAGAATGTTTTAGAATTCAAGGTTTTCCAAAAGACTATATTTTGCCCACAATTTCTGATTCGGCCTTATACAAACAAGCTGGAAATTCTGTTAGCGTTCCAGTGATTGAAGCTGTGGCAAAACAAATGATGAGAGCAATGAATTCTTAAATATTTTTTGCTATATACTCGATTCGCTGTTCGACAGTATCTGGGATAATGTTATTTACATTCCGCCGGGCGATCCACAAGTTGTTTCTGCTTAAAACAGGATTTCGCCCTATGGTTGTGAAGAAAAGTTCATACATTTTTCCGTTTTTTAGATCGAATCTTCCGAGAGATTTATTCTCAATGTATCCGTTAGAATGGCAGTCTAAATAAATTCTTTTTGATTTGTCGTTAATCTTTATAAATAAGGTTGTTTGTCCTTCAAGTCTGAATTCGCCGAATTCTTTTGGAGCAGGATAGCTGTTCATCATTATTATCGGTAAGACTTCATCCTTTAAATTTTTTGTCTCATATTCTGAAGCTCTTATTTTGTTAGCCTTTGTCTCAGTTATTTCTGGCCCCAATATTTCAGTCTCATAAAACAGCGACCCTTTATCAAACTTCAAACAATTTTCGGTAAGCTCTTTCGTATTTATGACACTTTTAATTTCAAGATAAATATCGGCTATATCTGCAAACCCATCTAAAAGATCATCTTTTATTTCTGATTTCAAATATGCGCCAAACACATCACATATTTTTGATTTATCAGATGAAGAAACTGTTCCGTATACAATGAATAGCCTCGAGGAATCGTTTGAAATAATTCTGCTACCGAGCATAGTAGAGCATTGTTCAGAAGTAAGGCCTATAAATCTGTCATTTTCAGAAACATTTTTTATTTCAAGATATAACTTAGGCTCGCGATCTTTTCCCGATTCTGTTACTTTCACAATATCAGGATCGTTATCGTGATTCTCGCCCGATTCATGTATATCAAAATCCAAGTGTATTTTTTTATTATTACTTCTCTCTTCAATAGCTCTTGCCACTCCTATCTCAATTAGTTTTCCTAGGAAAAAATCATTTATGATAGAGCCTAGTCCTCTCTGTTGTCCGGTGGTTCTGTTTGATTTAGATTTAGTCTCATCAAGGTAATACTTCACCGGAAATTCGAAACATTTATAAAAATCTTCTTTTTTGAATTTAATCTTCATATATTTGAAAAGCCACTATCGTTACCAATAGCTATTAGTTTTTTGTCTTTAACCATCGCAACACCAAGATCAAGCGAATTAATGAATCTTATATAGGAAGAATCTTTTGGTTCTTGTGACGGAACTAGTAAATCGTATGACTCCTTAAATTTGATATTCTTTTCCTCTTTGAATTTGTTGATTTCGAAATAATCATACTCAAATAACTGGACAATTCCTTTGCGTGCTTGAACACGAAAATTTCTATTTTCAGTACTTTTTACCTCAAAAAGAAAAGATCTTGACTCGTTATAAGCGAATAAATCCACGTGTTTATTTGAAAGAGTCACATAGCCTTTATTGCGAAAAATACTTATTAGCTGTTCTAAAACAGTATGGTGGGTTAGCTCAGCGCGTGCGAGAATATCATTATTCCTAGTCACGTGCGAAAATGGTTTAACAATCATTCGTCTATTTAATTCTTCCAAAAACCTCAGAGAAGCGGCCGAGCGTAGAGTTTCAGTCGCATTATGTACTTCAGCCATGTCTGATAGTTTATCTTCATTTTTAATTTGACCTCGTAAAGAATGACCGGAGTATAGATAGAGGGGTTTATCTTGAAATAAAATCTGTTTCGCTACATCAAAAGATACACTAGAAAAACTTCCCATCTGGGGAAACCCTTTAATGTTGGATACCGGAATTCGATTTACGAGTAACTGATCAATGAGCTTTGTTGTACTTGTGTCATTTTTAGGCTCAGGGGATTCCCATGTTGCCGGGTCAGGTAATTCACTAAATAAATATATTTCCGTAAGTGGAACTAATAGTGGCCATCTATTTACACCGTTTTTTATCTCATAATGCCAAAGAGGAGTTTCTTTTACTGAGAAATCGAAGCCCACAACGCCAATTCCAATTATTCCTGAAGTTGCATTATTAAACGCTGATGCTTGTGCGCCAGTACTATGAATAAAAAACACATCGCCGGTTTGTATATTTTTCCATCGTTCTCGATGATGGTCTTCTAGTCCCCAAGTCCAGTGCTTTAATGCTGTAAGCCAATGTTCTGGTGGTCCCGTAAACCTATAGAATTGTTTGGCGTTTAGAGCGCCTGTTAAGTCCATCATAGTTTATTGTATTTAGTATGCTTACCCTTTGCTTTTTCAACCGGATATTTTTCTTCGTTCTTTGAGATTTTCTTTTCAAGCGCTTCAAGTACGTCTATTTTTAAATCGTTACTCATAAGCAAAACCCAGTACAGAACATCTGCAAGTTCTTCACCAATGTCGGCCTTATTGGTTAAAATATATTTTTCCATCTCCTCCTTACTTTTCCACTGAAAATGTTCCATCACTTCAGCTGCTTCAAGAACTAGAGACAGCGCAACATCTTTTGGATTGTGAAATTTTTTCCAGTCTCGCGCATCACGGAAAGCAATTATTTTTTTTGTTAAATCTTCAATATTTTTCATAAAATTTATTTCCCTATTCTATTTCTATTTATTTCTTACCCACCAGTTTTTAAAGATAGTGATTGAGAAGGTTGAAAGTAGAAAACCCATTGTCGGGACAATTGCATTCACAAATGGATTTCCTAGTTTTGCAATATAGAAAAAAATGACTATAACAACATAAGTCAAAATAGCTATCAAAGATTTTCTGGCAAGACTTGTTTCCCAAGCTTTATCCAACTCCACTCGCCTATTTCTCTCCTTAATCTCCGCCAATTCTTTTTTTATTTCCTCAATCTCGTTCATATCTATATACCCCAAAGTATATTCTCGTTTTGAGTTTTTACAATAAGCAGTCAGTTTTTAGGCGATAGTTTTTTAGTTGTTAGAAGATTCCACTATCTACTATCTACCAACTACCCCAGGTATTGCTTCACAATCGCCACAAATAGAAATACGTAAAATAGAAAAGCTAAAATCATAAAGAAATTGGTAATAAGTCCTGGGCGTAGAGCTTTTGGAAGTTTAAAATTGTTTAGATAGATAAGAATTGGTATGTAGACGACCATTGTAAGACCTCCAAGTACGGCGCTAATAGTGAGAAGAATTAAAGGTTGTTTCATTGGCAAAAGTAAACCGCTTGTGACAACTATTCCAACCACTAAACCGTAATAAAGATGACTTAAAGAAATTTTTTCAAGCTTAACTAAATATTTTTTGAAAGGACCAACTTTTGAATTTACATAAATAATATCAGAGACGATTCTGGCAAAGGCGTCTATAACAGTCCACATAACAGAGAACAACATGAGGAAGGCCATTATCAAAAATAGATTGAAGCCAAAAGCTCCCCAATTTTCGCCGAAGATATAAGCTTGAGTGACAGCGACATTTAGGCCTTCAGGTACAAGACCTTTTGGCGCCAAGATTGTATGTGCGTTTACGCTTAAAAGGATGAGTGTGATTGAACCTAAAAGCCAGAAAATAACACCTTGATCGATACGCACAAAACGCATCCATTTTTTCCATCTAGCCAAGTTGCTTTCATTTATATGAAAAGAATAACCACCATAAGATACAGCTTCGATTTTTCCGGTTATTGGATTGATAATTTTGCCGGCATAATGTCCCATCCCGATTTGTTTGTCTCTATACCACAAAGAAACGCAAAGATTTAGAAGTCCGCCTGCGCCAGAAAAGACTATGGCTCCCATCAAAACTTTTAAATCAACATTGTCCGGAATATAACCCACCATAAGAAGTCCGTTCCACATTTCTTTCATATTTTCCATATCAAGAGTGAGAGCGCTTGAGATGATTAAAAGTACAAAGAAAATAGGCACGACAATTTTTAAAGTTTTTTCGAGCATTGCGTATGCTACTTTTCCAGAAAAAGTGAGCGCAAGAAGAAGGGCCAAGCTTATGACTGCCCAGAAAATATAATCACCAAAACCAAAAAGTTCTCGTAGAGTCGTTCCTATAGCAGCGGCCCAGCCAGGCCAAACATAAAGCATTACTGCTGAAATGAGCCAAAAAGGAGCGAGCCATTTTAAAACTCTTGATGATGAAGTGAAAAAACTTTCACCAGTTGCAAGGGCATGACGCCCTACTTCTTGGTTTATGAAATATTGAAAAGAAATTCCGACAATGGCGGCCCAAAGAATTTCAAGACCGTGTTTGGTAATAAGATGAGGCCACATTATGAGTTCGCCTGTGCCTATCGCAAGTCCCATCACTACCACTCCAACACCTATGGCTTTTGTCCAATGAGGCGGATTTGGTAATTCTTTTATTTCTTTTTCACCGTAATGATCTGTCACCCGATTATTTTACCAATTGTCTGCTAGAAAGACCAGATAAATTTTTAGAGTTGAACTTAAAAGTTGAAGAGTGCCAAAAACGTCTGAACTTTCTTCTTTTGTTTTTTTGGATTTGATTAGAGAAGCTAAAAGTTTTTCGTTTAGATTTTTGTTTAGAGTCTGGATTTCTTCTTTTTGGTTTTGAGTATTTTCAACTGCGGGATTTTGTTTAGTTGTTTTTTGTGGTGCAAGGCTCTGGCTGATTTTTGGTTCATAAAACACAAACCCCTGCCCTCCGTTAGGATAGCTTAGGTAAAGAGGATCG
>CAYGDO010000001.1:0-189418 GCA_964348785.1 uncultured Candidatus Saccharibacteria bacterium | reverse complement strand
GTTTTTATGTCAGATAAGATAATTTTTGAGAAAATTTATACTAGAGACACTTGTGTGATTTTGCAACAGCCATGGATAAAGGTGTTTCAGGAATATTTACCTGATGTTTTAGATTTGAAAGTTGAGGGCGATCAAGTTTTTTATAATATCAGCGATCAAGTTTTAGAGATTTGGGAGAATACTAATTTTACGAAATTATTAAAAGATAAATTATTGGAAAAAAATATATCCGAACCAGAGTTTGTTATTTCTGTGACTAATGAATATGTTAAAAATTTAGAATATTTTAAAATAAATTGGTTAAGAGAAAAAACTGGAGATAAAAATGAACTTAAGGAATTTATTGAAAAAATGTTTGAGCAAAACAAAGGTTTCATTGTTTGGTACCTTTCTTCTATTGATGAGAGAACCCCAGAAAATATTAAAGAATTGGTTGAGGTCATTAGAACAGAAGATAAATTTTTTGATGAAAATGATAAGTTTTTAAGAAATAGTTTAAAGATAATTTATCCAGAGCTTTCTGGTTTTGAAACTGTGATTGCTTTTGATGAAGTTGAAAATCCACCAAAAATTGATATTTTGAGAAAGAGATCCCATGGCTCTTTGCTCACTAGGGACGGGGTTATCGAAGTTACCCTAGAAGAATATATGAAAAATCATTCCGATTTTAAATTTATGATGGATGATTATAAAAGCGGTTCGGAAATAAAAGGGAATATTGCTCATAGAGGTTTGGTTAGAGGGGTGGTCAAAATAGTCAAAAGAAAGGATCAAATAAAATTCGTTAAAGAGGGAGATGTGATTGTTGCTCCAATGACGACTCCGGATTATGTTTCTGCTATGAAACTAGCGTCTGCTTTTGTAACTGATGAAGGGGGAATTATGTGCCATGCTGCTATAATTGCCCGCGAACTCAAGAAACCCTGTATTATTGGTACCAAAATTGCCACAAAAGTCCTCAAGGACGGTGATTTGGTGGAGGTGGATGCAGATCTGGGGGTTGTGAAGATTTTGAAAAAAGCTGATGAAAACTAGACCAATTTATAGAAACACATTTTCTAGGGATTTTACTTTAGCTACGATGCAGGTTTGGTATAGAGCTGAAGTTGTTGACGATAAAATTTGGACAGAAAAGAGACAACCTTTTATGCCGTTTATTGTTTTTGAAAGGGTTAAAGATACGGTCAACGGTTTTTATGATGAAAGGGGAATTGACTGGGTGCGTAAAAATTTAGTTGAGAAAATTAAAAAAGATAAAATTTTTTTAAGTTTTTTGGAAGATAATTTTAGAAAACATTATGATGTTTGTAGAGAAATATATGAAGGTAATAAATCTTTATCTCTTTTAGAGCTGAGGAATTTTTTTGATTTTTATGAAAAAGCCTGGGTATGGTTTGAAGCTACCTGGTGGCTTTGGGACACAAAAGAGGAAGATTTAGAAGGTGTGAAAATTGATAAAAGTTTGATGTCTCTTCGGGAAAAGACTCAAGATTTTGTGCCAAAGAGTGAGATTTTGATAAGAAATTCTTTAAAGAATCTTTATCCACAAGTTAATGAATTTATTGATTGTCTGACTATTGAAGAAATTATCGATAGGAAAATTCCTTCAATCGAAGAATTAAAGAAAAGAAAAAGGAGTTATATTTTTACTGATAATAAATTGTTTGTTGGTGTTTTAAGAAAAGAGATAGAGGATAAATACGATATTATTTTTGAGGATTTAATTCCAAGTAATGATTTAAAGGAGATAAAAGGAATTTCAGCTTTTAATGGAAATGTCAGAGGCAGAGTTAAAATTGCGGTTAATCTCAAACAATTGAACAAGGTAGAAGAAGGGGATGTTTTGGTTTCTACAATGACAATGCCTGATTTTTTACCTGCAATTAAAAAAGCTTCTGCTATTATTACTGATGAGGGTGGATTGCTATGTCACGCTTCAATAATCGCCCGCGAACTCAAAAAACCTTGTATCATAGGTACTAAGATTGCCACAAAAGTTTTGAAGGACGGTGACCTGGTGGAAGTTAATGCAGACGAGGGCATTGTGAAAATTTTGAAAAAATAAAATGACAAAAAAAGACACAAAAGAAATAATTACAGATATAGGGTTAAGAACTTGGCAGTTTACTTATGATCGCAGAATGTCTTTTCAAAGAATGAGATTGTTTAATTATGGATATTGTGTTCAGCTGTCTAAATTTTTTGGAGTCGATTTAAATTCTGAGATATATAGAATAAGAGACGGCAATGTTTCTGTCTATTATGAATTAAATGATCATCAGAAAGCTTTTTCTGATATTCAGAATAAATTATCTGATATAAATTCGATTGAATTGATTGGTAAAATTAATGAAACCATAGTTACTTATTATGAAGAATTTAAAAAATTTATTGAAGTATGCCCAGTAAATTACCAAATATGCACCAATAAGGAACTCAGTAATTTCTATGAGGAGGTGTGTGGTATGAATAAAAAAATTTCTTTACCCACATGGTTGCTGTATCTTTATTTTGAAGAAATTTTGACCGCTGTGTTAAAAGAAAAAATTGTTGAAAAAATTAAAGATATCCAGAAAGTGGAAAATATTTTATCAATAATTTCACGTCCCACAAGGATTACACCTTTAGATTTTTATCACAAAGATTTATATAGAGTAGTTTTAGGAGAACAGAGGATTGAACAAGTTGCGAAAAAATATGTTAGCTGGGGTGTTTACGATGTGAATTATGAAGTACCAGAAGTTTCATTACATTTGAAGAAAGTAGAAAATATTACTATTGATAAAGCCAAACTTTTAATTGATGATCTTGATAAGAAATATGCGTTGCATACAGTTGAAACTGAAAAGATAAAAAAGGAATGGGAAAAGGATACTTACATTTACAAACTTATAAATTTATTTTGTTTTTACGCAGATTTTAAGGATTGGAAAAATTTTTATCGTGAACAAAGTTCTTATAAATTAAAATTTTTGTTTAAGGAAATTGCAAAAAGATTGTCCTTATCAGTTCAGCAAGTTTCTTTTTTGACAGAAGAGGAAACTCATAATGTTTTGAATGGTGGGATTGTTGTTAAACCGGGTGAGCTCGACAAGCGTATTAATAATAGTGGTTTCTTGTTTTTGCGAGGGGAATTATCGATTGTTATAGATGAGGCCGATCTGTATGACCTCGATAGTTGTCTAAAGGTGAATGAAGAAAGTATTTTTAAGGGCGTAAGTGCTTATGGGGGTGTGATTAAGGGTGAAGCAAAAATTATATTTAGTACTGATGATTTTAGCAAAATCAACGATGGAGACATCATTGTTTCAAGTACGACGAGGCCAGATTATTTGCCGTATATGAAAAAAGCTGGTGGTTTTATAACTAATGAAGGAGGCTTACTTTCCCACGCTGCCATTTTGGCCCGCGAACTCAAAAAACCTTGTATCATAGGTACTAAGATCGCTACGAAAGTGCTCAGAGATGGTGATTTGGTGGAGGTGGATGCGGATAAGGGGGTGGTGAAAATTTTGAAAAAGGCCTAATGTTTTATGAATATGTTTGATCTACATAACAAAAATTGGTTAAAGAATTGGTCTGGTAATTGGAGTTTGTTGTTTGCTTCTTTGTACGGTGATATATACACAAAAGGTTTGAAGAAGATGGTGGGTGAAAATATAGAAAATTTTATTATTACCTTTGAAAGTGGTGCTAGTTCAAATTATCTTGTTCAAGAGGAAGTTGAAAAATTATGCAGCACTTTTATTGATTACATAAAGAGAGATAATTCAATCGCAGAAAAATGGGCTGAGCATGTTATAAAAGAATCAAGAGAAATTTTAAATTTTATTAGTAATTTGAATGAGAAGAATATTACTTTAGAGGATTATCACAGACTTTGTTTTTTGTGTTCTTCAATGACTCCAGAAAATTTTGCTGTAAAAAAAGTTGTTGATTATTTACCAACTGATTTATTAGAGAAATATTTAGATATTTTTAGTAAAGCTAGAAAAGCAACGGAACCAATTTATAATGAAGTCGATAGGATTTTGATGTGTTTTTTAAAACAGGAAGTCGGAGATAAAATGTCAGAAGAAGAATACTCGGTTTTAACAAAAGAAGAATTAGAAAATTATTTAACAAGCAAAAAATTGCCTGATTTAAACACTCTTAAGAGGCGTTATTTGGGTTGTGCGATTTTGTATAACAAAGAAGGTGTGGGAACTATTCTAGAGGGAAAAAATTTTACAGATTTAATTAACAGTATTATTGGAGTCGAAAATAAAAATGAAATAAAAGGAATGTCTGCTTATAAAGGTATAGTTAAAGGAAGAGTTAGAATCATTTCTGATCCAAGTAAGGCAGATAATTTTGAAAAAGGAGATGTGCTCGTTACGGGAATGACAAGGCCTGAATACCTTCATCTTATGGAAAAATCTTCCGCCTTTATAACTGATGCCGGAGGTTTATTGTCTCACGCGGCCATAGTCGCTCGCGAATTGAAAAAACCTTGCATTGTTGGTACCAATTCAGCCACTAAGGTTTTGAAAGACGGTGACATCGTTGAAGTCAATGCTGATACAGGAATTGTTAGGATAATTAAAAGGGTTAGCTAATATGTTATTATTGTCCCATAAGTAAAAAGAATAATTATGAAAAAAATTGGATTTTTTGGCACTAAAAGTTGGGAGAAGGATTATATCAATGCCCATAAAGATAAGTTTAAAGATTGTGACTTGTATTTCACTGAAGAAATAATAAGTAAAGAGCATTTATCAGAAAAAACGGATTTTGATGTTCTTTCTGTTTTTGTTGATTCAACTATCTCAGAAGAGGTTATTACCAAACTTCCAAATTTAAAATTTATAGCCACCCGTTCAACCGGTTTTGACCATATTGATAAAAAAGCTTGTGAGGAAAAGGGAATTAAGGTTTCTTATGTTCCAAGTTATGGAGAGAATACTGTTGCGGAGTTTGCCTTTGCACTTCTTTTGTCGCTTTCCAGAAAGATTTATGACGGTTTTGATAGAATTAGGGAAACTGGCAGTTGGAGTTTTGATGGTCTCCAAGGGTTTGATTTGAAAGGAAAAACTATTGGCGTTGTTGGTACAGGAAGGATTGGTAGACACTCCATAAGAATGGCTAAAGGATTTGATATGAAAGTTGTAGCTTATGATCCATTTCCAGATGAAAAATATGCCAAGGAAGCTGGTGTTGAATATAGAAGTTTAGACGATTTGCTTAAGGAGTCAGATGTTGTGACTCTTCACGTTCCGTATAATAAAGATACCCATCATTTAATTGATGAAAGAAGATTGTTTATAATGAAAAAAGGGGCAGTGCTTATAAATACCAGCAGGGGTCCTGTGGTGGAAACTCAAGCATTAGTGAAGGCCCTCCGAGAGAAACATTTGGGAGGTGCAGGTATTGATGTTTTTGAAGAAGAGGGTGTGGCAAAAGACGAGATGGACTTTTTGATTTCTGGAAAAACTGAAGGTCATGATTTAAAAACTATTATTGCTAACCACATTCTCATTGATATGCCGAACGTTGTTCTTACTCCACATAACGCATTCAACACAAAAGAGGCCATTGAGAGAATTTTGGATACTACGATAGATAATATAAACGGATTTTTAGTTGGTGAAGTAAAAAATTTGATACCGTAAACTTGTTGCCAACAAGGTCTTTAACTGTTATCTTTTTGATATGCAGAGTTTAATTTTCTATAAAAAGCTTATTTTTTCAGCTATTTTGGCTGTTTTTATTGTCCCCGTTGGGATTTTTGCTGTAGAAGAATTTGATATTGCTAATCCTCCTAAACCACCAGCAATTGTCAGTGTTTCTGAAAAAGGTGAAGTAAAGATCCAAAATGGTGTTGTGTTCCACATCATCAGTAATACTTTTTTTATAAGAACAAATTGGGATAATGTTTATATAAGATGGACAGTGCGTACTGACGGGAATACTAAAATTGTTAAGAGGTTTAATGGCTCTGCTAGTTTTTCGGAAATAAAATTGGGTCATATTGTGAATATTGATGGTGTTCTTGTTTCTGGCGCAGAGTCTATGGATATGAAAGCATCTTTTATTAGAGATTTGTCTTTGGAAAATGAGGAGGGAGATTTTTCTGGAACCATAACTAATATTAGTAGTGATAGTAAAACGCTTACACTAAAGACAAAAAATAAAAAAGAATTAAAGATAAACATATTATCAGATACTTTTATTAAAAAAGGTAATGTAACTATTACTTCTCCTGATATAAAAAAGGGAGATGTGATTTTGCGTTTGAAAGGGGTCTATCATCAACCTACAGAGACCGTTAAGGCACAAAGTCTTGAAATATATCAAGACAGAAAGATTTTTGCTCCTAGGAATTTCCAGGGAAAGCTTAAGAGTTTATCGAGTGTTACTTTGCCTACAAATGCGGTAGTTACAGTGGGGGGAGTTGATTACACTGTAATTTTAAATGATAAATCTGAAGTTTTGAATAACAAAAAAGCCAATACAAAATTAAATAGGTTTGTGGAGGGTGATGTTGTTAGATTTTACGGTTCAATTAGAGAAGGGGCTGAAACAACTGTGGACGCTGAATTGATAAGAAATTTGGACTTATAAATATCAAGCTGAATTTGGGATGTGGTTAATGGCACTGGACAAAATTTGTCGTCTTTTGTTACAATGGTTCTACAATTTAATATTTATCAAGAGTGGCGATGAGAGTTCTGGCTCAATGATTCGCCCGGCAACCTGTTTTTAATAAGGTGCCAAACCCAGCCCCATTAGGGGAGGATAACTAGTCATTTTTCTTCCCGCATGGCGGGTTATTTTTTTACAAAAATGTTTTATTCAAAAAAAGGTACGTATACAGTCGAGAGTGTCACGTCTGGTCATCCAGACAAAGTATGTGATCAGATATCTGACGCTATTTTAGATGAATGTTTGCGACAGGATTCTTTTAGTAGGGTGGCCGTTGAGACTTTTGGTAGTCATGGACATCTGGTTATTGGGGGAGAAGTCACAACAAAAGCTAAAGTTGATTATAAAAAGATTGCTGAAGAGGTTTATAAGAATATTGGTTATGAAAATCCTTTAAAAATTCAAGTCGTAATTTCAGAGCAATCTCCTGATATTGCCATGGGAGTTGATACTGGCGGAGCTGGTGACCAAGGGATCATGTATGGCTTCGCGTCTGATGAGACTGAAGAAAAGATGCCTATAGCCGTTGTTTTGTCCCACGCTCTTTCAAAAGGTTTGGAAGATTTGAGAAAGAGTAAAAAGGTGAAATGGTTAAGGCCGGATGGTAAGACCCAAGTTACTTTTAAAAATGGTAAGTTGCAGTCGGTTTTGGTCAGTTGTCAGCATGATAAAAATGTTAATCAAGATGAAATAAAAAAGACGGTAACTGAAAAATTAATAAAGCCGATAGTTAAAAAAATTACAGGGAAACCAATAGCAAAGAACGTTGAAATTTTGGTAAATCCAACAGGGGCTTTTGTTCTTGGTGGTTTTGATGCTGATACTGGACTGACTGGTAGAAAAATTATGGTGGATACCTATGGGGGTTTGATTCAGCATGGCGGTGGAGCATTTTCAGGTAAAGATTTAACAAAGGTGGATCGATCAGCTGCTTATATGGCTAGATTTGTGGCTAAAAACTTGGTTGCTAATAAATATGCTAAGCAGTGTTTGGTATCAGTTGCTTATGCGATTGGTAGGGCAGAACCTCTCATGATTTCAGCGGTTGATGAAAAGGGAAATGATTTGTCTCATGTCGTGTTAAAAAATTTTGATTTCAAGCCTAAAAATATTATTGATTTTCTTGAACTTAGAAAACCTGTATTTTCGGGGACAGCTTCTTATGGTCATTTTGGTAAAAAGGGTTTAGCTTGGGAAAAGATAATTAAGTTTTAACTTATTTAAAAACTACCGCAGGTTAAAACCTGCGGTAGTTTTTGTTATAATGTTTTTATGTTTTGGGATTTAACTGGTTTTTTCTGGCTAAATAGTTATGCTGGTTTAAATCAAAATTGGGATTATTTTTTTGTTTTTATTTCTGATAAATTACTCTATCTTTCCGTCCTTATAATTTTAATTGCTTTTTTAGTTTGGAAAAGACCTTTAAATTTTAAGTTTAAGGTTTTTTCAATTTTTGCTTTGGCTAATCTCTTGGCTTTAGGTTTGATAGTTTTTGTTTTTAATGAAATTTGGCCAAGACCAAGACCTTTTGAGTCGTTAGATCAGGTCCGCCAATTAGTGGAAGAAACAGGTTTTTCTTTTCCTTCAAGGCATGCCACTATAAGTTTTTTGTTGTCTGTTTTTGTCTTTAAATATAATAAAAAACTTAGTTTTTTAATTTTATTTTTTGCCATCCTAGTTTCATTAGGCAGAATATTTGTTGGAGTTCACTATCCAGCAGATGTTTTGGCTGGGGCAATTTTAGGTTTAGTTATAGGTCTGATTTTTACGAGAAATGGTTTTGTTGACTCAACAAAAATATAAACTTCTTAAAATTACAAGGTCGAACCTTGTAAAGATTACTTAAGATTTACTTGGTTAGTATGATCACTTGTTTCTGATTGATCTCTTACACGTTCGCCTTGGTAGGCTCAGTACCTAGCTGTTTAGCATCGTTTGCTTTGCCAACCAAAGAATTTATTTGATCAGTATTATAGTTTGCTTCTGATTAATCTCAGCAAAACCGCTTTTTATTTCAAAATTCTTTTTTTCTTTTCCGTTTGAAATTTTTATAACCCCTTTTTTGAGGGAAGTTATAATTGGAAGGTGTTTATTTAATACGGTGATTTCTCCATCAACGGTAGGTAAGCTGATTGCCTCAGCCTCTCCTTCGTATAAAGTTTTGTCGAGTGCGTAGATAAATACCTTCATGGGTTTTATTGTCTTACTTCTTCAATTCCACCTTTCATGTAGAAATTTTGTTCTGGTACATCATCATATTTACCATCAATAATTTCTTTAAAACCTTTGACGGTATCAGCTCTTTTTACGTATTTTCCAGGTCTGCCTGTGAATGCTTCGGCGACCATAAATGGTTGTGACAAGAATCTTTGGATTTTTCTAGCTCTTTCGACGAGCAATTTATCTTCATCAGAAAGTTCTTCTATACCAAGAATGTTGATGATGTCTTGTAATTCTTTGTATCTTTGAATAATTCTCTGGACTTCTCTTGCTACTTTGTAATGCTCTTCTCCCACTATTGCAGGGGATAGGGCGGTTGAGGATGATTCAAGAGGGTCAACGGCGGGGTAAATACCAAGTTCGGTTAGAGCTCTTGAAAGTACAATAGTTGAGTCAAGGTGAGAGAAGGTTGTGGCTGGAGCTGGGTCAGTAATATCGTCAGCCGGAACGTAAATGGCTTGAACTGAGGTGATGGAACCTTTTTTTGTTGAGGTGATTCTTTCTTGAAGTTCACCCATTTCGTTGGCAAGAGTTGGTTGGTAACCTACGGCTGAAGGCATTCTTCCTAAGAGGGCAGAGACTTCAGAGCCCGCTTGAGTGAATCTGAAAATGTTGTCTATGAATAGAAGCACATCTTTTCCTTCTACATCTCTAAAATATTCGGCCATTGTAAGGCCGGAAAGGGCCACTCTCATACGAGCTCCTGGCACCTCGTTCATTTGTCCGAATACGAGAGTTGTTTGGCTAAGAACGCCCGAATCTTTCATTTCATTGTATAAATCGTTTCCTTCTCTTGTTCTTTCTCCAACTCCAGCAAAAACTGAGTAACCTTTTTGAACTGTGGCAACATTTCTAATGAGCTCTTGGAGCAAAACTGTTTTTCCTACGCCTGCACCGCCGAAAAGACCAACTTTTCCTCCTTTAATAAAAGGAGCAAATAAGTCGATAACTTTAATACCTGTTTCAAAAATCTGAACTTCAGTTGATTGTTCTGAAAATTTAGGCGCAGATCGGTGAATTGGCCATTTTTCTTTTGTTTTACTTTCACCTAAACCATCAATAGTGTTACCCAGCACATCATACATTCTACCCAAAGATTCCTTTCCAACTGGAACAGAGATGGGAGCACCAGTATCTGTGACTTCAGCGCCTCTTTTTAGACCTTCTGTGGCGCCCATAGAAACAGTTCTTACACGTCCACCGCCAAGGTGTTGGGCAACTTCCAATATCAATTTTTGATCACTTTTGCCTGGATAGTCAGTACTTAAAGCTGTGTAAATTGCCGGTGGTTCTTTTTCGAATTCCACGTCTACTACTGGACCTATGATTTGTATGATGTTTCCTTTCATATAATTTTTGTAAATTTTTAATTTTTTATAAAATTTTATTTCTAATTTTCCAACGCTGCTGCTCCACCTACTATTTCTGTTAATTCTTTTGTAATTTGAGCTTGTCTAGCTTTATTGTAAATTAATGTAAGTTCGCCAATCAACTCTCCTGCATTTTCGGAAGCGTTTTTCATAGCTATCATTCTTGATGAGTGTTCTGATGCGTTGGCTTCTAAAACGGCGTGATGAACTTCAATCTCTAAAAGAGTGGGTAACAAACTTTCCAAAACTTCTTTTGGATTGGGTTCAAATTTATATGAAAGGGCTTTTTCGTTTTGGCCAATGAAAGAAGGTGTGTTTGCGTATTTTCCTTTTTCTGGAGAAATACCTTCGACGATTTTAGATATAGATTCAAATGAGAAGGGAAGCATTTTTCTTGTGATAACTTCTTGTTTTAGAGCAGACATAAAGTTGGTGTAGAGAAGAGTTACGTCTTTCCAAGTTCCTTTTAAGAAGTTTTCTTTTAGAAAATCAGAAATGGGACGAGACTCTTCTATTTCCACAAAATCTCCAGCACCTAAAAAATCTTTAGAAACTTTGAAACCTCTTTTACTTAAAAAATCTCTACCTTTTTTGCCTACGGTTACGACTTCAAAATTTTCTTCTTTGCCTTTCAATATTTCCAATGCTTTTCTAAAAACATTGGTATTGAAAGAGCCGGCCAAACCTTTGTCGGAGGTGATGACTACTAAGCAAGATTTTTCACTTTTATTTTTTTGTAAAAATGGAGAAAGTAATTCAATTGTATAATCCATTTTGGCACTTATGCTTTTGAAGATTTCTAAAGCTGAGAGGGCATAGGGTCTCGCACGGAGGGCGGTTGTTTCACTTTTTCTCATTTTGACAGCCGAAACAGCCTCCATAGCTTTGGTTATTTGCTTGATGTTTTTTGTTGATTTTATTCTGTTTTTTATCGCTCTTGAAGTGGCCATTTCAGTTGTATCAAAAATTAAAAACCCAAAGTCAAAAATAAATTGACTAGACCTTACTCCAATAATTTGTAGCGAAATCACTACAAGCTTCCTTTAATGATTTTTCTGTTTCAGGTTTTAATTCGGTCGAATCTTGAATTTCTTTTATTATTGCAGAATGTCTTTCTTTGAGAAAAGATATAAGTTTTTTCTCAAATTCTTTTACATCTTCTACTTCTACTTTATCCATAAAACCACCAGTTGCAGAATATATAGCAATAACTTGTTCCTCGAAAGGAATACTTGAAAGTTCTGGTTGTTTCAAAAGTTCTGTAAGTCTTCGTCCTCTCTCGATTTTCTTTTTTGTGCTTTCATCCAAGTCTTGTCCAAATTGGGCAAAAGCGGCGAGTTCTCTAAATTGCGCAAGTTCAAGTCTCAAAGTTCCAGCAACTTTTTTCATAGCTTTTGTTTGAGCGGCAGAACCGACACGAGAGACTGAAAGACCAACGTTAACGGCCGGTCTTATACCTTGATAGAAAAGTTCCGGTTCTAGATATATTTGTCCGTCTGTGATTGAGATGACGTTGGTTGGAATATAAGCAGAAATATCACCGAGTTGAGTTTCAATGATAGGGAGGGCGGTAAGTGAACCACCTCCGAAATCTTTACCTAATTTCGCTGCTCTTTCAAGAAGTCTTGAGTGAAGATAGAAAACATCTCCAGGGTAGGCTTCTCTTCCTGGTGGTCTTCTTAAGAGTAAGGAGACTTGTCTGTATGCCCAAGCATGTTTTGATAAATCATCATAAACAACAAGAGCGTCTTTGCCTTGATCCATAAAATATTCACCAATAGCACATCCGGAATATGGAGCTAAAAATTGCAAAGCGGCGGCTTCTGAGGCGGCAGCTGTTACGACCACGGTGTATTCCATGGCGCCAGCTTTTCTTAATTTTTCTACTATTTGGGCAACTTTAGATTCTTTTTGACCAATAGCAACATATATACAAATTGGAGTAGAGAATTTTTTCTCTTTTCCTTGGTTGATTATGGCATCAATTGCCAAAGCTGTTTTACCAGTTTGTCTGTCACCGATAATGAGCTCTCTCTGCCCACGTCCAATTGGAATAACTGCATCGATTGCTTTCCAACCTGTGTGAAGGGGTGTTTTTACTGATTCTCTTGTGATAACTCCTGGAGCTACTTTTTCAAGGGGGTATCTTTTAGCATTTTCTTTTGGAATTGCTGGACCTCCGTCTTTTGGATTTCCTAATGGGTCAATAACTCTTCCGATTAATTTTTCTGAAATAGGTATTGAAAGTACGTTGCCAGTACTTTTTACAACTTGTCCTTCTTTTATTTTTCTTGTTTCACCTAAAATGATGGCTTTGACTGATTGCTCTTCAAGGTTTAATGCCATGCCTTGTACTCCATCAACACCTTCAAATTCCAAGAGTTCGCCGTACATGACGTTAGATAAGCCTTTTATTTCAGCCACGCCGTCGCCTGATCTTATAACTTCTCCCACCTCACTTTTTGTGGTTTTACCTGAAACTCCAAGTATTTCTTCTTTTAACTGATTTAATATAGCGTCTTTGTTCATTTTATTTTATCAAAATTTTTTTTATTTCTTCTAGGCGATTTTTTAGAGAACTGTCTATTTTCTCGTCTCCTATCTTTATGCTTATTCCGCCTATAAGAGTTTTGTCTTCTATGAATTCGACCTCAAAATTTTTTAATTCGTCTTTAATTTTTGATTGATCTATTTCACCACAGTAGCTAATAGTTGCTTTTTTGCCTTTTGTTTTCTGGTAATAAAGAAACTCATAAGCTTCTATTATTTTCCTCCATTCTTTGATATCACCATTTTTTTGAAGAAATGCGACTAATTTTTTTAGGGCACCATCTATCTCTTTTTCTTCAAGTGATATTAAGAATTTTGCATATTCTTTAGCTGGATAACGCATTATTTTTTATTGGCCATTCTGACTGCTTCTTCGACCAGTTTGTTTTGAGTTTCTTTTGTTGCTACATTGCCAAGAGATTTTTCTATAACCAAGGCGACGAGACTGCCTAAATCTTTTTTGACATCTTCCAAAGCTTTGTCTTTTTCTAACTGCATTTGCTTTTTTGTATCAATCTTTATCTTTTCAGCTTCGTTTTGGGCCTCTTTTAGTAAATTATCTTTAATTTCCTTAGAACCCTTTTCTGACTGTTTTATTATTTTTTCAGATTCTTTTCTGGCTAGAGATAGGATTTCTTCTTTAGCTATGTCGGCATTTTTTACGCTTTCTTCGGTTTCCAAAATCTTCCTCTCGTTTTCTTCTAGATTATTTTTTCTTTCATCCAAAATCTTTATTACAGGTTTGTACAGAAACTTTGTAAGGAAAAAAGCTAAGATAGCAAAATTTACTATCTGGGCTAAGATAATTTTCCAATCTAATCCAAGTTGTGATACTAGCTCTGACACGTTAGTTTTACTTTTTAAGTTAAGAGTTTGGATAAATTAAGTTTTTTGCTTAAATCTTTAATCTATTAACTCTCAACTTTTTAGACGAACTTTATAATGAGGGCGACAACCAAGGCATAAATGGCGATAGCTTCGGCGAAAGCGATGGCCAAAATCATAGCCGTCTGAATTCTTGGAGCAGCTTCTGGGTTTCTACCAATAGCTTCCATGGCTTTTCCGGCAAGCATACCAATGGCGATGGCGGGACCTATTGAGCCTAAGCCGATTGCAATAGCAGATGCTAAAGGGGCAAGATTACTAACTGTTTTTACTGTTTCTTCCATATTTTTTATTTAACTTATAAAAATAAAATAACCTAAGAAGGTTTTGGCAATATAATACCTTAAACACAACGAAAAGCAACGTTTTTATTGTTGAAAATCGGTTTTTTTATTGTCCAATTTTATCAGGTAAAAAATAGTCTTTTTCTAATGATCGTGGGCTTTTGTGAATGATGTGAAGCCAACCATGGCTAGAGTTGAGAAAATAAGAGCTTGTATTAGACCAACAAATAGTTCCATTCCTAAAAATGGGATGGGCGCTATGTAGGGAACAAGGAACGCTATGATTGTGAGCAGAACTTCTCCTGCAAAGACGTTTCCAAACAATCGAAATGAAAAAGAAACCACTTTTGCCACTTCACTGACTATTTCTAAGATTCCGGCAAAGGCGACAACTGGGTTTTTGAAATTAAAAAACTTTCCAAGGTGATGCTTAAGACCAATAGTCATAATTCCAAAGAAGTGACTCAAGGTGACCGCTATCATGGCTATGGCCAATGTCATATTTAAGTCTGAAAAAGTGGATCTAAACAATGGGACAAATTTTTCTCCATGTTCTCCTACTTCTTTTATGCCAATTGAACCTACACCAGGCAAAATACCAGCCCAGTTTGCAGATAAGACGAATATGAATATCGTGGCGATTATGGGGAAGAATCTTTCAGCTGTTTTTCTGTCTCCAGCAACGGTAGTCATAAAATCTAATACACCTCCAAGTATAAGTTCTATTATATTTTGAATTTTACCTGGTATTTTTTTTATATTTTTGTAAAAAATAAATGATCCAACAGACAATACCACCACCACCAGGGTGGATGTTAAAAGTGTATTTGTTATAGGCATTTTACCTATATGTGCTATTTGTTCGGCGACTATTGATACGTGAACTCCTGCCATGGCGATATCTTAAAAGAAGATTGGTCTTTAAGCAAATCGTATAACCTTAGATTATCTCTCCAACTTTTTTATAGACTATGAAAGAGCTGACAAAAATTGAGATCAAGATTCCTAAAAGGAGAAAAATGGGGGAGGTGTTTAAGTATTTGTCAGCGAATCTGCCTATTAAAGCAAAGACTATTATTGGTATTGCTATTGTGTAACCAATTTGAAAGGCTAGCGACCAAACTTTAATTTTTTTAGAGGATTCCGGGGTTAATTTTATATCAGGATTTTCTCCAAAAATCTCTTTTTCTAGGTTTTTATTTTCAAACATTTTAGAAAGATATGTTAGGAACGTTATTTTTAATAATTTCTTTTATTGAATTTACGGGAATGGAAAAGCTTATGTTACTGGAACCGACAACTGTAGCCACGTTTATCCCTATAACTTTTCCGTTGGTGTCCACTAATGGACCACCAGAGTTTCCGGGATTTATGGCGGCGTCAGTTTGTATTACACCTTCAAGAATCTCTGTTAAAGTTTTTCCATCTGTGGCTTCAATCTTTCTGTTTAACCCAGATATTATACCTATTGATACTGAATTATCGTATTGTCCAAGAGCATTACCTATGGCAATGACTGTTTGGCCGACTTTTGCTTTTGAAGAATCACCAAAGGCAATTTTGTCGAGATTTTGCTCAAAGATTTTTAATATAGCAATGTCATTTTTTGCATCTTTATAGACCACAGAAGTTTCCTTGAAACTGCCGTTTGGCATAACCACGCTATAGTCGGCCGCGCTATCAGAGACTACGTGTTTATTTGTCACAATGTAGCCATCAGTTGTAATTATAAAACCGGTTCCGGCGCCAACTTGTTTTTTCTCGGTTCCTTTTTGTTTTAATACGGGAACTTGAACATTAAAATTTTTAAAAAATGGATCATTACCAAATGGGTTTTGGTAAGTGACCTCAACTTTAGGTACATCTTTTACTGCTACTATTGATACTACCGCCGGTGCAACTTTAGCTACAGCCGAGGTAACCAACTCTTCTTGAGATTTTTCTCTAATATTTTGTCTGTTCTCAATCTCTTTTAAAGAAATTGCCACTCTCTTATTTTCTCCAGTAATTTCCGCTATTTGTTCGTCTAGAGCTGATATTTGTTTTTGTAGAAGCGAAATCTTTTCGTCACTGGATTTTGTGTTTTCGGCAATTAAATTTTTCATAACGGATATGTTGAAAAAGATTAAAACTATACACATCACTGTTATAAACAAAAGCAAAAAAGCAATTATTTTAATTGTGGTTTTTAAAATCGGCATTTTTTCATTGTGACACAAAATAGGTCATTTTCACAATCCCGTTAGAAGTCACTGATACTAGTTTTACGCAATAGAAGATTTGATTATTGAGAGTGTATTAATTTATCAGTTACTTAAATTGATTGTTTGTATCCTACTTCTAACGGGACGAATTATGATATACTCCCTTACGAATTAGTTTATGAAAGACAATTTCACAAATAATAATACCTCTTGGGATGAAGTGGCGGATTGGTATGATGACTATCTTCTTAACGAAGAGACTTATCAAAATAAGGTTATTTTGCCTAATCTTTCTAGATTGCTTGATTTAAAATCAGGTGAAAAACTACTGGATCCTGCTTGTGGTCAAGGTTTTTTTGTACGTGAATTTGAAAGAGCGGGAGCAGATATTTGGGCATCGGATATTTCATCTGAAATGATTAGTTTGGCAAAAGAAAAAGGGGGTAAGTCAAAATATTTTGTTTCTTCTGCTGATAATATGAATTTTGCCAAAGACAATTTTTTTGAAAAAATAATGATGGTTTTGGCTTTGGAAAATATTGAAAATTTTGCAGGGACTATTTTTGAAATTTCCAAAAAGCTTAAAAAGGATGGTGTTTGGGTTCTTGTCATTAATCATCCAGCTTTTCGAATTCCCAAAAGAAGTGATTGGGGTTTTGATGAGGAAAAGAGAATTCAATTTAGAAGAGTGGATGAATATATGTCAGAATCAAAAATTGAAATTAGTTTAAATCCAAGTAGGGAAGATAGTGTTAGAACTTTATCTTTTCATAGACCCCTTCAGGCATATTTTAAAGCCTTTGAAAAAGCCGGATTTGTTGTTTCTAGACTTGAAGAATGGATTTCACATAAAAAAAGTGAAGATGGTCCGAGAAAGGATGCAGAAAATAAATCTAGAAAAGAATTTCCAATGTTTATGGCCATGAAGTTGGAAATTAGAAAGTAGAGCATAGAGAGTAGGGGAAGGAAACGGAAAGATTGTTCAGGATCTAATTTTTTGAAAGAAATGAATGAACGTTTTGAAGAAAAATTATTACGTGAAGAAAAAGCTGAAACGATTGCGGATTTTTTGGACAGAATAGGTGCTTATGAATATGTACAAAAATTGAAAGAAGGTTCTAAAACTGAACGAGAGGGTTTTAAATTTGAAGAGTTTAGAGATTTTGTTATACGCATTAATGGTATTTTAAGAGATATACCTATAAAAGATAGAAGAATTGATGGCGAGACAGTTTACGTTGGAGGATTTGCTGATGATTTTTTGATGCCAAGACATGAAGATAAGGAAGACATTTTGAAAGATGCTTATGAATCGCTTGGTGATATAAAATCTGGTGATGAGGCGTATTTATTGTCCGCTGTTGTGAACGCAATTCATCTTTTTGCTGATGGAAATGGCAGAACAAGCAGAGTTTTATTTACTTTATTGAAAGCTGGTTCAAAAGAAGAATTTGCCAAGTCTCTAGATTTGGCTGTTGGCGTAGATGGTAGATATGATACTCCTGACATTAGCCCAGGACTTATTGCAGTTGATGTTGAGAAAAATGTGCTTATTAGGCACGGTATAAAATTTAAGGATGATGGTGGATTTTCTCCTATTTTTCCTGAAAATTTTGGGCGTCTGTTTGCAAGCATAGAACAACCTACGAAACCAAAGGCTTTAGAGTTTATGTCTCTGAGAAAAAAAGATCAGGTCTATTGTTTTATTAGTGTTTATGAATATTTAAATGAAAAAGGTATTTTATCTAAAGTCTTGGTTAATATACCAAGTGGACTAACAATTTCGCCTTTGAAGATGGAACAAGAGTTGGATGATAATGATTGGGATGAAATAATTAATCGATATTATGGACTGAAAAAAGAACACGTTGAGGTCATTATAAATTCTTTTGTCGATCCTGGTGATTATAAAAATGTTGATGAGACTATGAATTTAAGAGATTACTTTTTGAGTGAGATAGAGAGGAGGTTGGAGGAAAATCAAAAAACTAATTAGTTTTTTGATAATTAGAAATTGATTATTGATAATTTACTTTGTATCTTTTAGAGTGATTGCGTATTTGAGTCCAAATAACATAATTATTCCGAGTGTTAGAAAAATATATTTGTAGTCAAAGAAAATAAGAAATACGGTACCAAGTATCGGTGCAACAACTGATGCCATCGGTCTTGTCATTCTAAAGAGCCCTATAACATCCAACTGATCTTCTTTTATTTTTTTAAAGAAATAAGTTTCGTTCATTATTTCTATCGTGCTTGCTCCGATTCTCGTTGTTAGAAGACCGGCTGACCAAAGCCAAAAATCAGCATTTGGTATAAAGGTTAAAAGGGCAGTAGATATAGCTGTTACTATAAAACCAGCAATTAGCATTTCTTTTTCACCCCATCTCTCATCGGCCAGTCTTCCAAGTGGCGCTTCAAGTATTGCAAATGGGAAGAGCATAATCGTGAACATCAAGCCAATTTCTTTCCAGTTAAAACCCATATCGTTATGTAAATATATCGGTGTGTAAATTACCATCCATGAGAAAAAAAATCCTAGTAAAAAATTAGAAATTAAAATTTTATAGGTGCTTTTATGTTTTGGGAGAGCAATTATTAATTTTGAAAAAGGAATGTGTTTATAAGTTGAGTCTTTAAATTTACTGAAGTTGCTGATAAGTATTGAAATTACAGGTAAGAGAAGAAGGCCTGCTATTAAAAATACGTCTTTGTAATTTTCACCGGATACTATAAAACCAGCTAAAAGTGGAGCTATAATCCAGGCACCGCTTGCAATACTTAAAAAATTACCTCTTATTGTGCCGGTAGTTTTTTCATCAGAGATTCTTTCTAGAAAAATATCTAAGTTAAAAGCTATCAATGTGCCGTTTATGGTGATTAGAGTAAAGAAAAAGAGTATCAATAATGGGTTTTTTGCGAAGTATATTCCTAGTAGGGAGATTAATGAAATAATAACCAACGAAAGAGCGATTTTATAGTCTCCATATTTTTTTAATGCTTTACCCATAAAAGTAAAGGCCAAAATGGTGAGGATTGAAGCTACGGCGTATATTATTCCTACAAGTTTATCTCCAACAATTAAATTAAGAAATTCCGAACTTATGTAAGTGGGTAGCGCAATGTTTAGAGCAAAAATAAAACCTAGCAGATAAACAGCTTGAAGTATTTTGCTTATGTTTTTTATCATCTCGTAGATTATAACAGAAAGTGGGAAGTAGATAGTAGAAAGTGAAGAATGGAAAACGGAGAGTAGAGGATAGAAAGTAGCAGGAGGTGGGGAACAAAAGATAGAGAGTGGAGAGTAGTAAAATGAGGAAATTGTTTTCCTAATTTCTACTCTCTACTTTCTAACTTACACTCCTATAAGTACAGGTATTACAATCGGTCGTTTTTTGGTTTTTTGGAACAAGAATCTTGCTACGTTGTCCGATAAAACTTCTTTGACATATTCAAAATTTATAGGATTCATACCCTCAGCTGTATCCTCTACAGTTTTTTTGATTATTATTCTAGTTTGTTGCAACAACTCTTGGGATTCTCTTAGATAGACGAAACCTCTTGAAATAATGTCAGGGGATTTTCGTAATTTTCCAGTTGAAGTGTTGATACTTGCCACGATAACAAACATTCCATCTTCAGAAAGCATTTGTCTGTCTCTTATAACTACTTCTTGTACATCACCGACAGCAAAACCATCAACCATCATAAAACCATCAGCCGCTTTTTCTTTTAAAGTGATTATTTTTTCCCCTTTATCTCTTATTTCTACAATAGTTCCATTGTCTGGCACGATTATATTTTGCGGGGGCATTCCGATAGTCTGCGCTAGTTCTTCATGCTGTCTTAACATGTAATGCGTACCGTGTATTGGCATAAAGAATTTTGGTTTTAATTTTCTATGTAACCATTCTATTTCTCCACGATTGGCGTGACCGGTTGAGTGTACAAATAAATCAGAAGTTCTGTAGTGAAGAATTTTGGCTCCAACTCTGGCTAAGTTATCCTTCAATTTTTGTACAGTCCTTTCATTGCCGGGGATAATTGATGATGACAAAACTACAGTGTCACCTTTTTTAACATGAAAACTTCTGTGACTTTTGTTTGCCATTCTCATAAGAGCCGCGAATTCTTCCCCTTGAGCACCAGTTGCCAGTACTACTATTTTGTTTGGAGGATATTTATCTACGTCTTCTGTTGGAATAATCGTGTCTTTTTGTGGGATAAAGATGCCGGCGGCGATTGCCACATCAATGTTGGTTTTCATACTTCTACCTTCAATGACAATCTTTTTTCCTACAGCTTCGGCAACTTGGATAATTTTTATCATTCTTTCAAACTGCGAAGAGAACGTCCCAACAATTAATCTTGTGTTTACTTTGGTTACAATGTCTTCCAATGTTTTGTGTACCAATCTTTCTGGCGTAGAGAATCCGGGATTTTCTATGTTAGTAGATTCAGCGATAAGCATTAAAACTTTTTCTTTATCGAAAATGCTGTACTCGTCTTCTTCTTTGGCGTCAACTACACCATCTGTGTGGGAAAGTTTGAAATCTCCAGGGGTTACTATTATGCCGTAAGGTGTTTCGATGATTATACCCATTGCATCGGGGATGGTGTGCGTCACGGAAAAGAATTTAATACTTAACTCACCAAGCCTTATAGTCTCGTTTTTTTCAACAGTTCTAATGTCCAGTTTAGGTTTATCTGGAAATTCAAATTGTCTTTTTTCTATCATCAAACCAGTTAGTTTTCTTGTATAAAGTGGCGGGTTGCCAATTCTGTCCATTATATAAGGTAGACCACCGATATGATCTAAGTGCCCGTGAGTGATTAACATTGCGCGGATTTTACCTTTCCTTTCTTCAAGATATTTTGTGTTCGGTAAAATATAGTCTATGCCCGGCGTGTCGTCTTCAGAGAATTGAAAGCCAGCATCAATTACAATAATGTCATTTTTATATTCAATGACTGTCATATTTCTACCAATTTCTTCTACTCCTCCAAGTGGAATAATTCTTATTGAATCTCCAAGTGGGGGAGGTATTTGTTTAGTCGTTTTTTTGTTGGGGTTATTTTGAATACCGTCATGTTTTTCTGATACCCTGGGCGCCATTCTTGGAGTTTTATCTATACGATTGAAACTTTTTCTTTGAATATTATTTCCACCCTGATGCATTCTTCGTAAATTAGGTCTTGGGAAAATTCTCCTCTCTTTTGGTGCCTCATTTGTTTCCGTTTTTGGTATCTCTTTTTTTTCTTCATCGGCAATAAACGTCCTTATTTCTGAAGACTGTTTATTTACCAAGGTTCTTTTTGGTTGGAAACCAAACCGACGGTTGGAGGGTCCGCCGAACTTTCTATTTCTTTCTCTATCCATTTTTATTTCTTTATTTTAATAATTTATTTTAAAAATACTTCCCAGACTTTTTCGGTGTTTAAATGCCAATTTAAAACCGAAGACAATCTCTCTGCTGGATCACCGATAATATATGAGGTAAAACCTTTTAAATTTTTCGGTAATACATAAATATAATCTGGTGCATACAGGAAAATGGCTGGGTAATCTTTGCTTATTTCTTCGTCTATCTGTTTATTTACACTTCTTTGGTCTTCTTGGTTTTTTGATATTCTGGATTTTTCTATCAGTTTGTCTACTTTTGAGTTTGTATACATTGAAATGTTGTATCCTGGATCAAATCTTTGTTGTGAATGCCAGAAAGCATACAAATCTGGGTTTTTTCCAAGCACTTCACCAAAAAGTAAAGCACCGTATTTTCTGGTCTTTATTACATTTTGTTTTAAGTCACTTTGTTCAAAAATTTTTAAATCTACTTTGGCTCCCAATTTCTCCCAAGTTGTTTTCAGTATATTGGCAACCATTATCATTTCCTCTGTGTTTGGTAGTGATAGGGAAAAAGAAAAAATCTTGGTTTCTTTAGAGTTTTTTACGGTTTTTTCGTAGATGCCCGTTTCTTTATTTTTTGACCAACCACTTTTTTCTAACATTTTTTGTGCATTTAATATAAATTCATCTGTACTACTTGAGGTGGCGTTTGTTAGTTTTATTTCAAAATTTTGACCTAAGGTCGCTGATGGCAATGGGCCGTATAACTTTTCCGCATAACCAAATAAAACAGTATTAATTATTTCGTCTTTTGGCGCGGTCATTTCTAAGGCCTTTCTGATTTCTATTTCAGCTAAAATGTTTTCGTGACTTTGATTGAAGAAAACACCAAATATTCTAGGTAGTCTCATTCTTTCTACACGGTAACCTTTTTCAGAGAGTATTTTGGCCTCGCTTGAGGATACACCTCCCATCAAATCTATTTCTTGGTTTTCAAAACCTAAAATCAATTCTTTTTCTCCTGGGTAAAGTTTGATATTAAGATTTTTTATGAAAGATGGTTCAGGTAGATATTTTTTAAACGAAGTCAGATGATAAATTTTAGGAATTCCATTTTTAGTTTTTTCTATTGAATCTACTTTGTACGGTCCGGAGCCAATTGGAGAAATGTTTTCTCCGCTAAAAGTAAATTCTTCAGCATTAAAATCTTTCCAAATGTGTTTAGGTATTATTCCAACAGAAGCATTTTCTAAAAGTCCCGAAAACGGTCTTTTTAATTTCATGATTATTGCGTAGTCGTCGGTTTTTGTTATTTCCACACCTTCCCATTCCGCTCTTTTTGGGCTTTTTATTTCAGGGTCAATCATTTTTGAAATTGTAAAAATGATATCATCGGCAGTTATATTGGTGTTATCATGAAATTTCAAATTCGTTCTTAGATTGAAGGTGTACACTAATCCGTCTTCTGAAATGTTGTAACTTTCGGCCAGGTCGGGAATAAATTTTCCATCAGTTGTTGGTCTTACTAATCCGGAAAACACTAAACTGGAAATATCTCTATCCGCATCTGAGATGGCTAAAATAGGATTAATGAACCTTGGAGAGCCCATTACGCCTTCAGTTATTGTTCCACCTCTCTTTGGAATAGTTTCGGCAAAAGAATCGCTGACTTTTGAGGTTATGATTATGCCAGAAATTACCATAGAAAAAGCCAGAATCCAGAAGAGCATTTTTTCTCCCGGTGTAAATTTCGCAACGGCATTTTGCGCTCTATCTAGTAGAGGAATATTTATATTCTTTTTAAACAAATCGTTCATTTGCTATATGTTGAACTAGAGAAATAGTCCCTTTGCTTTTATTTATAAAAGCTAAAACAAACCGTCTCTAATAGTTGATTTACCTTGAGATTATACTCAATATGGCTGAAATTGCAAACAAGAAGGCAAGAATAAGAGTTATGTTGAAGAGCGTTTTTTCTGAGCCTCTCCTTGTGTGAAATCCAGAACTAAAGTTGTCCCCAAATGCTCCACCTAATCCAGCTGCTGATTGTTGCAACAATATTGAAGCAACAAGAAGAACAGACAGTATTATCTGTATATGTGGCAAATAAGGTATTATTGTTTCTAACATAAGCTATAAATTACCATTTATTGGTAAAAAGGCAATTGCTAGGTCGGTACACGTCATTATTAAGTAATCTTTTTAAGATAAAGACAATACCTTTAAAACTTTTTTTTATTGGTATATAATGCCCGCGCAAAGTCATTTTTTAGTTATAAAAATTGGAAAATGATTTTTATCAGCTTAATTTTTTAAATAAAATGTCTAAGAAAACAATAAAAGAGGAAAAGAATTTAGGTATAAAACCTTTGGCTGATAGAGTTTTAATAAAACAATTCGATAAGGCTAAAAATGAGACTAAATCAGGCATTATTATTCCTGATTCAGTTGATGAAGATAAGGGGGTTTATAAAGGTGAAGTCTTGGCGGTTGGATCTGGCAAGTATGATGATGGAATTTTGGTTCCCCTTAGCGTGAAGGTTGGTGATGAAGTTTTGTTCCAATGGGGTGATAAGATAAAAATTGATGGAGTTGAATATTGGGTCGTAAGTGAAAGTAATATTTTGGCGATAATAAAATAAATAAAAAATAAAATATTAAAAATCAAAAATAAAATTATGGCTAAAAGAATTTTATATAACGAAGAAGCAAAAAGAGCTTTAAAAAGGGGGGTGGATGCAGTTGCTGATGCTGTGAAAATTACTATTGGTCCAAAGGGAAGGAATGTTGTACTTGATAAGGGTTATGGAAGCCCAACAATTACGAACGATGGAGTTTCTATAGCAAAAGAAATAACTTTGAAAGATAAGTTTGAAAATATGGGCGCTGAAATTGTAAAAGAGGTTGCCCAAAAAACAAATGATATTGCAGGTGATGGTACGACAACATCCGTGATTTTAACTCAGGCTATTTTTTCTGAAGGTTTAAAGCAGACGGCTATGGGGGTTGGGGCTATGGGGGTAAGATCTGGCATTGAAAAAGCTACCGAAGAAGTCGTAAAAAATTTAAAGGAAATTTCTAAACCGATAAAAGATAAAGAAGAAATTAGACAAGTTGCCACCATTTCAGCTGAAAGTGAAGAAATTGGAAAAATTATTGCTGACACTATCAATAAGGTTGGTAAAGATGGAGTTGTCACAGTTGAGGAATCTCAGACTATCGGCGTTGAATCAGAAGTGGTTCAGGGTCTTCAGTTTGATAGAGGTTACGTTTCTCCTTATATGATTACTAATACCGAAAGGATGGAGGCTGAGTACAGTGACCCGGCTATTCTTATTACAGACAAAAAAGTTTCTAGCGTTAAAGAAATTTTACCTCTTCTTGAGAAGTTGGTTCAGAGTGGTAAAAAAGATTTGGTAATTATTGCTGAAGATGTTGATGGTGAAGCTCTTACAACTTTTGTTCTTAATAAACTTCGTGGCAGTTTCAATGTTCTTGCCATAAAAGCGCCAGGTTACGGAGATTCAAAAAAAGATCAACTTCAGGATATTGCGGTAACAATTGGCGCTAAAGTTGTTTCTGATGATATTGGTCTTAAATTTGAGACTATAGGTTTAGATGTTTTAGGATGTGCTGGCAAAGTTATAACTAAAAAAGATAGTACAACTATTGTTTCTGGAAAGGGAAAGAAATCTGAAATTGAATCTAGAGTGGCGCAACTTAAGAAACAAAAAACTCAAGGCTCTTCAAAATATGATGTCGAGAAGTTTGATGAGAGAATTGCGAAATTGACCGGCGGTGTTGCTGTCATTAGAGTTGGAGCTCCAACAGAAACTGAAATAAAGTATTTGAAGTTAAAAATTGAAGATGCTGTTAATGCTACAAAAGCAGCTATTGATGAAGGTATTGTTGCAGGAGGTGGTGTGGCTTTTATAAAAGCATCTAATAAATTAAAGCATTTTATAGATTCTGAAAAAGCAAAGAACGGTGATTTGGTCTCAAGTGAAATGATGATTGGGTACAGAATAGTTTTGAAAGCTCTCGAAGCACCCCTAAGGCAGATTGCTATCAATGCTGGTAAGGATGACGGTTCTGTGATTATTGAAGCTGTTCGAAATGGAAAAGGTAATTTTGGTTATGATGCTAAAAAAGATGAAATGGTCTCTGACATGATTGCCTCAGGAATTATTGATCCTGTTAAGGTGACGAGAACTGGTATTCAAAATGCCACTTCTGCCGCTGCTATATTACTTACTACAGATGTTGCAATTGCTGATGAAGCTGAGGAAAAGAAGGATGAACATATGCACGGTGCTCCGGGGATGGGGTACTAAATTTAGTTGGTAGTTTGCAGTTAGTAGAGAATAAAAAATCAAAAAAATAACGCAATTCTTTCATCGGACATTGTGTTATTTTTGGTGCTATAATTGCTAGGTTAACAATAATATTGAAATATGAAAGAATTTATAAATAAAGTCAAAGACTTTTTTCATTGGGTTAGTGAAAAAGGGGTTAGAGTATTTGTCGCCATTCTTGTTTTGGTTTTTGTGGTTTTGCCAACTATAATTTTAGTAACGATTTTTGTTCTGATTAACAAGCCATCAATGGGTATTCCGTATGCTGTTGATTCTTATAGTAATGTCGGTGTTTTAAGTGAAAGAGTGAAAATGGTTTCTTTTGATAGTGCTGTTTCCAATAAAGCCGTTTTTGCTCCAACTGTAGTTGTTGGACAGAACGCATCATCTCCGGTATTGCCATTTGATAAGAAAATAATAAAAAATGGTTCATTGAGTCTTGTTGTGAAAAATACTGAGAAGTCTTTAGGTGAAATAGAAAGTATTGCTAGAAATTTTGAGGGCTTCATTGAAAACTCAAATATTTATGAAATTTCTGATGGTGAAAAAACTGGCTCTGTATCTTTGAGAGTTCCTTCTAAGAATTTTTCTGAAACTTTAAATGCTTTGAAGAAAATTGCTATAAAGGTTTCTAACGAGACAGTTTCTTCAAATGATGTGACAGCACAATATGTTGATTTGGAAGCTGAAATAAATAATTACAAAGCAGAAGAAAAGCAGTACCGTGAAATTATGGCTAGAGCTGTGAAGATTGAAGATGTTTTAAATGTAGCTAGCAGGCTAGCTGATGTAAGAGGAAAGATAGACAGGGCGGAGGCACAACTTAATTATTTGGCAAGGCAGGTTGATATGTCTACTATCAATGTTTCTCTGACTGGCGAAGCGGAGGTAAAAGTTTTCGGAATTGTTTGGAGACCGTTAACTGTTATAAAACAATCTATTAAGGCAATGTTTGCTGATTTGGCGGGCTTTGTAGATTGGTTGATAAGATTTTTGTTTAATTTGCCAATTCTAGTTTTGAAATTAGCTTTTGGGGTTTTAATCATTTTTGTTGTCGTTAAATTGTTTAAGAAATTAATCAAGTATTTCTGGAAATAAAATTATGTTTAAGGTTATAGTCTTAATTATTGCTACGTTTATAGTTTTTGCTGTTTCAAGGGGTATTCTTTCTGGTTTGCCAGATAGAGTGGATGACCCTCTAAAATTGGCGGTCCAAGGTGGTTCAGATTCAACAGAAGAAAAAGAAAAAATCGAGTCTGTGAAAGGGGAAATGATGAATATTAAGGACGGAAAACTTAGTTTCAGTTATCCGATTGATTGGGTTAAAAATGAGACTCATGGTTCAAGTACTATTTTGATTGCTAGAAAAAACAATAATTTAATTACTGTCAGGAAAGAGCTAGGGGATTTTAGTGTTGTTGCTAACCAAGAAAAGTTTATGCTTTCTGATGCAATGTATGATGCTACAGGTTTAAATCCAAAATCAATTTCAGAATTTACTAAAGTGGAGTCCGGAAAAAATACTTTTTACACTGTTAGAACAGGAAGAGGTAAGGGCTTGCTTTCCTATAGTTATTATCTAATATCTAAAGATACAGTTTACATTCTCGCTTTCATTTCAAAAGATTATGATTGGAGAAATGAAAAATTGAATGAAAATGAGGATGAGACTTATGGAGTATTCAAGTCAGTTATAAAGTCGGTAGTTTTGAAAAAATAGTTAAAAAAATGAATTATAAAAAAGGTATTACTCCTGTCATTGTCTTTCTCATCGTCACCGCTTTTGCGGTTTTAGGTGCAGTGGGGTATTCGGCTTTTAAAAATAACGTGGCTGAAGATAAATTGGTGGATGAATCTGCATCTAATGTTGATATTTCAAATTGGAAAACATACAGAAATGAAAAGTATGGGTTTGAAATTAAATATCCTTATGATTGGAAGGAAACAGAGGTTTTCAAAAAGATGGGAGGCTATGAAAATTCAGTTTCTTTTATAGAATCTTCTTTTAATGATGATGTGGCAAAAAAATTAGTTTCTGGTAGTGATGTTGGAAGTGTACTAATACAAGATAAGGCAATCTTCATTAGACCGCTTCAGGATGTTTACCTTTTGCAAAATTTAAACAGTAATCTACATTTGGTTGAGATTTCTGAATTTAAAACTGGCGACATTATTGGAAAGAGGGTCTTACATTCTGTTACAAAGGATCAAAATAAATTTGGAGGAGGTTCAACTGAGTATTATGTTTTTGAAGAACATGGTTTTGTTTTAGAGGCTAATTATGTTGATGAGGTGCCTTCCGGTAATTTAAAAAATATTTTTAATAATTTGATTTCTTCTATTGTTAATATTTCAGATTGGAAAACATACAGAAATGAAAAAAATGGGTTTGAAATAAAGCATCCTGCAGATTTTAAAATTTTTTCGCCTGGTATTATAAGAGGAGCCTACCCTCTTGAGTTTAAGGATTCAGGTGAGAATTTTAATATTACTTTGAATATTGAAGAGGGTGAAGATTTTAGAGACATTCAGGTTATTGTTGACGAATTAAATAAGGCTTGGGAAGAATCAGTTAATAAAGATCCAAAGTGGAGAATAAACATTATTAGTACCAATAAGATGTTGGTGGCCGGAAATGAAGCAATTCAACAAAAGGTTTCTACTGTGGGAATTCCTGGAGATCTAATCACTACGTATTTTAAAAAAGATAATGAGGTATGGTTTGTCGATATGGGTCCTGAGCCCGGTTTTAATGGTTTTAAAAGAGGTATTTCTAAAGAAGAAGTGAATTTGTACAACAAAATTCTTTCGACTTTAAAATTTATCGACAAAAAACCAACATCAAATCTAAAACCTTGTTTTGTTGGAGGTTGCAGTTCGCAACTTTGTGGTGAGAAAGAGGATGAAATGGTTTCAACTTGTGAATGGAAAAATGAGTACGCATGTTATAGAAAAACTAAATGCGAACGACAGTCTTCTGGACAGTGTGGCTGGACGGAAACTCCAGAATTTAAGAGTTGTTTGGCTAATCCTCAAAAATAGTTTTTTGGTATTCGGCAGGCAACAAGTGGTTGACCGTGTATTCTATTTCTGCGTAGATTGCATTACCGGCTTGTATAATCCAAGTTTCATTTTCGTCGGATATTTCAATGGCTGATTCGTGTATAAGTAATCTGGAGATTTTATCCATTGCTTCCTGATGTTTTAGTATCAAGTCTTGATTGTTTGGATTATGTAACAATTCTTTGTCTGTTTTTGCAAGTAGCTCAAAGTTTTTTTTGAAATCTATAGCATTTTCAAGTAGGTCAAAATAGTTGAAGGGTATTTTTAATCTAAAATAGTCAATTATATTTTCAAAATAGTTATCCCTAAGGTTTTCTTTCCAAACCTTTTCTTTTTCAGTCGGATTATTTCTTCCAAATTCCAGATTTTCTATACTCATAAGTATAATTATAACTTAACCTTTAATTATTGGAATGTTGTTTTTTTGTGTTATAATTACAAAAGTTAATTACAAATTTAACATTATTTAATATGAGTTTACTTATTATTTTGGCTGTGGTCGCAATTGTTGTAGTTTTTTGGTTAATCGCAATTTACAATCGTTTTGTGACTCTTGTTAACAGAGCCAAGGAAGCTTGGAGCGATATAGAAGTTCAATTAAAAAGAAGATATGATCTTATCCCAAATTTAGTAAATACAGTAAAGGGTTACGCTTCTCACGAGACATCCGCTTTTGAAAATGTGACAAAGGCAAGAGCTAGCGCTATTGGTGCACAAACATTGGAAGATAAGAGTAAGGCAGAGTTAGGTTTGACGGGGGCTCTCAAGTCTTTATTTGCTGTTGCTGAAGCCTATCCTGATTTGAAAGCCAACCAAAATTTTTTGGCTTTGCAAAATGAATTATCTGACACCGAAAATAAGATTCAAGCCTCACGAAGATTTTATAATGGTAATGTTAGGGATTTGAATACTGCCATTGAACAATTTCCTTCAAACGTTGTGGCCTCTATGTTTAAGTTTTTGGCTATGGAATTTTTTGAACTTGAAGCCGACGAACAGGCGGCCAAAAAACCAGTTGAGGTTAAATTCTAAAAACTTGATTTTTATGGAAGCAAAACACTGTCGAGATTTTAAGGTGTATGCATCAATAATGTCTGCATTCTTTTTGATTTTCTCATTTTTTTCGGTGTTTTTTATTCCTAGTGTTGCTAGGGGGGAAGAAAATTTAGGTGAAGAGAATTATATTATTGTTGATGGTAAGCGTTTCGGTTTTAGATTGGTTAAAAATTGGATTATAAAAACAGAACAGGAGAAGGATAGCGTTTGGGGCGATAAGTATACTGTCACGAAGATTTATGATAAGGCGGAGGATTTAGCTGATACGAAGAGCCGGATGTTTTGGTTGTATAGGGGAGATGTGGCTAGTTATTTAGGAATTTCTAAAGTTTTTCAATCAAAATTAGATAATTTTGATATTGTTAATTACTTTATACATAGCGAGAAGTTATCTTACGTTAAGTATAAAATAGTTGATTTGTCTTATAAAAAAGAGGGAGATTTGGAGTGGTTTG
This sequence comes from uncultured Candidatus Saccharibacteria bacterium, assembly GCA_964348785.1. Lineage (GTDB taxonomy): Bacteria > Patescibacteriota > Minisyncoccia > Phycocordibacterales > 2-02-FULL-43-11 > 2-02-FULL-43-11. Next base: position 158,945 of record CAYGDO010000001.1, on the reverse strand, counting down.
AAGTGAAAAGTGATGTTTTGGTTGGAAAGAAATGGTTTACTGATTACTCAGTTTTTGTTTTTTATGATAAGGGAAAATTCATTCAAATGAATTTGTATAGAGATAAAATTCTTGAAAAATACGATGCTTCTTTGTCGGCAATGAAGAATAGTTTTAGATTAGTTAAATGATTATATGAAATTCTTTAAAAAATTTATTTTTGTGATATTTGCGGGAGTTATTTTTAGTTTTTCAGTAAATATTGTTTTTGCTGAGGATGTTTTCAGGCAAAATGTAAAAATAGATATTGGAAGTGATTTTGTTGCCAATGGTAGATGGACCATACCAATAAGTCCATCCAGTGGTAGTGATTATTTTTGGTTTAAAAATTTTCAAAATTTTGGAGGTACTGCCTCAATGAAATATAAGGCATTAGGAATTTATAATGATGCTAATGTGCCATTTAAAATCAACGATGAAGGAAATGACTTCGTTTCCATTTTAACTGGATACTCTTCTAACAGTATCAGAAATATTAATCTTGAATATAAAGTTATAACTCCTTTTTCCAAACCTCTTGCTATATATGAATTTTGGTTGGCCGATGGTGCATATTTTTTTAATCCTCACTTAGAGATTAATTATCCAAAAAATTGGGAAGTTATATCAACTTGGCCTAAATCCGTAGCAAGCGATAATGGAAAAATAATTATTGATTATCCGTCTTCGAGTGCTTATGTGTGGCCTGTTGTTGTAGCTTTTAATCCTTTTGAAAAAGATTTGTCTGGCATAGAACTTAAAAAAGAGGGTATTTATTATATACAAGGAGATCGTCAGGTGGTTAATAAAATACAGGACGCTGTAAAGGGTTTAGGTTTTTTAGATAATTTGTTAAAGGAAACAATCGATTCAAAATTGCCAGAAAAAGTATTAATTATTTCTAAAGATTTAAGCAGTCACGATGTGAGCGATTATGACGGTTTAGCTGTGAGACCTAATATAATTATTTTGAACGATGAACACGTAAAACTTTTTAGTAGGGAAGAGTTGCAGACTATAATAATTCACGAGTTGGTGCATCTTGCTTTGTTTGAGAAAAATCTTTTTAATGGCGCACCTTATTTTGCGAAATTATTTTCAGAAGGAGTGCCTACATTTATCCAATCTCTTTCTTTGCCTTACATTGTTAAAGGAGGGAAAGATGATGTTACAAAATATGAGTTGGCAAGTTATGGTGCTGGCAGGTTTAGATTTACCCCCGGTCAATTAGAGACGAGGTATAAAAGGAATTTCGATCATCTCTTTGTTGAGGACGATTATTTTTCTGGTTTTTCTGCTTATAAGCACTCGGCCCTAATTATGGGTTATTTTCATAAAAAAGCCGGATTGGATGGTATGAAAAAATTGTTTAGCATGTTAGAAAAGGAGAGCGCTTCCGTTCTTTGTGTTGAATGTGACTCAGAAAAAGTTTTGAATCGAATGTCTGCGGTTGCAAAAGTTAGTAAAGACGATTTATTGTATCCAGCTCGTGGTTCAAAAAATAAATTAGCCGAACTAGGGGATTTGATTATGGAAGATAATGATGCGGGGATGTTTACTGATGTTTTTGCTGATTACGTTAAAAATGATATACCAAAATATTTTAATAATAATGGAGTGATGGAAAGGGCGGGTTTGGTGCCTAAGAAAGATGTTTTAGAAAAAAAAGATGATGTTTTAAAAAGTGTTCCCGAGGAGAAAAAGTATGAAAAAAAAGATTTAGTTCAAGAGGTTAAAAATGTTAATGCAAGTTCTAGTTTGGACAAAAAAGAAGATTCCAAAGGTAAAAATGAGGAAAAACTGGAGACACCAAAGGTCAATAATGGTAGTATTTCTAATAAAAAATCTTGGATAAAAAGATTTTTCTCTTTATTTGGATTTTAAAAGATAGTTTAATTTAGAATTAAAATGGCTACGGTTTATACTCACAAATCTGAAAATATTAGAAAGACTTGGATGCTAATGGCTTCTTTTTTAATTGTTATTGTTGGGCTTGGTTGGTTCGTAAGTGATTATTATCAATCCCCAGTGATTTTATATGTGGCAGTCGGTTTTAGTTTGATAATGAATGTTGTAAGTTACTGGAATTCAGACAAAATTATTATGAAATTATCTGGTGCTAGGGAACTTAGAAAAGAAGAAGATTTGGAATTGTATAGAATCGTTGAAAATTTATCTATCACATCCGGACTTCCTATACCAAAAATATACTTAATTGATGATCTGGCGCCTAATGCTTTTGCAACCGGAAGAGATGAAAATCATTCGGCGATAGCCGTTACAACAGGTTTAAGAAAAATGCTTGATAAATCGGAACTTGAGGGCGTGATTGCTCACGAGTTATCTCATATTGGGAACAGAGACACGTTGATTGCAACGGTGGTTGTTATTTTGGTCGGCATGGTCTCACTGATTGCCGATTTCTTTTTGAGATCTTCACATTTTGGTTTTGGTGGAGGTAGAAATAGGGATAGTGGCGGTGGAAGATTGGGGGCGGTAATTATGATCGTCGGTGTTATTTTTGTAATCTTATCTCCAATTATTGCAACTTTGATACAACTTGCCATATCAAGAAAAAGAGAATTTTTGGCAGATGCCTCGGCTGTTTTATTGACTAGATATCCAGAAGGTTTGGCTGGAGCTCTTAAAAAAATTTCGGGTTTTGGTGGTGCAATGCAGAGAGTGCACCCTGCCACTGCCCATTTGTTTATCGCCAGCCCGTTTGGTTCAAAAACATCTGGTTTTTCCAAGTTTTTTATGACCCATCCACCAGTAGAGGAAAGGATCGGGGCTATAATAGGCAATTAACTAGGTAGATTATTTTGAAATGAGTCTTGCCCCGTAGTAACCTTTCCAGGTTTACGGTTCGGGGTGACTCATCCACCAGTAGAGGAAAGAATACAAGCCATAGTAAGCAATTAGTGAACCTGGTTTAAACATTATTAACGGTTGAGTTATAATTAGTCGGAGTTTAATTTTAAGAATTTATAGAATGAAAAGTTTTTTCAACAGAGTTTTGAAGTCAGTTTGGGGACCCGATTTTTACAATCAAATAGAAGAGAAGAGCATTTGGGGGGCATTAAGGCAGATGTCATGGCTTTTGGCTATTATTTCAGTTTTATGTTCTGTAGTTTTATTTATTGTCGTCGTGCCTTTGTCAAAAAATTTTACTTTTAAAATAGCTGATTATCTCCATGAGAAATACCCAGAAGATTTACAAGTATCTATTATTGATGGAGTTTTGTCGTCAGATCCTTCGAAAGTTTATAACCTCGATTTTCCAAGAGAAATTTTTAGTGATGATGTTTTAACTCAAATCAAAAAAGAGACCGGCGTTTCATATCTTTTTACATTAGACACCGTTTCGAAATTTGAGAGTTTGCCAAAATTGTCTGATATTGATTCATTAATTTTTGTTACAAAGGACAATATAGTTATTAAGGATGACAATAGGGGAAAGGTTACGGTTCACTCCGTTTCCAAAATACCCAACATTTTGGTAAATAAAAGCTTAATTGAAGGATATAGTCAAAATATAAAAGAGGCTTTTTTACCTTTTTCTATCTTGCTTAGTATTCTTGGTTTGTTGCTATTTTTCTTCGGTTCTTTTGTGAAGTATGGAATAGCCTCTTTGCTTGCCGGTTTAATTGTTTGGACTATATATAAAATATCAAAGGACAAGAAAGATTATTGGCTTTGCGTTAAGTATGCTCTTTTTGGTATGACTTTACCTATTATTTTAGGCTTTGTATTTTTTACTTTAGGTATGCCACTTCAAATGCATTTTATTTCTGCTGTCCTGTTGTCCGCTTTGATCGTTATAGCTAACAAAAAATCTCAAACTTAAGTAAGTAAAAGGAGAATTACAACCCCAACTATTATTCTGTAATAACCAAAGATTTTAAAATCGTGGTTTTGTATGTATTTCACAAAGATCTTTATGACCAAAAGAGCTGATAAGAAGGCAAAAATAAAACCCGTGGCAAGAATGAGTAATGTTTGCATATCAAACACCACCTCAGCTTTTAATAAACTGTAAGAAGAGGCAAGTAGCATTGTTGGTATTGCTAAGAAAAAAGAAAATTCCGCTGATATTTTTCTATTTAGACCAAAAAATAATCCTCCTATTATTGTTGCTCCAGAGCGGGAGACTCCGGGAATCATAGCTAGGCATTGGCATAACCCTATTAGGAGAGCTTTTTTGGCAGTTATTTTTTCTATCAATTCAACGTCTGGTTTTTTGTTTATTTTTTCTGCAATCAAAAGAATGAAACCTCCTATTATAAGGGCGTAAGATACGACTTTGGGATTAAAAAGTTTTTGTTCAATTATATCTTTTAGGAAAAAGCCAATAATAATGGCCGGTATAACTGCCAATAAGGTTTTTTGCCACAAGTTAAAAACCAGCTTTTTTTCCTCGCTAGTTTTTTTGAAAGGAAATAATTTTTCTCTAAAAAAAACGATTACGGCCAAAATGGCACCAAGTTGTATAAAAATATCAAATAGAAATGTTAATGATGGGTCAAATGATAACCATTGATTTATGATTATTAGATGTCCTGTAGATGAAACCGGCAAGAATTCTGTTATTCCTTCCACTATGCCCAAGATCAATGCTTTTAGTAGTTCCAGTATCATATTAGAATGATTCTATCAAAATTTACATTTAGCGGAAGCGTTATTTAGCGCTTTTAGGTTTGCTGAATTTAAATTTTGATGGCTTCTCAGCATTTAAAATTTTGGATTAATACAACTTAAGAGTATTTTAGTGCAGTTTGAGGGCTGAGGTTAAGCGTTTGTGTTAAGTAAAATTCTAGACATGCGATAACTTCTTTGGTAATTTAGAGCAGGAGAGCTAGTGCTTTTTAATTTAAGAGAGATGTAAATATTCTGTTGATGTCATCTCTTGTCTTATACAAGTGCACTTTTGTTTTTTTATTCCCCTTTATCATTGCTGAAAGTTTCAGAGTGTCTTCTCCATTATAGAGAGCGATAATCCTTTTATTTAAACGCAAAGCTTCTGCGATAAGATATCCCACACCAAGACTTGGCGTTGTAATTTCAGCCACTACTAAGTCGCTTTTTTCTAGTCTTTTAAGTTCGCGATCGTGAATTTCTTCTTTTTCTAAATCAGTCTCTCCGTATTCTGAAAGAGATTCGTCCGCAATGTGTTCGGATAAGACATTTCCGTGTTGTTTGAGAATTTCAATTACCTCTCTATATTGTGATTGATTGATTCGTCCTCCTAAAATGGACCCAATAAAGTATATGTTCATTTTATTTTTGTTTTAAGTAAGACAGAGTTTCGCGTTTTCCTTCTTTCCATTGTGCAAGAAAAATATTTTTTTGCATTTCATACAGTAAGCTGTCTTCTATCAAGATAGTCTTTGGCTCGTGCTTGCTGTAATTGGTATAGAGTATTTTACCATCGTAGAGCATAAAATCTACATTAAAATTTTCACTAGGTCTCTTGGTGCTTCTCCATTCCGTAAAGTCACTGTAGGGCACTTTGGAGATTTTCTTAAGTGCCTCTGCACTTTCAAAGAACAGAGTTTTTTTCTTGATTTTTTTAGCGATACGTCTAGCTTCGTGGAGCTCTCTCATTTCCAGGCCAGGTTTTTGTTTTCCAGGAGTTTCGTAAGCGAATACTACTTCAGGTTTAGAGATTATAATGTCCTCCATTGCCTTTTTGTATTCTTCGATTCCTTCAAAAATACGTACGCTGGGTTGTTGGATGGAAAGCGAATATCTATTTTTTAATTGTGGGATAAGTCCACGAATTGAGTGAGCTTGTTTTTCAAACTCTTTTTCTTTTTGTGCTAGCAAATCATAAAGCCGTTCAGGGCTTTCTGAAATGTATACAGTGCGCCATTTATCAGTAGAAGTTGACACGAGCCCTCGTCTGATAAGCTGGTTCAACACATGGTACAGCATTGTGCGGGGGAATGGAGAATACGCCCCCAATTCTTTTACGGTGCTTTGAGGATACTTCAAACAGATATGATAAAGTACCGCTTCGTTTTCACTTAAGCCTAGTTCTTCCAGCGTTTTTGTTATATTGTTTTTTTGTCTTTTGCTCATATGTGTTAAAAAAGTTGTAAATTGAAGATTTACAAACTACCTATGTCTCAATTGACCTTTTTATATTATACACTATATTTCACATGGGTGTCAAGAACTGATGTCCGATCTGTCTGTCTTTTAGGCAGGTGGATGAATTGACAAGGTTCTTTGACGTAAACAAAACAAGCCGGCACAAGATTGGCTTGACGATACCGTCTAGGAGCAACCATGAAGAATACAGAGTCGCTTTACGATATGATCCTTCGAATCTACGAACTGTGGAAACGTTGGACTGGGTCGCGGGACTCAGAAACACTGATCGGGAAAGCCAACCAGGCACGCTCGGGACTCGAAGAGCAGGTCGATCGTGACGCAAGATTTCATGGGGTGATCGCCGGCTTCACCCCCTCGATGCAAGACGCTGAAGAAGCGTTTTGGCGGAATGCTACGCATCTGCAACGTGGCAGTGTGGAGGCGCAGGTCGAGTTGGAATTCCGCGAGCTGAAAGGGACGATGGCGCGGAAGAAGCGCGCAACAGATAGGGTTGACCCTTCCCAGCTTATATTGCTCGGGAGGCAGGAAGTTTTCACAACCGGCTTCAATCTCGTTCAGTTGCTGTTGGGTGAAAAACCGGACTCAACCGCCCAGTTGAATGCGCAAGCGTTCTCCCGAGAGATAACAACGTGGCGTGACGAATCTCGCGTTGACTCGGCTGTGCTCGAAGAGATGGAGTACCTCTTCGGGAAAGTTTATCTCTATGAGATGTTCTCCGTCTTTGCAGTGAACGAATCGTTGCCCGAGAATGTCCAGGTTCCACTCGACATGCTCGTCCTGTGCGCGACGTACAAGTACGGACGACCGGCAGAGGTGATTGGCACATCATCGGGACCTCGCGAAATATTCAGGTGCCTGTACTGCAATTACGGCCCTTGCGCTTGCAAGAACCGTCCTCCCGCTGCGGGCGTAGCTAACATGAAGAAGCGCCAAAATAAGTACCCCACGGAGGAGGAAGAATACTGGCAGGAGGTTCGGAGGGTCTCAACAGACCAGCTCGACATGTTCATGCGAGTTGTCTACATGCTGAGAAATATCCTACAAGGACTCACCCGCGCTGAGCGCAGAAAAGGCGGGGAGTTTTCTTCCGAGTTCGCCTTCGGGGTGGGAATAGTTCAGCATGGCGGAATCGCTGGCTTCGCCCCCACACACGGTCAACTGGTCAGCACATGGGACAGACGTTTCGCGCGAGCCATGGAGCACGCGTGGAAGGACATCCCAGAAAACGAAAGACCCACTAACGATGAAGACCTGTTGTTGGCTCTGGCGGATCCAAACAGCCCGTTACGGCGGAAACTTCCGCCGACCATCCTTCAGCAGATATTCCGCCACGCCGCGGCGGACCCGATCGTGTGGGGGCCCTTGGCCCCAATCACTTACGGACTGTCGTTCCGTCGGTGCATTGAGACCGCAATGCGTCACTTCGAAGCGAGGGACGCCGCGCAGTTGAAGTTGAGCAGGTAGTTTTGAAATCATCGGCCGTCGTTGCGAGAGCAATCTCGCGACTGACGGCCATTTATACGAGCGCAGAAAGAAATTTGTGCACTCATATGAATAAAAAATAAAATATATGAAAGAACAAAAAGTAAAAGATATCTTCACATTTCTGCAACGTAGCAACCAGTTGAAATCTGTCCCTAGATATGGTTATTCACTTAGCAAGAATGGTGACACCACAGCGGAGCATTCATGGCAATTGACTCTTATGGTTTTTATTATTGCCAAAGAATGCAATCTAAAAATTGATTTGAGTCACGCTATGGCGCTCGCCCTTATTCACGACCTCGCCGAGTCAGTGACGGGCGACATTGACGCTTATGAGCAAATTCTTAAAGGAAGAAAGTTAATTCAAGATAAATATAAAAAAGAAAAACTAGCTATGAAAGCTATAACTCGAGATTTATCTTTTGGCAAAGAGATATTTGATTTGTGGAATGAATACGAGGATCATAAAACCCTAGAAGCCAAATTTGTGGCGGCTTTAGACGGCATAGAAGCTTATATTCATATTGCCGACCGGGGTGTAAAAGCTTATATTCCTAAAGAATTTCATGGATATTATGTAGATAGAGCAGTATTAGCTTTTGACCAAGCGGTACAAAATGTTCCTGAGGTAAAAGATTTACTTAATCTGATTAAAAAAGATTTGAAAACACAGTTTGAAAAAGTGGGGGTGAAATACATTGTAAATTAAAGATTTACAAACTACCCAAGCCTTAATTGAATTTTTTATACTAAACCCTATAGTCCATATAGATGCTCGGAACCCTAACCTTACCTGTCGGGTGCATTCAAAAATAGGCTGGCTAAATTCACGCTGGAGATAGCTAATAAGAAACAAAGATATGAAAGAATATCAAGGAGATGCGCAGACCTTCGATGTCATGTACGACCGTCGTTATGTAGTTCCAGGCGGTACCGTTGGTTTGCGGATTCCCAAGGTCACTCGAATAGAGGACAACGGTGAAAATCTTATCTTTTTTCATGTTGTGGGTGAGAAAGAGATGATAGCTGCAATAGTTGATAAACAGAAAGTCGATTCGATAATGGTTTTCCAATCATAACTGTCGTGGGTATGGGCAAAACTAGGCCCTCGTTCCTTGCGAAAGACGTCACACACATGAGCAGAAATGTCCCATGTGTTTTATTTTGTGTTACAATTTAAAGATGGAAAAATTGACTTTGGAACACATTTCGATTCTTGTCATGGGGCAAGCGAAAGCAAAAGGATTCGGAACAAAACCCGAAGAAATTAATGTCGGAGAAAAAATTGCTCTAATACACTCGGAGGTGTCAGAAGCTTTTGAGGCATACCGCCATAAAAACATACACGCAAAGGATGGTTTTACAGAAGAAATGGGCGATGCCGTTCAAAGAATTCTCCATCTTTGTGGAGTACTTGGCGTAGATCTGGAAGGAGCTATTTTAGACAAGCTTGCATACAACAAAGACCGAAAATGGGATTGGGATAAAATGAACGAATCGCATTCTTAATAAGAAAAAACTTTTTACATAACATGAGACAGCAAAAAATTCACGACGTACTTTTGTTTTTGAAAAGGAGTAAAGCCTTAGAACAAGCCGAGCGATACGGCTCATCTATGCGTGCTAATAAAAACACGGTCGCTGAACACTCTTGGAGATTGGGACTTATGGCGTTGATTATTGGAACTGAATCTCGGGTGCGAATAGATATTAATCGTACGCTCGCTCTTGCGTTATTGCACGACTTAGCTGAAGCGAAGACCGGTGACGTTGATGCGTATGAACAGATTTTAGAAGGCAAAAAGTTAATTGAAGAGAAGGCTGTTATGGAAGAAAAAGCCATGCACGAAATGACAGATGACCTACCTTTTGGGGATTGGATTTATGCCTTGTGGCGCGAGTATGAAGATCAGATAACTATTGAGGCGAAGTTCGTGAAGGCATTAGATAAGATTGAAGGGTTTCTTCATATAGCTGAAGTAGGAGTGGAGGCGTACGTTCCAAAAGAATTTCATGCTGACTATGCGACCAAGGCAGTGGTGGCGTTCGATGAAGCCACCCATCATTTTCCAGAACTCAAAGACTTTTTAGAAGAAGTGAAAAAAGATTTAAAAACGCAGTTTGAAAAAGTTGGGGTGAAATGGATTGATAGTAAATAGCAATTCTAATAAGAGGTAGTGAGCTTGCGTGTACGCACGTGTGGAAAAGAGTTTTTGTATAATCACAAAAACTCTGGGGCAAGTACGATGGTATTGCGCTTTTGGTGCGACCTTATTTCGGCTTCCGATTCCGATTTTCAATTTTGGCGGAGGGTGGGAGATTCGAACTCCCGATGCCTTTCGACATACACGCTTTCCAAGCGTGCGCACTAGGCCACTATGCGAACCCTCCAAAATTAATACGTACAAAGTATATGTTTTTTTAGAATAGTTTCAAGAATAGAAATAAGCAAGTGGAGAGTAGAAAGTGGCAAGAAGCAGAAAATAAAAAATAGAAAGTAGATAGTAGTTGTTAGAAACTATTTTTAATTTTTGATATTTAATTTATAATCTAATTATGAAATATTGGTTTAAACCAAAAAGGTTTTGGAAGAAGTTCGCTTTTTATTATCCGTCGTCACTTTCTGGTTGGGTTGCCACTTTAACTATAATAAATCTTGGGGTAATAACTTTTCTTTTGTCGGGCGTTGATTCTAAATCGCTCGGTGATACTTTGATGAAATTCGCACCGTATGCTATTGGACTATTTATAACTTTCGATTTAATTTGTTTTCAGTTTGGTGAGTATCCATATTGGTGGAGAAAGGGTGATAAAAATGTTTGTGATATAAAATCATAAAGACAAGTCTTTTGTAGAGGGTTGTCTAAAATAGAAATAAATTTTTTAATAATTTTTACTTTGCAAGTGGGTCTATAAGTTGTAAGCTAATTTTGGTGGTTCTAAAAAAGGCAAAACAACCATGAAAGATGTAGCAGCAGGCACGAGGAAGAACTACTTGCTCGACACAAATGTTCTCCTTCACGACCCGAATGCTTTGGTCAGTTTCCAAGAACACAACGTCCTCATTCCGATCGAGGTCATCGAGGAACTTGATCATTTCAAGCGAGAGTCCAATGAGTTGGGACGGAACGCTCGGGCGGTCTCGAGAATTCTCGACGGATGGCGGGCCTCCGGAAGTAAACTCCACGTGGGACACACGCTTCCTGGTGGGGGACGGTTCCGGATTGTTCTTGGCGAAAAGGCAAACGGCGACAGCGAACACGTTGGTCATAACGGTAACGGTAATGGCCACGTTGATTCGATGATTCTTCGCCGAGCAGGGCAAATCAAGTCGGCGGAGCCAGGTGTGATTCTTGTCATCGTCACAAAGGACGTGAACCTTCGTCTCCGTGCTGACTCAATCGGTATCCAGTCTGAAGACTACAGAACTGACCGGGTGGAGCTCTCGGCGCTTTACAGTGGCGCGTTCAATATGACGGTTGAGTCCGCTGAGCTCGCACGGTTCAACAGAACTGGCAAGATGGAAGCTCCGTCTGGCCATGGAATCGGAGAGTACTGCCGCATTTCTGATGGGGATAAATACCGGTTGGCCAAGGTTGATACTGAAGGTCGATTGGTCCCCATTAGGGATATAAAAGAAAGTGTCTGGGGCATTGATCCTCGCAATCCTGAGCAACGCTTCGCCTTCGACGCTCTTCTCGACGACCGTGTCAAGTTGGTGACACTTCTCGGTAAGGCCGGTACGGGTAAGACCTTGTTGGCTCTCGCGGGAGGGCTTCATCAGGCCAAAGGTGTTGATGGTGGCACGGGAAATTATCGGCGGGTGCTTGTCGCTCGTCCGACGATCTCGATGGGTAAAGAGATCGGGTTTCTTCCGGGGACTCTCGAGGAAAAACTGGCGCCGTGGATGCAACCCATCCACGATGCACTTGAGTTCCTCGGGGATCTCAACATGGGGGCTGGTGGTGGGCGTAAGCCTGCCGATCTTATGCGCAACGGCACAATCGTGGTTGAGGCACTGAGCTACATTCGGGGTCGGTCAATTCCTGGCCAGTTCATAGTCATCGACGAAGCCCAGAACCTTACACCGCTCGAGGTGAAGACGATCGTCACTCGAGTGGGACAGGGGACCAAGATTGTCTTCACGGGTGATCCGTGGCAGATTGACAACCCGTACGTTGACTCAAGCTCGAACGGTTTCGTTTACCTCGTCGATCGGATGCGCGGGCAACCACTGGCGGCTCACGTTCATCTCGCCAAAGGTGAACGTTCCGAGCTCGCTGAGCTCGCGGCGAATCTGCTCTAATTCTGTCCTTTTGTTTTTTCGGGCCTCGGGACTTTTCCTGAGGCTTTTTTAATTGCTCGATATAAGATGTAGAATGCTTATATGGTTTCTAAAGAATTTAATTTTAAAAATGCAATTTCTAGTTTAAAAAAATTAGAAAACAAGGAAAAGGCCAAGGTTTACAAATGGTTTTTTAAGACCGGAAAAGGGGAATATGGTGAAGGTGATAAGTTTTTGGGTTTATCTTCGTCTCAAATACAAAATATCTCTGAAAAATTTAAGGATTTATCTCTAGGGGAGGTTTTGAGGTTATTAAAAGGTAAGTATCATGAAGAAAGAATGCTTGGGGTTAGGATTTTGGTAAATAAATTTAAAAAGTCTGACGAATTGTGTAAAAAAGAAATTGCAGAGTTTTATCTAAAAAATTCTAAATTTATAAATAACTGGGATTTGGTTGATGTGTCGGCTTATAAAATTTTAGGCCCTTATGCTGAATTGGCGGGAAATAATTTTTTGTTTGATCTTTCAGGGTCAAAATTAATTTGGGAGAGGAGGATGTCCATAGTTGCCACCTTTCATTTTATTAAAAAGGGGCAATCTGATTTGACTTTGAGAATTGCTCGCCAGCTTTTGGGAGATGGTGAAGATTTGATGCATAAAGCAGTTGGTTGGATGTTGAGAGAGGTCGGGAAGAGATGTGGTGAAAATATTGAGGAAGTTTTTTTGAAAAAACATTATAAAATTATGCCAAGGACTATGCTTCGTTATGCGATAGAGAGATTTAAAGAAGATAAACGAAAGAGATATCTTTTAGGTCAAATATGATATGAAAAATATTTTTGTTTTTTTAATAGTCATTGTGGTTGTACTTAGCATCTTTTTTGGCTATGTCTCTTATTTTGGTGTTGAAAATAAAGACTTTTCCAGAATTTCTATAAACGGAGAGATTTTTGATGTTGAGGTTGTTAGAAAACAGGAGGATTTGGCTTTAGGCTTGTCAGGCAGAAGTCATATTGAGGATAAAAACGCCATGGTTTTTGTGTTCGATAAGGAGGATTTCTGGGGGATTTGGATGAAAGATATGAATTTTCCGATTGACGTAGTTTGGTTAGATAAAAATAAAAAAATTATCTTTATCAAAGAGAATTTAAAGCCTGAAACTTTCCCAGAAGTTTTTTATCCTGATTTAAAAGCCCTTTATGTCGTAGAAATGTCTGTTGATAGCGTTAAAAAGACAAAAGCCAAAATCAATGATGAGGTTTTTTTCTTACCTTAAATCCTCAAATAGTGAGGTTTTTCAAAAACAAATTGGGGTCGGGGTTTACACCTCTTTTTTTTTATTTTTAAGTTCGTAAAAAATGGATAAAATCTTTCCCACTTCAACTTAACTGATGTAAAATTGTATTTAACAACATTAAAAATATTTTTCAGAAAAAATATGGGAAAGGATGAAAAAAGTTCAAAGGTTAGTAGTTTTGTAAAAAAGGTCTTGAAAAGAGATGGCTCGGTTGTCGAGTTTGATATTGCTAGGGTTAAGACTGCAATATACAAAGCGATGATTCAAACTAAGGAAGGAAGTGAAGAAGAGGCGGGATTGGTGGCCAACAAGGTGTTAGCTGAACTAGTAAGAGTGGCAAAACATCATAAAAATTTTGTACCGACCGTTGAAGGCATTCAAGATTCTGTTGAATCAGAGTTGATTTTGTCAGGATATGTTAAAACCGCTAAATCCTATATTTTATATAGAGAAAGAAGGGCCAAACTTCGTGAAAAAGGAATGATGGTGCCAGAAAAAGTGAGAAAAATGGCCACTGACAGCAAGCAGTATTTTAAAAATCCTCTAGGAGAGTTTATTTACTACAGAACATATTCTCGTTGGATTGCTGAGGAAGGTAGAAGAGAAACATGGATTGAGACGGTTGATAGGTATGTTTCCTTTATGAGAGAAAATTTAGGAAAAAAATTAAAAGAGTCAGAATATAAAGAAGTTAGAGAGGGAATATTGAATATGGAAGCTATGCCTTCAATGAGGCTTCTTCAGTTTTCTGGTAATGCTGCAAGAGTAACAAATGTTTGTGCTTATAACTGTTCTTACATCGCTCCAGAATCTTTTAGAGATATAGCGGAGATAATGTATATCTCTATGTGTGGAACTGGTGCGGGGTGGAGTGTGGAAAGTCAGAATGTTCAAAAATTACCTCAGATAAAAATGCAGAATGGTAAGAAACCAGAAGTTTTTTTGATTCCAGATAGCAAGGAGGGTTGGTGTGACGCTTTTATTTTGGGCATGGAAACTTGGGCAAATGGTGCGGATGTTCAATTTGATTATTCGCAAATAAGACCAGCAGGCGCTCGTTTGAAAGTAATGGGCGGTAAAGCGTCTGGTCCAGAACCTCTTCGAAGATTGCTTGATTCAACTAGACAAAAAATGTTGGCAAAGCAAGGTAGAAGACTTTCTAATCTTGATGTTCACGATATGATTTGTATGGTTGGTGATTGTGTGGTGGCTGGAGGTGTAAGAAGGAGCGCTATGATTTCTCTTTCTGATTTTGACGATGAACAGATTCGTGACTCAAAGAAGGGGCAATTTTATACCAACGAACCCCAAAGAATGTTGGCAAATAATTCCGCTGTTTATATTGATAAGCCTTCAAATGTTGAATTTTTGAATGAATGGACCGCTCTTATGAATTCCGGATCAGGTGAAAGAGGAATTTTTAACAGAGGATCATTAGCAAAACAATTACCAGAAAGAAGATTGAAAATTTTGAGAGATTTTTTTGATGCCACTGGTACAAAGATCACTGGTTCAATCGGTACTAATCCTTGTGGAGAAATTATTCTTCAATCAAAACAATTTTGTAATTTATCAGAAGTTGTGGCTAGAAAAGAGGACACCCTTGATTCATTGAAGAGAAAAATTAGATTGGCTACCATTGTAGGCACTTATCAATCTTCTCTTACAAATTTCCCTTATCTTTCAAAACAGTGGAAAGAACACTGTGAAAAAGAAAGATTGCTCGGGGTTTCTATTACAGGGCAGTGGGATAGTCCTGAATTGAGAAAACCAGAAGTTTTGAACAAGTTGAGATTGGAAGCGATTAGAGTAAATAAGATTTATGCTAAACGTTTAGGCGTGTCAGAATCTTCAGCCATTACATGTGTAAAACCTTCTGGAACTTTGTCACAGATGGTTGATTGTTCAAGCGGTATGCATGCTCGTCACGCCCCTTATTATATTCGCCGTGTTCGTATTGGGGCCACAGATTCTTTGTTTAAAATGTTAAAGGATCAGGGAGTGCCTTTTAACCCAGAAGTGGGTCAAAATCCAGAGAGTGCAACCACTTACGTTTTGGAATTTCCAGTCAAAGCTCCAGGCGGTTCTATCTATCGTGATGATTTGTCTGCCATAGAGCAATTAGAGTATTGGAAATTGGTAAAGAAAAATTACACTGAGCATAATCCTTCGGTTACTGTTTCTGTTGGGGACGATGAATGGATTGCTGTTGCCAATTGGGTTTACAGCAATTGGGAAATGATCGGAGGACTTTCATTTTTACCAAGAGAGAAGCATGTCTATAAGTTGGCACCTTATGAGGCGATTGATGAAAAGACTTATATGGAAATGGTAAAAAGATTTGAACATATTGATTATTCAAAAATTATTACATATGAAAAGCAAGATGAGACAGAGGTCAAAAAAGAACTTGCTTGTGCTGCGGGTGTTTGTGAGGTAGCCGTCTAGTTTTTTAAAAAAACAATCAATCAAAAAACACTGCTTTAGGCAGTGTTTTTTGATTGATTGTGTGTGTTTGTAAGCCGAATTTTGTACTGATATATTCATTTTCATGTTTATATCAGTTCACGATTATTTATCTGGGATAGAAGTTGCCTTCTACCTCTAGCGGCACTTCCAACCGTAATTTTTGATTACAAAAAATCAGTTTATTATTAGTTGTAATCTAATCAAAAATTACGGTTGGACACGGCCTTGCACAGGGGTAAGGATTTAGCCGTTTCATTTCCTACTTTGTAGGAACTCTCCGTTTGACCGGAGCTTCTTAGTTTTCACTTTGAAGCGTTTCTGTTCGCACCTCTTGGGTCCAATCAAGGGCCACATGACGGGGGTTACCCGCTACCTTTACCAATTTTAAATTACCTGAGGCAAATAAAATTGGTTCTGTGTTCGGACTTTCCTCTCTAATAAAAATATTAGAGCAATCGTGTGACACACTATTTAAATTCTAACATAAAAATAGGTCTTTTGCAAACAATTAATCCTTGTAGAATTGTACCTAAAGGCCTTATAATTTATGCATTAAAATAAATTAGATTGTTAAAATGCAAGATATTAAAATCAATGAAGAAATCGCTGAGAATAGTGTCGGTTTAAAAGGTGAGGGTTTATTCCCAAGATTAGTTTTTTGGTTAATGTTACTGGTCTCGTTCCTTTTGCCTATTTTTAATTTACCTATTCAATATTCTAATTTTTTATTTAATAAGCAAATATTATTTGCTTTAGTGATTATATTGGCTACTTTGGTTTGGTTGGTGTCCAGTCTGAAAAAGGGTGAAGTTGTTTTTCAGAAAAGTCATTTTCTGTGGGCTTCTCTTGCTGTGGCTTTCTCGGCCTTTTTGTCTTCTTTGGCTTCTGGTAATTTTTCTGCTTCATTTTTTGGTCAAGGTTTTGAAGTCGGTACGACCATATCACTCATAGTTGGTGTTTTGACTATATGGATAGTTCCTTTTTATTTTAATACTAAGGATAAAGTTTTTTATGCTTATCTTGCTCTAGTTTTATCTTTTGCTTTGGTTGCCATATATCAGATATCAAGATTAATTTTTGGGGCTGACTTTTTATCTTTTGGAGTTTTCCAAAGTACCACGTCAAATTTAATTGGAAAATGGTATGACTTGGGAATAGTGTTTGGTTTGGTTGCCCTGTTCTCCATAATTGCAGGTGAATTTTTACACCTTTCTAAATTATTAAAAATTGTTACTTACTCAGTGTTCGGCCTTTCTCTGGCTTTGATGGTGATAGTTAATTTTTCTCTGGCTTGGACGGTACTCGGGCTGTTTTCTTTAGCTATAGGTGTTTACATTTTTTCTTTTTCTAGAAATAAATCACATGACGCTGTGGAAGAAGAGGGAGACGGGGATCAAGAGGTTTCCTCTTCGAAAAAAAGATTTCCTATTTTTTCAACGATTAGTGTTGTAATTTGTGCACTGTTTGTAATTTTCGGTTCTTATTTTGGAAATTTTATAGCTAATAAATTAAATATCTCCCAATTAGAAGTTAGGCCTAATTTAAAAGCTACTCTGTCCGTTGCTTCAAAGAGTTTGGGTCAAAATTTGTTGCTTGGGTCCGGTCCAAATAGATTTACTAATGAATGGCTTTTGTATAAAGATCCAGTTATAAACCAAAGTATTTTTTGGAACACGGATTTTAATTATGGTTTCGGTTTAATTCCAACATATTTGGTTACTACAGGTATTTTAGGTTTGATTGCTTGGATTTTGTTCCTGTTTTTCTTTCTAAAAACTGGTATAAAGTTTTTATTTAAAGAATCAACGGGTTGGGATCAGAGATTCTTGCTCTTATCTTCCTTTGTCAGCGCCTTGTATTTGTGGATAATGAACTTTATTTATGTGCCAAGTAACACCGTTTTTTATCTAACATTTTTGGTTACCGGATTATTTTTGGCCACCTGCGTTAATTTAGGAGAGGGAACTGTGACTGTGTTTAAGTTTAGAGGTGATTCTAAAAAAAGTTTTGTTGCGGTGTTTTTGATAATAGTGTTGTCTGTTAGTTGTGTTTTGGTGGGCTTTGTTTTGGTTAAAAGATATTCTGCTAATTTACTTTTTCAAAAAGGGCTTTTGGAGTTTAGAACAACTGGCAATCTTGATGTCGCTGAAACTTATGTTAGCAGAGCAATAGGTATGAATGAGCAGGATGTTTTTTATAGAGCGTTAACTGAAATAGGCATGGTTAGAATAAATAATATTCTTGCTACAGCGGAAGTTAAAAATTCTACTGAAGATTTGGAATTACTTCGAGAGCAATTTCAGAGTGTTTTGGCAAATACTATAGCTAGTGCTAAAAGATCTATTGATATTGACTCCTCAAATTATGAGAATCATATAACTTTGGCTAATTTGTACGGAGTTGTTTATCAATACGGTATAAAAGATGCCTATCAATTAGCTAGCGGTTCTTTTCAAAACGCTCTTACGTTAAATCCTCAAAATCCTGGGGTACACCTTTTGTTGGCCCGTTTAGAAGTTCTTGCAAAGAAAAATGATAAGGCTAGGGAGCAAATTTCTATGGCTTTATCAAAGAAGCCAAATTACACCGAAGCAGTGTTTCTTTTGTCCCAAATTGAGTCTTCAGAAGGGAATACAAAGGAGGCCATACAGTCAGCAGAATCTGCCACCTTGCTCTCTCCTAATGATCCGGTGGCGTTCTTTCAGCTTGGTTTGTTGAAGTTTGACAGCAAGGATTATAAAGGATCGGTTGTGGCTTTTGAAAAGGCGGTGGCTTTAAACAATGTTTATTCTAACGCCAAATATTTTCTTGGTTTATCTTATGAAAAGTTGAACAGAAATAAGGAAGCCATCGCTCAATTTGAGCAGATACAAACTCTTAATCCCGATAGTCAGGAAGTGAAATCAATTCTCTCAAATATAAAAGCTGGGCGTGATCCTTTTAGTAATGTTAAGGATAAACAGCCGGCTAAAAGAAGCAATTTACCCTTGAAAGAGGATGGGGAGTCTGGTTTATAAAAATAAAGGAGGAAATGGTTAAAAAAGCTATTGCCCTAATGACTAAAGAGATAGGCGGTCTTCACGAGATAGCCTATCTTTTAGCTTTTTTTACTTTTTTATCTCAAATTCTTGCCATATTGAGGGATAGGATTTTGGCTGGTAGTTTTGGGACTGGACCACTTCTTGATGTTTATTATGCTTCTTTTAAAATACCCGATACGATTTTTGTGTCTCTAGCTTCTTTGGTGTCTGCGTCTATAATCATTCCTTTCATCATTGAAAAGGAAAATTTAAGTAAGGATGATGTAAAAAAATTTCTAAGCTCAATTTTTACCGTTTTTTTCTTTTTGTTATTTCTCTGTAGTTTAATTATTTTTTTTCTGACTCCAAACATTGTTTCTTTTTTGTTTCCGGATTTTTTCTTAGATCAAAGAGGCGTACATGCAATTTTATTTACGAAAGTCATGCTTTTGCAACCTATATTTTTAGGATTATCCAATTTTGTTTCTGGCATTTTACAGTCAAAAGGACGATTTTTTGTTTATGCATTGTCACCGCTACTTTACAATTTAGGCATTATTATTGGGATTATTTTTCTCTATCCCCGTTTAGGGGATTGGGGTTTGGCGTGGGGGATTGTTCTTGGGGCGGTTCTTCATTTTCTCGTTCAACTTCCAGCTTTATTTACTATTGGTTTGGTGCCAAAAATAACTACTAAAATTAATTTTGCTGAGGTGTTTCGAGTGTTTAGATTGTCATTGCCAAGGACCATAGCTTTGTCAGCTAATAATTTATCAACCATAGTTTTAATTTCGATCGCTTCATCTATCGGTTTTGGGGCAATTGCTGTTTTTAATTTTGGCTGGAATTTGCAGTCTGTACCTTTAGCTATAGTTGGAGCTAGTTATTCAATGGCCGCTTTTCCAACTCTTTCTAGACTTTTTAAAGATAAAAATGAATTAAAATTTTTGGAATTATTACGTTCATCAATCAACCACATTATTTTTTGGTCAATGCCCTTTTTAACTCTTTTTATTGTTTTACGAGCCCAAATTGTTAGAGTTGTTTTGGGTTCTGGTAATTTTGATTGGAACGATACCAGACTGACCGCTGCTACGCTCGCTATTTTTTCGGTGTCTATTGTTGCTCAAGGTGTGAGCATTCTCTTGACCAGGGCTTATTACGCTAGAGGTAAAACTTACATTCCTCTTTTTACAAACGTCTCAAGTGCTATCCTGATTCCAGTTTTTGTATTTTTATTTTTGAAAATCTTTGAGCACTCATTATTTGTTGAGTCTTTCCTTGGCAGTTTGTTAAGAATTTCTGATTTAGAGGGTATTAAGATGATTACCTTGCCTTTGGGTTATACACTTGGAACCTTACTCAATGTTTTTGTTTTGTGGTTTTTATTTAAAAAAGAAATTCCTTGTTGGGATAAAAATGTGATTTCGAATACTGTTCATTCTTTTTGTTCTTCAGTATTTGGGGCCTTTGTGACATATTTAGCTTTAAATTTGTTTGATAATTTCTTTAATTTAGACAAGACATTTGGAGTCTTCGCTCAAGGATTTTTATCGGGACTTTTAGGATTGTTTACAATGATTATCTTTTTGAAATTGTTGAGAAGTAGCATTTTAGAAGAAACGATACAGTCATTAAAAAGGATTTTTCATAAAAAACCTACTACTATTAGCTCTGATTTTGTCGAAGGGCAGAGTTTGTAATCGGAGTATTTTGTCATTTGAACATAAGGGTTTTTCCTGTATTATGTTGGAGTGAACCTTTCTTATATAAGGAATTTTTCCATAATAGCCCATATAGATCACGGCAAATCTACACTTGCCGATAGATTGCTTGAAATTACTGGAACCATAGAGAAGAGGAAGATGCAGGAGCAGGTGCTTGATTCTATGGAGCTTGAACGTGAACGGGGCATAACAATAAAAATGACCCCTGTTAGAATGAATTACAATCATGATGGGGAAATGTACACGCTCAACCTTATAGACACTCCTGGCCATATAGATTTCTCTTATGAAGTATCAAGGGCTATAAAGGCGGTAGAAGGGTCAATTTTGTTAGTGGATGCCACTCAAGGTGTTCAGGCTCAAACTCTCACTACTTTAAATATGGCTCGTGAGGCAGGGGTCGTGATTATTCCAGTCGTTAGTAAAATTGATATGCCAACAGCTATGGTTGATGAAGTAAAAGAGGAAATATCCAAAGTTATTGGTTGTAGCAAGGAAGAAATTATTGGGGTTTCTGGCAAAACTGGTGAAAATGTTGATTTGCTTATAAAAGAAATTATTAAAAGGGTTCCGCCACCCAAAGAAGAGTTTGTTGGAACAGATTCTTTTAGAGGTTTGGTTTTTGATTTTCAATATTCCAATCATACGGGAGTTATAATTTACGTAAGAGTTTTAGACGGTAAATTGACGAAAAGAGATCAGCTATTTCTTCATGCTGTTGGAGAAAAGATAAATCCAATAGAGATAGGTATTTTCAAACCCGATCAGACGCCAGTTGAAACACTGAGTGCTGGCGAAATTGGTTATATTGTTACAGGTATAAAAAGGCCAGGTATAGCTTCTGTTGGAGATACCGTTACTTTGTCTAAAAAACCATTACCACAGCTTCCAGGCTATATGACACCTAAACCTGTTGTTTGGGCATCTTTATACCCGGAAAATCAAGGTTTAGTGGGCAAGACTGGCGGTGATGACTGGAATTTGTTGAGGCAAGCGCTTGAGCGATTGAGGTTGTCCGACTCGGCTTTTACTTTTGAGGAGGAATCATCATCCATTTTAGGAAGAGGTTTTAGATGTGGTTTTTTAGGCATGTTGCATTTAGAAATTATTACGGAACGTTTAAATCGGGAATTTGGTTTGAAGCTGATTATAACCTCGCCGTCTATTAGATATGAGATTGTAGATAAAAAGGGTAAGAAAATTATTATTTACTCACCTGCACTTTTTCCAGATTATGGAATGGTTGATAAGGTTTTTGAACCTTGGGTTAGAATTAAAATTATTACTCCCGCTGATTATTTAGGGGCCATAATGAAACTTTTGTATGACCACGAAGCAAACGCTGATCAGACTGGCAATTTTGGAGAAAATCGAACTTCGATAGAGGCGGACTTACCTCTTAGGGAACTTATGCGAAATTTTTTTGATGATTTAAAGAGTGTTTCTTCTGGTTACGCTTCTTTGTCTTATTCTATCGGGGATTATAAAGAGGGAGATGTTGTGCGTCTTGATTTGTTAGTTGCTGATCAGATTGAACCAGCCTTTACAAAAATTGTTTCAAGAAGGAGGGTTGAAGAGGAAGCTAAAGCTATGGTTGAAAAACTTCATGATGTTTTGCCTAGACAGTTGTTTGCTGTAAAAATCCAAGGTCAAGCAATAGGCAGAATTATTTCATCAAGGACGCTCCCAGCTCTTAAAAAAGATGTTACAGGTTATCTTTACGGTGGAGATAGGACCAGGAAAATGAAATTATGGCAACAGCAAAAAGAAGGAAAGAAAAGACTAAAAGAGAGGGGAAGTGTAAATATTCCCCAAGAGGTTTTTATAAAAATGATGAAAACTGGCGAATAACTCCTTTTGCCTAGTAATTAAATACTGGAAAGTACAGTACCACCATTCCCAAAATGACCAAAACGCAAGCTATTGCCCAGAGGACATTTATTATTTTTTTGTGTTTCTTATTAAAAAACATACCTTAAGTTTCAGATTTTACATCAATTATATTACAATATCTAGTAGTTGAAGCAAAATTTTTTATTAAAAAATAGTTTACGATCAAGGTTTAGTTGGCTGAAGTTTTCAGTTGCTGTTTTCCTTTGTATCTTGGTGTTTCCATTGTTTTTCTCTAATATAAAGGCTTTCAAGACTTTTTTATCTAGTATTGGTGAATTGAGAAAGACTGAAGCAAATCTTCAATCTTTGTCTTCTAGAAAATATGTTTTAGAAAAAGAATCCAATTTTTATAAAAGTGATTTTGGTATCGAGAAGGAGATTAGGGAAAAATTTCCAGTTGCAAAAGAAGGTGAAGAAGTTATTATTTTTACAGAAGTCAACGATGTTAACCAGGTTGAAGATGGAAAAGGAGAGGAAACAGGTTTGTGGTTTAAGGTAAAATCTAAATTAGGTTTTTAGTTTTGCGAGTGTGGCCCTAATAAAATATGAATTTTAAAAGGGTAAATATATTGGTAGAATAAGTGCTTCTTCCAAAAATTAATGAGTTATGCGAATATAATTTTTGAGAATCCCGTTTAATTTTGCGAGTGTAGTATAGTGGCAGTACATGTGCTTCCCTCACCCTAAATAATTTGCGGATATAGTTTAGTGGTAAAATGATTGCTTCCCAAGCAATAGATCGGAGTTCGATTCTCCGTATCCGCATTGAAAAAAGCAAATTTTATAGGGCAAGCATAGGGTGAGAAGCGAATACTTGGAGCTTCGCAAGACCTTTTGAGATATTTTCTTAAATATCCAAAAGGTGTACCGCTCCTGTAAGGAGAGGGTCCGATTCTCGCCACTCGCATTTTAAATACACTAATGAATTGGTGTATTTGTGTGGGAATCGAAAATCGGAGGGATGTTTTGTTAGTTGGGGATAACTTTTTTACTCAAAATGACTTGTCGGATATAATGCTTTGACTTATAAATAATATTTAAAAATATGACAAAAGAAACACAGGTGAAAATATATTCAACTCCGACTTGTATGTATTGCGAGATGGCAAAAGATTTTTTTGATGAAAAAGGTGTAACTTACGAAAATTTTGATGTCTCAAAAGA
The DNA here is from genome assembly GCA_964348785.1 of uncultured Candidatus Saccharibacteria bacterium. Taxonomy (GTDB): domain Bacteria; phylum Patescibacteriota; class Minisyncoccia; order Phycocordibacterales; family 2-02-FULL-43-11; genus 2-02-FULL-43-11. Next base: position 135,470 of record CAYGDO010000001.1, on the reverse strand, counting down.
TTTAGCTAAGAGGAAGGAGATGGTAGAAAAAAGTGGTCAAATGGGAGTTCCCGTCATGATAATAAAAGATAATGTTGTGGTTGGTTTTGATGAGGACAGGTTGAAAGAACTTTTAAACATAGAATAGTTTTATAGAAATTATTATACACATAAAAACAAAACCTTAGAGCACTCTTCAAGGTTTTGTTTTTATGTGTTAGTTTATCTATGTATTTAGGAGACCCCCCTCGTAGTTCAATGGATAGAACAAGACACTCCTAACGTCTAGATACAGGTTCGATTCCTGTCGAGGGGATTATGTAACGAAGTGAAATAGTCACCTCGAAGCAAATGAACTGCTTCATTTGCGTCAGGAATCGAACGCCGGAGCCATATCGAGCCAGTAGGCGAGTTGGCGAGGCGGTGCCTAGACCAAAGCGAGCAACGGCGAGCTTTGAGTCGAAGGAGATATCTTTTCCTGTCGAGGGGATTATGTAACGAAGTGAATCATATGCTAAAATTATTTTATGAATCCCGAAGATAGAAAAGTTTTAGATGAGGTGAAAGAAATCGCTGAAGAGTGCAGGGTTATATTAAAGAAAATTCAAAGAGCAAGGAGGCTGGAGATGGCCTGGAGGGTTTTTTATTGGTCTATGATAATTGGTTTAGCTTTTGGTTCCTATTATTTCATTCAACCTTATATAGATAGGGTTCTTGGTGTATATGGCACATTGCAGAATCAAATAAATGAGGTGGGTAAGGTGAACGATTCAATAAAAAATTTTGACCTATCTTCTCTCTTGAAAAGGTAGGCTGATAAGTCGAAAGGCTCTACTTTTGTGTTTTCGAACCAATGATACTATAATAGTATTATGGATGTTAGGTACGAAAAGGCAAAACAATTGAGATCTCAGGGGTATAGTTATAATGAGATATATAAAATTTTAGGAGTACCAAAATCGACTCAATCTGGATGGTTTAAAGATTTTCCCTTATCAGAAGAAGCAAGGACAAGAATAAATAAAAAAGTTGAGGTTGGGGTTTTAAACGGTCTAGTAAAAAGAAATAAGGCACAAACTTTAATTGCTCAAGAAAGAAACAATAATATTTTTTTACAAGCTAAAGATAGCATTAAAAATTTTTTATTGAAGGATTTATTTTTTGTTGGTGTTGCTTTGTATTGGGCTGAAGGTTATAAGAGACCAGTTAAGATTGGGGGTAGAGAAGTTACTCATCATTCAATTAGCTTTACTAATTCTGATGGAGAAATGATAAAGTTTTTTATGTTATTTTTGCGAAAATGTTTAGAGATTGAAGAATCGAGAATCCGATTAAATTTAAGACTTTTTGATCGTAAACAAGAGAAGCAAGCAATTTTTTACTGGTTAAACGTAACAGGTTTGAAAAGGGAAAGTTTGGGAAAAATTTCTTATGTAAAAAGTTTATCAAGTCAAAGTAAGCGTCAGTTTAATCGACTTCCTTTCGGTACTATTGCTGTTAGAGTTAGTGATACAAAAAAATTTCATCAGTTAATTGGTTTTATTGCGGGCGTTAAGGGGAAACTTGCTGATTTGTTAAAAAATAGTTAAAGTATTCTTAGAAATTGTTTATTTAAACAGTTTTGAAGTAATGCCGAGGTAGCTCAGTTGGTAGAGCATGTGCCTGAATCTTCGGGCCTTTATCTAGTAATAGGTAAAGCAAATTGGGTGAATTCGGGGAAAACTCATAGTAATATGGACAATCCCGAGCCAAGCCAAGAAGGGTTAAAAGTTTCTTGGAAGGTGTAGAGACTAACAGGTGAGTCCCAACAATAATCCTGTACTAGCGCCCGATATCCTTTCAAAAGGATAATGAGATAGTCCAAGCATCATATTGAAATAATTTGATGTATACGGAAGAGCATGGGGTCGCCGGTTCGAGCCCGGCCCTCGGCACCACAACAAATGATCATATTTTTTGCGGGCTTGATAGGAACTGGAAAAACTTCTCTTGCTAAAGCTATAGCAAGGGATTTGGGTTTTTTCTATTATGATGTTGATGCTGTAAAAAAAGAGATTTACCCAACAGATTCAAATTTTGAATATAATATTAAAAATAACATTCCATTTTCTGACGATACGAGGATGAAAGTTTTTGAAAGAGTAATTTTAGATTTAAAATCTATTTATGTTTTGCATAAGAATATAATTGTCGACGAAACTTTACATAAAAAGTCATTACGTAATTTTTTGTTTGAAGGAGTTGGTGAATATGTGGATAAAATTTTATTGGTATGGATAAAAGCAGACGAGAATGTTGTCAAAGAAAGACTTGAAAAAGATAAGAGGGAGGGACATATCCTTAAGGATTCATTTGGTATGTACCTATCTTTAAAAAAGGAATTTGATCAGCTTGATGAGGCGGATATAATATTTGAAAATAAATTTGAATTTGATGAATCTTTAAATAAATTGAGAAAACTTTTATTGGAGAAAGTTAAATAAAAATAAAAAAACATCTGTTAATTAGCGGATGTTTTTTTAGATTGTATTTAAAAGATTTTTACGGTAGGACCTGAACATAGTAACCATTACAATATGATCCTGTTGTGAACCAACTTGGCCCCCACGCTGTACAGTTTGAATCATTTTTTTCAAGTTTTGTCAGCACAGCTATGCCCTGTCTTGCATTCCATGTTCCGCTATAATAAGCGTCTCCACAAGCTCCGGAATTTGATGGAATGGTGGGCATTGTTGTCATTAAATTATCACTAATTAACGCCACTGAAAGAGCATCTGTACCATCTATTGCTGTGCCACACGCACCCGCGTATGATATGTTTGGGAAAATATTATTACTATTATAATAAACCCTCAGAGCTGTTATCATATTTTTTATTTCCGCTTTTCGTTTAGTGTCTCTGGCTGATGCTCTTGCACTACTTAAAGAAGCAAACACTACAGATGATAAAACTCCTATTATTGATATCACAACTAATAGTTCAACAAGAGTAAAAGCTTTCCTACTTTTTGGCATTTTTTAGGCTTTAGTACTTAACTTTCAATTTTGTTTCGCGATGTTTATCTAGTTTTGGAAGCTTGATGGTAAGAAGGCCGTGTTTTTCTGAGGCCTCAGCTCCTTCAACGTCGATTTCTTGAGGTAACATTATTGTTCTGGAAAAGGTGCCCCAATATAATTCTCTACTAAAATAATCTTCATCACTTGTTTCCATACCACCCTCTCTTTGACCTCTTATCGTAACCATATCTCTTGTTATGGCAATATCCAAATCCTCAGGCTTTACACCTGCGGTCATTGTTTTTATGACTATGTCATCTGGAGTTTGATAAACGTCAACGGTGAGCTGACCCTCTTCGTCATCTGTTACTAACTCTTCTTCATTTCTTGCGGATATTTTCTTTTGCGTTTTTTCTTCTTCCTTTACCGGTCTAGAGCCAGCCAATCTCTCAAAAAACGATCTTTTATCTTTTGCCATTTTTATTTAGGTTAATAATAAAAATTCTTTCGTTTCATTATATCACCTTTGTTTCTGATAAAAACAAAAAAGTTGATAAAGATTTATAAATTCTCTAAAGTCTTATTTTTCCAAGGTTTTTTACTTTCTCAAAAGCCGCTAGAAGCATAAAAATTGAAACCCAGACGAAGGCAAACACTATAAAAGCCCCCCAGTTATTACTCTTAGTTATAAAGATATTAAATATTGAATGTAATATTACTGCTACTAAAAGGCCAAACCCTGTATGAAATATTTTAGAAATCTTGCCGTCATTAAAAGAAAAAGCGATAAATACACCAATTGCTCCTGATGCCAGTATGTGGAGTAGGGATGCCCCTATAAAGCGTAAATTGCCCGTCACAATGCTTGATACGATATTATTGCTACTTATATCACTTATTAGAAAAAGAGTGTTTTCTAGAGCAGAAAATCCTAAAGCCGTCGTTATGAGGTAGATCATAGCATCTATTGGTTCATCGCAGATTTTTTTTCTTATACCTGTAAAATATGCCGATATAAGTTTTAAAGTTTCTTCTATTAGTGACCAACATAAAACCAGTGTTACTCCTGTGAATAATGGTTCTGTGTATTTTTGAGAATAAAAGGCGATGGGAACGATGATCATTCCTCCAATAAATGAAAGTATGATGTTTTTCTTTGGTTCTGGGTGTAATCGGTCTTCTCTTAACCAGAACCATAACCAAAACAAAGCTGGAAGGATACCACCCAAAGAAGCAAAAATGATTGTTTGTGTATAACTCATTATTAGCTATTGACAGGCCATTTTTCAGTCATTAGAAGGGAATTATTTTTCCATAATTGCCAAATCTCTTCTGTAACAAATGGCATAAAAGGATGAAGTGACTTCAGCATTTTGTCCAATGTGTTTAGTAAAAATTGTTTTCTTGATTCTTTATCTGTGTTATTTTCTGAATCAAAAATTTTTTTACTATCCTCTAGTATTATATCGGCAAAATTATGCCAAATATAGTGGTATAACTTTTCTCCGGCGATATAGAATCTATAGTTATCCATATCGGTTGTGGCGCTTTTTAATATTTCTTCTTGTTCTTTTATTAGTTCGATGTCTTTTGTTGAATAGTTTTCAAATTCTTCGTTTATTTTTGTATCTTCTGTATTGGTTAATACAAAACGAGCGATATTCCAGATTTTATTGGCAAAGTTTTTATAGGCCCGAATTTTATCTTCAGAAAGTGCAAGGGAAGTGCCTGGAGTATTTCCAATAATCATTCCGATTCTGAAAGCATCAGTACCGTATTTTTCTGTTAGATCGAGTGGATTTATAACATTTCCTTTACTTTTACTCATTTTTTGTCCTTTGGCATCAAGCACTAATCCATGCAAGTAAACGGTTTTGAAAGGAATTTTTCCTGTAACATAAAGTCCAAGCATTATCATTCTTGAAACCCAGAAAAAAATAATTTCTCCTGCAGTTTCCATTACATCTGTTGGATAAAAATCTTTGAAATCTTTATTGTCTGGATAACCAAGTGATGCAAAAGGCCACTGGCTTGAAGAAAACCAAGTATCGAAGGTATCTTTATCTTTTCTCATTTCTCCGCCACACTTTTCACATTTAAATATTTTATCTTCTAGATCTACGACTCCTGTATCACATTTGTCACAAATTTTTGCAGGAATTGGAATGCCCCAGACTATTTGCCTTGAAATGTTCCAATCAATAATATTTTCTAGCCAATGAACAGTAATTTTTTTGTAATGCTCCGGGATGTATTCTATTTCACCAGAATTTATTTTCTCTAGAGCTTTGTCGGCTAAAGGTTTCATTTTAACAAACCATTGATTTTTGATTTGAGGCTCGATTGTCGTGCCACATTTATAACAAGTGTGAACGACGTGTTTATATTTATCGTCAATTTTTTCTACTAAACCTTTGTTTTTTAATTTTTCAATAATTAGAGGTCTAGCTTTTGTGATATGTGTGCCCGCGAACTCACCTGCGATAGGGAGAAGTTTTCCGCCTTCGTCGATAATTTGTTCTTTGTCTAGGTTGTGTCTATTGGCAATTTCAAAATCAACTGGGTCGTGCCATGGCGTAATAGTCATCACTCCAGTTCCAAATTCCATATCTACCGCCTCATCTTTTATGATGGTTGCGGTGATGGGACCATTTATCCACTCAAGATTTATTTTGTCTCCATGTTTATACTCATCATATCTTTTATCTTGTGGATTCATTACTACATATTTATCTCCGAATTTGGTTTCCGGTCTTGAAGTGCTGATTGTAAAGGGTCCATATTTTAAGTAATAAAAAGGTTCAATTTTTTCTTCATCTTTTATTTCAAGGTCAGAGAAAGAAGTTTTGTGTTTGGGGCACCAGCTGATTATTCTTTTTCCTCTGTAAAGTAGATTATCAGAATAAAGTTTTTTAAATGTTTGATAAACTGTTTTTACTATATCATCATCTAAAGTAAATTTTTCTCTACTCCAATCACAAGAAGCCCCCATTTTTCTAACCTGGGATTTTATGTTTGAAGAATTGTTTAAAGTAAAATCTAAAATTTCTTGATAAAGTTTGTCAGGCTCTATTTCAAATCGGCTACGGCCTTCTTTTTCTAACTTTTTTTCATAGACAACTTGAGTTTCAAAGCCTGCGTGATCAAGTCCTGGTAACCAAAGTGTTTTAAAACCACGCATTCTCTTATATCTGGTAATAATATCTTCTATAGTCATAACAAGACCGTGGCCCGCGTGAAGTGACCCATTGGCGTTTGTTGGAGGCATAATCATACAGAAATTTTTCGTTGGTAGTTTGTGGTTAGTAGTGGAATGGTCCGGGTTGAAAGCCCCACTTTCTTCCCATAGTTTGTAGATTTTATCTTCAGTTTCTTTAGGGTTGTATGGTTTTAGGAATTTCTCATTCATGATGCAAATCATAGCAAAATATATGGTTTTTTCAAAAAAGTAAAAGCCAATTTAAATTTTGTCTATAGACCAGTTGCCGTCAGCTTTTGATTCAGTATTTTTTTCTTCCGAAAAGCCGTTTTTAGTGATTCTCAGCGCTCCGGCGATTGATATCATAAGGGCGTTGTCAGTTGAATGGTTAATTTCTGGTATAAAAATCTGGCAATTTTCTTCCTCAGACATTTTTTGTAAATTTCCCCTTAGGTGTTTATTGGCTGCCACTCCACCTCCTAAAATTATGGTTTTGGCATCAAATTTCAAGATTGCATTCTTTGTTTTTTTGATTACAGTCTCCACAACGGCATTTTCAAATTCAGCAGAAATTTCAGCTTTGATTTCCTCTGTTAAGTTTTCAATTTTTTGGACAGTATATAAAACGGCAGTCTTTAGACCTGAAAACGAAAAATCTAGATCTTTAGAGTTAATCATTGGCCTAGGTAATTTTATACCCAGCCCTTTTTCGTTAGATTTTCTCCATTTTTCGGCCAATTTTGATATTTCAGGACCGCCAGGATAGGGAAGTCCAAGAATTCTTGCTACTTTGTCAAAAGCTTCTCCAATAGCGTCATCTTTTGTGGCACCGATTTTTTTATAATCAAACCAATCGTTTATAAGAATCAACTCCGTGTGTCCCCCAGAAACAAGTAGGGCGAGAGCGGGGAATCGTAAAGCGTGTAGCGTGTAGCGTGTAGCGGAAGATTTTTTTTCTGACGTTTCATGCTCTACGTTTTGTGCTCCACGTTCTTGTAGTAATGCTACAAGAACGTGTCCTTCCATATGATTTATTGAAACTGCTGGGATTTGCCAGTATTCACTTATTGCTTTTGCAAAGTTGATACCCACCCAAAGAGCGGGTTCCAATCCGGGTCCTTTTGTAAAACAAATAGCGTCTATTTTTGGTTTTTCTAATTTTGTAATTTCCAATTTAAATTTTTCGAACATTTCAGGTTCTCGTTCAAGTGTTTTTTCTATCTGAGGAAGAGTATTTGTGGAGGGTGTTGTTTCTTTATAAAGATCGGCTTCTTTTAACGCTTGGATGAAAACTGGAACTAGATTTTTGGAGTGTTCTCTTTTTGCAAGAGCGGGGAAGACCCCACCATACTTTTTGTGAATTAGAATTTGAGATAAAACAATATTTGATTTTATATCAATATGAAAATCATCTGGAAATGTTCCAGAAGTTTCAATTATGCTTATTGCAGTTTCGTCACATGAAGTTTCTATCCCTAAAATAATCATGATGTTTAAGTATACAAATATTTTTTTGTTTTGCTAGTTAAATTTTTGCAAAGTGAAAAAAATGATTCATCCTATAAACTTTTTAGTCTAATAAAATTAAGTATTTATTTCTGAGTATAAGTTTCTAAATTTAAAAAATATAAAGAAACGGGGTTAGTGAAAAAGTTTTTAGGATAAATAAAAAAGCCCATCGGGTGATGGGCGGGGACGATCAAATCAGATATGCGTAATCAGCGATTTCTCCAGTCGGGTGCAAATCGAAGACTATCAATTGCCCGCTTTTCTCCGCCGGTCTACATTCTAGAAGTTCAACGGTAGCTCTAGGTGCGCCGTGTTTATCCAGTTTTGTGCCATTATGAAGAAAGACGAAGTATTCAGCTTCTAGGGCCTTTGGTGCATGGCCATTTAATCTGACTGGGGCCGTGTCCCCGCATACGCCAAAGACGGCAACATCCATTCCTCCTATATCAGAGCAGGTGCCAATGCCCTCACTTATGCCTAGGCATCGTGCCGGTTTCCCGTCGACGGTAAACCTGATGTCTGACCCAAACTTGCTCATTAGTCTTAGAGGAGATTTTTCTCGATTTTGAGCTCTAAGTTTCTCAATCGCTCTTCTTTGAAATTGGATTACTAGTCCCATAGCCTTTCCTCGTCGGTTTTTGGTTTTAAGGAACTTCTCTTTGCATAAAAAGACCAGCTCTCGAGAGCTGGTCTTTAATTTGGGAGTTTTATTTAACCAAACCAAACATCAGCTCTTGAGAAAGTGTTCGCATCATTATACCCACCATATTAGAACTGATTTTATTTGTTAGTTTCATTAATAAATATGTTATACCTCGTTAATCTTTTGTCAATTTTAATTTGAGATTAATGCAGAAGGAGTTTTCTCGTTAAGTGCTGGAGTTGGGTCGTTTTCTTTTATTCTTTTTCTGATAATGGGCTCTATTTCAAAGCCGTTATTAATTCCTATCATTTCTATCATATCGGGGACATATCTGTCAGCACGATTTTTTTGAGAAACCATATGACCGGTTCTCATTTCTAAAGATATTGTGTTGTTGTTTGAAGGGCCGGAGACGATAATATTACCGGAAAATTGTTCCCAGTCTATTGATTGTGTGTAATTTTTTCTATAAACAATTAATCTTTTTGATGTGCCAATAAACCAACTACCTTTTGAAAATAGTGACCTAATACTTGCGATGAATATAAAAATGCCAATAAGGACAAAAATTCCAATTATTATTCCTGGCATTGTTAATGATCCCATATTGCTTAGGTTGGCTGTTGTTGGTGTTCCATTTACAGTGAAATTTACATCTTTCCCGCTTAATAGTGGTCCAAAAAAAACAAAAACAAATATACTGGTAAATCCAAGCCAAATCATACTAAATATTAAAAGACCAATAGAGGATGAGAGTTTGGTGTCTCTTTTGGATTTTGTAACAAACTCAGGTCTTTCCCCGGCTAGAGTGCTGTTAATTTCAGGAGGCATTGTTTCTTGGTTCATATCTTTTAATATAAAATTTTAATAAATATATTTTAGCATTTTTATTATTTTACGGAGAGGGGGAGATTTGAACTCCCGAGACCCTTTCAGGTCTGCCGCGTTTCGAATGCGGTGCCTTCAACCACTCAGCCACCTCTCCAAAGATTAAAGTAAAAAAACTATACCATTTTTTGCCTATTGTTCAAAAAATGATATTATCCCTTTGTCTTACCGGCCCCATCGTCTAGCCCGGTCCAGGACATCGGATTCTCAATCCGGTAACATGGGTTCGAATCCCATTGGGGTCACCAACTAAAATTTTATGCTAACAAAGCAAATCAAAAAAGCGGGGGGTGTTGTTATAAACAAAGAGGGTAAAATTCTTGTTGTCGCGCAAAGACACAATACGTGGTCTTTACCAAAAGGAGGGGTGGAAGAAGGCGAGACAGATTTAGAAGCGGCCCAAAGAGAAGTTTACGAAGAATCAGGGGTTAATGAGTTAGAGTTTGTAAGATTTCTGGTTACTTACAAGAGATATAAAATTGGTTTAGATAAAAACGATGATAACTCTGAGCTAAAAGATATTACTTTATTTTTATTTAGAACTAATTTTGATGGCGAGTTAAAGCCAATTGATTCTGATAATCCGGAGGCAAAATGGGTGGATAGAAAGGAAGTTTCAAAAATACTTACAAATAAAATTGATGGGGAGGTGTTTGATGGGTTGTGTAAAGATTTGCCATTTTAAATCTTGTATTGCATTTGGTGGTAGAAAATTTTAGGTACTAGGGATTTAAATTAATTGAGGGGAGCAAATAATATATTTTTACGTGGGGTGTCTAAGATAAAATAATCTATTTTTTCTCAACTAATTCAATAACTAGAATTTTTTTTCCATCTCCACTCGTGATTTCTTTTGGGTGGTATCTTCCTTCGTACTTTAAAGCATCAATGTCATACATTCCTAAAAAAGCTTTTGCATTTATATAAGTAGATTTGCCTTGCATTTTTTTTATTCCAACCATCCCGTCCTCAGTTTCATTAATAAGTTTAAAACCAATGGCATTCCTTTTTTTATCATAAAGTAGTTTCATTCCCGTTAAAGATAAAAGTTTATATTTTTGAGTCATAAAACCACCAAAATAGAATCTCTCAGCTTTTCCTAAAGTTATTACGATGCTGGATCTTGATCCTTGTGATTTAAATTCCTCAAATTCATAGTCATCCATATGTAAATCATAGCAAAAGTGTAAAATTATGTCAAAAATTTAGCACTTTTTCTTTATTAATTTTTGATTTTTTAATAAAATTTATCTGTTGGTATTTATAAAAGGCTAAGAATAAGAAGATTATTTATATATACCTTGACAGTACATTTCCTACGTCTTCATATATTAAAAGTGTGTTATATTCTATTCTAATTATATATTTAATTTGCTATACTATTACTTAGGGTTATTTTTTTACATAAAAAACTGCTCAAATCCCTATATAATCGACCTGATCTCCTTGTTTAAAGCCGGGGAGGTAGGTGAAAGCGCTTTAATAGCACTATACCCGGATGGCTCCGGAATAAATTGCCAGCGTTTATATGGGGATTTGAACAGTTTTTTTGTATAAATGTATATTAACATTTTACTGTCTTTCAGGCCACACCCTGTGTATAAGTGTTGTGTTGTTTAAAATGTGCGAATGTTGCGATTCAGAGAAGATTATTGTATCTTGGTATGGAGTTTTGTGACAGAGTTATAAAGGGCGGTTAGCTCAGTTGGTAGAGCACGGGATTGACGTTCTCGGGGTCAGAGGTTCGAGCCCTCTACCGCCCACAAGAGAGGTTTCCGAACGCAGTGCGCGGAGCAAGCCAACTGCTTGGCTTGCGGTATAGGGCTCGAAAAGGTTCTTCCTTATTTTTATTTAATTTTAAAATTAAATAAAAATGGAAAACCTGTACTGCTCCTGTAAGGAGAGAGATCCCTCTACCGCCCACAATGAGTCCTCGAAATTTGTGGGCTTAGCGAAGCGGGGTGTGGGCTCGAAAGTCGGACCCCGCAATGCGGGGGAGACGGGTTGTGCAAATTTTCAGCAGAAAATTATGCGTGACCGAATCCTGTACTGCCCACAAGTATAATTTAATTTTTTAAAATAATGAATTCAGTCAAGTCACAATTTCAAGGTTTTCTTGATTTTATAAGAACTCAGGGTGTTGTTGGCCTTGCTGTCGGTTTTATATTGGGGGGAGCGGTTTCAACTGTCGTGAAGTCCTTGGTGGATGACATTATTAATCCAATTTTAGGAATTCTATTAAATCAAGCAAAGGGGCTTACCGATATGGTTATAAAAATTGGGGAAGTTCAAATAAAAGTGGGGAATTTCATAAACATATTAATAAACTTTGCTGTTATTTCAGCTGTCGTTTACTTCGGCGTTAAAATTTTAAAGTTAGATAAATTGGATAAACCAAAATCTTAACCTCTTTTCTGAAGCCAAATGTAAATATCTTCTAGGGCTTTTACAGCATCACCTGAGGCGATGTTGTTTTGGTGATATAAACCATCAGTGCAATCTCCAGCTGACCAAATACCTTCTTTTGAGGTTCTTTGATTTCGTGGATCGGTCACGACTTGTCCAAATTTGTTTAATTCAATTATTTCTTTTGCAAAATCTGTTGCTGGCATCGCTCCAATTTCAACAAAGACACCGCTTATTGAAAGATTTTTTATTTCTCCTGTAGTTTTATCTTTGTAGCTTAATCCTGAAACAAATTTGTCACCCTCGATTTTTAAAAGCTCCACGTTTTTGAAAGCTTGCATCTTTGGATTATTTAAAACTTTTTCAACTGTGATTTTGTCGGCCTTGAATTCACTATTACTTTCAAAGAGAGTGACGCTTTTGGCGTAAGCCAAAAGTTGAGCTGCGGTTTCAAAACCAGCATTACCACCACCAACAACTGCTAAATCCATATCAGCAAACATTGGTCCATCGCAAGAAGCGCAATAGGTAACACCTTTATGTTCAAATTTATCAGCACCTTCAACACTTAATTTCCTTCTTTTACTTCCGGTTGCAATTAGAACTGATTTTCCCTCATATTCATTCTTTTTTGTTTTTACTTGGAAAAGGTTATTTTTTTCAGTAATTTTTTCAATCAATTCTCCTTCTTTCAATTCAAGAACACCTTCTGCAAAAGCGAGCAGGTGATTTTTTAATGATTTAGCTAGGTCGGAACCGGAAATAGAAGGGGTGCCTATCCAATTTTGGATATTTTCTGATACTGTACTTTGGCCCCCCATATCTTTTGTGATGACAAGAGTCTTAAGCTTTTTTCTTGAAGCGTAAACTCCCGCCGAAACCCCGGCTGGACCGCCTCCTAAAATTATTAAATCATAAATCATAGAATTGGATTATAGCAGAAAATTTAAACATCAAAAAATCCCGCTCAAGCGGGATTTTTTGATTAAATTATTTTTTCGCCCTTCTTAAAAATGCCGGAACCGCGCTCCAATCATCATCTTCATCACTGACTGGTTTTGGGTTAGCTTTTGGTGTTTCTGGAGTTTTGTCCGTAGTTGGTGTAGTTGTGGCCGGGGAATTAGTTATCGAAGACATTGTTGGTGATTTGATTTTGCTTGAATCAGCAGTACCTGTTGGGAATAAAGTTTTTTTAGCCAAATTTCCTTCAGGAAAACCAGATGCTATAACTGTAATTTTTAATTCATTCTTCTTTAGTTTTTCATCTTTGATTGTTCCAAAAATAACTTTTGCTTCTGGATCAATTGATTCGGTAATTACTTTTGCAGCATCTTGAATTTCGAAAAGGGTTAAATCATCACCACCGGCGATTGAGAACAGGACACCTTTTGCTCCCGCGACTGATACATCAAGAAGGGGTGAGTTGATTGCCGCTCTTGCTGCTTCTTCAGCTCTTTTTTCTCCGCTGGCGAAACCTACACCCATAAGAGCAGGACCTGCATTTTCAAGAATAGCTCTTACGTCAGCAAAGTCTATGTTGGCGATTTCTCCTGGAGTAGTTATCAAATCTGAAATACCTTCAACGGCTTGTTTTAAAACTTCATCGCACATTGCGAAGGCATCTTTTGCTGTTGTCTCTTTTGATACAGCTGAAAGCAGTCTGTCGTTTGGAATGACAATCAAAGCATCAACTGATTGTCTCATTTCTTCTATACCTTGTTCAGCAATTCTGATCCTCTGGTTACCTTCAAAGAAAAATGGGCGAGTAACAATGCCCACGGTAAGAGCCCCCATATCTTTAGCAATTTTGGCAACTACTGGACCGGCGCCTGTGCATGTTCCACCGCCCATACCGCCAGCGATGAACACCATATCAGAATTTTTTATTGACTCTTGAAGTTCTTCTTTTGTTTCTTCTGCTGCACGTCTACCAACTTCTGGGTTCATTCCAGCACCAAGACCGCGGGTAACATTTTTACCAATGTGAATTTTCTTCTTAGACATGGTGTTATGTAGATCTTGCGCATCAGTATTTACAGCAACAAATTCAACCCCTTTTACTTTTGAGTTGACCATATGGTTTAGAGCATGTCTTCCTGAACCTCCAACGCCGAAGATTTTTATACGTGCAAACGATTCTATTTCTGGTGTTATTTGTGGCATATTATTTGTTGTTTTAGGCTTTTACCTGCAAAAGCAATTAGCTTATAAATTGCTTAATTGACACAATGATATGCAATAAATCGTAAAAAAGAAAGAGTTGACCCCTTTGGAGTTTTTCATTCTGATATTTTAGCAAAGCTATCTTGTTTTTGAGAAATAACTCTTTTTATCATTAGGATGGGTTAAAAACTTTAACAGGGTTGACTTATTTTGATTATTTATCTAAATTTTGTTGAGGCAAACAGCAGGCAAAGATGAAAACACCTAAGTTTACGTTGGTTCTTCCGTTGTTGAGTATGTCGGGCAATAAGTGGGCGGTTTCCCACTCGCCCGAGCTTCGCGGGGACATGTTTCAAGTCGGGCATAACATTGTTCTATCCATTCGTGGTGAAAGAAAAGCACATAAGGTGATGCGAGTCGATCACGACGGCGAACATATCACAGCCACTCTCAAGTCGGTTCAGCTTTCGGACTTCCCGGTAGAAGTCTTGCAAAAGGGAGGTTGGGTTGTTTCCAATACTGACCCTTCGTTGCCCATTGCGTAGCGTAGGCCTTGTTGGCGATCACGTCTTTCTGGAAGGGAAGGCGTTTTTTTATTCCGTTAGAAATAGGACACGGACCAGATGTCTACGTTTGATTATTTTTAGACTTAAATCAATCTTTAAAAATGTTACTTGCTCTAGATTAGGTGTCCGTGACTTCTAACGGGATTACGGTAAGAACTGTTTGAACCAACCTAAAATATCTGTAGTTTTTTTTATTACTCCAAAATTGTGAGTGCCTTCATCTTCATTTTCAAAACCAACCAGGCATAGTCCATAAGCAACAGACCACGAAGCATCTTTTATTTGTCCTCGGTTGCTCTCACCAAATGTTATAGCTCCAATTTTTGATGGAATTCTTAGTGATGATTTGGCTAACGAATCAATTGTTTCAATACTTGAACCGCCCCCGGTTATTATTATGCCGGCAGGTAAAATTCCATTTTTTCCGATTTTTTTAAGATGGGCCTCAATAAGTTCGAAGATGTCTCCAAGTCTTGCTGAAACAATTTCATCAAGTTTTTTTCTTGGGTAATTTACTCCGACGATACTACCTTTTTTTACATCTTCTGCTTCTTCTATGGAAATTCGGAGACCTAGTGCTATGTCGTTTGTTATATCAGAACCACCGATTGGAAAGACTTCTAGGGAAATTGGTTTGTTATCTTCATAAACAACAATGGAAACTGTCTCGGAACCAATGTTCGCTAAAACACAACCAGCAATCTTTTGGGCTTTTGTTAATGTGACAAGGGCCGCAGCGATGGGGGAGGCAACGACTTGCTCAACACCGACCCCAGCTTCACTTGCTGATTCAATTAAATCTGAATAATGGTGATTGAGACAGGTGACAAAAAAAGATTTTGCTTCCAGTCTTGAACCTTTCATTCCTATTGGGTTACCAAAAATTGGTTTCCCATCTATTTTATATTGAAGAGGGACCGTGTGAATGATCTGCCTGTTTATTATTTGAGCTTGTGGAATTTCTGTTTGGCTTATTTCTATCGCTTTGTTTATGTCTATTTCGGTAATTTCATAATCAGCCCTTGAGGTTATTACTACACCATTTGAAGTCGTACCAGAAAGACCGATTCCTCCAATGGAAAAAATTCCTCTTTTTACTTTTACCCCTGACATTTTTTCAGCTTGAGAAACAGCGATTTTAATGCTTTTTGCTACTTCGCTTTGACTTACTATGTAACCATGTCTTAAGCCTTTAGAATCTGCACATCCAACGCCAATAACTTTAGGGGATAATCGATCACCATCATAATCAGTCTCGGATATTACAACCCTTGTTTGGTAGGTACCGATATCTATTCCAGTTGAAATGTTTTTAGACATATTTTTGAATATTCAAAACTCAAAACTCATTTTTCAAAATGAGTACTCGGTTTTAAATTCCAAAGAGAAAAATTTTTTTAAACTTTAAATTCCAGCCTTATTTTTTCCTCTTCTTTTTCCATTTTACTACCATGCGCCATTCCTTTCAAATGGCATAGGGCGTGGATAAATAAAAATAGTACAAAATTATCATAATCCCTCTTGAATTTTTTAGCTTCTTTTTTACATTCACTAAGACAAATAAAAATTTCCCCCTTTTCTTTTTCTAATGGAAAACTTAAAACATCAGTGGCCTTTTTTTTATTCCTATAGATATTGTTCAATAGGAGCATTTTCTTTTTATCTTGAAAAACCAAACTTAAATCATAGTTTTCACCAAGAGTGAAGTTTTTTATTTTCATAAAAAGATTCCCGCTGTGAGGCGGGATATCTTTTATGGTGTTAGTAATTTGAAAATTTTTTGGCACTTATGATTTTTTATAAGTTTTGCCGAGTTTCATCAATCTATCGTAGGCTTTTCTCATTTCTAATCCAGTAAGGGCTCTTATTTTTGTTTTATATTTAGAAAGAGATCTGACTTTATATCTACCTCCTTTTACTTTCTGAACAATGCCAGCACCTTGCATCCTTTTGGAGAATCTTCTCAAAAGGTTTACACCTGTCTCACTGCTTGTTTTTTCTACTTCTACATTTATTGCCATCGTGGGTTGTATCCTACCAGAATACTTTTTTTTAGGCAATATGTCACAAAAAGACCTTATTTTAGATATTTTTTGAGATATATACTCAAGTTTTTTATACTCACTGTTTCTTGGGAATGGGTAAGGGCCTCTCTTACGATAACAGAGTTTTCCATTGCTTCCTTTTGCCCCATTATTAGTGTGTAGGGAATTTTTAAGTTATCAGCTATTTGTAACTGTGATGACAATTTGTCTCTAGACAAAACTTGGAAGGTTGGAATTTTTTCTTTTCTTAAAATCTCAATAACTTGTAGACTTTTTAGTTTTGCTTCGAATCCTATTTGTACAAATGAAACTACAGGCTTAAATATTTTCTTTTTTATCTCGTTTTTTTTCTCTGGCAATTTAATTACCGCTCCCATAGATTGAGTTTCTTTTTTTAAACCTATCTTTTTTGAAAGTGTATTAAATCTTACTCCGGCGCACAGTGTATTTTTTTGCTCTTCTGCTTTAATTATTTTGAAAACTGTAAAACATCCGTATGTTCTGTCTGATACCATTTTCTCATCTATTTCGTAAGCAATTTCTAAAGTCTCTAAATGTTCTAAAACCTCCTTGAAATGATTTCTGCTCGGTTCAGACAAAAAGTTCATTGGTTTGGGGCAAGTTTCTGCTATTTTCACGCATTTTTCGTGTTCACAATTTAAAATACACAAAGGATTTTTTTTGAAGTTTTGTCTGCATTGAGATGTCATTTCCTCTATATTTTTTTTGGTATAATTTATGAACTCCTTTAAAAATTTACTATAGGAGTCTTTATCTCCCATACTGTTTATTTTTACAACTAAATTTTCTAGGCCATACTCTTTTAGAATTTCTAGAGAAGTTTTTATTATAGTGGCATCTCCTATACTTTTGTTTGTGCCTAATATTTCAAGATGGAATAGATTATGCTTTTTGTCTGATTTGTTTTCGTAGGAAACGAGTGCTGGTTGGCCACTTCTGTCCATTTTTTTATCAATATATTCCCGTAGAATAGCCACTCTGTCTTCTATTTCAAATATGTCTAAATTCCCCGGGAAAGAGTCTTTTTCATCTTTTAGTACTTTATTAGCTGTGTCCTTATCAATTTTTTTTATTTCGGGACTATTGATTGGATAAAATCCGTAGTAGGTTGAAATTTCAGTTGCTTGATCAACACCCTTGAAAAGCACTTCATTTTTATTTTTTATTTTCTTTGGCTTTTTGCTTTTTGTTGTATTTTTTTTCTTCATATTGAAAATTTACCAGGCCATAGACCTACACTGTTAAAATGAAATAATCTAATTAAAGGCTTTCCAGTTATTTTCTCTTTTTTTAATGGTCCCCAGTCTCTAGAGTCATAACTACCAGCCCTGTTATCTCCGGACACGAAGTATTCATCCGGTTTTAATGTCCAGTTATTTTCTTTGAAAATATTTTGATAAATAACATAGCTCTCTTCTAGTGTGACTTTTGCCCCATCATTTTTTTCTATTGTAAATTTACCGTCTTTTAATGCGATTTTTTCTCCCGGTAAACCTATAACTCTTTTTATTAAATTTCTTTTTTCTGCAAGCGGTGATTTAAAGACAATTATATCTCCTCTTTCTATGTTGCCCATTCTTGAGGTGATTTTTTCTACTATTAGATAATCATTGTTTTTAAAAGTTGGATCCATAGACAGACCTTTTACAAGGTAAGGCTCGGCTATAAAAATTCTTATTGGCATTACTAATATAAAAGTGATCACTAACAATTTTACGATCTCTTTTAAACTAAGACCTTTATCTTGGTTGTTGTTAATCGATTCTTTTTGTTGTTCAGTTTCCATATATTAGGGCTTTGTGGACTAAATTGTATTATTATTTAGTACGTTGACACAATAGCCATTTGAAATTTAGAATTCGTTAAGCAAATATCAAGAGGTTTTATTTTTTAATATTCTAATAAAAATGTTTTTAATTTTTGGTTTAGGCAATCCAGGTGATGAATATGAGGGGACACGACACAACGTTGGTAGGTCAGTTGTATCACTTTTGGCTAAGAATAATGATTTTGAAGATTTTGTACCTGATAAGAAAACAAATTCGCTGTTTTCTTCTGGTAAAATTGGTAAAGAGAAAGTTCAACTTTTTTTACCTGAAGGTTTTATGAATAATTCTGGCAAAACCGTTTTGAAGGTTGTTAAAGGCAAACCACCTTTTTTGAAAGTTGTTGTTTTGCATGATGATTTAGATATTCCTGTTGGCAGAGTCAAAATTTCTTTTGGTAAAAAATCTGGGGGGCATAGGGGAGTGGAATCTATTGCTAAGGCTATAAAGACCAATGATTTTGTGAGAGTCAGAATTGGAATTTCTCCTGTTACGGTTTCTGGTAAAATTAAAAAACCACAAGGTGAAAAAGATGTGATCGATTTCATACTTGGCAAATTAACCAAAAAAGAGGCGGAAGATTTAAAAAAGAATATAAAAAATGGATCAAAAGCAATT
Organism: uncultured Candidatus Saccharibacteria bacterium; assembly: GCA_964348785.1. GTDB lineage: Bacteria > Patescibacteriota > Minisyncoccia > Phycocordibacterales > 2-02-FULL-43-11 > 2-02-FULL-43-11. The sequence goes on along the minus strand of CAYGDO010000001.1, from coordinate 116,610 downwards.
GAGGAGCTTGTAACTACAGATTTATCTTCAGCTATGAATGTTTGGAATAGCAAGGTATAAGATTCCAAATGAACTAGACTTTTTTACTATTTTTATGTTATAGTGCCTCCCTAACGAGATGACCGATTTGGTTGTATTTCGTTTTATAAATTTAATAGGGAATTGAATAACCTCGTCTTTTGATTTAGTAATTTCTGTATAAAGGCGAAATCAGTTCTAAAAAAAATGGAACAAACAAACGTGGTAGTTGATTCTAACGAAGAAGCACAGAAGAAAGCTGATCCCAAGAAGGATTCATTAATGACTCCTCTTGTTGCTCAAATAAAAGGTCTACCAAATATTGGAGATATCGTAGAAGGCCCAGTGATGTCCGTATCAAAGGGTAAACTTTTTGTTGATTTGAGACCTTACGGAACAGGTATTATTTATGGTAGAGAATATATTGTTGCTAAGGATATTATTAAGAAAGTAAATCCTGGTGATAAGATTTCTGCCAAAATAGTTGATCCTGAAAATGAAGATGGATATATAGAGCTGTCTTTGAAGGAAGCTAGGCAGGCAATGGTTTGGAGTGAGGCCGAAGCTGTAATGAAAGAGAAAAGGCCGATTGAACTTTTGATGAAAGAAGCCAATAAGGGAGGTCTTATTGTTGAGTGGCAGGGTATACAAGGATTTTTGCCAGCATCTCAACTTAAAGCTGAGCATTATCCAAGAATTCCAGATGGCGATAAAGATAAGATTTATGACGAATTGAAGAAATTGGTTGGTCAAAAATTGGCCGTTACCGTTATTTCTATCTCACCAAAAGAGGGCAAGCTTATTTTCTCTGAAAAGAGTTTTGACGATAAAGATAGAGAGAAAATGGTCAACAAATATAATGTTGGTGATGAGGTTACCGGAGAAATTACAGGTATCGTAGATTTCGGTTTATTCTTGAAACTTGAAGAAGGATTAGAGGGCTTGGTCCATATTTCAGAAATGGATTGGGGACTTGTTGAAAATCCTAGAGTTTTGTTTAAAGTCGGTGATAAGGTTAGAGCCAAAATCATAGATATTAAGGACGGTAAGATTTCTTTGTCTATTAAGGCTACAAAGATGAATCCTTGGGTTGAGGCTGGAAATAAATATAAAAAGGATGATGTTGTAAAGGCTGTCGTTATTAAATTCAATAGACACGGCGCTCTGGCCTCTATTGAAGAAGGTGTCGCGGGACTAGTTCATATTTCAGAATTTGGTAGTGAAGATAAACTAAGATCGGCCCTTGAATTAGGCAAAACTTATCCTTTCAAGATAACTTTGTTCGAACCAAAAGAACAAAAGATGACTCTTTCATTTGGTTCAAATTCGACTCCTGTAAAATAAAAAAAATTGAAAACAAAAAACCCGCTCTTGCGGGTTTTTTGTACTTGCGGTTTGTATTTTTTTAGTTAAAATCTTCTAAGAGGTTTCTTATGTTGAATCCCATGCCAAGTCCCTTTGTTGGCCTTATTTTGTGGTTTGCTTTTTCACTGGTTATTTGGTTACCAGTCAGGGTGATTTTTTGGATTGTTGGCTGTCACAATAGCGAGGTTTTGTTTTATTGGGGATTTTTTTCAGCTTCGTGGCCATTTTGGCTTTGGATGTCAATTTACTTGTTTGTCCGTTTTTGTACGTAAGCGCGCGGTATGATTGCCGAGTGCTTTTTTTATTAACAATAATCTGTTAGTATTTTGGCATGATAATAACATTTCATGGGGCAGAATTTTTCAAAATCCAATTTGGAGATACCATTTTGGCTACTAACCCTATTTCAAAAGATTCTAAAATAAAAGGTACAAGATTTGGCGCTGATGTAGCTTTGGTTTCTTTAAATCATAAAGATATGAATGGAACTGACCAGCTTTCTTTTGGTGAAAGACAACCGTTTGTTATATCTGGTCCTGGTGAATATGAGACAAAAGGAGTTTTTATAAAGGGCTGGAAGTCTGGTTCTGAATATGATGGTAAAAAATCGATAAATACTTTGTATAAAATTTTGATGGAAAACATGAATTTATGTTTTCTGGGCGCTTTGGATAATGATAAGTCAATTCCGCCTGACATGCTTGAATCAATGGAAGAAGACATCGATATTTTATTTGTTCCAATTGGAGGAGAGGGCGTTTTAAGTGCTGATTTGGCTTATAAATTGGCTGTTAAATTAGAACCAAAACTTATAATCCCTATGCATTATGGTGAAGTTGGTGAGAAGGATGCTTTAAAAAAATTCTTGAAAGAGGCAGGAGAGGACATTAAACCGGTTGATAAGCTGACTTTAAAGAAAAAAGATTTGGAGGGTAAGGAGGGTGATGTTGCCGTTCTTAGCCAAATTTAAAATATGAGAATAAAAGATTATGTTGATAGTCTTAATAATTTGCCTGAAATATCAAGGCGAAGGATTCTTGTCGGTTCAACTTTTTCAATAACCGCTTTTATTTTTATCGTTTGGTTGTCCGTAAGGTTTTATGGAATGGGTGGGGTTTTGGCAACTTCAAGTAAGAAAACTGCAAACATCACACCAATTAAAGAAGTCGTTGGGGCTTTTGAGCAATTTACAAAATCTGCCGGAGAGGGTTTTAATTCTATAAAGGATTCTTTGAACTCAGCCACTACCACTCCAGCTGAAGATGAAAAAGGCGAAATAGAAACCGCTTCTTTTATTCCATCTACAACTGATAAGGGAGAGGAAGAATTGGTATTCCCGGACTAGTTTTAATTTAATAGTTTTGTCGCAGGCTACTTGAACAAAGGTCTTATTTTAGTGTATATTTACTTGAATTATGGCAAAAAAAGAAGAGGAAAAAAAGGGAGAGAATATATTTGGGGAAGATAAAGTTGTTGATAGAAACATCGTGACTGAAATGAAGGAGTCGTATTTGAACTACGCGATGTCTGTTATTACGGCGCGGGCTCTTCCTGATGTAAGAGATGGCCTGAAACCTGTTCACAGGAGAATTCTTTTTGCTATGAATCAGATGGGTTTAACGGCTTCTGCTAAATTTAGGAAGTCAGCCACTGTTGTCGGTGAAGTTTTAGGTAACTACCATCCTCACGGAGATCTTGCTGTTTATGAAACAATGGTCAAAATGGTTCAAGTTTTTTCAATGAGATATCCTTTGCTTATTGGTCAAGGTAACTTTGGTTCGATTGATGGAGATTCGGCTGCCGCTCATCGTTACACAGAAGCAAAGATGTCCAGACTTTCTGGAGAGGTGCTTAAGGATTTGGAAAAAGAAACTGTTGATTGGAGACCAAATTACGATGCGACAAAAAAGGAGCCGGTAGTTTTGCCGACGGCTGTACCAAATTTACTTTTGAATGGCACTTTAGGTATTGCCGTTGGTATGGCAACAAATATTCCACCTCATAATCTAAGAGAAGTTTTAGATGCAACTATACATATTATTGATAATAAAGAAGTTACTAGTGAGGATTTAATGCAGTTTGTTAAAGGTCCAGATTTTCCAACTGGAGGCCTAGTTTTTGGCGCAAAAGATATGCATCACGCTTACGCCACAGGAAAAGGCCCGGTTGTTATGCGTGGCGAGGCGGAAATTATTGAAACAAAAGCTGGGGCATTTCAAATAGTTATAAGTTCTATACCTTATAGAGTAAATAAGGCTGAGCTTATAATGAAAATTGCTGATTTGGTCAGAGAGAAAAAAATTGAGGGTATCAAAGGTTTAAGAGATGAATCAACAAAAGATATAAGAGTTGTTATTGATTTGAAACAAGGAAGTTATCCTGAAAAAGTTTTAAATTTTATATACAAGCATACTCAGTTGGAAGAGTCTTTCCATTACAATATGGTCGCCTTGGTGAAGGGGGTACCAGAGACTTTGTCTTTGAAATCAATTTTGGAAAATTTCGTTGAACACAGAATTGAAGTTGTTAAAAGAAGAAGCGAATTTGATCTGAAGAAAGCAAAGGATAGAGAGCATATTTTACTAGGTTTGAAAAAAGCTCTCGATCATATTGATGAAATTATCAAGCTCATCAAAAAATCAAAAGATGTAGAAGAAGCAAAACAAAACTTGATGAAAGTCTTTAAGTTCTCTGAAAGACAGGCTCTGGCTATTTTGGAAATGAGACTTCAGAAATTGGCCGGCCTTGAAAGAAAGAAAATTGAAGATGAATTGAAAGCGGTTCAAGCAGAAATTGAATTTTTGGAAGATTTGTTAAAAAGCCCAAAGAAAATTTTGGGAGTTATTAAAACTGAATTAAAGGAAATTGGTGAAAAATACGGCGATGATAGAAAAACAAAAATCGTTAAAAACAACGCCAAGGAATTTAATGAAGAAGATTTAATTCCAGATGAGGAAAGTGTTTTAGTTTTGACAAAGGGCGGTTATGTTAAGAGAACCAATCCTGATGAGTACCGTAAACAAAAAAGAGGAGGGGTCGGCGTTGTTGATTTGGACACTAAGGAAGAGGATTTTGTCACAATGCTTGTTTCTGCAAATACACATAACGATCTTTTGTTCTTTACTGATAAAGGTAAGGCGTTCAAGATAAAAATGTATGAAATTCCGGAAGGCAGAAGGGCCACTAAGGGTAAATCAATGATGAATTTTATTTCTTTGGAGTCTGATGAAAAGGTAACATCAGTTTTACCAATGCCGAAAGAGACTAAAGAACAGGCTGAGCTTTCTATTACTATGATTACAAAAAACGGTATCGGTAAAAAAGTTTCTGCTAAGAGTTTTCTTGACGTTAGAAGATCAGGTCTTATTGCAATAAAGTTGAAAGATAATGATGAGCTTATTTCTACCTTCTTTACTTCAAAAGGTGACACTTGCGTGCTTACTACCTCAAAAGGTCAATCAATTAGATTTAAAGAAAAGGATTTACGAGAGATGGGGCGTGGTGCTTCGGGCGTAAAAGCAATGAGAGTTGGTAAGGGAGATTATATAGTCGGGGCGGAACCATTAAAATCTGATGCAAAAGATGCTTCACTTTTGGTTGTCATGGAAAATGGTTATGGAAAGAAAACAAGCATTTCTGAATATAAAATTCAAAATAGATCTGGTAGTGGTATAAAAACAGCTAAAATTACTTCTAAAACTGGCACTTTGATTACTTCAAAAATTGTTGTTCCTGGAGAGGTTGAGGAAATAGTAGCCATCTCAAAGAAAAGCCAAGTGATCAGAGTTGCAGTTGAAGAAATTCCAGAAATTGGTAGGCAAACTCAAGGAGTTCGAATAATGAAATTGAGAGAAGGTGACTCTATCGCGTCCTTAACTTGTTTGTAATCTATTGTTAAAAACAAATTCTTCTCTTTATGTTAAAATTGAACTAAAGGTTTTTACCTTTATTATGTCTTTTTCTGATCCAGTAAATAATATTTCTCAAATGGACCTTCAGTCTGGTATGAAGGTGGCTGATTTTGGTGCCGGCGTTGGTTTTTATTCTTTTCCTTTATCAAAAGTCATTGGAGATAGTGGCAGAGTTTACGCAGTAGAAATTCAGAAAGATTTAATTGAAAAACTTAAGAAGGATGCCCATAAGATGGGGGTTCATAACATCGACGTTATATGGGGCGATGTCGAGCACAAAGGAGGTGTTCATTTGAGAGATGGGTTTTTAGACGCTGTCGTTGTAGCCAATGTTTTGTTTCAAGTTGGCGATAAAAAAATGATGGCTGAGGAAACAAAGCGTGTTTTGAAAAGTGGAGGTAAATTGTTGCTCATTGATTGGCTTGAGTCTTTTGGCGGAATGGGGCCACATAAAGACCACGTCGTGACAAAAAGAAAAGCACTTGAAATTTTTGAGCCTGTGGGATTTAAAGTGGAAAAAGATGTTAGAGCCGGGGCCCATCATTGGGGTGTGTTATTGAGAAAAATATAGTTTTGGTCTTTCAGCTTTATGTTTTATAATTGCTTAGAATTTAAATAATGAAGTCATCAACTTTTCAAATAATAATTATAGTAGTCTTCAGTCTTTTTGTTGCTTTAGGAATGATTGTTCTTTATTGGACAAATAAAGGAGGCTCGGGAGAAAAAATAACCACTGTCTATCTATGGGGACCAGTTTCTTCTGTTACCATGAATGGTTTTCTGGAGTCTTTGCAATTAGATAAACAAGGTTTAAATGTTGTTTATGAAGAGAAACCAGCTGATTCTTTTGACGAAAAATTTGTTGAAGCCTTAGCGTCTGGCATTGGTCCTGATGCTATCGTTTTGCCTGAGGAATCAATCTATAGACATTTTGATAAAATCACTCCAATTCCGTATCAAACATTTACGGAGAGAAATTTTAAAGATTCTTATTTAACAGGCGCTGAAGTTTATTTAAATCCTAAGGGTGTTATAGGTATTCCATTTTCAATAGATCCACTTATTATGTATTGGAATAGGGATATGTTTGCCTCAAAAGGCATTGCTAATTCTCCAAAATATTGGGATGAATTTCTTGCTTTGTCTTCAAAATTAACTGAGAAAAAGGGAGCTTCGGGTCTAACAAAAAGTGCTGTTGCTCTCGGTGAGTTTAGCAATATTTCTAATGCTAAAGAAATTATTTCTGCTATGTCTATGCAAGCAGGAAATTATTTTACAGGTATAAATTCTGAGGGTGACTTAACTTTGAATCTTGATAAAGAGAAGTTTTTGGATGTTTTAGATTTTTATTCTCAGTTTGCTAATCCGCTTAAAAAAGTTTTTTCTTGGTCAAGATCTTTGCCTAATTCACGCACTGTTTTTTCAAGAGGGGATCTCGGGGTATATTTTGGGTTTTTTAGTGAAAAAAATGATATTTTTGGTTCAAATTCTAATTTTGATTTTGATTATGGTTATTTACCACAAGTTAGAAATGGGGATAATAGGGTTACATACAGTAATATGTTAGCCATAAGTGTCTTAAAACAATCAAGAAATCCTTCCGCTACCATGAAATTGGCGTTTCTTGTTGGTTCTAAAGAGGCTGTTAAGATTTGGGGTGATTTAACAGGCTTGCCACCAATTAGAAGAGATTTATATAGTGAAAAGCCAACTGATTCATTTGGAATTATAGGTTATGATTCTGCTTTAATTGGACGAGGATGGTTAGATCCTAATGGCAAAAAAACTAGGGAGGTTTTTAGAGATACAGTGGAAAGTATTTCTTCTGGTTGGCAAACTAGTACAGAAGCAGTGGCTGATTTCGGTACGAAGCTTTATCAAGTTTTAATCACCAAATAATTTTTTAATGCAAACTTCTTTAAAGAAAAAAATATTTGCTTCTCTCTTTATTTTTTCTATTGTTCTAGTTTTTGTTTTGCCAATAATTACTTTTGCCATCGTTGAAGGCGATCAAAGAATAGTGCCTTGTGGTTATGATGGAGCAAGAGCTTCTGGTGGCAAAGTAGATAAAAATGTTCCTGCTACAATGCAGGATAATCCAACAGCTGGTAAACTTGATCCAAACGAAGAATGCAATTTTTACGATTTTATAGCAATGATAAATATTATAATTATCGGCACTATTATGATGGTTAGTATTTACGCCGCTATTTCTTTTATGTATGCAGGTTATGCTTATCTTACTTCAGGTGGCAGTCAGGAAAAGGTCAGTTATGCAAAGGGAATATTTAAAAAAGTCTTATTAGGGTATATCATTATTTTATCAGCGTGGGTTTTTGTGAGGATGATAGAGAGTACGCTTTTGACCGAAGAATTTATTAATAATAGTTCCTTTCTGACTGGTAACAGATGATAATTTTTTAAAAAAATGTATAAATATAATAATTTGCGTAAAATTTTAAAAATCTCTTTTTCTATAGCCATAGTTCTTTTATTGTTAATTTCATTTGCTTTACCATTTTTTGCAAATGCTGAGGCCGTCGGAACGGGAGGTGGAGGTAACCCCGCAGGTGGAACGGGGGGGGGAGGTAATCCAGCTGGCGGAACGGGAGGTGCTTCTTCAGGCTTAAAGTTGATAAATCCTCTCAAGTGGGACAACCTTATAGATTTCTGGAGGGAAGTTTTGAAGATTGCCGCTCAGATTGGTTCTATTTTTGTGGTGGTTGGTTTTGTTTATACCGGTTTTCTATTTGTTAAATCTAGAGGAAACGCCGAAGAACTTCAAGTTGCTAAGAGATCTTTTACTTATACGGTTATAGGAGCAGCTTTGGTTTTGGGCGCTTGGGCTTTTGCTATGGCCATTTCAGAAACAGTAAAAAGCCTCACAAATTGATGAAAAATAAAAATAAAATTCTTTTGGCTTCTTTACTCGCTGTAATATCTTTTTCGATTTTGCCTAATTTTGTTTTGGCTCAAACTAGCCTTGTCAATTCAATTTTGATGGCTCTTAGTAGTATTTTGAAAGGATTGGCCGTCATTGCTTCAGCTTGTGCCATGGGGGCATTTATTTGGGGAGTCATCAAATATGTAATTTCTGCTGAAAATGAAGAGCAAAGAATTCAAGCAAAATCAATCATCGTCTACGGCGTAGTCTCTCTTTTTGTAGTTTTTTCTATTTGGGGTATTGTCAGTTTGTTTTCTAATGTTTTTGGTATTGGAATAGGTGGAGGTTTAACTAAAGATCAAATTCCTCTTGTGCCCGGTGCTATTGAAGGCGCACAAACCAGTCTTATAGGTAAATTACTCGTTCAGTTTGGAAAATGGATTGGTGCCTTGGTTTTATTGGTTATGGCTCTGGCCATTGTTTTGTTCTTCTGGGGCGTTGCTAAATATATTTTATCAGGAGCCGACGCTGAAAAGAGAAAGGAAGGATCCTATTATATGCTCTACGGTGTTGTAGGTATCTTTGTGATGAGTGCTGTTTGGGGGCTGGTTTTCTTTTTAAGTAATACTTTTGGTGTTGGTATTGGCGGAGGTACAAATGTGCCGGCTTTAGGCATTGATAATAGTTCGGGTATTTCTCTAGACAGTCAAAAATTTGGAAGTTGTGCTGGTGTTTCTTGGGATCCTAGTTCAGGGAGAGTTTCTTTTAAGAGTTTTGTTTGTCTATTTATAAGACTGCTTTCGCCAATTCCGCCGATTTTAGTAACCCTCGCTTTACTCTATTTCTTTTGGGGCATTACAAAATATATTCGTGCGGGTGGTAATAGTGAAGAGTTGAGAGAGGGAAAGAACGTAATGATTTACGGCACTGTCGCTCTTTTTGTGATGCTTGCTGTTTGGGGTTTGGTTATTGTGGTTAAAAATGAACTTGGTCTTGGAAATGCTGACTATGTCATCAAACAATCTGATTTTAATAGTTGGGGAGACCCAGCCAAAATTGGACCTGCAGATTTTACTACTCCACGCACTGGTCCCTAGTTTAAACTCTTAGTCGTCTCTGTTTTTTTGTGTCTAGAGTCAAACAGTTTTTTGGTCTTTAGTTTTATTGTTTATCCATGCATAATTATCCCCAAACCTTTGTTTTACAAGTCTTTTATGATATTATTTGATTTAACTTAAAAAGGTCGTGTTATGTTAAGTGTGATTACAAGCTTGTAATTATAAAAATTAAATAAATGAAATCTTTAATAAAAGGTTTTGTCGCTAGCTCGTTTTTCTTGCCAGTTTTGGCTTTAGCTGGACAAGATGTTCCAGTTATAGTACCAGGTGCTAATCCAAATTTCACTACAGTTTTTAGCACTGTTACCGCTCTTGGTAAAATCACAACCGCTTTGGTTATGGTTGCTATGACAGCTGTATTGTTGTTGTTCTTCTGGGGTGTTGCTAAATACATCACTGCTGGAGCTGATGAAGAAAAAAGAGTCGCTGCTAGACACCTTATGATCTACGGTGTCATTGGCGTTTTCGTTGTCTTTTCAATCTGGGGATTGGTAGGACTTTTGGGAAAGACTTTTGGCGTTGGCCAAGGAGGCTCTGCTCCTTCTGTCGGTATCCCTACAATACCAGCTGGTACATTGTAGTTTTTTAGTTTTTGATTGTTTTGTATGACTGAACTTTCTAGACTTATTGCTAAAGTAAATCAGAATATAATAAATCCTTTGATTTTTTTGCTTCTGGCTTTGGCCCTCGTGATTTTTGTTTTTGGTGTTGTCGAATTCTTTAAGAACGCTGACAATGCTGAGGAAAGGGCCACAGGGTTTAGGCACATGATTTGGGGAGTTATTGGTCTTACAATTATGGTTTCTTTTGCAGGAATCATAGGAATAATCAAAAATTTTCTGGGACTATAGTCTTTCAATCAGAAAAAGAAAAAAGCGTCTCTTGCCTGCGTGTACGCGCAAGCAGGTCGACGCTTTTTTCTTTTGGGTTTACCCGCCTAACTTTATGGAAATTGAGATATTGGTGAGTTTTTAATAAAAGAGATAAGGTACATTACATTAGAAATTAATTATTGTTTGGTAATAAAGTTTTAGGATTTACCCTAAAAACTTTTTCAACAATTTATGTTTCGGCACATATTTATATTTGAATAATGATCGTGCTAATGGGTTAATAGTTTTTATGTATAAAAAGTTTATAGGATAAAAAAAGCAGGGTCCGTGCAAGCACGAACCCTGTGTAGTCAAAAACAAAAGAGCAAACAAACAACAACCGCGAACACCTTCAGTAGGTGTAAGGTTGGGGTGTGACTATCACCACCATCCTTAGAGGGTAATTGGTCACCGAGGCGAATGCCAGCCATCTGGCGTTCTTGATCTGGTGATCTCTACCTTCTTCGCAAAGCCAAATCTTGGAACCGTCCCAGAGGAGGTACGGTCCAGTGTTTCCTTCCGTATCCGATTTCCACTTGGCGTAGGGTGGGATGGGAATGGGGTCCGAGAACCCCGTCGGCACCGAGGTCGTCTCGTGCCGTGGTACGGAAGCCGGGTTAACGATTGGAGCGATACGCGTGTATCGCTTGCCAGTGAAGAGTCCCGTCTCCTTGTCGACGGCGTCGACGAGGCGCTCGAGGCGCTTTCGCTCCTCGACACGGGCCTCTTTGATCTTGTCGGCACTCCGACCCCAGTGGCTTTCGGCAAACCACCAGACTTGTAGTACGAGATACACCATCACGAGGACGGCGAGCCCGAGTTTCCACCAGGGCGTACCGTGTGCGTCGTGGCCGTGGGCGCCACCGACGTGTTTGTGTTCCCATGCCAGCTTGTAGCCGGCCCAGGAAAACACAATGAATGATAGGATAGTCGCCCATGCGGTGAGCCTCGGACTGAAACCTTCCATCTTGGCCATTGAGTTGACCAAGATAGTGGCGATCAGAACTAGACCCACTACGACGATTTTCTTGATGGGAATTTTGCTCCCCGTCGTTTTTTTTGGTGCTGACATAATTGTGAGGGGTTAGGGTTAGTGTCTACTGCCGCCACCGTGGCTACCGTGTTCTCCTCCACCATGACCACCGCCTGCGAGGAAGGCCGCAAGAGATGCGTCGATTGCTGAACCGCCTTTTCCGCCCTTGGACCTCGTTTCGATGATAGTTTTCCGGGCTTTGTCGCCCTTGGATCCGAACAGGGTGGCAATCTGCACTGCCTCCTGGAAATCGAATCCGAATTCATCTCGGAGACGTTTGACCATCGTACCGATGGCCGTGGTCTCGAGTGAATCTCCGAGGGACGCCATTGCGTCTTCTCCGGGGAGGATTGACTCTATGCGGAACTCTTGAACATTGGCTCCATAGCCACGTTCAAATTCACTCACCACATGACCGTCCTTGTCTCTGAAGTAACCTTCGATATTGTCTTTCAAACGTTCAATTCGAGGTTTTCCGCCTTCGACCTCGAACATCCCGATTGTGTTGTTTCGTGCCATCTCTGAAGAGAGACGGCCAGAAGCAATACCGAGGAATTCTTTCTCAGTTTCTTCTTTTCCTCTTTGAACATAGTTGAGGATGAGGCGGGGTTCAGGTGTGATCACGAAGCCGAATTTTACCTTCCACTCGGCGTCCGACACAGCGTATGTTCCTTCGTGACTGAGAGTTTCTCCTTCAAGGGAGACTGTCGCGGTGACTTTGGACCATGGGGTTTTGAAGCCCCATCCGCCACTCTCACCACCATACACCTCATCAGACTTGAAGAATCCGTCGTTGACCACCTTCATCTCAAACTGGCCACAGAGGACCAGTGTTCGATTTAGGATCAGCCAACAAATTCCAAGGAAGATCACCGTCATCGGGATTCCCGTGACCAATCTGTTTAGAGCCCCAGCTTTTTCTGCCGGTTCTCCCATCAGTGTGGTCACGAAGATTCCTGTTTTGATGTAAGCCCATTTTTCAACGTAGATCATCACTATGACCGTGGTCACGATAGCGGTCAGTGCCAGGGCCATTGAAAATCCTCTGAAAAACAGACCGACTGCGGCATCGTCCCTGTTGTCGTCCTCGTTTATTGTTGTTGCTGTGGACGTCCGTCGAGCAGTCCGCCCCCGAGAGGGGATGAACTTACTGACGACGTCCCAGTACCACCAGACGAGGACGGCCATACCTAACACGATCAAGCTGATTCCGATTATGGTTTTCATCCGAATTGTCTTTCTGCGTCTAAAGACGCGGTTGCTATTCTGTTGTCTATGAACCTAATATAATTATATCATAGTATATCCTAAAAGTCAAATAAAAATTAAACACAAAACACATAAAAATAGGGCTTTGTAAAGCCCTATTTTTGTTTGATTAAATTAATTTTGGGGTATAACATCTAAATATGAAAAAAGAACAAAAACCTGATAAAAAAATGAAGAACATTACTAATTTTCTTTTTGAAGTTGGGATTTTGGCAAAAACTCCGAGAAGCGGTTTTCATTTTTTAGGTACAGGTGTTCAAACTGTGGCCGAACATATTTCAAGAGCGGTTTATATTGGTTACACATTGGCAAATCTTGAAGGTGCAGATGTTTCAAAAGTTATGAAGATGTGTTTATTTCATGATTTGGGTGAAGCTAGAGTTTCTGATTTGAATTATGTGCATCAGATGTATGTTGAAAAAAAAGAAAGGAAGGCGATTTCTGATTCGTCTGAAAATCTTCCGTTTGGTGAAGATATAGGAAAAATCGTTGATGAATTTGAGGAAAGAAAATCTTTGGAATCTATTGTTGCAAAAGATGCGGATAATTTGGAATGGATTTTGTCTTTGAAGGAGCAATCAGATGTTGGCAACAAAAGGGCAGATGAATGGATTGTTTCTGCAGTAAAAAGGCTTAAAACAAAAAGCGCTAAAGCTATTGCATTAAAGGCGCTCAAAACTGATTCTAATGCGTGGTGGTTTGGAGATAATAAAAATGATTCTTGGTGGGTCAATAGGGATAAAAAGAAAAGTAATATAAAATGGAATAAAGAGTATTAAAATCTTTGATACGACTTTGCTCGGACGCTGTGTAAAATAAGAATTTTCCACGCGCTCCTCGCTCGTCGTAGTAAATAATTTTTAATAAAATGAATTTTGAAGAATATCAAAAAAAGTCTAGAAAAACAGCGTTGTATCCAGGGGTGGGAAGTAATTTTGTTTATCCAGTTTTGGGACTTGCCGGTGAATCTGGCGAAGTGGCTGAAAAGGTAAAAAAAATAATAAGAGACGACGGAGGAGAGATTTTACCTGAAAAGAAAAAGGAGATTTCAAAAGAGTTAGGAGATGTTTTGTGGTATGTAGCTCAAATAGCCACTGAAGTCGGGTTGTCACTAGAAGATGTTGCAAAAGAAAATATAGAAAAACTTTATTCAAGACTCGAAAGGGGAAAAATCGGTGGTAGTGGAGACAACCGTTAATTTTTTATCAGTTTACATTTTTTAAATGACCCCAATATTTTATGCTTTATTGTCTGCGATTTTTGCCTCATTTGTGGCGATTTTAGGAAAATTGGGGTTGAAAGAAATTGATTCTACTTTAGCTACAACTGTGAGATCTATAATTATGGCAGGATTTCTTTTGTTAGTGAGTTTGTCTCTTGGAAAATTTGCTGGTTTTTCTTTTAATTCTCTTAATGGTAAACAATGGCTTTTGATTGCTGGTTCTGGGATTGCCGGAGCGCTGTCTTGGCTTTTTTATTTTTTTGCTTTGAAGACGGGAAATGCTTCTGTCGTTTCTGCCATTGATAGATTAAGCCTAATATTTGTAGTAATTCTTGCGGCAATCTTTTTAGGGGAGCATCTTTCTTGGAGGGTGGCTCTTGGCGCTTTGTCTATGGTGGCGGGCACATTGCTTATAGTGCTTAAATAAATTTTGACAACTTTAGATTTTTGTCTTAGTCTTTTTGTTTAGAAATGAGAACAAGAAGGGTGAGACAAAGACGGATTACTTTTTCTCTAATCTTGGCGGAGGCATTGGAATGGAAGCGTCGATTTGGCACAGATATGCCGATCGACAAACGAGAGGTGCTATGTATTTTGGGACAGAAATTGTTTGTCGTTGAGGACAATACCCCAAATGGTTTTTGTTGGACGCTTAGATTTTTTTGCCAAGGTTGTGGTTTGGTCCACTGCCATCTAAAACCTTGGTGGCAGGAACTTCTTCCGCCAAATGACCGTATTAATCGCTGGTAACTCTGGCGGTTTTTTAATATCCACTCATATTTATTTCTGAAAGAAAATAATATGGTTTGCGGATATTAAATTCTCCGAAATTCCTATGGTGGCATCTAGATTTAGTGTCTGTGGCTTCTAACGGGATAACGGATTGTCTTAATTAGAAAAATATGATTTAATTGTCTTGCCCTGTAAAGGGGCGTTTTAATTAAATGGAGATTAGAAATATAGCTACCCCATATCAATCCAGCCAGGTTGGATGTTACGGGGCGAGAAGTGTCAAAACAATAAAAAGAGTTTTATATAAAAATTTGTAACAAGATAAAATGGAGATTAGAAATATAGCTATAATAGCTCACGTTGACCACGGTAAGACCACTCTTACTGATGCTTTAATGAGGCAAACAGGTATGGTGGAAGAGGGTTTTACAATGGACACTAATGCTCTAGAACAAGAAAGGGGCATTACTATTTATGCAAAAAATGGTTCAATTTTATATAAAGATACCAAGATAAATATTGTTGATACTCCTGGTCACGCTGACTTTGGATCAGAAGTTGAACGTGTTCTTCGAGCTATTGATACAGTTTTATTGTTAGTTGATGCTCAAGAGGGGCCAATGCCTCAAACTAGATTCGTTTTAAAAAAATCTTTGGAATTGGGTTTGAAACCAATTGTGGTTATAAATAAAATTGATAAACCTGCTGCTAATCCAGAAAGGGTTCATGAAGAAGTTTTGGAATTGTTTATGGAACTTGGCGCAAACAGTACACAAATTGATTTCCCAGTAGTTTATGCCATCGGAAGACAGGGTATTGCTAAATTGGATTTGAAAGATGAATCCAAAGATTTAACACCTCTTCTTGATTTGATTTTAAAAATTATTCCTCCTTCTGGCGGGGATAAAACTTTACCTCTTCGAATGCAACCTTTTAATTTGGCTTATGATAACTTTTTAGGACGTATGGCAGTTGGAAAAATTGAAGAAGGTGTTATTCAATCTGGAGCCAATGTTTTTGTAAAATCAGCAGGTCAACCAACCGTAAAAGGAAAAATAACAAAAATTTTTACCTTTGAAGGAATGAAAAAAGTTGAAGCGGAGAAAGCTGAAGCTGGAAATATTGTTATGATTGCCGGTCTCCCGACTATTTACATCGGACAAACTATTTGTTCAGAAGAAAACGTCGAACCACTTCCAGCTATTGGCATTGATGAACCTACAATTTCCTTAAACTTTATGGTTAACGATTCACCTTTAGGTGGTCGTGATGGAAAATTTGTTACAACCAGACAAATTCGTGAAAGATTGGAAAGAGAATTAGAAACAAATGTTGGACTTAAAGTAGATTTTTCAAAAGGTGATTACTATACAGTTTATGGTAGAGGAGAGCTACATATTTCAGTATTACTTGAGCAAATGAGAAGAGAGGGATTTGAAATACAAGTTTCTGAACCTAAAGTTATTATCAAAGAAGAAAATGGGCAAAAATTGGAACCTTTTGAAGAAGTCTTGGCTGATGTTAGAAATGAATGTGTAGGATCAGTGGTCAGCGCTTTGTCATCAAGAAAAGGATTGCTTATGAACCAACATGAACATGAAGGCCAAACTCGTCTCACTTTTGAAATACCAACTCGTGGACTTTTGGGTTACAGAAATGAATTTATTATTGCCACAAAAGGTGAAGGTATTTTGTCCTCACGATTTGTTGGATTTAAAGAGCATGTCGGGGAAATTGAAAAGCATGATTTTGGTTCTATGATTTCACTTATGACGGGAAAAGCGGTCGCGTTCGCTTTGTGGAATCTTGAAGAAAGAGGGGTTAGATACATTGAGCCGGGACACGATGTTTATGAAGGAATGATTATCGGAAATGTTACAAAAGGTGAAGATTTAGATGTTAATCCTCTTAAATCTAAAGAATTATCTAACATGAGATCTAGCGGAACAGATGAAGCTATAACTCTTAAGGCTCCTTGGCCGCTTTCTATTGAAAGAGGTTTGGAAATAATGAAAAGTGATGAATATCTTGAGGTAACTCCAAATAATGTACGACTTCGTAAGAAATTTTTGTCTAAGACTGAGCGTGCTAGAGCTGGCAGAAAAGAGGGTAAATAGATTTATCTATTGAGAAAAAATAAAAAGAAGCTTACAATCTTCTAAGTTGGCACGATGGCGAAGTTGGTTAACGCGGCGGTCTGCAAAACCGCTATGCGCCGGTTCGATCCCGGCTCGTGCCTTTAAAGAAGTTTGTTCCCCCTACTCAAATTACATAAGTTGTAATATGATTTGGCCTAAGCCCAGGTGACGGAATTGGTATACGTAGGAGACTTAAAATCTTCGGCCGTAAGGCGTGCGGGTTCGACTCCCGCCCTGGGCATCAAGGAGAAAAGCAATTTATTGCTTTTCGTGCGGGATTCGAAAGGATTTTCCTTATCGAGTCTGCGAGATGGAAAATCACCCGCGACGGTAGTCGAGACTTCCCGCCCTGGGCACCCGTTTTTTTGCCTAGTTTTTTATTGTAATTGTATAACGTTGAAAATGTGAGTTTTTTTTGTTAGTCTTCTATTTATTCCGCCCATAGCTCAGTTGGTAGAGCAGTCGCCTCTTAAGCGAATGGTCGCAGGTTCGAATCCTGCTGGGCGGACAAGGAGCGAAGCGATTGTTTGTGCCCAAGTGAGCAAACTGCTTTGCTCGCGAGTAGGATTCGAAAGGATTTTCCTTATCGAGTCTGCGAGATGGAAAATCACCCGCGACGGTAGTCGAGAATCCTGCTGGGCGGAAAAAATTTTGGGCAGGTGGCGGAATGGTAGACGCGCTAGCCTTAGGAGCTAGTGTCGCAAGACATGGAGGTTCAAGTCCTCTCCTGCCCACATTTTAAAAATCACGTTCTTTTTAGAACGTGATTTTTTGTGGGCAGAGCAAGCCAATTGCTTGGCTTGCGAGAGGGGACTTGAAAGCCGGACACCGCTTGGCGGTGGAGGCGGGGTCACAGATATCCGCCAGTAGGCGGATATCTGTGACCAAGTCTAATGTTATTGCCCACAAAATTGACACAATAAAATAAATGTTATATTTTTTAAATTGGAGTTTTTTATGCCTGATTCTTTTCTTGTGCTTGCTGCAGCGTTTCCCAACAGTGGGGTTCCTCTTGCCGACGCTGATGACTCGATGGCGGGAGCAACAATAATTCCCTCCGAAGTCACCATGGCAAGACGTCAAGGTGGGAAGGTCACCTTTGTTCAAAAGGGTGGCAAACAAGATTGGCATTGGGTGATGCCAGATGGCAGAAAGGTTTTTCACCGGTAGCTTTAGCCCTCAGTAACCGTTCTGTTGGGCTTTTTTATTTTTAAAAAGAGAGGTTTTGTGACTTAAATCTGAGCTGAAAGTTTTTCGATTTTTTGTCTATTTTTTTCTCCTTGATCTATCACAATATCTAAAAATGGAACAGTCTGGAGTTTGGTCTCTTTTTTTATGTATTCTCTTAGTTCTGGTCTTTTTCTTTTTAAAAATGATAAACCCTCTTCTTCTTTATCGTCAGGGAAGATGGTTATAAAAATTTTAGCCTGTTGTCCTCTTGAAAAAATTTCTGCACCAGTCACAGTTATGAGAGATGTTTTATTTGATTCCAATTCTAAAAATTTAGCTGAGGTTCTAATTATTTGTTCTCTTATTCTGTTATCTTTTACTAGGTCTGTCATATTATTTTTCTACAATTTTGAAACATTCAATATAATCTCCTGGCATAATTGTAATTTTGGCCTCTATCATAGAACCAAATTCATTGTCTTTACTGATGGTATCGGTTCTTTGTTTTTGTTTTTGTAATTCTCTAATTTTTCCTCTTCCAATTTCTGAATCTCTTCTTAAAATTTTCACTTCAGCTCCGGATGTAATTTCTCCTTCAACAACTTTGCCACCTACGACTTGACGATCTTTGTCTTTATTAAAACATTTTAAAATTTTAGCTGAACCAGTTCTTTCTTCAGTTTTTATTTTTGGAGTTCTATTTTTGCCAGTTTCTTCAAGCCACTCTGAAAGTTTGTAGATAATATCAAAAGTTTTTATTTCTATAGAATCTCTTTCGGCTAAAGTCTGAGCTCTGCTATCGATTTTTACATTGAATCCAACTATGACAGCTCCTTCTGTGCTTTCAGCCAACTTTGCATCTTTTTCGCTTATATCTCCCACGCCCTGACTTAATATTTTTACTTTTATTCTGTCGTTTTCAATTTTTTTAATTTCATGAGAAATGGCTTCTAATGTACTTGTGGCGTCTGCTTTTATAATACAGGGTACGACAGCAATGTTAGATTCCGTTTCTTCTTCTGGTTTTGTTTGGGCGATTTTTTTTGCTGAGGTGGTTTTTTCTAAACTTTTTTCAATAAGTGATTCAGCTTCTTTTTTATTTTTGCAAACTGTTATTACTTCTCCGACAGAGGGTACTTTACTCCAGCCAGTTATTCGAATAGGCATACTAGAAACAGCCTCTTTTATTAATTTTCCTTTATCATTTTCCATTAGACGAACAACCGTCATGGCATCTTTTGAAACTAAAATATCTCCTTGTAACAATTTTCCATTTTTTATAATTACAGATCCAACGGCACCTCTGTTTTTATCTAGATGCGATTCTATTACAAAACCGAATACTCCTTTTTCCGCATTTTCTGTCACCTCATTCATTTCAGAGACAATACCAATCATTTCAAGTAGTTCCTTTACACCTTCTCCTGTTTTTCCAGAAACGGGAATCCATGGCACATCGCCACCATAACCCTCGAGGTAAATTTCTTTTTCTGCGAGACTTTGTTTAGTTCTTTCGATATCCGCGTTTGGCTTATCAACTTTTGTAATTGCTACAATAAAGGGGATTTTAGCCCCGGCTATACAGGAGTAAGCGTCTAGGGTTTGAGGCATAACACCATCTTCAGCAGATACAACTAAAATGGCGATATCCGCTACAGATGCTCCTCTTGATCTTACTGCTCCAAAAGCTTCGTGCCCGGGTGTATCAATAAATGTTATTTTTATAGGTGTTTTGTCTGGTTTTTCTGCAATGGCCTCATAAGCACCAATATGTTGAGTTATACCACCAGCTTCTTTGTCTACCGTGTTGATTTTTCTAATGTAGTCAAGAAGGGTTGATTTTCCATGATCAACATGCCCCAATATGCAAACTACTGGGGGCCTTGAAGCCTTATTATTATTTGAACTATCGGTTGTCATTTTTTTATTGTGTCTTGGCTTTAGCCCAGGCTTTAGATACTGCCTCTTTTTCTTCAGAAGTCAATTCGTTTTCACTTTTGCCGGATTTTATTTGTTTTGAAAATATACTTACTCTTTCTCTTGAATATAGACTTGATAGGATGACACCGTTACCGTTTTCATCAATAAAAGCAGAGGCGAAACTTTGTTGCCCTCCTTCTCCTGTACCTTTCCAGGCGTTGAATTTGATAACTTCTACTCCTGTTATAGATTTTCTTAGTCTGGAGTCTAAATTTTCCATACCGATAAAAGTTTTTTTTATGAAATCATCAGTTTTTTTATATTCTTTTTCTATAATAGCTAGAGTTTGTTCTAGATTTTCTGATTTTCCACCCTTTAGGATTTTTCTTAGACGGTTTTCTTGATACAAGACAAACATGGTGAGGACGATTATTCCAAGAGAAAGGGCGTATATCATAATTGATTCGTTCGTTAGTACCATATAGGTGTTGATTATAGACTAAAATTATCTTTTGCCCAAGACTTTGTTAAGAGTTAAATGTGTAGTATAAATCTGTTTATGAAAAGGGTTTATCTTGATTATGCGTCGACGACACCTATAGATAAGGAGGCTCTTAAGGAATTTGTAAGAGTCTCTAAGGATTGTTTTGGTAATCCCGGTGCTATTTACGAGGAGGGGGTGGTGGCAAAAAATGCTCTTCTAAATGCTAGGAAAAACGTGGCCGATCTTATTGGTGGGCACGCTGATGAAATAATTTTTACTTCTGGAGGTACGGAATCAAACAACGGGGCTATTTTTGGTGTGGTCAATTCGTTGGTATCAAAAGGTGTTAATTACAAAGATATACATATTATTTCTTCTAATATTGAACATTCATCTGTCGTCGAATGTTTAAACTATTTAATATCAAAAGGGGTTAAGGTCGATTTTTTGAAAGTTAATAGTGCGGGTCTCGTTGACGGAAGAGATTTAAGAAAATTACTTAATAAAAAAACTGTCTTAGTATCAGTTATGTATGCCAATAATGAAATTGGTACTATTCAGCCGATTAAAGAAATTGCGAAGGAAATTAGACATTTTAGAAAACTTAACAGCTCTAGTTCCTTTTATCCTTATTTTCACGTAGATGCCAGTCAAGCTTTTTGTTATGAAGATCTAAAGATGGAAAGTTTAGGTGTTGATTTCCTTTCACTGGATGGTCAAAAAGTTTATGGCCCTAAAGGGGTGGGCGCTTTGTTTATAAAAAGAGGTCTTTTAATTTCGCCAATTAATTTTGGAGGAGGTCAGGAAGGAGGTTTAAGATCTGGAACACCCAATGTTCCTTCTATTTGCGCTTTTGCTAAGGCTTTGTCAATTTGTGATAAAGAAAGAACAAAAGAAGTAAAAAGAATTTTACCTCTTCGTGATTTTTTAATAAAAGAAATCAGCAAGATTTTTGATGGAGCAATTTTAAATGGGGATTTTAATAAGAGATTGGCGAACAACATCAATTTTTCTTTACCAAATTGTGATACCGAAATGCTCGCTTTAAGATTAGATTCAAAGGGTTTTTCTGTTTCTACTAAAAGTGCTTGTTTGTCTTCGGAAATTGGTTCTTACGTTGTTTCTGCTTTAGAAGATAATAAAGATGGTTGGCGTTCTAAAAATACCCTTAGGATTACTCTTGCAAGGTATACTTCAAAAGATGATTGCAAAAAATTTATCAAGGCTCTTTCTCTCTTGAAGAAAAAATTTTTCTAATATAGAATCAAGAAATGGAAGGTCTTACAAAACAACAACTAATTTTGCTTGCTCTTCTGGTCAGCTTTGTGACATCAATAGCCACAGGCATTGTTACTGTTTCTTTGATGGATCAGGCCCCTCAATCTGTTACTCAAACTATAAATCGAGTTGTTGAAAGGACTGTGGAAAGAATAGTGCCTGTAGAAAATAGCGCCTCGGTTATTTCTAAGGAAACGGTCGTTGTAAAATCTGATGATTTGGTAGTTGCGGGTGTGGAAAAGACTACAAAGAGCTTGGTTCGTATAATCAGGATAAAAGAACAGTATGGTGTAAAAAAAGAGAGAATTGGAGGCCTCGGCATTTTGGTTGGTAAAAAGGGTCTCATTGCTTCTGATATAAGTATTTTGTCAAAAGAGATGGATGAATTCGGGAGTGCTATTCCAGAAATATATGAAATTAGTTTGGTAAGTGGAAAGAGGGCACAAATTTTTCCAGTAGGAGTCGATGATAGCAACAATGTAGTTTTCTTCGAAGCTAGAGATTCTACGGGCAAATCTTTATCTGAAGATCTTCCTCCGCCTGTTAAGTTTGGCGATTCTGATTCTCTTAAACTTGGGCAAAGCGTGACTATTTTGGGTGGTAAAGATACGGATTCTGTTTCAACTGGCATAATTGCTTCCTTGGTTGCAAACGATTCTAGTAAGATAGCTGGCAAATGGAAGTCGGTTAGGACTGATGTTAAATTTAGTGATGTCGTTTATGGTAGCCCGGTTATTAATTTATCTGGGGAGGTGATAGGAATTTTTGCGGGCCAAGCATCGATTAAGGATACTTATCTGCCTATAAAATTTGTTTCTGACTCATTACCTAAAGTTGAATCTTCTAAAGGCAATTTTGTTTTCTAGATTTTGCATTTTTGACTTTTTTCTTTAATATAGTTATATGCCACCATTTAACCACTTCACAACTAAAGCTAAAGAAGCCATCAGAAGGGCTCATGAATTAGCCATAGAAAGAGGTCAGAACCATGTTAACCCAATGCATCTTCTTGCCGCTCTTTCTGTTCAGGAAGATGGTAGTGTAATAGCTATTCTTGAGAGGTTGGAAGTTGATGTTGTTTTGTTTACAGATTCTGTTTTGGAAGCCATAGAGGGCGCGGAGGGTGCCACTTTGCTTTCTCCTTCTTACCAGATTTATCTAACTCCAGAATTTGCTCAGATTTTAGAATTATCTTCAAAAATCGCTAAAGAGATAAAAGAAGAATTTGTTTCTACGGAGCATTTGCTTTTGGCCATGATGGAAGTTTCAGGCTCAGCCAAGGAATTACTCTCCAAATTTAAAATTGAAAGAATGAGCGTTTTAAGAGTGCTTGAAGAAATTAAAAATACCAAATTGGTTGAAGTATCTCAGCCTAAAAAGTATAGATTCCTTGCTAAATATACTAGGAATCTTACAGCCCTAGCTAAAGAAAATAAATTAGATCCTGTTATTGGTAGGGATTCTGAAATTACGAGAATCGTTCAAATTCTTTCAAGACGCACAAAAAATAATCCAATTTTGATAGGGGAATCAGGAGTCGGCAAGACTGCCATAGTTGAAGGGATGGCTCTTCGTATGGCAGGTGGTGATGTACCAGAATCTTTAAAAGACAAAGAATTGGTTTCTTTGGATCTGGGTCTACTTATTGCTGGTACCAAGTATCGTGGTGAATTTGAAGAGAGATTGAAAAATATAATGAAAGAGATTGAAAAATCTCAAGGCAAGATAATTCTTTTTATTGATGAGATACATACCATTGTAGGCGCCGGCGCGGCTGAGGGTTCAATGGATGCTTCAAATATGTTAAAACCAGCTCTCGCAAGAGGTGAGTTGCGTTCAATTGGCGCTACCACACTGAAAGAGTATCAAAAACATATTGAAAAAGACCCAGCTTTGACTAGACGTTTTCAACCTGTTTATGTCTCAGAGCCTTCTATTGAAGATGCCATCGCGATTCTTAGAGGTTTGAAAGAAAAATACGAACTTTATCATGGCGTTAGAATTACAGACGATGCCATTTTATCGGCTGTAAATTTGTCAGCCAGATATATTACTGATAGATATTTACCTGATAAAGCGGTTGATCTTATTGATGAAGCAGCTTCGGCTTTAAAAATTTCTCTTGAAAGTATGCCTCCTGAACTTGAGGAAACTAACAGAAAAATAATGCGTCTTGAAATAGAAAAAGAAGCTCTTAAGAAAGAAATTAATTCTAAAAAGGCTAAAACTAGAATAAAAGAAGTGGATAAGGATATCGCTGATTTGAAAGAAAAAATTGGGGAAAGAGAAATCAAATGGAAAAATGAAAAAGAAATTCTTTCAGAGATGAAATCCATTAAGAAACAATTGGAATCTTTAAGAATTGAGGCGGAAAATGCAGAGATAAGAGTTGATTTGTCTAAAGCAGCCGAAATTAGATATGGCAAAATTCCTCTTCTCGAAAAAGAACTTGATGCGAAAATAAAAAAGATGAAAAAACTTCAAAGTTCAAGAAGAATTTTGAAGGAGGAAATTATGGAAGAAGATATTGCTGACGTGGTTTCTCGTTGGACAGGTATTCCTGTTGCAAGAATGCTTGAAGAGGAGGCAGAAAAACTTTCTAGAATGGAAGATGAACTCAAAAAAAGAATTGTCGGGCAGGACGAAGTTGTTAAAAAGATTGCTGATACCGTAAGAAGGTCACGTGCCGGAATTGCTGATCCAAATCATCCAATTGGCAGTTTTATTTTCTTGGGTCCAACAGGTGTAGGAAAGACGGAACTTACAAAAGCTTTGGCTGAGTTTATGTTTAATGATGACAAAGCTCTGATTAGAGTTGATATGTCAGAATTTATGGAAAAACATTCTGTTTCAAAATTGGTTGGAGCACCGCCAGGTTATGTTGGTTATGATGAAGGTGGTAATTTGACTGAAATGATAAGACACCGACCTTATGCGGTTGTGTTATTTGATGAAATTGAAAAAGCCCATCCTGAGGTCTTTAACATTTTGCTTCAAATTCTAGATAATGGAAAAATCACTGATTCAAAAGGTAGATCAGTTAATTTCAGAAATTCTGTGATTATAATGACTTCAAATATTGGAGCTCAACATATAGATAAAATGCAAAAGCTCGGTTTCTCTAATGGAGAGACTGGCAGTGACTATGAGGACACTAAGGGCAAAGTGATGAATAGTCTCAAAGACTTTTTCAGACCAGAATTTTTAAACAGATTAGATGACATAATTGTTTTTGATGTCTTGAAAAAAGAAGCTATCGCTAAGATTGTTGAGTTGCAGGTTGAAGTTATAAAAAAGCGTTTGGCAGAAAAGGGAATAGAATTGGAAACCAACCAAGAAGTTTTTGAGTATCTGGCTAAGGAAGGCTACAATCCTCAATACGGCGCGAGACCTTTGAAGCGTCTTATTCAAAATAAAATTTTAACTCAGGTTGCCAATCTTATAATTTCAAAAGGTTTGAAAGAAGGGGGAACAGTTTATGTTTCTATAAAGAACGGAGACTTTAATTTTGAAGTTAAAAGTGGTAGTAAAAAATTGGTTGAGAAAATTATGAAGTCTGAGAGGACTCCTACTGGAAAATAGTCTATTTGCGGAGCGATAATTTACCATCTTGTTATAAACTATAAAAATGGTAAATTATTGTCATACGCGCCGGTCGCATAGCGGCTATTGCAGGAGACTGTAAATCTCCCGCCCATCGGGCATCGCTGGTTCGAGTCCAGCCCGGCGCACAACAATTCCTGCCTAGGGAATTTTGTGGCAGGAGTAAAACGAAGTTTTACGTGATGGACTCGAACGGTTTGTCGGTTTACGAGTCTAGCAAGACTTGTCGACAAACCGGTGCCCAGAAATTTTTGAGCGGTCGGCGAAAAAATTTCGAGGGCGAGAAGTGTACTCACAATCCAGCCTGGCGCATAAAACAAAATTGAGCATTTTTGTTGTTTGTGTTATTGTATTTGGGAGCTCTATGTTAATTGACGCTGTCCCGTATTCTGACCCTCTTGGGTCAACGATTCTTATATTGAGCGCGGTTGCCGTTCTGGCTTTTTTCCGGTTTATTCGGAATGTAGGAAGTGATTCGTAGAGTTTGTCCCTTCGGGGATTTTTTATTTTATAATTGATTTATTAACATTAAATGAGATTTTTATGGAAATAAATTATTTTGCTATTTTGGTTTGTGGAATTCTTTCGATGGTTGTTGGGGCCATTTGGTACGGACCACTTTTTGGAAAGAAATGGATGGAAGTTATTGGGGCTGATGTATTGGATACTGAAAAACAAAAAGAAATGCAGAAAAGTGCTTTTAAACTTTACATTGTTCAATTTCTTTTAACCTTGTTTCAAGTTTGGGTTCTGTCTTATTACATAGAAGGATGGAAAGAAGTAAGTGGCCTTCAAAATGCTCTATGGATTTGGGGGGCTTTTGTTGTGCCGGTTATCGCAGGAAGTGCTATGTGGAACAATGATTCAAAGAAAATTGCCTGGACAAGGTTTTTGATTCAATCAGGGTATCAACTCGTTATTTTTGTAATTTTCGGTCTTATTCTTGGGTTTTGGAAATAATTTTACTTAGGTTTTGAAAATCTTTTTTTAGGATTTTTAAAACTTTAGTAGATCGAAGTCCTGCTGCTGGATGGTAAAGTGGGTAAATAATAAATTCTTTTGTTTTAAAGACTTTGCCGTGGTCATTTGAGATTTTGGATAAAGGCAAAAAATAATTCATTGAGAATCTCCCTAAGGTTGCAATAATTTTAGGTTTTATTATTCCTATTTGTTTTTCTAAATATGGTTTATAGGCCTCAATCTCTTTCGGTAGGGGGTCACGATTTTCTGGAGGACGTCTTTTTACGATATTTGAAATATAAACACTATTTCTTTTTAAATTTATTTCAGTGAGGAGTTTGTCTAAAAGTTGGCCAGAGCGTCCAACAAAAGGTCTGCCAAGTTTATCTTCATTGGCTCCAGGTGCTTCACCTATAAACATCACTTCACAATCAATATTTCCTTCACCAAATACCAAGTTGGCTTCTATAAGAGGTAATTTTTTGTTTTCTCCGATTTCTTTTTTTAGTTTTTCCAGCTGTATCCCTTTTGTTTTCATTTTTTTATTATAACTCTTTAAACTTTCAATAAAAAACTTTTTGTATTAACATAGAACTTAATAATTATATGGAAAACAAAAGACCCGAAGGGTTACGTACCTGGATAGAGGTAGACAAAAAAGCTTTAGTTGGCAATTTTAATGCTTTTCGAAATTTGGTTGGAGAAAAAGTAAAAATTCTTTCTGTCATAAAATCAAATGCATATGGCCATAGTCTTTTGGATTTTGCCAGTTTTATGGAAGATAAGGCGGATTGGTTTGGAGTTGATTCAGCAGTTGAAGCTATCAGTTTGCGAAAATCGGGTATAAAAAAACCAATTTTGGTTTTAGGTTTTTCGTTGCCAGAAATGTATGGTTTTTTAGCTGACAATGATGTTAGTTTTTCAATCTCATCTTTTGATCAGTTGGAACAATTGAAAAAAACCGAAAGTCAGAATATTAAAAAAATTCATATCAAGGTTGATACAGGAATGTCCAGACAAGGTTTTTTGGATAAAGATTTACCAGAAGTTTTAAATGCTTTAAAAGATTTGAAAGGAGTTTTAGTGGAGGGTTTGTTTACTCATTTTGCTATGGCTAAAAATCCAGCCTTTCCAGCTTTTACAAATAATCAAATTTCGATTTTTAAAAAATGGGTTGAAGCTTTTAGAAAAGCTGGCCTAAATCCTATAGCTCACGCTAGTGCAACGGGTGGCACAATTTTATATAAAGATGCACATTTTGATATGGTTCGTGTTGGTATAGGTATGTACGGAATTTGGCCATCAAAGGAAACTAAGGAATTTGCTAAAGATAATCTAAACTTAAAACCGATTCTTTCTTGGAAGACTGTTGTTGGGGAAGTAAAAGAGATTTCCGCCGGTTCAAAGATTGGTTATGATTGTACAGAAACAGTTTTGGAAGACTCAAAGATTGCAGTTTGTCCGATAGGTTATTGGCACGGATATGGCAGAGTTTTTT
The DNA here is from genome assembly GCA_964348785.1 of uncultured Candidatus Saccharibacteria bacterium. GTDB lineage: Bacteria > Patescibacteriota > Minisyncoccia > Phycocordibacterales > 2-02-FULL-43-11 > 2-02-FULL-43-11. The sequence continues at coordinate 89,135 of CAYGDO010000001.1, read as the reverse complement.
CTTCTGTTGGCAGGGTTTTGGTGAAAGGGGAGTACGCAAGGATTTTAGGCAGAGTTTCGATGGATATGATTGTAATTGATGTTACTCACATAAAAGATGTAAAAGCGCTTGATGAGGTTGTTGTGATTGGCACACAAGGCAAAAATGAGGTTGAAGCAGAGAATCTGGCTGATATTGTTGATATTTCGGCTTATGAACTGATCACCCGCATAAACCCTCTAATAAAAAGATTTTACGTATAGTTTGGTTTGCTTTTTTAACTCTTTTGTATTAAAGTACTGTCTATTCTAGTTATTGAATTTAAATTATATGTCACAAGAAAGATTAATAAAATTAGCTTGTACCAAGTGCAAAAGAATCAACTATTGGTCAAGTAAGAACAAGAAAAAAGTTGAGCGAAAGATTGAACTTAAGAAATTTTGTAAATGGTGTAAAAAGCAGACTCCTCATAAAGAATCAAAGAAATAATTTAAACAAAAATCCGCTCACTTCAAAAAAGGGCGGATTTTTGTTAGAGTTGTAGCGAAGGGCCTGTAGTTTCAATGGTAAAACAACGGTCTCCAAAACCGTGGTTCCCCGTTCGAGTCGGGGCGGGCCCGTAGGAACAACGACGAAGGGAACGAAAAAGCATTAATCCCATCATAGTCTGACCTATGGGAAGGTTGCTCAAATACTTTATGAAAAAGAACACTTTACTAAAATAAGGTGTAGTTTTGGTACACCAAGCTATTGTTTACAGGGGGTTGACAAAATTCTATTTTTATGTATTATATTGAAATACGTCTATGTAGGCGTTTTTTCTTTCTTTGACAACATATGAGCACTCAGGCAAATCAGATTAGGCCGGGAGTGAAATTGGCTTGTGTGGCAACGCTCTTCGGAGCCATTGTCTTACTTGTCTTTTTCGCTCCTCAGCAGAAGAAACCCATTTCCCCGGTGACCATACAGGCAACTCAAGCGGTGGTAACCCCGGCGGAAGAAACCAGTAACCAGGTGGAGACGGGCGTGATCATTCGTACCCGGATCCAGTTCGGTGTCGGAATCAGCACAAACGGTAGCAACAACCAGTAAGTCAGGCAAACCATGAATCGGAAATTCAACCTCAATCCTTTCCGCGGTCTGGTGACCGCCATCTTCGCCTTCGTGGCGTTGGTGCTCTGCAACTTCAACCTCGTCGCGCAGACGAGTTCGGTCCCTGTGCCACCGCCGGCTTCGCTTCCCATCTACAGCCAGGACGCCCTTCGGTCCTGGGCGATGAGCGAGATCAGGAGGGGTTCGGTGGATGTCTACTCTCCGTCGATGGACTGGAGTTTCCCGGGAAGGGTCACGTACTACGAGGTTGAGGGAACCTCTGGTGAAGACGTTCTTCGGAAACTTTCGTTGGCGGCGTTCGCGTTTCGTCTGCAGAACACGAACGACCTCGTTCGTTTGACCGGACGTCTCGCCGATGGAATCGGCCGGGAATTTTTCCGGGGATCGATCGAAGTCACGGCAGCATCGTTTCAGAATGGTGCTCCCATGGTGCAGCTTTGGATACAAAGACTCCCGGTCACCAAGAATGCCGCTTCGGCGGAGATTCTCGTGACCAACGAGGATGGGCAAACCGTCAAGAACAGGGAGGTCGAAGTCGACAAGGCCGGCGGAGCATTGCTCGATCCCTGGTTGGCTGGGGTTATCAACGGCATTTTGTCGGTTCGGTACCAGAACGGACAACTTGTTCTTTATCCGCTGTCGCGGATGGGAGGCATTTCCCCAGTTGATTACTCTGGCGGCTCCGGGGCCGGCGTGGCGGACCACTACATCTACAAGATCATGGCAGGTCTCAACACGATCCCCATCCGGGCAGTTGGTGCTCGGCCGTCGCTCTACATCGAAGCGTTGGAGGACAATGCCGTGATCGCCTTTGACGTTGCGGGCCTCGTTTATGGCCCCAACGGGCAATATTGGGAGCGCCCCATTCACTTCTTTGTCCAGGGGCCTGACGGCTTCTTGGGCTTGAATGATATCGCCGGCGGCGGCTTCACCCTTTCGAAGAAGGGAATGTCGGTTCGGATTTTCTTCGAATGGGATGAGTTCGCACAACCTGGGACCATTTACACCGGCCCTGAGCAAGGTGAAAAGGGCGCCATTGCTGTTACGCCCGTTACGCCCTGAGTGATTCGTCGTTCTTTCGACAGTTCGACCGCCGTGGTGTGTCTTGTACACGCCCGGCGGTTTTTTTATTTACCCCGTTAGAAGCTACGGACACCAAATTTAGACTAAGAGACATTTTTAAAATTAGTTTTAATCTAGAGCCTAACGAAAATATTTGACTGATCGTGTCCTGCTTCTAACGGGGTTTATCCTAAAAACTTTTTCACTAAGCCATCAATCTTTTTTATTTCAGTTGGTTTAAACCAATTTATTTTTTGGTTCCTCTTAAACCAAGTCATTTGTCTTTTTGCGTAATGCCAAATCTCTTTTTCAAGTTCAGAAATCATTTCTTCTTTTGAAATTTTTCCCTGAAGATGTCTTGCCATATATCTATATTCAAGACCGAGTTCTTCCATCCTTTTCCACGATAAACCTTTTTTATGAAGTTTTTTGGCTTCATTTAGCATTCCCATTTTCAGACGTTTCAAAAGGCGAGTATGAATTCTTTCCTTAAAAATTTCATTGGGCCAAGTTGTGCCAATCCAAAGAGTCTCGTATTTTGAATCGTCCAAATTTGTTTCTGGGACTTTTCCAAGAGTTTTTGCGATTTCTATCGCTCTTATAATACGTCGTTTGTTTTGTTTATCAATATTTTCAAAACGTCTTTTGTCTAAAGTTTCTAGAATTTTTAACAATTTATCAAGGGTTTTTTTCTCTAATTCTTTTCTCAATTTTTCATTTGGAGGGACGTTTGGAAAATTTTCTCTAGATATGAGAGCTTCTATGTAAAAACCAGTTCCTCCGCAGATGATTGGGATTTTTTTATCTTTAATTATTTTTTCGATAGCTTTTTCTCCCATTTCTCTAAAATTTTCAGCCGTGAATTTATTTTTTGGATTTTCAACATCAAGTAAATAATGTTTTATTCCCAACATTTCTTTTTTTGTAATTTTTCCAGTACCAATGTTTAAATCTTTGTATACCTGTCTTGAATCGGCAGATATGATTTCGCCATTGTATTTTCGGGCGATTTTAACAGCCAGATCGCTTTTCCCTGAGGCGGTTGGACCTGCGACTATGATGATTTTCGGCTTTAAATTCATCTTTTTAAACTATATTAAAGAGTTAAATTAATCAAATCAGTTATTTCTTTGTAAGTATAGGGTGATATAATATATGTGTAAGTTTGACTAGGTCGATTTTAACAAAATTAATTTTTTCTATTTTATGAAGGCATTACATATGGTTACTTTTATCCTTCTTGTCGTTGGAGGTTTAAACTGGGGCTTAACAGCGTTCGATTACAATGTTGTTAATATGCTTTTGGGAAATTGGCCTACGGTTGAAATGATCGTCTATGTTCTTGTTGGTGTTGCTGCAATCGTTGAGGTTGCAACTCACAAGAGTACTTGTAAGGAGTGCGTTTCTACTCCGTCTACAATGTAGGTTAGCGTTAGTATTGTTCAAAAGAAAAAACCATTTTTAAAGAGTGGTTTTTTCTTTGCTGATTTTCTATAAAAGTGTAATATTTATCCCGTTAGATAATATAATGTTTATATGCAAAAATTCACCAAGGAATTCAAAGAGCTTTCGAAAAATGATGCAGAAATTGCGGGAGGAAAAGGTGCGTCGCTTGGAGAAATGACCAATGCGGGGATTCCGGTTCCACCGGGTTTTGTTGTTCTTGCTGGTGCTTTTGAAAGATTTTGCGAAGAAACAGATTTAAATATTGAAATAGATTCAATCCTTCACAAGGTAAAACATGCTGAAATGCATACAGTTGAAAACGCATCAGAACAAATTCAATCTTTGATTTTGGCAAAAGAAATGCCTGAAGATATTAGAGAGGAAATTAGGAAAGGTTTTAAGGCGTTAGGCGCTAGGTTTGTCGCTGTTCGGTCTTCTGCTACGGCAGAAGATTCTAGTTCTGCTGCTTGGGCAGGGCAACTTGATAGTTTTTTGAATACAGAAGAGTCTGATCTTTTGAAAAATGTGAGGAAGTGTTGGGCGTCTTTGTTTACTCCTCGTGCTATTTTTTATCGTTTTGAAAAAGATTTACATAAAACAAAAATTTCTGTGGCAGTGGTGGTGCAAAAAATGGTTGAATCCGAAGTGTCTGGAATCGCTTTTTCTGTTCACCCTGTAACAGAGGATTATAATCAGATGATTATTGAAGCCGGGTTTGGTCTTGGCGAAGCGATTGTGTCTGGACAGATTACGCCAGATTCTTATGTTGTAGAAAAAGAACCAAGAAGAATTATTGACTCAAACATTTCCGTTCAGGAACGTGGCTTATTCAGGAAAGTAGGTGGTGGAAATGAATGGAGAGATATTTCCGCCGTTGAGGGCGAAAAGCAAAAATTAAGCGAAAAGCAAATTTTGGAATTGTCGGAAATTATTCTCGGCATAGAAAAGCACTATGGTTTTCCTTGCGATATTGAATGGGCATACGAGGCTGGTAAATTCTATATTGTTCAGTCGAGACCAATTACGACTTTGTCTAAGAAAATTGATATTTTAGAAGAAAAGCCTAAAAATTTTCCTAGTGTAAAAGATTATGATTTTCTTTGGACGTTTGGTGTGCCGTATATTTTTTCTGACGCTCATTTCTATTCGGGTTATGCAGATAAGGATTTTATCCTCTTTATCAAAGAGCGTTCGAACAGTCTTTTTGTTAGTAAGGTTGAACACGAGAGACTCGGGGAGGAAGGTTTAAATTTATTTATTAAGAGATATGAAGAGTTTACGACAGACTTAAGACAGAAGATGGTGAAATTTGAAAAAAGTATAAGTGAATTACTGACGATAAAAACGGAAAAGCTTTCGAATGAAGAACTGGCAGAGTTCTTGGAAAAATCAGCCATCTTGTCTATAGAGATGTGGCGTAATTATTTTCCTTTGGAATATCACAGTTTAGATTTGGTGGCTGCAAAGTTGCAAAAAGACCCTGCTTTAGAGAAAAAATTGAAACAAGCTGGTGAATTAAAATTTGAATATCGTAAACTTCTTAATTTTACAATGTATGATCCTAATATTCTCAAGCCCTTTTTAGATGAAATTTCCAGACGCCTTACACTTGAATTGTCTGTGGAGGACTATAAATACACTGAACTGGTGGAAATGTTACGTGGACGCAAAATCTCAGTTTCGAAAAGATCTGGCGCAATTGTTCGTGGCTTGTTTTCTAATGGTGAAGATGTCGTGGGTGAAGAAGCAGAAATTCTTTATAAGCAGTTTTTAGAAGTTGATAAAGATTTAGAGAGTTTTAAGGGAAATGTCGCACATAAAGGAATTTATAAAGGGAAAGTTAAAAAGATAATGTTTAGCGCAGATACTGATTTTAAGACGGAAATAGAAATGATGAAGGAGGGTGAAGTGTTGGTGGCGGGCTCTACTGGCCCTGAAATGATATTGGCTTGTAAAAAAGCTGGGGCAATCATAACTGATGAGGGAGGAATAATATCTCATGCAGCAATAGTTTCTAGAGAATTAGGAATTCCTTGCATTATCGGCACCAAAATTGCTACGAAGGTTTTGAAAGACGGTGATGAGGTCGAAGTTAATGCAAACGAGGGCATTGTCAAAATAATTAAAAGAGTGGGTAAGTAATGATATATTGGTGGAGGCTTGTCCCGTAGCGAAATTCTGATTTTTGCTACTGGGATGGATGCGGAGAGGGGGTAGTCACAATTCTAAAAAATAACTTATGACAAAAGGCGAAATAATAAACTATCTCAAAAATAATGAGTTAGATAATGCTATTGCCGGCGTCTCTTTGGTGGCGCTTGATATGGCTTTCAAGTCTTACACAGAATCTGATTCGCTTCATGGTGTTCTATACAGTCCAGGTTTCGCTTTTTTCTCTTTTGATAAGATGGGTTCGTTCCATCAATTTAATGCTAAGAAGATAATTGAGGATATTGCTAAAAAAGTATACGACGATTATTTACGTGATCCAAAGAGCGCAGATAAAATGATAGAACGTCAGATTTTTTTGGAAAAGGAGATAGAAAAAGCTTGGGAAGAATATTTTAAAAATGGCGCGACTTATTCAAAAGAGAAAATTTTTGATTTTTATAAAAAATTTTCGATTCTTTCAGGAGAGTGGTTTCATTATTGTTCTCTTTGGGAGGATAAGGGGGCTATTATAAATAAGGAAATAGTTCCTCATTTTGCCAAACGTCATAATTTAGAAATTAATAAGGCAGATGAGATATTTAATACTTTGGCACATCCGGAAGAACCAACCGTTTTCAATCTTGAAAGAGAGGATTTCTTGAGGATTTGCATTGAAGTATCCTCTGGAAAAATTCTTAAAGAAAATATTAAAAGTTACATTGATAAGTATTTTTGGTTCCGAAGTGATTTTTATAAGGCTGAAGAAACTACTCCGGAAAAAATTCTAAAAGAAGTTTACGTTGAAATTTCTAAGAATAAAAAAGAGGGCATTGAATTGGAAATAGAAAAAAATAGACAAAATTTTGATGTCTTACATGAAAATCGTAAAAAAATTCTGGGTACAATAGAGCTAACCGAAATAGATAAAAGAGATTTAGCTTTTGCGAAACTTGTTATTCAGTGGATTGATTTAAGAAAAATCGGAATGATGAGATTTTTTTATTACTTGGCAATGACTATGGATCATACTGCTAAAGTATCCAATATTCCTTATGAGGATTTAGCGGTTTATACTTTTGATGAGTTCGGTAAATGTTTAGAAAGTGAATATAAATTAAATGTGGAAGAGATAAGAAGAAGAAAAGCGGGAGTTTTTATGGTATGGGAAAAAGGACAAAATGCGAAAATATTCTATGATGGCGAAGCCAAGGAGCTTTTTTCAGTAGCGACAGCTTTTAAATTCGAGGGTTTTGTAAAAGGACAAGTTGCAAGTAGAGGAGGTGTAAGTAATTTCTCAGGAAAAGTCAGAGTAGTACTTGATCCCTCCAAGGATATTTTTGAAGACGGAGAGATTCTGGTTACATCAATGACCAGAATTGAGTTCGTGCCATTAATGAGAAAAGCAAAAGCGATTATTACAAACGAAGGCGGTATTGCTTGCCACGCAGCGATTATTTCAAGAGAGTTGGGAATTCCCTGCATTATCGGCACGAAAATTGCCACGAAAGTTTTGAAAGATGGGGATTTGGTAGAAGTTAATGTAAATGAAGGTGTTGTAAAGATTATTAAAAGATACGAAGAAGATTAAAGACTGATTAAGACTTTGTCTGCTAAATGAAAAATGATAAAAATAGACCCCAATAGAAAACTTTATAAACAAGAAGGAAAATGCGGGGCCTTTCAAGTTATTTTACCGTACATGACGGCAGGTAAGATGATGCAGAAGTATCTCCCTTTTAGTTGGGGTGAGGGTTTTTTGTTTTATAAAAATAATTATCTATGGGCTGCTTTTTATGAAGATCAATGGAGAAAAGTATCAGAATCTTTTTTAAATAAATTTGAGGATGGAGGGGTAGATGATTGGCTAAAAGATTGGAATATTTTAGATAAAGAGTTAACACTACTATCGTATGAAATATACAAAACTGATTTATCTTCTATAGACATTGAAGATCTTATAAAAAGATATAACGAAATTTATAAGAAGGATCTTGAAATGTGGGCATGTGGAATTTTTATAGATTCTTTTGATATAGGGATTGATCACGAAGAGATAGAAAAGATTTCTAATAACTATAAATTTGGTATTGAAGAAAAACAAAGTCTTCTTATTCCAGATGAGCCATCATTTATTACTTTATGGGATAAGAAATTGTCTGACTTAAAGAATGGGATAATAACAAGAGATGAATTAAAGAAACTTTTTTTCTGGTACGGAATAGACTATTCTTCTTTTGTTGAAGTGGATGATGGTTTTATTGATCTTGAATTACAAAAATTAGATGAATCAAAAATTATCGAAGCTCCTGACAAGAAGTTAATTTTAAAGAAATATGGTCTTGATAAAAATCCATATGATGTATTTGTTTTATTAACCAAATGGCGTGATGAAAGAAAAAGACTGAATTACGTTGGTTTGTTTGGAATGTTGAAAATTTTAAGGGAGGTAGCTAAAAGACAGAAAATTGATTTAAAATTATTAAACGGTCTTATTCCTGATAGAGTAGAGGAATTATTTTTTGCTACTGTAGCTGAAAATGATTTGAAAAAGAGAATAGAGGAAGGCTTTTTTGTTCACATGACAGAAGACGGAGAGTATAATTATTATTTTTCTGAAGAAGGTCAAAAATGTTGGAAAATGGTTGAACAGGTTTTAAATACTCAAGAGTCTAAAAATATTGATTTGAAAGGCTCTGTGGCTTGTAAGGGATTAGTTAAAGGAAGAGTGAGAGTTATTTTGAATCCACACTCTGAAGATGCTAAAAAAATGGAAGAAGGAGAGATTTTAGTTACAAGCATGACCAGACCAGAATTTTTACCTTTTATGAAAATTGCCGGGGCATTTGTGACTGATGAAGGGGGCATAAGTTCTCATGCCGCTATTGTTGCACGGGAAATGAAAAAGCCATGTATCATTGGCACCAAAATCGCCACTAAAGTTCTTAAGGACGGTGACGTGGTGGAAGTTGATGCGGAGAGGGGTGTGGTCACAATTCTTAAAAACAATTCATTGTAATTAAGTAAATTTTATGAATTTTGAAGGAGATGAAAAAATTGATTGGAATATTTTTGAAAATAAACAGCTTTACTCAGAAGGTGGCCGTGTTTCTTATTTTTACCCATGCTATTTAATAACTACACAATATTCACAGATACATACAATTTGGCCCCATACAGGTTTTATTATTTCTTTAATGAACGAACACTATGTAAAATGGATTTTTGTTTTAAGCGACGAAGATTTTCAAAAAGTTTTTGATCGTTTTTGGAAAGATAAAGGGTTATTGGAAGAAATGGAAAAATATCTTACCGAAAAGATGGAACAAGGCGTAAAGAAAATATTTTTGAAGGATTTAAATAAATTAACAGATGATGATTTGGCTGAAGTCTTCGATAGTTATTTTACGTTTTATTGGGAATTTATGGTGACGGCGGGCACTTTAAGAATTTTGGATAGAGTTGTTGTTAAAAAGATTAGGGAACATTTTTTAAATCAATCTGATGTTGATCAGATAATTATAAATTTAGCCCAACCCATTAAGCCAACGTTATCTGTATCTGAAGAATTAGATTTGCTCAACCTAGCATCCTCTATTTTTGAAAAAAAAGAAGATATAAATTCTCAATCTATTAAAGAAAAAATTGCGGAAATTGTTGGTAAATATGCTTGGGGCGTTATGGGTTATTTTGATGAAAAGCCTAAAGAATATAATGATTACAAAAATACGCTGGATGGTTTATTAAAAGATAATCCTACGCAAAAGAGAAATAATTTTTTGAAAAAAATTGTTGATGATAAAAAAACTTATGAAAATTTAGTTAAATCACTTGATGAAAAGGGTAAAGAATTGGCAAGAATTGCATCTTTCGCTACATATCTTAAAGATTATTACAAATCTTGTATAAACAAGCTGGAGTATTATGCCGAACCTTTGTTTGGGGAATTGGCAAGGAGGAAGGATGTCTCGATAGGTTTTATAAAAGATTTACATCCTAGGGAGATAATCGAATTTGCGCTAGGTGGACAGATGCCTGACGAAAGTTTGGTCAAAGAAAGATCGAAATATAATATTGTTATTGCCGTTCCTAACAAATTGAATATTCTTTTAGGAAAAGATGCTAAAAAGTTTGAAGAAAGGTTTTTGATAAATAAGGATATTGGTAAGAAAGAATTTAAAGGCAGAGTGGCCTCAAAAGGATTTGCAAAAGGAATAGCTAAGGTTGTATTGTCTGGGGAAGATTTTAAGAAGTTTAATAAGGGTGATATTTTAATAGCGGCCAATACGAGTCCGGATTTTATGCCAGTTTTGATCCAGGCTTCTGGCGTGGTGGCTGAAGATGGAGGCATTACTGCTCATGTGTCCGTTGTTTCTCGTGAATTAGGGATTCCTTGTGTTGTAGGTATAAATAACGCCACTGACGTTTTTAAAGACGGCGATTTGGTAGAAGTTGATGCGGAGAAGGGAGTTGTTAGGATTTTAAATAAATGACAAAAGAGTTGGAAAATTTAAAAAAGGAGGACATTGTTTATTTTGGAGAGAGAATCGAGCCTTATATGATTTCCCATCTTTTAATTGGGGGAATGTTGGATAAAAGAGCCACAAAGGAAATTTTTGATTTAGACACTTTGGTTAGATGGTTACAAGTTAATTATTTTTTCTATCAATTTATTAATGATTTAAAAAAGCAGGAAGAAGAAATAAAATTTAAATTTTCTTCTAAGGGCTTAGATTATGTCAGTGAGTTGGTTAAAAAATGTATGGTTTTCGGCAATGAGTTACAGGAAAGATGTAAGGAATTATCGGCAAAATCATTGTTTATTGAAGATCATGAGGAATTAGCAAGGTTGATGGAAGAGTTTTTTGATACAGAAATAAAGTACACGGTTTTTTACAACATAACTCAATTTGAAGGTCCGACCACTGATATTGCAAAGAGTCTTGTTAAAAAATATTCAAAAGATGAAAAGGAGTTTGAAGAATTACTAAGTGCCATTTCAGTATCAAATAAAGATACTGTTGTTGAAGAAGAACAGAAAGATTTTTTAATTTTGGCTTCGAGTGATGTTTTAAATAAAGAAGAACTGGCCAGTAAACATGCTAAAAAATATGGTTGGATTTCTTTGAGATTTTTCTTGGGTGAGCCGTGGAGGACTGAGGATGTATTGAATAGACTTAACAATATTTCTAAAGAAGAAGCAAAAAAAGAATTAGAAAAAAGATTGAATAAACGACTCGAAAAAGAAGAAAAAATTAAAGTTTTAACAAAAAATTTTAGTGTAGATGATAAAAAAATAGTTGATAAAATTAGAGAAATAATTTTTGTCAGGAATCAACGCGCTGATTTCTTTCATGAATCGGGTTATCACATTAGACCTTTGCTGTCTAAGGTGGCCTTTGTGCTTAATGTTTCTTACAACAATATGCTCAATTTATGTGTTCCTGAAATAGTTTTGGCTTTACGAGGAAAATTAGATTATAAAAAAAATATTGAAGAAAGAAAAAAGAATTTTTTGATTTATTACGGATTAGGTGAACCGGTAGTTTTGGAAGGGGGTGAGGTTGAAAAATTTATCGAAAACCATTCTTTTTTGAAAAGACAAAATGATGACCAAAAGGAACTAAAGGGAAAAATTGCGTACAAAGGATTTGCAACTGGGGTTGTAAAAATTCTTAAAACTGACGCAGATAATGTTAAAGTCCAAAAAGGAGATGTGGTTGTTGCTCCAATGACTATTCCATCATTTATGCCTGCTTTAGAAAAAGCTGTAGCATTTGTTACTGATGAAGGGGGGATTACTTGCCATGCTGCCATCATGGCTCGCGAAATGCATAAACCCTGTATCATTGGCACTAAAATTGCTACGAAAGTTCTTAAAGACGGGGATTTGGTGGAGGTTGACGCAAACAGTGGAGTTGTTAGGATTTTAAATAAATGACAAAAGAGGAAATAAAAAAGAAAGTTTTAGATTACAATGATTGGGAACATTGGGCGGATCGTCCATTTGGAGCTTTTGTGCTTTCTCTTATGGCAAATGGCTATCAGACTTTTAAAACAATTGGTTTAAACTGGGAACAAAAAGCTTTTTTATTTCAAAACGGTGCTTTTTATAAATCACTCAAGGTCTTGGATATACAGGTTGATTTATTAATCAAAAATAAAATTGATTTGTTTGAGGTTGTAAGTAATTGTGAAAAATTTTATGAGAGTGGTAAAAAAAGGGTAAAATCTATTTTAGATTCATCTGATCGGGTCCCTGATAAATTAATGGAAATTAGAAAATTGATTCGTGAAAATATAGCTTATACCTGGCTAACACACGCTTTCGAACATTTATACTTAAATAAATTAAAATTAGAGATACCAAAATATTATCAAGGCGATATAAATAAATTTATTGGTGATGTTAGTTATCCTGTTAAGAAAAATAAGCATTCATATTTTTTAGAAGCTCTTTTGGGGGATGATGATTTGGAGAAAATTCAACAAGAATTTGGCTGGATAAAAATAAGGGATGGCTTTGGCGAACCTTACAGTATTGAGGAATTATCATCCGAAAGGCAAAGGCTTAAAAAAGATGGGATAACAGAAAAATTTAATCGACCGAATGTACCAGATGAATTATCAGATCTAGTGGTCGCCACTCAAGAATTAGTCTATTTCAGGACATTTAGGACGGATGTCCTTTGGGAATTTATGTATAGATTAAGGCCTATTTTAAAGGAGGTCGCTAGTTTATATAAAATTAAATTCGAAGATTTGAAGTGGTATGATTTCGATAGTTTAATTTCTGGTGAATTAAAGTTTTATAAAAATGTATCTTGTGTAGGTATGGGTGAGGAGCAAGTTTTGTTTGAAGGCCCGATTTTAGCTATTTCTGATTATGCCGATGTTAAAGAGTTAAAAGGTGCAATTGCGTATAAGGGTGTTTTAAGGGGGACGGTGAAAATTGTAATGACTGCTTATGAAATTGAAAAAGTAAAAGAAGGAGATATTTTGGTTGCTCCAACTACTGCGCCCTCGTATATTATTGGTATGAATAAAGCCTCAGCTTTTATCACGGATGAAGGAGGGATAACTTCTCACGCTGCGATTGTCGCTAGAGAAATGAAAAAGCCTTGTATCATTGGTACCAAAATTGCCACGAAAGTTCTTAAAGATGGTGATTTGGTAGAGGTTGATGCGGAGAAGGGTGTAGTAAAAATTATAAAAAGTAGTTAACTGTTTTTTTAGTAATAAAGTTTTTTGGATAAACCCCGTTAGAAGCGGGACACGGCCGGTCAAACATTTTCTGGTAGGTTTTAGATTAAAATTAATTTTAAGAATGTCTCTTGGTTTAAATTTGGTGTACGTTGCTTCTAACGGGGTAAATAAAAAAGCCCCGATGCGGATCGGGACTTGAGAGAAAGAACTGGGTGAGCGGAGTTACGCCATGGGGCGGAGGTGTTCACATGTGGTGACACCGGCCTCATGTGATGGGAATCTCAGGACGAAGGCCTCGCCTTCTCCGAGAAGGTTTTGGCAGGCTATTTCATTGACCTCGTCCATTCCTGCCGCCGCCCAGCAGTCCTCGGAGACTGACTGGGAGATTGCCCATAAGAGGGCATTCTGGAGAACGGCATGTCCGCCGACGAGAACCTTCTGGTCGTGTCCGCCATTTTGGAGTTCGCGGATGATGGCACCGAGGGCTGTTTGCCCCCAGACCTTGAGATATTCGCCGGCGGCCTCAGCGAAGTATCGAGAGATGGGGACATTGCCGAGCTTGCCCCACATGATCTGGATCGGGTCAATCGGATCATCCGAGCAGGTGAGTTCGGCGACCGGATGGATCGGGATAGTGTCGTTGGTCGCGGTGCGCATGGTGCTCACCACCCGCTTGAGCGGGGATGACAGAACGATGTCGATCTCGAGCTTTTGAACGGAGAAGCCGAGGGCGTTGGCCTGGGCGATCCCGAGTTCGTTGAGCTTGCGTTCGGCGTCTGGGCGACCTTCGGCGGCGACGGCTTTGCCGTGCCGGGCGAGGATAAGGACACTGACCAATTCCCAGATTTTGGGTGTGGTGTTCATTATTCAGGATTGAGGTTGAGGTTTGCCTGTTGTTGGAAAAGAATCCAAAAAGGACAATAACATTTTTGTGGTAAATAGTCAAATTCAGAAAAGGTCTAAAATTATGTTAAATTTAAGGTCTAAATTATTAGATTTTTTGACTTGTCCCGTTAGAAGCAGGTGATAGAATTTAAAGAAATTTATTTAATTTATATTTACAAGATAAAATCATAATTATGTTTAAAGAGTTTTTGATGAAGAAATTATTACAGGCAAAGATGAAAGATGTTCCAAAAGATCAGCAAGAAAAGGTTTTTGCTATGATGGAAAAAAATCCAGATTTGTTTACAAAAATAGGCAAAGAAATTGAAGAAGCAATGAAATCAGGAAGAGATCAAATGACTGTTACGATGGAGGTGATGAAGAAATATCAAGATGAATTGAAGAAATTAGTTTAAATAAATTAAAAATTAAATATCAAAAATATTAAATAAGGTTAATTTACGTGGCAGATTTGTTTTAATTGATTGAGTTCTGTTTGGGTGGGTGTCATATTGTTTGATGTGTTTAGTTCATACATTATGGCTTCTTTCTCGTTTATATGATCAAGATTAAGGGCGTGGCCAAATTCGTGGGCCAAAACTCTTATAAGTTTTGTTTTGTTTTCAAACTGATAGATTTTTATTGATTGCTCTATTCCTTTTTGTTCATATATACCCTCGTTGAATTCTTTTGCAGTTTTTTGTCCAACTGTATTGTATGTATCAACGTGTAAGTTTAAGCTTTTAGCTAAATTATTTAAATTTGAAGCTTTTTGATTTATAGTAGAAATCAAACCATTTAGTTCATAATTTATTTTATTAAGTTCAGTAATTCTGTTTTGCAATTCTTGTTTTTCTATATTTAATTCTTGGTACACATTTTCTGGCGCACCACCTTTTTGGTTCCAAGATTTTATTTTTTGCTCAAAATTTATTTTATCTTTATTCAATTCTAGAACCAAAGAATCATATTCTCGGTCTTTAGTTTCGTAAGTGTTTTTTAAACTAAGGTATTCTGATTTTAACCTTTCGTATTCCCGTCTAGAACTCGATATATTTTTGTCTATGGTTTTTAAGGCATTTGTAGTCTCTTGTCTGTAGTCGTAAATCAGACTGACTTTTATTTTGCCTTCAGGATTGTACTCAAACAGATTTATTCCTATTGATTTTTCCCAAACCAACTCAGCTTGTTTTAAATTTTTTATGAACTCCTCCTTGGATAAATTGAATCCGCTATCTAAATCTTCAATTTTATAGGTTATGGGTTTTTGGCAAGGAGCTATGCCAAATAATTTTTGAACGTAAAAGATGTCTTCTGGGTTTTTGTAGAAATAAATAAAAAATAGAGTCGCAAAAATTAGAGGAATTAGAAATCTTTTTCTAGGATACATGCAAATTAATTTACTTTAATATGTATTTCTTTTAAGCCGTTTATCATGTGTGTTTCTAATGGTAATTCGCAGAACATTGTAATATCTAATTGATAGTCTCCGGCAATATCAAATTTTGGAAGTAATTGATGACCAAATACAAAAGATTCATTTTTATTTGGACTAAGAGGTATTGCATAAAGTAAATGTGCGCCGATTGAGCCCAGATTTTCTATTTTGTTATCTGTTTTTCTAGTTACATCAGCTTGAAAATAACTTTCTAGACATTCTTTTGTTCCAACATTTTTGTAATTAAAAGAAATTGAGAAGGGTTCATTGACGCCAATATTTTGAGGAAATATAAAATTATCAGTCATAATATCTGGGCGTGCCTCTGGTTGCATGCAAACCCATAAATCTTCGGCTTTATTTTTAATATTTGAAATAGTTCCGGGTGTAGTTTCTCCTGTTTCGGCATTTATTATACTTGGAGAAGCGGTAACTGAATTTGTTGGAGGTTTGATTCCACACTCACATTGTATAGAAAGGTCTTCTTTTAATTCGTTTTTATTAAGCGCGTTTTTTATTAGCTCTTCTTTATTGAAACATTCTGAGGAACCAGCGCTTTGTTTTGGTAGGGCAGGTTCCGTAATCGTAGTACCTTCGCCTGGTTTTTGATTTGATGCAGAAACAGCTCTTCTTGTTTCCCCTGGGACATTGTTTAGGGGTTGTTCATTTTTACTTTTTACTCCAGTGAATCCATTGAAAAAAGAACATTGTTTATCCGAAGTGCAGGTATAGTAGCTCGGGTTTTCTTGTTTAGAATTGATAGTGTCTTTACAATCTGTTCCATTTAGACACATAGCGGCAATATTGATAGTAGAATTATTATTTTTCTGTGGTAAGTTGAAAATTAATTTTGAAGGATTGTATTTCCAGGAAATTTTTGCGTTTTGGTTGGATGTGGCTATTGTTTCAGGGGATTTTTTTAAATAAATAAAACATCCTATTGATCCTATTGCGATAATTGTTATTAATATCACAACGGGCCATAAAAGGTTTCTTTTTGTTGTGGTGGTTGTTTTAAAATTTTCTGACGAATTGGTATCTAGATTTTGTTCCATAGATTTTTATAAAATTATATTGTTTTTATAATATCATAAAAATGCCTCCGTCTTTTAACTCAAATTTGCGTACTACAAAATAATAGTCGCTGATGTGTTACATCAGACTTCTTTGTTTTGTGCCGCGGGAGGGAGTTGAAACTTACAGTTTCAGTCCCCTTGTTGGATATTTTATTTCGCTACGCTTATAAAATTTCTCAACAAGGCTTCAACTCCCACCTGACGCTTTCTTTGAAAGCTAGGTAAGGATTGATGCCGCGGGAGGGAGTTGAACCCTCATGACCTCGCGATCGCGGGATTTTGAGTCCCGTGCGTCTGCCAATTCCGCCACCGCGGCAAGTAGGGGATAGTTTATTCTAAAATTTTTGATTATTCAAGACCGGGTATAAATGTTTGACATATCAATAATTGAGTGTTAATTTCTCGCGAGTCATGAATACAAGCTCTTTGTCTTTTCGTTCCAACTTCAACTGGTATCTGATGATGGCCTTGGCGGTCGTCCGGTACTGGTTTTCGTACCGTTTTCTGTGGGCGAAGGCGCCCCAGGAACACATCGTTTTCCTCAAGGTCGGTATCGTCCTTTGGATCTTGTTTGTCGGTTGGGTGTTGTTTTCCCTATCACGACAAATGGTTCAGGGGGCCCTCAGGCTAAAAGTGGACGGACCGTTTCGGTTTGTCGCCCATCCCGCCTACGCATCGTACATCGTCGCTGATTTGGTGTTTCTTGCTTACGATCATTCTGCCCTTGCACTCCTCATCGCGGGAGCCTACTACTTTTTTATTATTAGGACGGCCTACCTTGAAGAATGTCAGATGATGCGTCGGTGGCCTAGAGATGCAAGGTTTTACTATGAACGGGTTATCTCTGTCCACCGACTTTTCGGTGAGATTTGAACAAAATGCCACCTTCATCACCGCTCCGTGTCTTCCCGGGCGGTTTTTTTATGTTAAAATGTAAATAATCTTTTATTTTAATTCACAAAAACGTGTCTCAATTTTTTAACGATGCAATATTTTGGGTAGAGGTTGATAAGATAAGACCCAATCCCTTTCAGCCAAGAAAAGAATTTGATGAAGCAAAACTCCAGGAACTTTCTGATTCAATAAAAATGTATGGAGTGATGCAACCTTTGGTAGTAACTCGAAAAGAGGTTGCAAGAGATGACGGTAGTTTTTCTACAGAGTATGAACTTATTTCTGGCGAAAGAAGATTGCGTGCTTCTAGACTGGCCGGACTTGTTCAAGTACCAGTTTTGATTAGAGATGGGGAGGATTCTGATAGAGAAAGACTTGAGATGGCCATTATTGAAAACTTGCAAAGAGAGGATTTAAATGTGGTTGATCGAGCCAGAGCTTTCAAAAGATTGGTTGATGAATTTGGTTTGAAGCACGGTGAAATAGGAAAGAAGATGGGACGAAGTAGGGAATATGTTGCAAACACTCTTCGTGTTTTGAATATGCCGGAAGAAATGATTGATGCTCTCGCTGAAGGAAAAATTACTGAAGGGCATACAAGACCGCTTTTGATGTTAACTGACCGACCAGAGGAACAAAGAACTTTGTTCAAAGAAATTATGGCTAAAAAAATGACGGTTAGAGAAGCCGAAGGAATTTCAAGACGTATTGCTTATGAAAGAGCTAGACGTCCTGATCGAATGATTGATCCAGATATGATTGATATGGAGGATAAGCTAAAAGTATTTTTGGGTACGAGAGTGCGTATAGAAAAGAAAGAAGCTGGCGGGAGAATTTCTATAGATTTTTTCTCTGTTGATGATTTGAAAGATATAATGCAAAAATTGGAAAATGCCAATAATCTCGGTTCAAACACGGAAGGGGTAAATATTCCGAAAGAAACACAAAATGTAGAGCTTGAAACTCCAATAGACGATAGAAGTAAGGAAGAAAAAGTTGCTGAAGAAAATAGTGAGGATCTATATTCTATAAAGAATTTTTCTGTATAAGCTGGGGTTTAATTCAGACAGTATTTACTTTGAACAAATTTTGTGTTAATGTTTTTGTAGAAAGGTAAAAGTACTCAATGACAGCATTGCAATTTTTCGCTTTTGTTGTGGGCCCGGGCATTCTTTGCGCGAGTGTTCACTGTTTAGCATTTTTCATGAGACGGCAGACTCGATATTCAAGCGATACCTGGCTTCGGGTAAGCGCCGGCTGTGCGACTGCGGTCGCGTGGTTTTTTACGGTAATTTTGGCGGGGCTGTATTTTTTGATCACGCTTGCCTTTCTTTTTCCTATCGGTCGGGCGTCCTAATTGGGGGCGTCTTTTTTATTGATTTTTTTGTTTTCTTTAATTACAATTGTTTTTAACGATTTACACGAAATACCAATATGAATGTTCTCGACGTGTTTGGGTTTGTGATCGTGCCAGTAGTGGCTTTTATGACCGGACGTCGCATGGTCTCAAGGACTAGAATTCTAGCTCTGATCAACGGCACCTCACGAAATGTAGAGAGGGCTAGAATTGCCAACAAGATGTACCGTGTTATTTATTGGATGACGGCGTTGTGGTTGGGGTTTTTTCTAACTAACCACTATTGGACAAGATGGTTTTGACCATCTTTTTTTTATTTTCTATTATTTTTCTTACTTAATAGACTTCTTATGTGTCTTTTGGCTAGGTTGGTTTTTGCCATTTCAACCCAACGTGTCGTTGGCTTAGAATTTTCTTTTGCAACAATTTCAACAATATCGCCATTTTTTAAGGGTGTATCAATGGCTACCAGTTTGCCGTTTATTTTTACTCCGGACATATGATCACCAATGTTTGAATGTATAGCATAAGCAAAATCTATAGGATTTGCCTCTGATGGTAAATCAACGACATCTCCTTTTGGTGTAAAAACAAAAACTCTGGTTTTGAAAAAGTCCGATTTTATATCTTTTATGAATTCATCGTGTTCTTCCGCCATCGTTTCTACTTTGGCTAATTCTTTGAGCCAGGTGGGTATGTCGGCATTTATAATGCCGCTTTTGGCAAATTCTCCAGATTTTTCCGATGCATTAAATAAAGGCATAAATTGTGTTATCCAAGAGAAAGAGTTTTTACTTCTTAAGCTTTTTTGGTCAAAACTTTCTTTGTAGCCAAAATGCGAGGCGATACCGTACTCGGATTCTCTATGCATTTCTTCCGTTCTGATTTGGATTTCTGTAATACTTCCATCTCCTGTGAAGACTGTGGTGTGAAGACTCTGATAGCCGTTTGGTTTTGGAAAAGCAATATAGTCTTTAATACGTCCCGGTAGAGGCCTCCAGTGTCCGTGTATCAAACCCAGGGCTTTGTAACAATCTTCAACATCTTTTACCACCACACGTGTGGCCATAATGTCGTAGATGACATCAATGTCCCATTCTTTTCTTTCCAATTTTTTATATAAACTGTACAGACCTTTTATTCTGTAATCAATGTGAACTCTTGTTATATTAGCTTTGGCCAGACATTTCATTATTGATTTGCGGAAATGTTCTAGGTTTTTTGCATTTTCTTTGCTTTTCTTTTTTAAAAGATTTTTTACTTTTTTGTATTCATCAGGGTAGACGTAGGGGAAAGACAAGTCTTCCAATTCTCTGTGGAGTTTTCTGATTCCCAATCTGTAGGCAAGAGGGGCATATATTTCAAGAGTTTCAAGAGCGATTCGCCTTTGTTTTTCCGGCCTGACATACTGGAGCGTTCTTACATTGTGTAGTCTGTCGCAAAGTTTAATAATTAAAACTCGTAGATCTTGGGACATTGCTACAAAAAGTTTTCGAAGGCTTTCAACATATCTTTCTGCTCCTCGATATCGAAGTTTGCCAAGTTTGGTCACGCCTTCAACCATAAATTTTATTTCTTTGCCAAACTCTCTTTCTATAGTTTCAGGAGTTACATTGGCATCTTCAATGGAGTCGTGTAGAAGACCAGCAGAAATCGTCAAAGCTCCCATATTGGTTTCCGCTAAAATTTTCGCCGTTTCTGTTAGATGCAAAAAATACGGGTCGCCAGAAAATCTTTTTTGTTCTTTATGGGCAATTTCGGCAAAGTTGTAGGCTTTTTCAATAAGTTTTTTATCCTTTTCAGACAAATCTTTTATTGGAGCTGTTATTTCTTCAAAGGTGGCCATAACTATAGGTTATAGCTCATTTAAAATATGTGCAAGGAGAATAACAAAGAATTACCCGCGGTGTATATTTGAATATAAAAAAGCCCCATCCATGGAGGACGGGGTGTGAAAGCTTGCTGGGGCGGCGGATTAGGCGGCGGGTTTGGGGATCCTGTTTTCCGCTTTGTTGAAAATCTGTCCGATTTGGAAGGGCATCTTCCAGGGTACAAAATGACCACATAGTCCGTTTAACAGTCCCCTGAATTGGCGAATTCCATCACCAAACTGCATTAAATCGGTAAAACCCTCCATTCCGGTACCTCTTGACCTGATCTTTGAGAACTCAATTTCCAGACTGAGGACTCTCTCTGCGAATTCAATCAATTTTATCTCGACTTCCTTTCCCACTCCGTGGTGGGATTCTGTCACCAAAATGTGTCCGAGCCCTAGCTCTGTGAGCAGGTCAATGAACGGAGTGATCTTGAAAAATTCTGTCTTCAAGGCTTCGTTAGCCTTGCGCTTATGCTCACTGGATGTATAGAGCAGGTATAGCCCAACAGAGATTATGATGACCGGTAAGAAAAACAAGGTCATCACGCTTTGCGGGGGAATCTCGAACTTATGCTTTAGTGCTAGGCCAAAGAACCCTAAGATGAGAAGTGTCAAAATCATCCCGAGCAGCGCAACTCGCCATCCCCATTTGTGGTAGGAATCGCTCCGGTTCTTTTGGGCCTCAGCCCATGCTAGGGCTTGAGCAAAATCGCGGTGCCCGATAATTTCTCTCAACCAGATCGGCGTGCGGTCCAGGTTGTTGAGGTTGAGTCCACCGAAGGTTGTCTGTTCGTTCATGTCAATTTGCCTAGTTGGAACTGATGGCTTTCAGGCATCTTCCCAAGTCTCCCGACCCGAGAAGACTTTCATCGGTTCGGAAAGTTCGGCTAACTATTCCAAAAAAACCTTAACACAAATATACCCATTAAGTCAATGATAACCGCAAAGGTCGAACCTTTGTATTTATGTTTTACGGTTTAGAAATTTTATGAGGATTATGGTTGAGGCAAGTTTTATTTGAACAACGTTCGGGTATGGTTTTTGTTCCAAGCATCATCAAAGAATTGCACATAGGACAAGTTTTTCCTGTCGGTTTTGCTTTGATGGCGAATTTACATTTTGGATAATTGGCGCAACTCCAAAAAATTCCAAATCTACCTCGTCTTTCTACAATTTCACCTTCGGTACAAGTCGGACATTTAACACCACTGCTATTTGGTTTTACACTTTCGTCATTTTTAATAAATTTGCACTTGGGATAATTTGAACAGGCGATAAATTTTCCAAAACGGCCATCTCTTTGTAAAAGTTTTCCAGGTTTTTCTCGAATTGCACGATTTGTTGAATTCGGGCAGTCAGGACACATTTCACCTGTTTCTTTTGGTCCTTCAAGTGGTACACCTTCAATAGTTAGAGCACCATCACAGTCTGGATATTTTTTACAGGATATAAATTTTCCGCCACGGCCTAGTTTTATGATCATTGGATCACCACATTTTGGACATTTAAATTTTGGATCGGCGTCTCCCAAATTTGTGGCCTTTTCCAATTTTTCTTTGGATTTTACATCTTTATGAAATGGTTTGTAGAAGGTGGAGAGAGTTTTTTCATACTCACGAGTGCCATCAGCTATTTGGTCTAGTTGGTCTTCCATGTCAGCTGTAAAAGTGTCACTAATATAGTCTTTGAAATTTGTTTCAATAAAATCACTGACGACTTCACCTGTATCCGTTGGTCTTAATGATTTATTTTCTTTTATTAAATAACCTCTGTTTTCAAGCGTGGACATAATTGAGGCGTAGGTTGAAGGCCTACCAATTCCTCTTTTTTCCAATTCTTTTATGAGTCCGGCTTCTGTGTATCTTCCTGGTGGCTCGGTTTCTTTTTCTGTGGAATTTATTTCTATAAGTTCCAAATTTTCACCTTCTATGACTTTTGGCAATTCGACATCTTCTCCTCGTGATTCTGGATCAGCCAAGAGCCATCCTGGATATATTAGACGGCTACCATTTGCCGAAAATTCAGGAATTTTATCTTCTATAGATATAGAGATTCGGGTTTTAAATAATCTGGCATCGGTCATTTGAGAGGCGACGGTTCTTTTCCAAATCAATTCATATAGCTTTTTAAAATCAGGGCCATTGCCAGCATTTTTATCTATTGCATGCGTTGGTCTAATGGCTTCGTGTGCTTCTTGAGCATTTTTTACTTTATTTTTGTGAACTCTTTCAGAAAAATGTTCTGCTCCAAAATTTTTTGTTACAGCTTCTTTTATCTCTGCGACGGCAACTGTTGAAAGGTGAGTGCTGTCTGTTCTCATATATGTAATGAGACCAGCTTCGTAGAGTTTCTGAGCAATAGACATAGTTCTTCCTGGAGAAAAACCAAGACGGGTGCTCCCTGATTGCTGGAGAGTTGAAGTCATAAATGGCGGACGTGGGGATCTGGTAGTTTCAGATTCATCTACTTTTAAGATTTGCCAATTAGCTTTTTTACCGACTTCAAGAATTCTTCCTGCTTCTTTTTCATCAAATATTTCTTTGGAACAATTTAATTCAAAAAATTCACCTTTTTTGGTTTTTACTTTTGCACTGATAATCCAGTATTTTTCACTTTTGAAAGCTCTGATTTCTCTTTCTCTTTCCATTACTATACGAAGAGCGGGAGATTGGACACGGCCAGCCGAAAGACCGTATCTAACTTTTTTCCAAATTAAACCTGATAAATCGTACCCCACAATTCTGTCCAGTACCCTTCTTGCCTCTTGAGCCTTTTTTAAATTATCGTCTATATCTCTCGGTTCTTTTATAGCTTCTTCTATTGCTTCAGGAGTAATTTCGTGGAATGTGACTCTTTTAAATTTAGATTTTTTAAGACCCAGGGCTTCTTTTAAATGCCAAGCAATCGCTTCGCCTTCTCGATCAGGGTCTGTCGCAAGGAGTACTTCATCTGCTTTCTCAACCAACTCTTTTATTTCGTTTATTACTTTTTCCTTACCGGGTGAAATTTCGTAATGGGGAATAAAGCCATTTTCTATATCAATAGCCTTTTTGTTGCTTTTTGGTAAATCTCGGACATGTCCAACCGAAGCTACAACTTTGTATTTACCTCCAAGATATTTCTCTATAGTTTTCGCTTTTGAAGGCGACTCCACGATGAGCAATTTCATATTTTGTAAGTTAAGTATTACATGGAAAATAAAAAATGAGCAAATTTGTGTATAAAATTTTGCAAAAAAATACTCCGCTGTTGCAGAGTCTTGCGGTTACCAGCCACCAATTTCTTCTGGTATGGGGGCGACTTTTGGAGGTGTTCTTCTTATTGTTCTTAAGCCAAACCTTGCTTCTCCTACGAAAGTTATTCGGTGGAGTTTTCGGTAATTGCCCTCGAGTTCGCCATAGCAAGTTGGTATTAAAACCAATATTTCAACCGTGATTTTATTTCCGTCTACTTCAACTACGGTTGCCTCTCTTCCTTCATCTATATGTTCCGTGTGGCTACTATCCACCGTAGGAACTATTGTGGTCATTTTGGGGAGCGATATGGTATCCCCAATTACCACTTCTAGTATAGCCTGTCTGGGGTGCATTCTCCCTAGATATTGCAATCAAATTATATTTTAGTCAAACAAGTCTTATTTCTCCCATTTCTTCTTTTATAATTCCTTTAATTTCTAAAATAGAGATGATCGAGTTTATTTTACCTATATTCATTTCTGATATTTCTATAAGCATTTCTTTTTCCATTGGATTTTTTAGAAGATCAATAATCTTTAATTCATCTTGGGAACAGTCTTTGTAATCTTTTTTTAAATTTAGTTGCTCAGTGCTAAAACCTAAAGCTTCTTTTAAATCGTTCTCATTTGTTATTGGGGTGGCGCCGAGTCTTATTAGCATATTTGGTCCTTCTGAATTGGAAGAGAAAATAGACCCCGGTACTGTCAGCACATTTCTGTTGTATTCGGTCGCCAGTTTTGAGGTAATAAGAGTGCCGGATTTTATCTCCGCTTCTATTACTAATATTGCATCTGAAAGTCCGGCCATAATTCTATTTCTTTTTGGAAAGCTCCAAGTTGTGGCTTTAAAATCCGGTTCAAATTCTGAGATTAAACATCCGCCATTTTTAACAATATTTTTAGCTAGATTTTTAGAAAGGGCTGGATATATGACTTTGTCATCAATCCCTGAACCCGGAACTCCAACACAGGGCAAGCCAACTTCTAGCGCTGATTCGTGGGCTATCGAATCAATTCCAATAGCAAGGCCAGAAATGATGGCAACAGGAAGACCTCGTAGAGATTTAATAAGTTTTTCAGTGACTTGTTTGCCATAAAGGCTATATTTTCTTGAACCAACAACGCAAAGCCATTTAAAGTTTTCATCAGGTATTTTGCCTTTTATGAATAATTTTTTTGGAGGATCGGGAATTTCCTTTAGACGTCTTGGAATTATTTTTGTTTCAATAATTGTTTTTTCCATGGTTTCTTTATTTTATCACTTTTGATATTATTGTTACTAAGGTTTCATTTTTAATTTTAGGTTTTAATATTTTTATATGTTGGACATAAAGTTCATAAGGGAAAATAAGGATTTAGTGGCATTAGGTGCAAAGAAAAAGCATGTCAATTTTTCCGTTGATGAACTAATAAAGAAAGATGATGAAAGAAGAGCACTCCTTCTTTCCGTCGAAGGTAAAAGAGCAGAACAAAATTCTGCGTCTTTGAAAATAGCCTCTTTGAAAACTCCTGAGGAAAAAAATCAATTGCTTTCTGAAATGAAAATTTTGAAAGAATCAATGCAAAAAGATGAAGAATCTTTGAAAAAAATAATGGGTGAGTGGCAAGCGCTGATGCTTCAAGTGCCTAATATTCCTGATATGTCTGTGCCTGATGGTGATAGTGACGCTCAAAATAAAGAAGTGAAGACTTGGGGCAACAAACCAAATTTCACTTTTCCCGCTAAAGACCATGTTGAACTCATGACTAACTTAAAGATGGTTGATTTTGAAAGAGGGGCGAAAGTTCACGGTTTTAGAGGTTATTTTTTAACTGGTGAAGGAGCAAGGTTATCTTTTGCTATCTGGAATTACGCAATGGACTTTTTTTCAAAAAAGAATTTTACTCCAGTTATTCCGCCGGTAATTGTTAGAAAGATAAATTTGTATGGTACCGGTCATTTGCCTGGAGATGTTGAGGACTATTATATGACTCAAGACCAAGATGCTTTGGCTGGAACGGCTGAGGTGCCTGTTATGGGTTATCATGCCGATGAAGTTTTAGATCATAATGAGTTGCCAAAAAGGTATATCGGATTTTCCCCGTGTTTTAGAAGGGAGGCAGGAAGTCACAGTAAGGATGTAAAAGGACTCATTCGTGTTCATGAATTTTATAAACTTGAACAAGTTATTTTATGTGAAGCTAGTCACGAAACGTCAGTTAAGTACCACGAAGAATTAAATAGAAACACGGAAGAATTTATTGAATCACTGGGCATTCCGTATCACACTGTTTTAAATTGTGGTGGTGATTTAGGTCTTGGTCAGGTTAAGAAATATGATATTGAACTCTGGGTACCAAAAGAAAATAAATATAGAGAAATTTCTTCAGCTTCATATTTTCACGATTTTCAAACAAGAAGATTTAATACGAAATATAAAGATGTTGATGGAAAATTAAAATATACCCATTCTTTAAATTGCACAGCTATTCCAACTCCTAGGATTTTGGTTTCTATGGTTGAAAATTTTCAACAAGCGGATGGAAGCATTTTGATACCAGAAGCTCTACATAAATATTTTGGAAAAAATATCATTAGCAAATAATTCTAATTTAGATGAAATTGCGAAAAGCATGTCTTTCTTCACCTAAATTGCAAAAAAAGCGTAGAACCAAGTATTTTTTCTTGTTTTCTTTATCTTTAATCTTAATTGGCTGTGTTTTTTTTGGCCTTAATGTTTTTTTCTCTTCAGACTATATTTCTATTAAAAATTTTTCTGTTGTAGGTAATAAAGAAATATCGACAGATTCTCTTAATAAAATTTTTGATAACGTAAAGAGTCAAAAATTATTTGGCCTAATCGATACCGACAACTTTATTTTTTTTGATAAGAAAAATTTTCTTGGTCAGGTTTATGCGCTAGATCCGATTGTTAAAGATTTGGATGCTAATTTTGACGGTTTAAAGAATTTAACTTTGAAAATTTCAGAGAGAAGTGGATTTGCTGTTTGGTGTTATAGCCAAAAGGATTTACCTGAGCAGTGTTTAATTGTGGATGATCTAGGGTTTGCTTTTAAAAAATTTTCCAAAAATGATTTTGAAACTGAAATATTTTTAATTGATGACAAGGTCAGCACAACATCACCAAAAATCGGCGATAATTTTTTTGGTGATGTAAAAAAGGTGGTTGATTTGGCTAATGCTCTAGAAAAATTTGATTGGAAAGTTTACCGGATAGCAGTTTATGAGGGTTTTTATGTTATTTCTTTGAAATCTGATTCAGAAATCAAGTTGTCAGAAGATTTTATTTTAGATGAAACTATAAATAAGTTAGATTTGATAAAACAAGAGATGGAAAAAGGCAACCCACTTTTTAAATACATAGATTTGAGGTTTTCAGATAGAGCTTTTATAAAGAGGTAGTGATTTAGTTTTTTAAAAAAGTTATAATATTAGATGTGAGATTTTTAACTATCCTTCCAACTTATTTAGCGTGGCATTATGTGGGAGCTTTAACAGATTATGTTAGAGTCTCAAAGAATCTTATTTGGTTTTTAACTAATTTTTTCTCAATTGGTTTGTTGACTGAGACTTTGTTTTCTCCTTGGAAACGTCTTTCAAAAGATGAATATGGACACTCCAATGCTTTTACCGATTTTATCGTTAACATTCTGATGAGAATTAGCGGTTTCTTTATAAGGAGTGCAACTATAATTTTTGGTCTAATTGTTACGCTCTTTGCTACCTTATTTCTTTTTGTGGGTTTTATATTTTGGTTAGCTTTACCTTTAATTTTTGGCGGTTTAATTTTGTATGGAATAAGTTTTTTTATTTTGCAGGTTTAGATTTTTTAGATAATGACTGAAAACAATAACAAAACAATTGAAGAATTAAGAAGAGAAGCGCTAAGATTTTATCCCGCGATTTTTCTCGATAAATTTTTTGGTTTTTCTTCACATAGTCTATACAGTTTCGTTTTAAATATTTTATCGGTTGTTTCCGGGTTTTTATCGTTATTTTTTCTGTCATCAAAGTTGAATTCCAATGTTTTCTTTTCGGAAAAGTTTATTTCTGATATAGAACATTGGGAACCAATTGTTTTCGGTACTTTTCTTTTATGTCTAGCGTTTCAACTAATGATTTTGGCATTAAAAGCTTTTTATCATTCTTATGCTTTTTTGGATTTGGTGAATGAAGATGGGAAAGAAAATGATATGCAAATGACTTTTGAATCCGCTTCGATTTTCTATAGGAACTCAAGCACGTTGGCAGTTGAAGCTTTTTTATATTCAAAAACAGGATTGGTTACTTTATCAAGGTTGGGTCTAAATTTTAGCGAAGTGGTGGATTTTTATTCAAAATCTGTTTCTAAAATAACTCTCAACTCCCTTTCAATTAAAAGCGATTCTCAAAAAATTAGATTTGAAAATTTTTCACGAGGTCTTATTGAAGCTGACAAAGATTTTGTTATCTTTCTTTCCTCAAGAGGAGTTACAAAGGAGGATTTTGTAGGCGCGTCTTTGTGGGCTGAAAATATGCTTTTGAATCTTAGAAAGAGGGGTAGGTGGTGGAGTAAGGATAGATTGGGAAGGATTCCTGGCATTGGGAAAGATTGGGCTTATGCTGATGTGCCTACTCTTTCAAAATATGCTTCGTTAATTACTAATTCTCCATATTACAATGGTGCCGAGGATGTTGTTTCAATTAGGAAAACGGAAATTGAGGATTTGGAACAAGTTCTTTCTAAAATAAAAGGAGCCAATGCGGTAATCGTAGCCGACACAAACGAAGAAGCCCTGTCAATTATTGGTGGACTGGGTTATATGATAGAAAAAGGATTAGTTTTTCCCAATTTGGAACATAAACTTATCTATGTCTTAGATTATACAAATATAATCTCTTCCTCAAAAGAAAAAACTGTTTTTGAAGCTCATTTTCGTTCAGCTTTGAATGAAACATTGAGAGCCGGCAATATTATTTTAGTTTTAAAAGATTTGCCTGGCCTTATATCTTCTGCCAAAGAAATTGGTTCTGATATGATTGCTCTTTTGTCTTGGTATTTTAATGCACCACAGGTACATATTATTGGAACAGCTTCAGTATCTAGTTTTCATGCCACAATGGAAAATAATGATGCAATTATGAGAAACTTTGAAAGAGTTCTTATGAAATCAGTTGGTCTTGGCCCAGTTTTAAAATATTTGGAAGATGAAGCTTTAAGGATAGAAAGCCAGACTGGAGTTTACTTTTTGTATCAAGCATTGCGTGCTTCCGCTGAAAGTGCTGAAAGATTTTTCTTTGGATCTTCTGTTGAAGGTAAGGCCGACGATTTGCTAGTTGAGGTTGCTTCTTTGAATAGTTCAAAGGGAAAGACAATCGGCAGAGAAGATATTATGAAGGTAGTAGAGCAAAAAACCGGTGTTCCAACCAACATCGCGGAAGATAAAAAGAATATTTCTATTTTATTAAATTTGGAGAATTTGCTTTTAGAAAGAGTAATAGGGCAAGAAGAAGCCGTGAGGTCTGTAGCTAGTGCCATAAGACGTTCTCATTCTGGAGTGGGCAATCCAAATCGTCCCATGGGCTCATTCTTATTTTTGGGTCCTACAGGTGTTGGAAAGACGGAAACCACAAAGGCTTTGGCTGACGCATTTTTTGGAGGCGAAGGTGCCATTATGCGTCTTGATATGTCTGAATATAAAACCATTGATGCCTTAGAAAGACTTATAGGAAATTTTGCAATTGGAAAGCCAGGCGTTTTAACTTCAATGCTTCGGGATAAGCCTTATGGTGTGTTGCTTTTGGATGAGTTTGAAAAGACTTCTAAAGACGTTATGGATTTATTTTTGCAGATTCTTGATGAAGGAATTTTTTCAGATATGTCAGGCAGAAAAGTGAATGCTAGAAATTTGATAATTATCGCCACATCAAACGCTGGCAGTGAAATGATTTGGAAGATTGTTAAAGAGAAAGGGGAGAACGCAATTAACAAAGATGAAATTATTTCTTATATAGTAAATCAAGGAATTTTTAAACCAGAATTGATCAATCGTTTTGATGGCGCCATAATCTTTAAACCTCTAACAAGAGTTTATTTGGCCAAGATCGCAGAACTTATGATGAAAAAATTAAATAAGCGTTTGGTTGAAAAAGGTTTGGAAGTTTTGATTACACCTGAACTCATAAATGCTTTAGTTGAAAGAGGTACTGATCCTACGTTTGGCGCTAGACCTATGAACAGGGCAATACAGGACAAAATAGAAACCATGGTGGCGGATAAAATTTTACGTGGTGAAGCTCCTGCTGGAACAAAAATTGTTTTTGGCTCTGAGGATTTGATTAAGGTTAGAAACTAAAACCAAATTACTTACAAGGTCGAACTTTGTACTTTTTACATATATAGATCTTAAAATCACTCTTAGTTTGACAGTGTTTTTTATAGGAGGTGTGACCTTGGGGTGTGGATTTTTTACATTTGACATAAAAAAACGATTATGTATGATTTATATATAACTATGAAATTCCGAACTGCAAACTTTTATTTTAGCTTTTGGTCCCCACAAGTTTGAGGGTCGGTTTCTCTTATTGCAAAAATCAATTGAAGAAACGGGCCCTCAAACGGGGGCCTTTTCTTAATCGCTACTCCGTGTGGAGACGGGCGATAAGTTCTTTGACGAAAACAGGCAAAACAACAAGGCAAGCAATGACAACGACAATTAAACCTGGTAGTGAGTTGGTGTCGGTTATCTCGGCTAACTCGGGCGGGGTCGCGGAGGTCATCCTCAGAAAAATCGCTGGAGGCTTTTCCACCGATCAGGTCGGACTTTCTTTTTCATCTTCAGGTGACGGTGAGTGGACAGGCCAGGTGACTTTTAAAGTGACTGGCGAGACCAGGCCTCTTGCTCTCGTTCTGGGTCGGAAAGAGGGCTTGTTTCTTGAGGATGCTCCTGAAAGTTGCTCGTGCTCGATGAAAGACGCGAGGCAGGAGGGAGATATCTGGGTCCTTTCAGTTGGTCGGTACGCCAATGTCTCGCCAGCCATTTGGAAGTTGGGAACGAGGAGGGAATACACTGATCGCCGTTTGGATAGTCTAGCTAGGAATATCATCAGTACTTGGGTGCTCCACGGCAGGAACTGGACTGACAGGGCCGATCATCTCTGCATCTGGCCTTACGGTGATGACTCACGTAGGAAGGAGGAAAAACTGTTTGTCGTAGTCGATGCTGGCTACAAAGACATAAGTGGTCTCCCGCCAAGTTGTATTCGGACGACTCACGTTGGCTCTTGGCACGGTGCCAATCCTGAAGAGGTGGCGCGTACTGGGCGCAAGGTTCTCATGCACGAGTTCATGGAACGTGCGTACAACGAAGGTCACAGTGTGTGCCATTGTGTTGGGGTGCGCATTTCCGACGATGAGAACCTTTGGCCGGGTTCTGCACGCTGGTCCAGCAGGACCTTACCGGAGAGTTTGAATCATGGTTTGCCGGGGATTGCCCTGCGGGCGGCGAGCCCGTTTGCTTTCCACGTCGCCGCAACCAAAGTGATGTTTCCGCAGGTGGAGTTGGCTTCGGCGTTCTTGTTTCGGTCATTGGGCGAAGAACGATTGAGGCGGGTGCTCAAGGAAATCTCGAACTCTGATCCTAGCCGTTTCTATCGCTTGATTGACGAGAAGGGAGAGACTCATCGCTTTCTGTCAGCGGACAGCCAGCGATTGTTCTTTGAGGGGAATCTGTCATTCCCACTCTCTGAAGCGGTGGACAATGTCATCACTTCTTTCGTTGAAATGGCAGGTTTGGACGCGGACTGCACTTGTCAGTTGCCGGCCCGAAAGAGGTTGGTGCTTGATGTGCATTTCTACATTGTCTTGACCAGCTTGCTTACGGCGGAGAGTGGCGTCGCCTCAATTCTTTCTGGCAGAGATATGTCTAAGTATCTATTTACCTCTGCTAGTTCGAAATCACATGCGGTTCGAAACGAACGACTCTTTCGTCTGCTCGCCCCGATTTTCAGGGTTGATAGGTTGAGACTCGAAGTGTATCGGTCCGTAGATCCTGTTCCAGGGAAACCGGACCAGTACGCGTAAGTCTCGATGTGTTCTTTAAGGGGCCACTTTCTCAGGTGGCCTTTTTTATTTTCTATTATTCTGATAGTTTAGAAGTGTATGGAATTAGGATTTTGGAAAAAATTGAAAAAACCGTTTTTCTGTCTTGCGCCCATGGCGGATGTTACAGACGCCGCTTTTCGACAGATTATTACTAAATACGGTAAACCCGATGTTACTTGGACTGAATTTACTTCAGCTGATGGTCTGTGCCATAAAGACGGTAAAAAAGCTTTGATGATGAATTTAATTTTTTCTAAAAAGGAAAAGCCAATCGTCGCTCAACTTTTTAGTGGAAATCCTCTCGCAATGAAAAAAGCCTCAAAAATGGTAGCTAAAATGGGTTTTGATGGTATTGATATAAATATGGGTTGCCCTGAAAGAAAAATTGAAAAAAGTGGCGCAGGCGCTTGTCTTATAAAAAATCATGATTTGGCTAAACAAATTATTTTATCTGCTAAAGAGGGTGTTAGACTTGCGGGCAAAAAAATTCCAGTTTCTGTAAAAACAAGAATTGGTTATGCAAAAGACGAATTAGATACCTGGCTTAAAGCACTACTTGAAACGGAACCTGCTGTCATTACCGTACACGCAAGAACCAGGAATGAAATGTCACTCGTTCCAGCTAGGTGGGATATGGTCAAGAAAGCCGTACAAATTAGAGATGAATTAAAATCAGAAACTTTGATAGTGGGGAATGGGGATGTAAAAGATTTAAAAGATGCAAAAGAGAAAGCAAAATATTCGGGTGCAGACGGTGTGATGCTGGGAAGAGCGATTTTTGGCAATCCTTGGCTTTTTAATAAAAGAAAAAAACTTCCAATTTCTCCAAAAGAAAAATTGGAAGTTTTAAGAGAGCATACTTTATTGTTTGAAAAAATGTTTAAAGGGCGAAAAAATTTTGCAATTATGAAAAAACATTTTAAGGCATATTGTGGCGGATTTGACGGTGCAAAGGAACTTCGTATTGAACTTATGAATTGTAATTCTGCTAAAGAAGTAGCAGGTTTGATAAAAGCTAGTATCAAAAATTTAAAACTCAAATAATTTTTTATCATAATTTTAGAAACATAAACATTTTGTCCGTGTCCTACTTCTAACGGGGTTGACAGGTTTTTGGGGCAGGTGTAGCATTTTTATTTGGTTGCCCAGCTCTTTGCAAGTTATCGACCTAAGGCTTTTGCCAAAGGTGTGTCACTGGTGTGGCACTAACTCCGCATTGGGCAGATTCGCGACCAAGCTCGAGGACAAACACCATGAAGCCCACCGAACACGCGCCCCCGGCGCACATCACCGTGAACACCATCGGCACCAAGAGCGCCATCGTCAATTCCGCGTCCACGGCCATCGGCGTCGCCATCGGCATCATCGCCTGAAGTCCCCCGGCGCGCAGAGGACCTTCCTCATGCAACTCGAACTCGAGATCTCAGGGCTGTGATGATCAGCCCCGAAAATAACTCATCCCCGCTACGGAGCGGGCGGGCCGCCTCAACCACACGTTTGCGAACCCAGCATCGAAAGATCCCCCTGAAGGGTCCTAGATGCTGGGTCTTTTTTATTTATCCTAAAAACTTTTTTATAAACTATCTTTTGCTTTTGTACATTTTTAGATTTGTTTCTAAATTTTACATGTCAAAAAAGTTTATAGGATGGACCCCCAATTTTATTACTGAACAACAGTTATTTTACAAAGCATTTGTTTTTTGATTTTTATAAAGAAAGTATAGTTAAAAAATATTTTCCATAAAATTTTTAGGGTGAATAAATTTCAAACAACAATTAAACAACAAATACCTATACACCATTTTTTCACTATAGCGAAAAAATGGTGTATGTGTGAAAAAATAGTAAATTTGTAAAAATATTTTATTAATAAAATAGCATAATTTGATTTCATTTTTTCATTCCCAATATCATTGACTTTTCGTCAATTTTATAGTAATAAGAGATGAGTTTCGCTCTTTTCTAAAAAAATAAGGGAAGAAGCGAAAAAACTTTTTCACAAACAACCCTCGACACTCAGAAATCCATGAAAACCAGTATCGTTACCCTCGGATTCGTCTTCGGTTTCGTTCTCAACCTCTTCGGCCAAGCCACCATTGGTGGCGCGGTGACCCAACCGGCCACTATCGGGTGTGACGGGTGCGGGACACCGGCGCCCATCCACTTCTACACGGATACGGATCCGTGGGCGGAGGATTGGAAGAGCTGGGACTGGTATCCCAAGCAAGGAATCCCTCCTGCCAATAATTACCTTGCCGCGGGAGTCATCGCTGACATCACTATTGCCGTTTCGCCGGCATCCGAATGCTCGGTGGATGCATGGAATTTGAACGCCATGCGTTGGTTGCAGACTGGACGCGGGGCCAGCCCGGTTCAGAATACCCCTACCGATTTTACACCGGTCGCTGGACTGGCGTGGCACGACTTCGTTGATGCCACTGGAAGCAACGTTCGATTCTGGAGAAATCAGGAGTTGCGATCCGAAGAGTGCATTCAACAGGGTACACGAGTGGTGGCACTTCTCGCCATTCGTCAATCGCCGGAGCCGGTTAATCTCGAGCGAGTCGAGTACGGTTCTCGGGGAGTAAACCCCTGGACCGACAGCTTCTGGAATTACGGGTTGGGTGATTACGGCTTCGCCAATCAAGGAGTGCAATACGGACCCGATGGTCGGAAGGGCACGAGTGAC
The DNA here is from genome assembly GCA_964348785.1 of uncultured Candidatus Saccharibacteria bacterium. Classification (GTDB taxonomy): domain Bacteria; phylum Patescibacteriota; class Minisyncoccia; order Phycocordibacterales; family 2-02-FULL-43-11; genus 2-02-FULL-43-11. Next base: position 54,647 of record CAYGDO010000001.1, on the reverse strand, counting down.
GACAAGTCAATCCGGGCCGGTCCTGACTATCAGGGTGTGAATGAGTTGTATTCCCTCGGTTTCTACACCGCCAAGGAGGCCAGGTATTCTGGTGATCTTTACCAGATTCAACGGGACTTTCAGTCCTGTAACAAGTACGTTTTCTGGTATCGGGTTTGGGGCGCCATTACCGGAAAGCTCCTCGCGGAACTCCGATTGGACCTGCCGGTGGGCTATTCGCCACCGATTTCGTTCACGTTGGAAATTTCTCGGGCGGGGCAAGTCTTCATGGACTTCCAAGCGACCGGGAGCCAGCAGGCCCGATTGTACTCAGCGACGGACGCTCGGGGTCCGTGGGCTCCTGTCTATGACTATCCCATTTGGCCGGGCAAGTACCCGGTCAATATCGGGACAGTCCCGATCTACGACCGTGGTGTGGTTGTGGGGAGAGCACTCGAGCCCTCACGCTTCTTTCGTCTCGGGTGGTGAATAACCACGCTGGGATTCTGGGCCGACAAGCTTTGCTTGTCGGCCCCTTTTTATTTCCTGAAAAACTTAATTTAAGGCTTGAATAAACGTTATAAATTGACTTGACAGATAGCTAATAAATTTGTTATAATATATAAGTAATGAGTATAAACATTTTTACGGTAAAAAGAGGAATTGCTTTGAATTTTTTGGGCAAAATTATGTGTTTTGCAGTTTTGTTATTAATGGTTTTTCCAGTTTCAATTTTTGCTGACAATACAATCAACTATCAGATTATTCCTGGAGCTTCTGAACCTTTACCTAGAACCGGTTCGACTCCAACACAAAATAGTTTTTCAGATGGAGTGAAACCTTTAAGTTTTTACGGATTTAGTGCTTCTGAAATTCAAAGCCATGGTGCTTCTTCAGTTTTTGATACTCAAAGTAATGTTGGTAATTCCAATTCAAATTCTGTGGGTGTTGGTATTAGTGCAATGAGACCGTCACCGGCTTCTAACAGCATTACTCCAAGCGTTTCTTCATCGAATGCTAATTTGTCATCTGGTATTACTCAAAATAATAATCAAAATAGTTCTACTAACAGAAGCGGAACGGTTTCTAACAATAATCAAAATGTTAATTCAGCTAATAATATAACTACTGGTAATAGCGTTTTAAATAATAATTCTTCTAATTCGCAATCATCACTAAATAATACTACTGGTAATAATAGTGTTTCAGGCGGTTCAGCTAATAATCAATCACAAAATAACGGTGTTAATAATTCTCAATCATCTTCTAATTTTAATTCTCAAACTGGGGGAGTTTTGAATAATTCTTTGAATAATCAATCTGCAAATAATAATTCCTTTAATAATGGAAATAATAATTTGGGTAACTCTGTGCCAATTCAAGCTGGTAATATTTCAAGCGGTAATGTTGCGATAAATGTTTCTTCTATAAATTCTGATTCATACTGGAATTATTCTTATGGTTCAGGAAGTCAAACTAATTTATCTTATGGAAACAATAATTTAGATTCTGGTTCAAGTGGAAATGATTCTAGTGATAACGGTTCTCTTGGTAATGATAATAATAATTTAGATAATATTTTTGGTGGGAACTTGGATAGCGATAGTTATGGAAATGGTTCCGATCAAAACGGTAATACAGATTTATCTTCTGTTGGAAATGATGGTAACGATTCAGGATCTATTTTTAGCGGAGGCGGACAGTCAGGATCTGTTTTTAATGGTGGAACTAGATCAGGATCGTTTTTTAGCGGTAGTAAGCAAACGGGGTCTGTTTATAATGGTTCAGTAAAAACTAAAAGTCAGGTGGCAACAGTTGTTGAGGCTGTAAAGTCTAAACCTATTGTTAAACCTGTCGCTCCTTGTGAACCTTATCTTAAAACTTATCTTGGTTGTGGATTTGGTGATGCAAAGAGTGAAGTTATTAAACTTCAGAAATTCTTAAGAGATTATGAAGGATACGACATCAAGATTACCGGTCTTTATGATGATGCAACATTTGAAATTGTCAGAAAATTCCAAGAAAGATATGCGCTTGATGTTTTGAAAGAAAGTTGGGGATTAGATTGTTCAACTGGTTGTGTGTATATAACTACGAAAGCTAAAATAAACGATATTGTTTGTAAGAAGAGTACGAACTATAAAAATATCCAGCTTCCAAGTCCAAGACCAAAATTTGTATGTCCAGATGCAAAGGATGTTAAAACTGGCAAAGTAAAAATGACTTCTGAAATTGCTACAAATTGTCCATACTTGAATTCATAACAGTCATGTAAGCACCGCCCCGATAAAATCGGGGCGGTGCTTTACTTTTTTAAAATCAGGTTCATCATATTCATTTAGAGAGCAGTTTGAGCTATCCGGTTCTTCGCCGTAATTTGCGCTCGAACTTTCCAGCTCTTTTCTGGAGTCTTTTCTTCTTGGCGTCTTTAACGGGACAGCTTGGAGGATGACTGTCAGAGCCGATCCCTTGTCGTGACTTCTTGGCACGCTGAAAAGTGGGGATCGGTTGGTCTGCAGTTCGGGGGCGGTCGTTCGCAATGCGACCGCCCCTTTACTTTTATTTTACTAGGTTTATGATTTATATGGGTTGTTTTGAGGTTGCTGGTTTCTAGGAGGAAGGTTTGTCGAAGACGACGTTTGGTCGGGCATCTGCCCTTCCTCCGAAAAGGAGAGATGAGACTCCTCTAGAGCATCCAAGGCTCACTCATCCCGGCGTCTTTGCATTGACGCTGAACTTGTTCCATCCTGATTGGTCCCGAGGTGCGCGCAGGCCTCGGGACTTTCTTTTTATATTTTAAAGACGTATTATAGGTTTAGTTGAGTTGTGTGGGATGAAATCATCTTCAGAGTGGCTAAAGGCAAAGTCACATCTACGACTAAGGGCAAAGTCACTCTCCCACATTTAAGACGCGTTCGCCCAAAACAGGCAGGGGCAATGTGTCTGGGTCGACCAGTTTGTAATTTTGGTCGACCCCTTCTATTTTCATATTTTTAAATATTTGATAAAATTTATTTGGAATGAAAAACCACCCTCGGAAACCGAGACGCAAAGGTGGCAGTCGTAAGAGCTCCACCGATGGACGTCCTACTGACGCTTGGGGGAACCCCATAACTTCCGGTTGGGCATATCATTTGCCCGGTGGTCCTACTGCGGACAAAGGCAGGGATTGAAAGTTTGTTTATTCAATCCTTTTTTATTTCTTAAATTGAAGAATTTAATTATTGATGTTAGTCTGCTAGGTCTTAGAAAATTGGTTATTGCTCCTATTTTGCCAAATAAAATAGAGTGGGAAATTGATAATTTATCCTATGTTATAATCTTTTTATGTCGGAATTATCGCTTTATAGAAAATATCGTCCTCAAGAATTTGATGAAGTTTTGGGACAAGAGCATATAGTTAAAGCTCTTAAAAGTGCTATAAAAGAGGAGAAAATTTCTCACGCTTATTTATTTTCTGGCGGACGTGGCACAGGCAAGACTTCTGTTGCTAGAATTTTTGCAAAAGCTATTGGTACTTCAAATAATGACCTTTATGAAATGGACGCTGCTTCAAATAGAGGCATTGATGAAGTAAGGGCTTTAAAAGAGGCCGTTTTAACTTTACCTTTTGAATCAAAATATAAAGTTTATATTGTTGACGAGACTCATATGATGACTAAAGAAGCATTTAATGCGCTTTTAAAAACTCTTGAGGAACCACCCTCGCACGTCATTTTTATTTTAGCTACAACCGAACCTGATCGATTGCCAGAAACTATTCTTTCCAGATGTCAGCATTTTATGTTTAAAAAACCAAATCATGCCATCTTGAAACAGATGGTTGAAAAAGTGGCAAAGAAAGAAGGTTTTGAAATAGAAAAAGAAGCAGTTGATTTGATTGTGGTTTTGGGAGATGGCTCTTTTCGTGATACGCATGGGGTTTTGCAAAAAGCCATTTCTTTATCAAAGAAAAGCAAAATTACAGAAGAAGATGTCGTGTCTATTTCTGGTGCTCCAAAAAAATCTTTGGTCCAGGATTTTATTTTGGCTTTGGCTGGTGGGGAAGTTTCAAAAGCGCTTTCTGTAATCAATGATGTTGAAGTGGGTAATTTTGATTTTAAAGTTTTTTTGAATTTAGTGATTGAAAAAGTTAGACAAATTATGCTCTTACGTTTTGCTCCGGAGTTGATTGAAACAAAGAAGCAAGAATTTTCTGAAGAAGATTTTAAATTTATTCAAAATCTTGCTGGTAAAAATGGCGAAAAAATAACTTCTAAAACTTTGTCCCGACTTCTTGTCGCTCAAGGCGAATCTGCTCGTTCTGATATGCCCGCTATTCCGCTTGAGATAGCTGTGGTGGAGACGCTAGAACAAAATCAAAAGTAAAAAATTAAATATCAAATATAAGAAATCGGGTTGAAATTTTAACCAAAAAAAGGTATTTTATGACCGAGCGAGAGCGACCTAAATTTCAAGGAGTGAAGCGACTATGAAATTGGAAGTGCCCTTGTGGTGTGAGGAAACACTGAGCCCAGCGACCGAGTGAGAACGAAGGAGTACTGAGCCCAGAAGGGCGAATGTGAAGATTGAATGTATAGGATTGAGTTTTAAATATTGGGGGATCGTCTAATGGTAGGACATGGGCCTTTGAAGCCTAGTATCTTGGTTCGAGTCCAAGTCCCCCAGTTTGTAACGCAGTGAAAAACTGTGGGGAAGTAAGTAAACTGCTTTGCTTACGACTTGGACTCGAACAGCGGAGTCATGTTTCTTTAGTAAAAGAAACGGACGAGCTGGTGACTAGACCAAAGTGAGAGACGGCGAACTTTGAGTCGAAGTCGAGAAGTGTAATCACGTTCCAAGTCCCCCAGTTTGTAAGCTATAATTAATGGATGGAAATTCAGATAAAAAAACTTTTAGATGTTTATGGTAAAGCTTGGGTGGACCGCGATTCAGATTTAATAACCACAATATTTACTGAGGATGCCACTTATGATGATCCGCATGAGCCGATTAATATTGGGAAACAAGCTATAAAAAAATATTGGCAAGAAAAAGTTGTTAAGGGGCAATCGGATATAAAATTTAATTTACAGAATATTTGGATTGATAAGGAAACTGTTATTGCAGAATGGCAGGCAGAGTTTACTGATGTTGTCAGACAAATAAGGATAAAGATGAAAGAAGTTGGCATTTTTACTTACAGAAATGGAAAGTTTAGCTCGCTTAGAGAGTATTATGATGCTAAAAAGTTTCCGATTTAGAATCGAAATAGGTTTCCACTTCATACCAAGCGTTCAGCAACCGAACGTGAGTGAGGGAATACTGAGCTCAGCGACCAAAATTTCTTATGAGATTTAAGAGTTAGAAATTTGGGAGTACTCTTGTGGTGTAGAGTGAATGTGCCATGTTTTTAGGCTTTATCTCGCTAATTAATTTATGGAAAATTTTGTTTTAATTAAAAAAGAAATAGAAAATCAGTTAAAAAAATCTGAATTTGATGAGAACGCACATTCTCAACTCGCATGGAAGTGGGTTTTAAAACAAAAGCCAGATGCTGATATCCCTTTGCAAATAGCGATTCTTGCTCACGATTATGAACGAAGTTTCCCGGATAGAGAAAGACGCGAAAATTATGAAAGTTATGAAAAATATAAACAAGTTCATGCAGAAAAATCTGCTCGTATGGTAGCAAGTTTGATGTCAAAGTTTAATTTTCCTTCTGATGATATTAAGAAGGTAGAATACTTGATTAAAAATCACGAAGTCGGAGGTAATGATAATGATTTACAAATTCTTACTGATTCTGACAGCCTTTCTTATTTTGAAGGTTCTGTTCCTTGGTATAGAAAGACACATAGCGAAGAACAAACTAGAGATAAAATAATCTTTATGTATAGACGAATGTCTAAGGGCGCTCGTAAATTTATCGAACAAATTAAATTTGAGGATAAAGATTTGAATGAATTGTATCAAAAAACAGTAAGTAATTTATAGTTAGATTGTAGTACAATATTCCACATGGCACATGAGATAGAAACAAAAGTTTTAGATATTGATGCGAATAACATAAAGAATGCATTAAATTCCCTTGGTGCAAAGAAAATCCAAGAAACAAGACTGGTTGTTGATTGGTTTCGAATAAAAGGAGTCAAAGAAGGAGAAGACCCTTGGTTTTTGAGAATTCGGTCTAATTCAGAAGGTAAACATGAAGTAACGTGGAAGGCAAAATCTGATATATTGGGCGTGGTTCGTAAACACAAAGAGATTAATTTTAATATTCAAGAACCTGAAAAATTGGGGGATTTGTTTGAAGAGTTGGGACTTGAGAAATATGCGCATCAAGAAAAAGATAGGACATCTTTTTCTTATAAAGATTGGCAGTTTGATATAGACCAATATCCAAAGATGCCTGCATATTTAGAAATTGAAGGTATCAGTGAGGAACATATAAAAGAAGCAATAGATTTATTGGGATTAGGGAAAAATCCTACTTGGGCGAAAGGCGAGAGAATCCTTATTCAGGATACTTATGGTTTGGACTGGTATAAGATGAACTTTTAGGCTTTGAAATAAGTCTCAACTTCATACCAAGCTTTTTTAATATTGGTATAATTTATTGATGATTTCAAGAAATACAGAACAACAGATTTTAGAAGGTTTTTTAGGGGATGTGGGTACCGGTAAAATATGGCCCATGAATAATTGCGGGCTTTTTTATTTTAGTTCAGGATTTAATACTGAGAAATATTTTAAACTTACACCGTATACGAAACATTTTAATTATTCCGCGTTAAATATAAATGACGGAGAAAGCTTGACGGTATATTTACCTACGAACCCAATTGTTAATGACTCAATAGAGGGTTTTAATCGTTATTTGGATGATCGTTTTTTTACAAAAAATCTTGAAGATAATTTTCTCAAAAATGAAAGACAGGTTGATGAAATATATAAAGAATATACATATGAACGTATAAAGAATGAAAACATAGAGGTGCTTTACCCATTGATACAAAAAGCTTTTGACTTAATTCACATTTCTAACTCATCTTTATATTTTTCGCTTTATTTTGATAAAGAATTGTGCGCAAACGTTCTTTCTTCTAAAAAGTATCCAATCACAAAAGAAAATTTAGATAAATTATGGGAAAAAGCCACGGTGCCTATATTTAGATCTTTTGACGGAGAGCAAGAATATTTTGGGTTGTCATTACTTGCGCAAGGTAAAACGATTTCCGAGATAGCTGAAGATTGCCAATTCTTTTATGCAACTTACAGGGATGTGCAATTGTTGCCAGAAGTTCGGAAACGTTTAATGAGTAAATACGGAGACATAAACACAGTTGATGCAGAAAATAAAAGGCAAGAGATTCTTTTTAATGAGAAAAAAAATCTTGAAGAATATAATAAGTGGTATAAAGAATTATTAGATGAAGAAAAAGTCATTGCTGATTATTGTCAGACTGTAATGCGTGTGCGTGATCGTCGTAAAAACTTTTTCGCTAAAGTTTTAACTGTAAATTGGCGTATAGCCGAAAGGATATTTAAAGAGGCAAGTATTGATCCAAAATATATTGGATTTGTCTTGCCAACTGTGGAACTTACAAAAGGTGTTGAGTTTATAAAATCTATTAAAAAAGAAATTGAAAAAAGGGCGGATGGTTACATAATATATATGTTGTTTAACGGTGATATAAAAATTAATTATGATAATTTTGTTGAAATAAAAAAAGAAATTAATGAGCATCATATTAAATTGGAACAGCCGGCTGTTGAAAACATCATAAAAGGACAGATTGCTTGTAAGGGTAAGGTGCGTGGTATCGCACGAATTATTCTTGATGCAGAACTCGGTGGACATTTTAAAGACGGTGATATATTGGTTACTGGTATGACAAGGCCAGAATTTGTTCCGCTTATGAAAAGGTCAGGTGCAATTGTGACTGATGAAGGTGGTATTACTTGCCACGCAGCGATCGTCAGTCGAGAATTAAATAAAACTTGTATTATTGGCACTAAAATTGCTACTAAAGTTTTGAAAGATGGCGATATAATAGAAGTTGATGCTGATAAGGGAATTGTTCGGAAATTATCTTAGAGTGTGGCTGAAAATGTTTTTGATTTTGTATTAGGTATTAAATAATACACATATGAAAGTATATATCTCGCATTCTGGAAAATTTGATTTTGAAAATGAACTCTATAAACCATTAAGAGAGTCGGTTTTGAATGAATCACATACTTTCTTTTTTCCACACGAAGGCCAAAAAGATTTGAATACCAAAGAAATTTTAAAAGATTGTGATTTAGTTATTGCTGAAGTCTCTTTTCCTTCAACGGGGCAAGGGATTGAATTAGGTTGGGCAAACACAATGAATATACCCATACTTTGTATTTCAAAGGAAGAAGGTGGCAAGGTGTCGAATTCATTAAAATATATAGCTTCTGATTTTATTATTTATTTTAATCAGAAAGATTTAATTTCAAAACTGTTAGATTTTTTTTTCAAAGTAGTTTTTACAAAGGTTCGACCTTTGTAAAACTTCTTCTAGCTGTATTTTTTACTAATTTTAGAATAACTACATTTCAAGACACTCATTTGGTTGGAGCCCGGGACAGGTTACAATGGTATTCATGGGAGAGGTTTCAAAAAAGATCAACAATTTGAATGAGTTGGGCTTTAATCCATTTTTCGAATCAAAAGTAAATGAAGCGGATTCTGGTCATTTTTCTCCTGCCCGAGTAATTGCTGAACACAAGGGAGCGTATAAAGTTAAAAATATAAATGGAGAATTTTTGGCTAAAATAACAGGCAAACGAAGGTTTGAAGCTACAAGTAGGGAAGATTATCCAGCTGTTGGAGATTGGGTTTTAATCTCTGAAACGGATAATGAGCAGGTAGTTATTAAAAGTATATTACCTAGACAAACAATAATAAAAAGAAGATTTGGCGATAAAAACAAATATGGAGAAAAAGGTGATGTTCAAATTATCGCCTCAAACATAGATGTAGGTTTTGTTGTTGAATCTGTTGATCGTGATTATAATCTGAACCGTTTTGAGAGATATCTTACTATTTTGAAAGACAGTGAAGTGAAAGGGACCATTATTTTAAATAAAATAGATCTTTTGTCTGATAAAGAGAGGGAGGTCAAACTGAGTGAATTAAAAGATAGATTTCCTAATATTGATATTATTATGGTGAGCACAGTTAGTAGTGACGGACTCAATAAATTAAAAAATTATGTTGAGAAAGGTAAAACGTATTGTTTTCTTGGTTCGTCGGGTGTTGGCAAGTCCTCACTTATTAATAAGCTAATTGGTGAAGAATTGATAATAACTAGTGATGTCGGTTTTTACTCAGATAGGGGGAAACATACCACCACTAGAAGACAAATGTATTTTTTAGATAATGGTGGAATTGTTATAGATAATCCTGGAATTCGCGAGGTCGGTATAGTTGATGCCGGAGAGGGTGTTGATATCTTTTTTGAAGAAATTACTGCGTTGGGGCAAAAGTGTAAATATATTGATTGTACTCATACTCATGAACCTGGTTGCGTTGTCATAAGTGCAGTTAAATCTGGACAGATAGATGGAGAGAAATATACAAATTACGTTAATTTAAAAAAAGAGGCAGAATATAATGATATGAGCGCTAGTCAGAAAAGACAAAAAAGTAAGAATTTTGGAAAATTTGTAAACAAAGCAAAAAAGGATTTAAAAGATTTTGGGCATGAGAATTATCAATAAGTAAAACCGCGCCTTAATTTATGATTTAAGGTTCGACCTTTGTAAAATTATTGCTAACCATCAAAAAATACCATCGGTAAATTACCGATTCTCTTTTTCTTTCTGTAACAGTTAGTAATCTTTATAGTCCTTCGGTCTACCTCGTGATTGTTAAGCCAGACGCAGTTTGAAAAAGCACTTGTTTTACTAAGACGATCGAAAACTATACCCTCTGCGGCATATGTGGCAATTGTTTTCATGCTAAAATCCAGAGTCCAATTTTTGTCGGTTATACCAACGTGTTTTTTAGTACGGACCAATTGTTCGTTAAGGGTGGTTAAGGGTAAAAGTATCTCGGGATTTTCTTTTAGAATTTTGTAACAGATACTGTATGTTTTTTTGTATGTATCCAAAAAGGGCTGGAGTATTTTTGTGAATAGCAAGACCTCCGTTTTGATCGGGTAATTAATGCTGGTCGAGAGGATTAGGTCTTTAAACTCGGAAAATTTTTTTGAAATCTTTTTTTCACCTGTGATGGCAAGGGATTCCGGTGTTAAATAATAGGCGTTAGTGTCAGCTACGATTTTTATAAAACGAAATGGGAAGTTGAGACTTTTCAAAAAAGAGATTATTGATATTTCCTTATTTTGTTGTGCCACAACCCTAGGTATTTCAGTATACCTGTCCATTTTTTTATTCAAAAATATCTCCTTAAGATCTATATCGTAATTAATGAATGGCGCACCTTTTTTGGTATAGCTTATACGGCGCGGTGGACATTCCCAGTTATAAAAAGTTACCGGTGTGTTTTCTTCAAGCGATTGGTCAATGTAACTTGAAAACAAGGGCCTGTTTTCGATAGGTATTGAAGAAAATTTTTCTATCTGGTTGATAATCGTTTCTGTTTTTTTAGACATAATATTTATGATGAATTAAAAAGTAAAAAAATAGGGGCGGGGGAGAGAAAACTCTGCCCCGCCACCTGCTTACACCAACTGAACTACCGGGATTGGATGTTCTCCAAGTTGCGCATTTTGGAGGTCGGCAACCCCCGGTGACTCCACTCCAAGAATTACTGGGTTGCGAGCAGTGGAAGAAAAGGCATCATGTCGGATGACTACGCCGTCTAGAGCAAACCCCGCAAATGTCCTCTCGACAAAGCGTTGCCTCATCTCTCGTGTCGCATCAGCAGGTAGAAGTTTCTTCAGCCTTTGTTCTTCAAGGTGTCTGGACGGTATTTTTTCCCATGGACGTTCCTCAAGAAGAGTTTCTAGATTAGTGGGGCGGTTTCTTTTGTATATCTCTAGATTGCTGACGACTTCAATGCCTGGAATGGCCGGAGTCATGCTCGGAGGTTCGACTGGCGTTTCGAAGAGAATGAAGGAGTCGGCGGAGGCAAAAATCGCTTTGATCGAAAAGGCGTACCCATCTATTTCAATCGCTCGCAATTCATCCAAAAAAGCATTTACCTTTTGGATTCTGGCATTTGTGAAGCTGGAAAGCCCGTTAACATATCGAGCGGTCAACTTGCCGTTCTCTACCACGATGCCGGGACTCTTCATTTTGGGGCAGACAAAAAACAGGAAGTCGATTTTTGTAATCCCAAAGATTTCCTTCGGATGCACAACTCGTCTTACTGACCGGAGTTTCTCTATCTTAGTGAGCGGATTCATGTAGGTAGTCAATTGGATTTTAATGAACTGCTAGTTACTCAAGGCGAGTTCTTTTGAGAGTTGTCTGCAACAACTCAAACGAAACCCCCTCCAAACAAGGAGGGGGTTAGCTTCATTAATCTTGTTTTACATATATCAAGACAACCCTCTCCTTGTTTGAGCAGAGCTGTGATGATGTAATTTATTTATTATATTTTTATAACCACCCTGTCGGCCGTTTAGCCATTTTGATACTCGGGCGATAGTTGTTGAACTTAAGCCGGTCTTTTCTTCAATTGTTGAGTAGGGAATGTTATTGGATAACAACTCGGCCGTTTGAAGTCGTTTAGAAAATTCTTGTATCTCGGATTCAGTCATTAAGTCACGCAAAAAACGTCTGGCTTCATCAACGGTTTCGATGGCCAGAATGGCGTTTATTAGTTTTATTTTTTCTTTGTTTTCCCAATTCATGCCGTCACTTTATCAAAGTGTAGTGGTTTAGTCAAGTAAAGTAGGAACAACTGTTTTACAAAGGTTCGACCTTTGTAAAAATATCATTTTATTTTTGTGAGGTAGAAAAGTAACAACTCATCTTATTTAGCAGTTTCTGTTATATAATAAAAAAATAAAATGTTAAAAAATCCATTTATAAATGCATTGATGGCTGGAGGTTATATAGTCGGAGGGGTTCTTGTAATGAGTACAATAATTAAAGGCATTATGGGAACAGAAGATACTATAATTATTCCTATGACAATGCTTAGCCTGCTTGTCCTTTCTGTGGCTGTCATGGCTATACTTTTCTTTTTTGAACCGGTTAGATTGCTGTTAGAAAATAAAAGGCAAGAAGCCCTATCTTTTTTTGTTAAAACTTTAGTTACATTTTTTTGTTTTGTAGCTCTTATGTTGTTTTTGTTGGTTTACACTTCAGTTTTATAAATTTCTTCGGATTATTTTTTTTAGAACTGTTATTATTTAGCGAGTGAGACTTTAAACAACTCTAACAGTTCATTGATAGAAAGGTGTGAGCTATGAACAAAAGAATAATCATCGGCGGTATGGGTGTCGCTGTTTCTAATAAGGATTTGGCACAAGAAGGTGCAAAATCTCCAGATGTTTTGTCTACAGTTAGCGGTGTTGCGTCTTGGTTTGTGGTGTCGCGCATTCTTCAGCTGGGAGATGTTGGTGGCCACTTCAGGCGAGCACTTGCGCATTTTCCTTTTGCAGGTGTTGCGGATAGGATTGTCAGCAAGTATTACGTTGATGGTGGAATTGCACAGGGAGAGCAGTTTAAGCCTGTGCCGGCATTTCATCTCAATCCAAGTCCAGATCTGGTTGAGCTTACTGTCGCTTCAACATTCGCCATTGTTTGGTTGGCAAAGGAAGATCACAGCGCATTAATCAGCATCAATTTGCTCGAGAAAATGCAGTGTATGCTTCTTGCCCAGCTTTACGGCGCGATGCTTGCGGGTGTTCATGTCGTGACGATGGGAGCAGGTATTCCCATGATGGTGCCGGGAGTACTTGATGCATACGCAAAAGGAGAGCCGGCGGTGTACCGCGTTGTAGTTGAAGGAAGTTCACTTGGTTACATTGAGGTTCACTTTGATCCGAGGAGGTATTTCGGAGACAAGCTTCCGAGACTAACACGTCCGCTATTTTTGCCAATTGTCTCATCTCACGTGCTTGCGATGGCAATGGACGCACGCCTTGGAGATGGTATTTATGGATTTGTCGTTGAGAAAAAATGTGCTGGTGGACATAATGCATCACCTCGTGGTCAGTTGGTATTGAATCCGCGAGGCGAACCAGTCTATGGCGTACGTGATGTGCCGAACCTTCAAAAGATTCGCGATTTAGGTCGCCCGTTCTGGATTGGGGGTAGTCTTGCTTCTCCGGCTGGACTACGAGAAGCCCAAGATCTTGGTGCAACAGGAATTCAGGTGGGCTCTATGTTTGCGCTTTCCGATAATTCTGGCATTTTGTCACAGTATCGCAATGAAATTCGGCGTCTGGGTTTTCGGGGGGAACTCGAGGTCCTAAGCGATCCGAACGCGTCTCCTACAGGGTTTCCATTCCAGGTAGTGCAACTACCTGGCACGTTGTCAGATGCAAAGGTGTACGAAGATCGACCTCGCGTGTGTGACTTGTGCGCGCTGTCAGTCGCATATCAGAGACCTGATGGTGAAATCGGTTTTCGTTGCAGGGCACAACCTGTTAGTGATTACGGACGACTGGGTGGGCGAGCCGAAGATACAATTGGTGCTAGGTGCCTTTGTAATGGGTTGACCGCGACCGTAGGTCTCGGCAGTCCAGGAGAATCTGCAATTGTCACGCTCGGGAAAGATCATGCGTATTTGCGCCAGTTAATGACGCACGAGCGTGGCTCATACACAGCATCAGATGCCATCGGATACCTTCTTTCTGGTTGATTGAATGGCGAAGTGTCGACAACGTACTTTAAGGATTTAAAGTACGTTGTTTTTATAATTTTTTAGGGATTCACCCGCCTAACTTTATGGAAATTGAGATGTTTGAGATTTTTTAATAAAAGAAGTAAGGCGCATTACATTAGAAATTAAATATTGTTCGGTAATAAAGTTTGGCGGGTAAATAAAAAAACCGCCGGGAATCGGCAGTTTGGGAGATGTATGGTAAGGAACTTACTCGCCATCCCAGTGGAACCAAGAGGGATCAAAAATTGCAGGGCGTCCCGTGTCTACCGCGCTCATAATGGGCGAGCCGTTGTGAGATACTGTGACGAAAAAGAATCCTTTCCCACGTGATGGCTGATTCTCAATTGAGTGAATTCTCAGTTCGCCTGGGTAATCCGCCTTTTTTTTGGTGATGTATTCTGGGTTTCTTGGGTACTCACCCGGTTCAATCCATCGGACAACTTGTCCAACGACAGGTCGGTTTTTTATCGTCGTGCTCATGCGTTTTCTCCTTATCACAAATTAACGAATTTGTTTATTAAAGTCAAAAAAAGTTTCTAATTTATTCAAAGTCTTTTGTCTGGTAAAATCACTAGATGTCAATAAAAATTACTTATTTTGTCCACGGCACGACAATAGATAATGAAAATGGAATTTCATCAGGTTGGAACGATGCTGAATTATCTCCACTTGGTATTAAACAGTCAAAAGATTTATTATCTCAAATAGATAAGAAATTTGATGTTGTTTTTACCTCTGATTTGAAAAGGGCGGTTGATTCGGCGGAGTTAACTTTTGGTGGAATTGTGCCAATTGTTCAAGATAAAAGATTACGAGAATGTAATTATGGGGATTATAATGGAAAGTTATCAGACATTGTTGAACCTCTTCAAGAAAAATCAATTTTTAATCCTATGCCAAATGGAGAAAGTTATGAGGATGTTAGGATGAGAATTCTAAATTTTTTAAAAGATTTAAAAAATAATTATGATGGAAAAAGTGTTGCGATAGTTGCTCACAAAGCCCCTCAACTTGCTCTTGATGTTATTTTGAAGGGTAAGACTTGGGAACAAGCTTTTGCTGAAGATTGGAGAAAAACAAAATCTTGGAAACCAGGGTGGGATTATATTTTAGAATAAATGAAAAATAATAAAACTTTAAAATTTGTCAGCAAACTTGTCTCTTTGATTCTTTCAGGAGAGAAAGATTCTACTTGGCGTCTTTTTGACGATAAGGATTTAAAAGTTGGTGATAAGTTATCTTTGGTGGAAAAAGAAAGTGGAAAGAAATTTGGGGAAGCTGTTGTTCTTTCTGTTAGAGAAAAAAGACTCGGGGAAATTGAGGTCAATGATTTTGACGGGCATGAAAAATTTGAAAGTAAAGAAAGGATGTTTGAAACTTACAAAAAATATTACGGAGAAAAAGTAAATGAGGACAGTGTTGTAAAGATGATTAAGTTTAGACTTTTATGAGAACTATAGAACGTGAAATTGTAGCAGGACATATATATTCAAGTGATGGAAAATTGTTTTTGGCCAGAAATACTAAGGCCAATGCTGGTGTGGTTTATGGCGATTGTTGGAAAATTCCCGGTGGTGGTGTAGAAAGTGGAGAAACAAGAATCGAAGCTTTAATAAGAGAAGTGAAAGAGGAAACAGGTATTGACGTTTCTTTTTGTGAAGCAGAATTGGTAGATGATTCTATGATCGGCGAAGCAGAAAAAACTTTACGTGATACGGGTGAGCGAGTTATCGCCAAAATGAAATTTTTCACTTATAAAGTTGTTTTGGATAAACCTGCAAAGGAAATATCTGTTGTTCTTGATATTGAAGAATTTGATGAATATGAGTGGGTGGAAATATCGGATTTGAAAAATTTTAAACTTAGTCCGCCTTCTGTTGAACTTTTTACTAAATTGGGAATGTTGTAAATGAAATACATCGCATTACTTAGAGGAATAAATGTTGGAGGAAATAATAAGGTTGAGATGCCAAAACTTAAAAAGACTTTTGAGGATTTGGGTTATTTGAATGTTTCTACATATATAAATACTGGGAATGTCATTTTTGAGACTGAAGAGAAAAATGATGAGATGTTAAAAAAAGAAATAGAGAAAGCACTAAAAGATAATTTTAAATTTGAAATTAGAGTGGTTTTAAGAGACGGCAAAAATATTGAAAAAGTTTGTAAAAATATTCCTACCAAATGGGAAAATAATGATGATATGAAAACTGATGTTTTGTTTTTATGGGAAGAATTTGATAATAAAAAATCTCTTGATTTAATCAATAAAAAAGAGGGTATTGATAATTTGATTTATGTTGATGGGGCGATAATTTGGAATATTGATAGAAAAAATTACACAAAAAGTGGTATGAATAAATTTATTGGTTCGTTGTTATATAAAAATATGACAGCAAGAAATGTGAATACTGTTAGGAAATTAAGCGAGTTGGTGAAAATGAACTCGAAATAATGCTAGAATAGAGGCATATGCAAGAAAATTCTCCTTGGTATAAAAAAATAACGGTGCCGACTTATGTGCTTATTTTCCTTGGCATTGTTTTGGCCCAGATTTTAATTCTCTATGTTATGGGTAGGCAGGCAATATGTGAGTGTGGTTTTATAAAATTTTGGGAGGGTGATGTGATGAGCTCTTCAAATTCTCAACAAATCGCTGATTGGTATACCTTTTCTCATATCATTCACGGCTTCGTGTTTTATGGTTTTTTTATTTGGATTTCCAAAAAATTTTTCGGGAAAAAAGGCGGTTTGCCTCTCGGTCTAATGTTTATTGGTGCTGTGCTTTTGGAAACCACTTGGGAGGTTATTGAAAATTCAACCTGGATAATTGAATATTATAGAAACAATACAGTCTCTCTTGGTTATATCGGCGATAGCATTTTGAATTCAGTTTTTGATGTTGTTTGGATGGCTATCGGTTTTGTTATGGCAAGAAAATTGCCGGTCTGGTCTATTGTCTTGATTGCTGTAGTTTTTGAAATTATGACGGCTTATTTTGTGCGTGACGGTTTGTTATTAAACATTCTTATGTTTGTTTATCCATCTGAAGCGGTAAAAGCTTGGCAGGTGGGAGCTTAATTTTATTTATAATTTATGAAAACATTAAAAAAATTATTTGTACTCATTTTAGTTTTATTAGTTGCTGTGACTATTTATTTAGCTTTAACAACTAAGAAAGCTGATATTTTAAAATATTCAAGTGATGAATACGGTATTTTATTTTATTATCCAAAAGATTACGTTTTGACGGAAATAGATGCTCCGGGAAGTGGAATGAGAAAACATCACATTATTACTTTAATCCAAAAAAAAGATTTGCCACCACCAGTTGGAGGTGAAGGTCCTGTGTCTATAAATATAGATATCTATCAGAATAATCTTGATAAACAGACGACGGAAGATTGGATACGTAATACGAGTGAATCAAATTTCAAACTTGGCGAAGGTAGATTATCTTCAACAACTATCGGTAGTTTTCCTGCACTTTCTTATCGCTGGTCTGGGCTTTATGAGGGTACAACAATCGTTACAGCACAACCAAATTGGGTCTATGTTTTTTCTGTCACTTATTTAGAAATGGGCGAGCAAATAATTCAGGATTTTGTAACGATTAAAGACAGTGTTAAGATTTTTGCTAAATGAGCAAAAAATATTATTTATTGATAATTGCGCTGGTGTTTTTGATCATCGGCTTTTTTTGGTTATTCAAAAAAGACAATTATCAGATAAAAAATTATCCCTCTTCTGGTACAGAAATTATTGCTTTTGGAGACAGTTTGGTTGAAGGGGTAGGCTCTACGGTGGGAAATGATTTTGTATCTTTGTTGTCCAAAAAAACTGGGAGAGAAATTATGAATCTTGGGATTTCAGGCAACACGACTGAAGATGGTTTGAAACGCATTGGAGAAATTGAAAAATATAATCCAAAGGTGGTTATGATATTGCTGGGGGGCAATGATGCAATAAGAAGAATAAAGACTGAAACCACGTTTAAAAATTTAGAGTTGATTATACAAAAAGTTCATTCGACTGGAGCGGTTGTTTTGCTTCTTGGAGTAAAGGGTGGATTGCTTGGAGATAAGTTTAAACCTGAATTTAAAGAAATTAGTCAGAAGTATCGGACAGCTTTTGTTCCTAATGTTCTTGATGGATTGTTTGGTAATCCAAAATTTATGTCGGATGGCATACATCCAAACGATGAAGGGTATAAAATTATTGCGGAGAAAGTGTACCCAGTGTTAATATCTGTTTTGAGGTAACAAATTTTATTATTTTTTTATTTAAATTATGAAAACAAAAAATATAATTATTTTTTTTATAATTTTTGTTATATTGAACATACTGAGTGCCTGCTATTTCTTTTTTGATAATTCAAGAAGAAGACCAGCTGAGCCGTATCCAATCTTTTTTAGTAATTCAGGAAAGGTTAATACTGATTTAGACCCAACTCCAAAAAATGTGACTCTTAGTGGTGTTTATGTTTGTTTACCTCACAAAGATAATACTCGTTTGTATCCAGACGAATGTACTTTTGGAATTAAGACAGATGATGGAAAATATTACGCTGTAAATTTTGGTGCATCATCTCAAGCTATAAAGGATTTTACTAATGGTAAAAAAATTAAAGCTGAAGGTTTCACCGTAATTAAAGAAGCGTTAAGTGCCAATCAGTGGGGCAGATATAATATGGAGGGAATATTTACTGTTACAAAAATGTTATCAAGTTCACCCGCAGTTCAAGGAAAATTAAATATAAATGTTGTATGTGAAGAATCATTGATGTATATGACATTTGAAAATGGAGAGAAGGCGGATAAATTTGTTGCGGAATGTAAAGAAGGAAAATATCCAGAAGTTATTGAACAATACAAAGAAAGAATGGGCCTTGGAGATGGGGCAACTATTTAGTTTTTTAGTTAAGAGCATAAAA
This sequence comes from uncultured Candidatus Saccharibacteria bacterium, assembly GCA_964348785.1. Classification (GTDB taxonomy): domain Bacteria; phylum Patescibacteriota; class Minisyncoccia; order Phycocordibacterales; family 2-02-FULL-43-11; genus 2-02-FULL-43-11. Next base: position 35,913 of record CAYGDO010000001.1, on the reverse strand, counting down.
AATTTTGAATAAAAAAAGCGCAGTGTCCAGGGAGGACGCTGCGCGCGAGAGGTCGATTCGGACTGGAGAGAATCACTCAACCGCGTCCGCCACCGGGGTAGAGTCGCTCTTCGCGAGCGTGGGGGTCTTCGTCGCGCGAACGGCGACTGAGATGGGCGATGAGCTCCGGCGGAAGGCCGATGGCCTCGGCGAGACGGGACTGGAAACCACCATCCTGATTGTCTTGCCTTGCGACGCCGACTCGCCAGTCCTCGAACACAGCGATAGTGAGGTCGTTAACGTCGGCCTTCGGCAGTTCGGCTTTGACCGCTTGGACGAAGAGTGCCATGGCGAGTTTCTCTTGCTCCTGGAGAATCGCACTCCGCAGGTCGTGGTCTTTGACCTCTTTCGACTTGCGGGGTTGACGGAGGGAGCCCCGTTCTTCCTTGAGGAGCTGTGCGAGGGAGTAGAGCTCCCGGCTCCGCTGGTCGTGGATGACGCCGGCGAATTCAAGTCCGTCGATTCGGTCGAAGCCGTAGTCCTGGATCGGCTCGAACAGGTCCTCTTTCGGGGTGGTTGCTCCCGTGAAGATCGCGGCCAGGCGATTCATGAAGACCCACGCCAGCGAGGGTGCCGGCTGAGTCTCCGGCGCCGGTTTCGTGGTCGGGGGTGCATCGTTTCCTTCAGCGGCGACCTGGGGTTCGGGCGGTGCGGCGGTGAGTTCCGGGCCGATCACAGGAGGAAGTCCCTGTTGTTGCTCGCCTTCGGTCGGCGGGGGCACTTCGTTCGGGACGGCACTGGCGCTGTCGGGCGGTGTCTCGTGTTGAGGATTCATGGTTTTGCCTGATGATTTGGTTCTTGTGTGTACTCTTGACCACCATTGGCCAAGTGAAAATAAATTACCACGTCAATTTGATAGTGTCAATGATGGAAAATATGGAGATTATAATGAGTAAAAAATATTTTGAAGGGTATTTAAAATTTTGAATAAAAAAAGCGCAGTGTCCAGGGAGGACGCTGCGCGTGAGGGGGTCGAGGTGAGCGAGGCGGGTTTAGTCGCCTTCGGGGCTACCGAAGCCCCTGCTGGGCCGGCGGTCGTCGCCGGGATCACCGTCTTGACCGCGACGGAGGTGGTCGAGGAGCCCGGGAGGAAGCCCCATGCCCATGATTTCGACGAGTCCACCGAGGACTTCTCCCTCACTGGGAGCAATGACCAGTTTCCATCCCTGCACGATCCCAATCGACATGTCGGTGGGCGTTCCCGCCTTGATGCCCGTTGCTTTGGCATGATGCCAGAAGAGGCTCAAGACCGTTTTGCGCTGATTGTTGATCGTCGCGACATCGGTCTCGTGTTGGGGGATTTGTCCGGGCTTGCGGGCCAGAGGGACACCTTTCTGCTCTTCCTCCAGTCGCCGGGCCAGGGAGAAGAGCTCCCGGCTCTTCTGGTCGGTGACGATCCCGATGATCTCGTGCTTTCTGGGGTCGAGCCTTTCGAGGGGCTCGAACAGCTCCGCTTCGGGGGTCCGCTGGCCTGCGAAGATCGCGTCGAGGCGGGTCGTGAAGACCTGCTCGAGTGACGGCTTCGGTAGCGGCGGAGGCACGGAGGCCTTCGGCGGTTCGGGTTTGGCGTTGGGAGTCGGGGTTTCCGGGGTTTTTGCCTGTGTGCTCATTTGATTCTTGGTGTACTCTCGCCCGCGTTGGGCAAGTTAGAGAGTAAATTACCACGTCAATTTAATAGTGTCAATGGTATTTAATATATTGATGTGAATAAGCGGAAAATTGTTATAATACATTGATAATAAAGGATTTAATGGCAGGTGTCGGATTCTTAATTTGTCAAAAAATTGGATAAAAAAATAATATGAAAAAATCTTTTATACTTTTTGATTTTGATGGGGTAATTGTTGATTCTTTTAACATTGCGCTTGGTGTTGCTCAAATGATGTGTCCACATATCACCGCTGAGGGTCACAAAAAGCGATTTGAAGGCAATATAAATGATTGGGAAAAGTTTGATGAAAAACATTCTGATAAATGTCGTCATGATATAAATTTTTTTGATGAATATGTTCCTAGAATGCGTTCTCAGGTTAAAGTTTTTCCTGGCATGAAACAGGCGATAGAAAAAATTTCTAAGGATTATATTCTCATTGTCATTTCTTCTACAATTTCTGCTCCTTTATTGGAAATTTTGGTGAAATTTGATTTGGCAAAACATTTTACAGAAATTATGGGGAATGATGTTCATACAAGTAAGGTAGAAAAGATTAAAATGGTTTTTGCTAAATATAATATTGGTCCGCGCGATTGCGTTTTTGTGACTGATACTTTGGGAGATGTAAAAGAAGCCACCGAAACAGGTGTAAAATCGTTGGCTGTAAGTTGGGGTTTTCATAATAGAGAAACTCTTTTACTTGGTAATCCTTATAAAATAATTGATAGACCCGAAGATTTACCGCCTACCTTAAAGATGATGTTTGGTGAAAAATAATATCAATTGCAGATGGGCACCATCTGTAACATCTGCGAGTCTACATTTGCAGGAGGGGCTAATGGGTGTAGAATTGAGAGTATGAATAATAAAAACTTGCCAATTATAGTGGCTATAGCATTACCTATAGTCTTTTTAGCAGTAATTTTGTTAGTGGTTTTTTTACCAACATTTTCAATAAAACCAACTTATAATTTTATTTACAGTGCAGATGGTTATGTAAGTTATGGCTATAAAAATAAATACGATATAAAAGATGGAAATTTGGTTTTGTCACCAATACCTTTAAACAGTTACGATAAGGTTGAAAATAGGAAAGAAGCTCCAGATTTGTTTGTGTATGATGTTAAAAACAGTTCTTCAAAGAAAATTTCTTTTGAGGAGGCAAAGAAGATGACGTTTGATGCTGGTCCGTCATCACCTGATGGTTACAACGTCACTTATGAGGGTGGTAATTATGGTATTTTTGAACTATTTGGTTCTGACAATAGCAATCGAGGCTACTTTATTTCTAAAGGAAAGGCTAAAAAAAGGCTTGAAGGTCTAACGACATCAAATACTTCTTATTATTATAACGGCGACTTCAACCTTATTGGTTGGATAAAATAATTTTATGGATAAAAAACAACTATTTTCTCTGATTAGCTCTGAACTCCAAGGGGGAAACGTTTCCAGAGAGGAGTTACTTGGATTTTTAAATCATGAAATTTTAGAATCTGATAATTTTGAGCCTGTTTCTTTTGGTAAAAAATTAACAAACCTTTTTTATCTTATAGGTGGAATTATCGCTGTAATTGGAGTCATTACGTTGATTGCACAAAATTGGAACGATATCGGTGCCGTTGGTAGGTTATTATCAACATTGGGTGTGGCTTTTGTTTGTTATGTTGCAGGTCTTTTGGTAAGGGATAATGAGCACTCTATTATGTCCAACGTGATGTTTGGCATTTCAGTAATTCTTGCTCCGATAGGTGCTTTTGTTTTACTCAAAGAAATGTCAGTTAGTTTTAATTGGCAAAGTAATTTTTTCACGGCAATCATTTTGTCTATCATATTTGGTGTTGCTATGTATATAAGTAAGAAAAGTATTCTTTTTGTTTCCGTTATCGGTTTTTTAACTTGGGCATACTACGCCTTGCTTTCAAAGATATTTAATTTTTCTGATTTTGATGGTGATTTGGTTAAGTGGGCCACTATGCTTCTTGGTTTTTCTTATATCTTTTTGGCTTATGCTTTCAAGCGTCTTTGGGCCGATTATTCGTCTATCGGCGACAAGGAGAGAAAAATTGTTCAGAATATTTTTTACGGGCTTGGGACTCTGGCCGTTTTAGGATCGGGAATTGCTTTTGGAGGCTCGTTTGATTTTATTTTCATCCTTATTTTATTTGGTGCTTTTTACGCTAGTGTATTTTTGAGAAGCGGAATAATGCTTGTTTTGAGCTCAGGTTTTCTAGTCGGGCATATTATCAAACTGACATCGAGATTTTTCCGTGATTCAATAAATTGGTCTCTTGCTCTTATCCTAATTGGTTTTTTGGTTATTGGTGTTGGCTACATGACTGTTTATTTAAACAGAAAATTTATCGCCAAAGCAAAATAGAACATTACGCAGGTACTTTATACATACGTACTCTGTAATGTGTTTTGTTGTTGTTTTTTTGTGGTTTGCGTATCACATTTAATGTAAACTGTTTTAATGACTCAGGAAACTGCTTTGCAGATTTTGAAAACTGGCGCCAATGTTTTTTTAACAGGCGAGCCAGGAAGTGGAAAATCTCATACTATAAGAACGTATGTTGAGTATTTGCGTAATTTTGGAATTGAACCAGCCATAACAGCTTCAACTGGCATTGCTTCAACTCATATTCACGGTATGACGATTCATTCATGGTCTGGAATTGGCACAAAGAAAAATCTTTCAAAATATGAAGTGGAAACTATTGCCGATAAATCTAATATATATAAACGTATAAAAAATACTCAAGTTTTGATAATTGATGAGGTGTCTATGCTTGATGCTTCAACTATGGAATCGGCTGATGCTGTATGTAGAAATGTTAGAGGTAATCCGATGGAGGCCTTCGGGGGTATGCAAGTTGTTTTTGTTGGAGATTTTTTTCAGTTGCCACCAATTGTGGCTAACGGAGAGATGTCGCCCAACTTTTCATATAATTCACGAACTTGGCGTGATGCAAAACCGATTGTCTGCTATTTATCTGAACAACACAGACAAGATGATAAAGAATATTTATCCTTGCTTTCTTCAATTAGGAAAAATAGTTTTAATGATGATCATAGAATTTCTCTCAAAAAAAGACTGGGTAAACATGAAGACAAAACTCATACTATGACTAGACTTTTTTCTCACAATGAAAATGTTGATAGATTGAACAACGAAAGATTGGGAATGATAGATGGCAAGGTGAAAATGTTTGTGATGGGCACTTCGGGTAAAGAAGGCCCTGTGGAATCTTTAAAGAGGGGATGCTTGTCACCTGAAAATTTGGAATTGAAAGTTGGTGCGATTGTGATGTGCACAAAAAATAATCCCACCAAAGGATTTGTAAATGGTACTTTGGGTGAGGTTGTTGATTTTGAAAAAACGATGGGCAATCCGATTGTCCGAACTAAATCAGGAAGAAAAATTGAAATAGAACCAATGGAATGGTTGCTTGAAGAAAACGGCCAGGTGAAAGCGCGTATAATGCAGACGCCACTTCGTTTGGCTTGGGCTATAACGATACATAAGAGTCAGGGAATGTCGCTTGATGAAGCGGTTATGAATTTATCAGATGTTTTTGAATACGGTCAGGGTTATGTGGCTCTTTCACGGGTGCGTCGTTTGTCCGGTTTATTTTTGGAAGGTTTTAATGAAAAATCTTTAAAAGTTCATCCTGATATTTTAGAGAAAGATAGGGAATTTAAATTGGCTTCGGCGGAAGCTAGGGTCAAATTTGAATCAATTAACGCCGAAGAGCTTTTGGAATTTCATAAAAATTTCATAAAAGCACTTGGAGGAAAATTTAAAACTGAGGAAGAACTGAAAACTGATTTAAGTTTAGGAAAATCACAAAAAATTTATAAAAAAAGTACAAGTGTTGGAAGAGATACTTACGGTGAGACGAAGGAGTTACTTTTTCAAGGCAAAAGTGTTTCTGAGATCGCTCTTTTAAGAGGAATAAAGCAGGGAACCGTTGTTGATCATTTGGAACACCTCTTATCTTTAAAACAAATTGATAATACTGATTTAATGAAAGTTATACCTCAAGACAAAAAGAAAGCTTTAGAAATTAAAGAAATTCATTTGGCGTTTGATAAAATTGGGACGGAAAAATTGAAACCGGTTTTTGAATATTTAGATGGCCAACATTCTTATGATTTGATACGTTTGGCCAAGTTGTTTTATAAGAAATAGTTTGTGGGTTTTAGGTTTTTTGAGATTGGGGAGGTGGTAGACCTTTTTTGGGCTTGTTCTATAATGTATCTTAGTAGGATTTTATTTAGTTTTTATTATTTAATTTTAAATTTATGGGTTTTGAAAGATTTAATCTGGGCGAACAAGATTTGTCGAGATATGATCGTAGAGAGGATGAATTGGAAACTCCTGAGATTGTAGAAGTTAGAAAAAGAGAACGGGCCTTTAACGAAAAAAGGGGATTTCAAGATTTATTGAGAGCAAAAATGGTGATGGAAGATTTATTGGTTTGTAGTGGCTTTTTAAAATCTGATTCGATACCAGATTATGTTCAACAAACCATTGATGATCCGAGGAGATATGCAGTCAGAAATTTGGGCTTGAGTTCTACAAAACCAGAAGAAATTTCTGAGGCTGATTTACAAACCGCTCTTCAGAGATTTTTAGATAGGAAGAGGAAAGAGGAAGTTTTAGTGATAGATGGTTATCTCGATGTTATTACTCGATACGAAGTGAAAGCTGAGTCGCAAGCTCTTTCTCAGTTGAAAACTAGATTACAGGATTGCAAGAGAGCTATATCAGATAATGATTGGAAAGAGTTTGGTAGACAAGCATTGGGGGCTCAAGCTTATGTGGCAGGATTAAAGGATTTGTTAGATATTTCTTGTGGGATGGCTCGCGAAAATGATGCAACTAGAAAAGTTGTAGGCGCATCAAAAGCTATATAGGTTTGTAAATTGTCTTGACAAAATATTGCTTTTGGTATATACTTGACCTTACGTACATTTAAGTACGGAAAAACGAAGTCGGGTTTCTCAAAAAAATTAAACAAACAAATGAACGGAACAATCAAGACTCTTACAGAAAAAGGATTTGGATTCATTGCTCGCCCAGGTGAGACAAAGGATCTTTTCTTTCACTCAAAAGAGTTGAATGGCGTAACATTTGAAGAACTCAAAGTCGGTGACAATGTCACTTTTGAAGTTGTTCAAACTGAAAAGGGGCCAGCTGCTACAAACGTAGCCAAGGCATAACTTTTAAGAAAACCACCCAGAACGTAAGTGATGGGTGGTTTTCTTTTGGCCGAACGAGTTTATTTTAAATAGGTCTGTATGTTTCTTGCTATTAGCGATAGAAGGGCATAGACTTTAGTAAGTTTTATATAATAAATAATATATATGGGTAATTTTAATCGAGGTGGTGGTTTTGGAGGAGGAGGAAGAGGTGGTAGGCCTAGTTTTGGCGGAGGGCCAAGAAGAAGTGGTGGTTTTGGAGGTGGATTTGATAAAGAAATGCATAAGGCCACTTGTAGCGAGTGCGGAAAATCTTGTGAAGTGCCTTTTAGACCAACTAGCGGTAAGCCAGTTTATTGCAGTGATTGTTTTAAACTTAATGGTGGTGGCGCGGGAAGAGAAGAAAGATTTGGTGGTGACAGAAGAGAGTTTAATGATAGACCTCAAAGATCTAGTTTTGGAGGATCAAGTACATCTAATGTAGGTGGAGATAACAATCTTTCTAAAAAAATTGAAGAATTGAGTTCAAAGATTGATAGATTAACTGAAGTTGTTAAATCTATTTCTTCTAGTAAACCAGTTCAAGATAAGACCACTTTGAAAGAAGTCGTGGTTTCTTCTTTGGCCAATAAGGATGGAGAAGTTAAAGACGTAAATTCTAAACCAAAAAAGAAAAAAGCTTCAGCAAAAAAGACTAAATAACAACTAACAAAAAACCTCCGATGTCGGAGGTTTTTTGTTAGTTGTCTTTGGTGCTAAAAAATATGGATAGAACTGTGCCGGCGGTCATAATCATCATTCCTAGATTATAAAATATTGTTGAAATGGTGTTGGTGTATTTTATGATTCCCAAAGTGTTGAGAATATAATTCCAATCGTGGGTAACATACTCTCCGCCAATAAGATCTAGTTCCATTTTCATTGCGTCTCCTACATAAATAGAGGTATTTAGGAAATTTTGCGCTACCCAAAGGAGACAGAGCGAACCAGAAATTTTTTCACCTTTATAGAAAAAATATAACGAGAGTGCCGTTGGTAGAATAATTTGAAAAGCGCTCCCTGCAAGAATGTTGAGGAATTTACCTAAAAAGAAAAATATTGCGTGTCCCGCTTCGTGAAAGGCCAGATTAACTGAGTCTATAAAATGCCATTCTGTATATGTAAAAACGTAATACCAGAAATATAGGCAAGTTATTAAAACAGCAAAAATTTTTATTTTGTTATTCATTAACTTTATCTAATTATATTCCAGATTAAACCTACTGGGAATTTTTTCTATCTGATATAATCTGTTTGTAGCTAAAATAATTTTATGTCCAAAATTCAAAATATATATTCTTCTTATAAAATTCCGCCTAGTCTAGCAGAGCATCATTTTAGGGTGGCCTCTGTTGCTGATTTAATATCCAGTAGTTTCTCCACAAAAATAGATTCTAAGGATTTGGTTTTGGCCTGCCTTTTTCATGATATGGGAAATATTATTAAATCAGATTTAAGTAAGTTTCCCGATTTTGTACAACCCGAGGGTTTAGAGTATTGGCAAAAAGTTAAGAGTGATTTTATTGAAAAATATGGTGATGATGTTCACTTGGCCACTATGTCTATATCCAAAGAACTTAATTTACCAGAAAGAGTTTTGAATATTATAGAAAAAATTGGTTTTGGTAATGTACCGGAGATAGAAAAAAACGGATCTTTGGAGCAGAAAATTTGTTCATATTCTGATATGAGGGTTGGGCCTCACGGAGTCGTTTCTTTAGATCAAAGAATGAAAGATTTACGAGAAAGATATGGGAAAATAATTTTGGAAAAATATAGTAATGAGGATTTTGAAACGGTGGTTGAATCATTAAAAAGAATTGAGAAAGAAATATTTTCTAAGACTTTTATGAAACCTGAAGATGTAACCGATCAAAGTATTTTGCCCATAATATCTGGCTTAAAAGAGGTGGAAGTCTAGTTTTTAATAGTGTTTTAAGCGGGGTCGTATAAATCGGAGATATTTTCTGAAATATTTTCTATTGCTATTCGTGCCAACAGGTACATGACTGTTGATTCCGCTCCTTGATTAAGGTTGATATATTCTTTTCCTACGCCATCGTAACAACCCCCAGTTGTTTGGTCATAGACTACTTGTTGTAGAGTGTTATGTCCCAAAAACCAATCAAATGCATTTCTTGATAATTCTTTATAGCGTTCTTTTTTTGTAATTTTATATAAGGTCACCAGTGCTTCTATTAAAGTAGATACCTCTTCTGGTTGCTGATCATATAATTGTTTTTCACCCCCTTTTTGCAACCAACCTTTTTGACCTATAGGCATACATAATTTTTCACCAAAACTGTAATTTATTAAAAAGTCCATACTTTCTTCAGAAATTTTTAGAAATTCTTCTTTTTGTGTTATTTTGTAAGCCAGAGCTAAGGCTTCTGGTAGGATGGCGTTAGAATACGTTAAGGAGTCACTGAACCAGTGCCAGTTTTGATTTGAATTTTCTCTGTACATCGTTATTATTTTGTCTGACAATTCAATTATTTTTGATTTATTTTTTTCTGATGAATCAACTGAATACCAAGTTGTTAAAGATTTTATAAAAAAAGCGATAGAGCGTGGGTGTTCTGGAAAAAAGGTCTCCATACTGTATTTGAATAAGGTTGAAGCTTTGTCTTTAAGATTTTCTGGAATTGATGAAGATGTGGCGACGTAAGATAGGGCACATAGAGCTCTAGCTCGGGCATCTTCTAAACTGTCAGTATGGTTTTTTTCAATTGGGATACTGCGATCATAATTTACGTAGTTATAAAATTCTCCAAAAAATTGAGCTACGTAATCAATAAAATTTAGGTAAATTTTTATCAAATCAAGTAATTTTTCACTTTTATGTTGCTCGAAACACTTTGTGATTGCAATAAGGGCGCGAGCATTATCATCTATGGTGTAACCAGATGATGTATCGGGCTTCGTTAGTTTGGCGAACTGAATCATTCCAAATTCATCTGTTAATTCAATAATATGGTCGAGTTTAATTTGTGGAAGATTTTTTTCAATTTTGGCCAAATTCGGTGCAAGTTTTATGTATTCATTCATATATGATAAAGCTGCATTTTGCCAAGTTTTACTTCGAGTTCTAAAGTAGGCTTTTTTACCCATTTCTTTACATTGTTCAGGTTTATCAAGAAGGTTGAAGAGTGCCTCCGTGATTTCTTTTGGATTTTTAAAATCAACTAGAATACCGATTTCTGGGGTAACATCTTCTTTTGCTTGTGCGAACGAAGTGGCGATAACTGGTCTACCTGTTCCTAATGCATAAGAAAGAGTTCCTGAAACTGCCTGGTTGGGATCAAGAGGAAGTGACATATATATGTCTGTAGCTTTTAAAAAACAGAGTAACTCAGAAAGATCTAAGTATTTGTTGTGAAAAAATACATTTTTTTCTAATTTTAGTTTTTTTACTTTTTCAATTAAAGATTCTCTGTATACTTCACCTTCTTCCTTTACTACTACGGGGTGAGTGGCGCCTATTATGTGGTATTCAACATCGGGATATTTTTCAACTATTTGAGGTAGAGCTTCAATTCCGTATTCAATACCCTTGCCTTTGCTTAATAATCCGAATGTAGATAAAACAATTTTATTGGATAGCCCTAGAATAGCTTTTTCTTTTATACCGTCTGAAAATAGTTCAGGGTGAATACCGTGTGGAATTATTTTAATTTTATTTTCGTCAATTGTGTAATCTTTTAATAGAATCTTTTTTGAAGTTTCTGTCATCACTATGATTACATCGACATTTTTTCCTAATTCCTCAACGTTTTTTTTAAGTTTTTCGTTGGGTGACGGAAGGACTGTGTGTAAGGTAAGGACGATGGGTTTTGACAGTTCTTTTATAAAATCAATAATATAATCTCCATATTCACCTCCAAAAATACCAAATTCGTGCTGAATATTAACAACCATTACGTTTTGAAGGTTGTTTATTTGTTCCGCTGTTTTTATGTATTCCTCTTTTTCATTTTGGTTTATTTTAAAAATTACTCTGTTTTTGTCATATTTGAAATTTGATTTTTTATCAATATTCATAGCTATTACTTTGGATTTTTCTTTTGGTGCGTAAAGATTATCAAATGTATCCATTAGATCTTGAGTAAAAGTGGCTATACCACAGGTGCGAGGGGGAAAAGTGGACACGTAGACAATCCAAGGCTGGCTTGATTTTGGATAACCAATCATAAGATGATAATTATAAAACATTTTTATTATAATTCAATAGCGTGGGGTAATGCATAAATTTGACCTTTTTTGTTAGATTTAACTAATGTGCTTAAATATGTTTGAAATAGATGTGTTTTTTGCCCAAGCATATTTAATATTTGTCTTTTTTGGATGTGTGTGTAGGATTTAGGTTAGAATGAGCTCAAAAAGAAAACGCGCTAAGAAGGTGCAGGTTCACCGTGGTACTGTCGTTTTTTGGTGCTATGGAGTGTGGGGGCCGGTTAAGAAAGACAGCCCCATCAAAGAATTGCTGGTTCGAGGTGGGGCATATTCTATTCCTTACCCAGAGGATGGCAATATTCCTCGGGCGGTTTTAGAGGCCTCTAGGGCGTTGCTACTTGGGGGTCTCATTGGTTGGAAGTTGTGTTATACGCTTCAAGAAATCGAGGCAATGGTCGCAGAACATTCCAACCTTGCTATGGTTTCCGGGGCGGTTGTGGTGTCTCCTCGTGTGAGTTCTCCCAAGATGGCACGGAATTGATTTTGCTCGGCTTTTTAGGTCGAGCTTTTTTATTGTTTAATTATTGTCTAAAATTTAATAAAGCTATATTCTGTTTATATGTCTAGGTTCTTAAAGATTATAGCTTTTTCTTGTTTTTTTATTGGAGTGGTTTTAATTGTGACGGACTATTTTCCAATGGACTTTAAAGAACAAAAGCAAAACATTCAATTTGAAAAAAAATGGGAAAATAAAAAATCTAAAAAGACAAGGATTTTATTCGTGGGTGATATGATGTTTGATAGAAGGATCAGAGAAATTACTGAGAAGAATGGTGGCGATTATATTTTTTCTTGCGTAGATGATTTATTAAAAAGGGCGGATGTTGTGGTGGGGAATTTAGAAGGTCCTATAACTAGTAATAAGTCAGTAAGTAAGGGTAGCGTTGTTGGCAGTCCAAACAATTATAGGTTTACTTTTCCAACAACTACTGCCGGTTTGCTTTTTAAACATAATATTAAAATTGTTAATTTGGGTAACAATCATATTGGTAATTTTGGGTCAGAGGGTTTTTTAGAAACTATTAAGTTTTTAGAAGGATCAGGCGTTGGATATTTTGGTGGATTGAAGGGAGAAGAAAAAATCTATTTTGAAAATATTGGGGGGGTTAATTTTTCTTTTATTTCTTTCAATGCTTTTGGCGGTGATGATTTTGATTTAGTGGCTAGAAAAATTAAAGCTGAAGATGATTTTGGAAATAAAGTAATAGTTTTTACTCATTGGGGGGAGGAGTATAAAGAAGACGTTGATAGTCTGCGAAAAATTGCTGAAGTTTTTATAGAAAATGGTGCGGATTTGATTGTTGGTTCTCATCCTCACATAGTTTTACCAAATGAAAATATTGATGGCGTGCCGGTTTATTATTCTCTTGGCAATTTTATTTTTGATCAGTATTGGGAAGACGGTGTCCGAAATGGTTTGGCGGTCCTCGTTGAATTTGATGGGGACAGTATTAAAGATTTTAAATATCCAGTTGAGATTTTTAGAGATGGCAGGGTGTGTTTGAAATAGATTAAAGGTTAAGGTTGTAAGTTGAAAGGGCTAATTTAAAAAGGCTTTTGCACCCTTTCTGTTTCGGCCTCAGTGGTCGTTTCGTTATGATTTTTTTATTATAAAAAAGAGGCTTTTTGCCAAATTTGTGTTAGTATGTCCCAGTTATGTCAAAAAATGACACAATACTTAAATTTGAAGACGTATCTTTTGGTTTTGGGATAAATCAGCCGATTTTGGAAGAAGCCAGTTTTTCTTTGAGACGTGGATCAAAAATAACCCTTATGGGGCAAAATGGTGCTGGGAAGAGTACGATTTTTAAATTGATTAATGGAGAGTTGGAGCCTGAAGAGGGAGTGATAAATGTGATGAATAATGTTTCTATTGCGAGCGCTAGGCAAGTCATTCCACGTGATCAACTAAAAATTACCGTAAGAGAATTTTTCCAAAAATCCTTTGAGAAGAAAATTTATGACATTGATCCTAGAATTGATGAGGTTTTGGAGTTGGTGAATTTAAAAAATCCTCATGCGGATATAAAAGACAGAATCGTCGGTTCATTTTCTGGTGGGCAACAGGCTAGACTTCTTTTGGCTTCAGCTTTAATTCAAGATGCTGATTTGTTGCTTCTTGATGAGCCAACTAATAATTTGGATAAAGCCGGAATTGAACATCTTACAAAGTTTTTGGTTGATTATGATAAAACAGTGATGGTCATTTCCCATGATGCCGATTTTCTAAATGCTTTTACTCATGGAGTTATTTATCTTGATGTCTATACTAAAAAGATTGAACAATATGTCGGTGACTATTTTGATGTGATGAAAGAAATTTCTGCTCGTATTGAAAAAGAGAATAGAAAAAATGCTCAGTTGGCAAAAGAAATCCAAGAAAACAAGGACAAGGCCAATTTTTTCGCCATGAAAGGTGGACAAATGAGATTGGTGGCAAAAAGAATGCGTGAGAAAGTTGAAATTTTAGAAGAAGAAAAAGTTGATGTTAGAAGAGAGGACAAGACGATTAAGCCGTTTGTTATCCCTGTTCAGCAAGATGTGGCTCCAGAAGTTTTGAGTATCTCTTCTTTTACAGTAATAAAAAATCATAAACCTGTTACAAGAAAGATGGGCATTTCTTTGAAAAAACGAGAGCATTTATTACTGGCTGGTCCAAACGGAATAGGCAAGAGTTCTTTGCTCGAATCTTTGGCTACAGGAAACGCCAAAGGAGCCAAGATCACTCCAGGCGTTAAGGTTGGTTATTACAGACAGGATTTCTCGACTTTAAATTTTGAAGATACTGTTTATGATTCGTTGTTATCTGTAATGGAAAAACAAATTGTTGAACATATGCGTTCAACCGCTGCCAGTTTTTTGATAACAGGAGATATGATTTTTAGTAAAATTGGTGACTTGTCAGAAGGTCAAAAGGGTCTAGTTTCTTTTGCTCGTCTTGTACTTCAAAAACCCGGACTTTTAATTTTAGATGAACCAACAAATCATATTAATTTCAGACACATTCCTATTATTGCCGAAGCCTTAAACAAGTATGAGGGCGCGATGATTTTAGTAAGCCACGTTCCAGAATTTGTATCAAAAATCAGGATTGATAATATTCTCGATTTGGAAAAATAGTTTTTAAGACTCTATACCTAGCTGGTTTAAAAAAAGTTTTAATTCCTCTCCTGTTATTTGTCTATAACCACCCTCATTTAATTTCTCTAAACGGATATTAAGGATCCTTGTTCTTTTTAGGGTTTCTACTTCTTGAAATAAATTGGCGCACATTCTTCTGATTTGATGTTTTTTACCTTCAGTTAAAACAACTGAAAATTTATTTTCGCCTAAAATTTTAACTTTACAATTTTTTGTTATATAACCCTCTATATCAACGCCGGTTTCCATTTTTTGTTTGAAACTAGATCTTAATTTTTCTTTTGTGGTAACGGTATATTCTTTTTCGTGCTCATATTCAGGATTTAAAAGGGGATCTGTTATTCTTCCATCGTCTGTAAGAATGATTAAGCCACTCGATTCTTTATCTAGTCTACCAATGGGGAATACACTTTTTCCTTTTATGGACACAGATTTTACAATATCTTTTTCATTTGCATATGAAGCGTTTGTGGCCATTCCAACAGGTTTGTTGTATACAAAATAAACGTACTCTCTCGGTTTGGTTTTGTGTCGGACCTCTACTTTATCTCCTTCATTCACCTTATCGCCAAGCGTAGCTAATCTTCCATTTATAAAGACACTCTTTTTTTCTATAAGTTTATCTGCCCCCCTTCTCGTGTCATATTTTAAGGATGCTAGGTATTTATTGATACGCATAGGAAATAGAGGTTTTTCGTTATAGATATTTTCCTCTTGATTTGTCCTCCTGTTTTTAAGCATCGAAATATACTAGCACACCATTTGATTTTAGTCTTGTCTATATCGTAGGTTGTAAAGATGATTCAAGAATTCTTATTTAAATTGAATTTTTCCACACACACTGAGTGTCTAATTCTCGGAAAATTTTCCTTACTCCACTCTAGCATTCCACCTTTTAGGCTATAAGCATCAATTCCTTGTTCTTTGGCTTTAAAAGTATGTAATTTACTAGTTTCTCCATATTTACATACAAAAATTATTTTTTTTGCTTTAATTTTTTTATAGTTTATTACCGTCTCTATGTTTTCTGAACCGGGTATGTGAAAATCTTCATAATCTCTTTGATTTCTGATGTCTATAATTTTTATTTGTTTGTTGTGGTTAATTTTTTTATTTTGTTTTATTTTTTGCCATACAATTTCTGGTTTTTCTTTAAAAAATATATCAAAAACTTTTAGCGGTTCTATTTCTGGGATATCGTCTTTTATTTTTTCTATTTGATTTTTTTCTTCTAAAAAATGCCCATTTTCTATTTTTGGAAAATCTTCTTCTTTAAGGTATTCAAAATATTCATTTATATATGGCGTAGGGCTATCTGGGCATATAAAAACACAGTTTGCATTCATTTTTTTATTAGTGTTTTTAATTTTTTCTTCTAAAAAATTTAGAAGTCCAGCAAAAGCAAAACCAGAACTTGGACCGACCATTATTCCTGACCTGCATAAATCTAAACTTTTCTTAAATGAATCTACAGTACCAACTTCTTCAATGTGGTCTGTGTATTTATTCCAATCAAAAGCAATTTGTTTAAGAAGATTTTTTGTTCTTACTCCAGGAACTGGATTATTTGGTTTCCTGATTACTCCAATGGTTGTGATTTTTTTATTTTTTTCTTTAAAAAATTGACTACATCCAACCATTGTTCCGGTAGTTCCAAGCCCAGCACAAAAAATATCAATTTTTCCACTTAGCTGTGTCCATATTTGTTTAGCTGTCCATTTTTTGTGTGATTTAGGATTATTTTCGTTGTCATATTGGCCAGGGTTTAACCAGTTGTTTTCTTTTGCCCAAATTTTAGCTTTATATATTCCACTCGATTTATCTTCTGGATCAGGGCAAATTGGTTCTCGGTTTACTATGATTTCAGTGCCTAATAATCTTAGAAGTTTTAATTTACCTTCTTTTACTTGATTTGAAACTATAGCTTTTGTTGTGGGGATACCAAAAGCTCTTCCTATCACTGCAAGTGAAAAAACTGTATTACCTGAGGAGTTTTCTATTATAGTTTTAAATTTATTAGATTTTTTTTCTGACAAGAGCATGTTGTATGCCGGTAAAGATTTTACATTTCCAAGAGGTAAAAAATTCATCATCTTTGCGAAAATTTTAACCCCATTTTTTTTGAATGGATTTAGGTGTTCTGGTATTTCAACAAGGGGTAACGGGGGGTTATTGTCAGGATTTAAAAAATCAATAATAGAATTTTTCCCCTTGAATACATTCAAATAGTTTTTATTCATTGTTTGTGAAGGAGAAGCTCTTGTCTATTTGTTTTTTTAGATCTCCAAATCTAGAGGTTATGTTTTTTTGGGAAGTATACTTTTTGTGAAGATTCCATATTCTATGCAACCTTAAATTTGGGTTTTCTTGGTTGTGGATAGTCACTTTTCTTAATTTTTCAAGAGTTTTTATGTTGTCTTTACTTAGTTTATTCAGGTTAATTTTTTGGTTTTTTTGTTCTGTCTCAGTTATATGTTTTGAATTTTTTATATAACCGATAATTTTTTCTTTGGCTATGTTTTTGGAAATAAATTTTTCGTCATTTTTTGATGAAATTTTATTACCTATAACAAAAATGTTTTTATAGATATTGGATTTCATTCCAAGTTTTTTAAAATGTTTATATACATCTAAACTTCTTTTTGTTGGTTCTACTACAATGCAAATTACATCAAATTGTGAATGAAGAGTGTTAGCAAATGAATCAACGCCGGCGACCATATCAGTTATGATGAATCCTTTCTGATCTTCAAAATGACTCAAGATGTTTTCAAGAATGGACAGGTTATTGTGATAACAGCTTTTACCTATATCTTTTTCTTCATAAGTACCTAGTACGCTGAATTTTATTTTTCCTATATTAAATATAAATTTATTTAATATAGACTTATTTATTTTTTCAAAATTTAACAAAGAGGATTTGTTTGATGGGGGAGTGGTTTTTCTAAAAGTGTTCAGATCTTTTATGTCTCTTCTTTTCCCAATGAGATATTTTTTTATTTTTTTTGTGGCATCAAAGTGAGATAAAAATTTATTGCTGGGTATTATTTTTTTGAATCCGAGTGAGTCTTTTATGTGCATATTTATATCAGCATCAAAGATTAGTAAATTGTCGCCCTTTTTTGCGATATATTGGGCGAATAATACTGAAATGGTGGTTTTTCCACTTCCTCCTTTTCCTACAAATGCGATCCTCATATTTAATGCAAATTACTTGCATATGGAATATAACACAGTCTTGGTAAGATGCAAGTAATTTGCATGTACTAGTAAAAAATGTAAAAAAATGATTAAATATAAAAATGAAATTGGTCAGGGATATTTTGAAAGATAATAAACTTAAATTAACCTTCGCTAGGGAGAAAATTTTAGGCTTGTTTTATGAAAATCATAAGCCAATTGATGCCGATTTTATATTTAAAAATATTGATGATAAGAAGATTAATCAAGTAACGGTTTATAGGACAATTGATTCTTTTTTAAAAAAATCCCTGATTCACAAAGTAGATTTGAGGAAAGAATCAGTCTTTTTTGAGTTAAAAGAAAGGCATCATCATCATATGGTTTGTACTTCTTGCGGAGAAGTTGAAGAATTTGATGCGTGTGGACTATTAAAGATTTCTTCTTTAGTTTTGTCTAAATCAAAAAAATTTAAAAATATAATAGATCATTCTTTTGAATTTTTTGGTGTTTGTAAAAAATGTTTAAAATAGCAAAAATTAAATATTTCATATTGTTTTTGTTTTTGATAAGTTTATGCTTTGTTAAGTGGGTTAATGCGCAAGTTTTAATTCAGGATAAAGTTAAAACTGTAAAGGCGGAGGTAATTGAAATCTCAAAACAAGAAAATAGAATTATTCCTGGAACTGATACAGATGCTACTATTCAGAGTATAAAAGTTAGGATCCTTGAAGGAAAAAATCAAGATAAAATAGTTTCTATTGAAAATGATTATTTAAATTTATCTAAAAATCAGAAAGTATATTTAACAGAATTAACTAGGGGTGAAGATGGTAAGATTGTTTATTCCGTTGCTGATCCTTATAGATTGCCAATAATTTTGTTTTTTACAGTATTGTTTTTAGTTTTAACTTTGATTTTCGGTGGTATTCAGGGTGTAAGGGGTTTAATTAGCCTTTTATTTAGTTTTGTAATAATAATTTATATTTTGTTGCCTGGAATTTTAAATGGTTACTCTCCAGTTTTAATTAGCTTGTTGACCTCTTCTTTTATTATTGTTTTGGGTTCCTACATTACTCACGGTTTTAACAAAACCACATCTTCTGCTGTATTAGGTATGATCGTGACTGTCTTTATAACAGGACTTTTAGCTTTTGTGGCAATTAGATGGAGCCATCTTACTGGCTATAGTTCAGAAGAGGTTGTTTATTTAAATTTTGATACAAGAGGAGGTGTTGATTTAATAGGCCTACTTTTCGGAGGAATACTTATTGGTTTACTTGGTATTTTATATGATGTAGCAATAGGACAAGCTATATCTGTTGAAGAATTACATAATATTGCTCCCCATACTTCAAAATGGGTTATTTATAAAAGGGCAGTAAGAATAGGAAGAGAGCATATTGGCGCTTTAGTTAATACACTTGCTATTGCTTATGTGGGTGTTGCTTTGCCACTTCTTCTTTTGTTAGTGCATTCATCACGGGAATCAATTTTGATTGTTTTGAATAAAGAGGTTTTTGCTACTGAAATTATTAGAACTTTGATTGGTAGTATCGGTATAATTTTGGCTGTACCAGTTACTACGTGGATTGCGGTTTTGATTGTTGTAAAAATAAATTCAGAAAACTTATCTCAGAAAGAAAAGGATTTAGAAAAAGCAAAGATTGATCGTTCGATGCACCATCATTAAATTATTTGTATAATAAGGCTATGGATTACTTATTTTTATTAAAAATTATAACTGCATTATCTATTTTAATGGTTATTTATGCTTTGTTTTCTGGACGGGTATGGGGTAGATCTTGGCAGAAATACATGGGCGGGTGGATTTATAAGAAAGAAGACAGGAGAATCTTTTGGTCTTATGTTTTTATGTATTTTGCTATAGCTTTTTTCTCTTCTATTTGTAGTTTGTTATTTTAAGATACGAGGATGTAAGGTTTTGACAAACAAACTAAGATTTGATATAATAGGTGAGTAACTGAATCTCTTCGGTTTTTGTTTTTAAGCAAATTTTTTAGCTTGAAAATTCTAAAGCTTATAAGCTTTTTCTAAAAAAACTTTTGAGACAAGACGCCAACATTTTACTTTAAGGGCGAAAAGTTATAGATAAAGTTTATGTTTAGAAAAAGTTTTAGTAATAGCAACAGAAGTAGTTCTCGAGGAGGCTCAAGCTCTTCTTTTTCTCGTTTCTCGGGTGGACGTTCATCCGGTGGCAGTTTTCGTGGACGTTTTAGTGGTGGAAATTTAAGAAGGGGTGGAGGTTTTAATAAAGGTGGTGGAATGAGAAGCGAAAGAATTGATGCTTCAAGATTTGTAAACAAAGTAACTATTAGTGAAGATGTTGAAAATTTTAAACCTGAGCATGCTTTTAATGATTTCAAAATTGTGGAACCTTTAAAGAAGGCTATTTCAACTAGAGGTTTTATAAATCCAACTCCAATCCAAGATAGAGCTATTCCACATATTTTGAAAGGATTAGATGTGGTTGGTATTGCAAATACGGGCACAGGCAAGACTGGCGCTTTTTTAATTCCTCTTATAAACAAAGTTCTTTTAAATAATAGAGAAATGGCTTTAATTATTGTGCCAACAAGAGAACTTGCGCTTCAAATTGATACCGAACTTCAGGCTTTAGTTAAAGGTATGAGGATTTTTTCTGTCTGTTGTGTTGGTGGAATGCATATCGGTAAGCAAATAAAAGATTTACATTATGAACACAATTTTGTTGTGGGGACTCCTGGAAGATTGAAAGATTTGATTGATAGAAGGGTGATTAAGCTTTCAGAATTTAAAACAGTGGTTTTGGATGAAGCTGATCGAATGCTTGATATGGGATTTGTGAACGATATGAGATTTGTGATGAATGGAATGCCAAAAGATAGACATACACTTTTCTTTTCAGCTACGATTTCTGGCGCTATCGAGGGGCTTATTAAAGAGTTTTTAAAAGATCCTGTTAGAATTTCTGTTAAAACGGGAGAAACTGCAAAGAATGTTGAACAAGATGTCGTAAGGGTTGGCAGAGAAAGCAACAAGATAGATGTTTTACATGATTTATTGACTCAAAAGGAGTTTAGTAAAGTATTGATTTTCGGACGTACCAAACATGGAGTAGAAAAACTTTCTAGAGTTTTGGCCGAAAAAGGTTTTAAAGCTGAATCTATCCATGGCAACAAGAACCACTCAAGAAGACAGAGAGCTCTCGGGCTTTTTAAAGAAAATCATATACAGATATTAGTTGCAACAGACGTTGCAGCAAGAGGGCTGGACATTCCAGATGTAACTCATGTTATCAACTATGATATCCCTGCGACTCATGATGACTATGTTCATAGAATTGGCAGAACGGGTAGAGGTGACAAAAAGGGTAAAGCGCTTACGTTTATAGAATAAAATTATATGAGAGTAAATTTACCAGTATCAAAAAAACATTTTCAAAAAGACGGTAAGTGGGTAGTAAAATCTAAGCCTACTGAGATTTTGATTTGTGCTTGTGGTAATAAATATATAAAGACTAGAAAAAATCAAACTACTTGTGTCAGGTGTATTCTCAAAGATTCTAGATAATTAAATGTTATAATTTACTGATGTTAAATCGGGAAATTGAACTGACATTTTTGCCAAATTCTTTGCCTAAAGAAATTTTAAAATCCTCGTCAAAGGAGATTTTAGATATATATTTTCCCACCAATTCAAAGCATCCAGTTTTACGTTTGAGGAAATATGGTGAAAAATTTGAAATAACCAAGAAAGAACCCGTAAAAGAGGGAGATTTATCTGTTCAAGTAGAAAATACTATCCCTTTAACCAAAGAAGAGTATTTAGAGTTTTCTTATTTGAAGGGGAAAAGAGTTGAAAAGACTCGATATTATTATAAAGAAAACGAACAGGATTTTGAAGTAGATATTTTCGGCGGCGAATTAAAAGGTCTGGTCTTAATTGATCTTGAATTTCCTTCTGTTGAAGAAAAAGAAAAATTTAAAAAACCAGATTGGTTAGGGTTTGATGTTACAAATGAAAATTTTATCGCAGGGGGAATGATTTGTGGCAAAAAATATGAAGATATAAAAAATGAATTAATGAAATTTGATTATAAAATTATTTTATAGAGATGGTTGAGAATTTTAATAAAGAGATAGAAGCCAAATTTTTAGATATAGATAAGAGTAAAGTTATCAGCCTACTTAAAGATTTAAGAGCGGATGATTTAGGCGAGTCCCTTTTAAAAGAGGTGATTTTTTATGATAAAGATCTAAATTGGATAAAGGAAAGTAAATTTATTCGTATAAGGACTTTCGATGATAAAAGCGTAGTTTCTTTTAAAGACCACAAAGAAAAAACAGTTGATGGCACGATTGAAATAGAATTTAAGACGGATGAACCAGAACAGGTTGAAGTTTTTTTAGAAAAAACTGGCTTGGTGGCCTTTAGGCATCAGGAGAAATATCGCCACAGTTTTTTATTAGATAATGTAAAGATTGATATAGATACTTGGCCTAAAATTCCAACTTATGTAGAATTGGAAGGTGATTCGGAAAAGGATTTAAAGGCCGTGGCTTACAAACTGGGTTTTGATTGGGCGGATGCTGTTTTTGAGAATGCGGGGTTAGTTATAGAAAATCGGTATGGTGTAAAAGTGTTGTCTATGAAATGGTTTACTTTTGATAGGATTGAATAAATATGAAAAAACAAATTGTTTTAATACACGGCGGGGAAACTTTTGAAACTTATGAAGCATATTTAAATTATCTGAAAAATAAGGAAGTTAGTTTCCCGCCTATAAAAAA
This sequence comes from uncultured Candidatus Saccharibacteria bacterium, assembly GCA_964348785.1. GTDB lineage: Bacteria > Patescibacteriota > Minisyncoccia > Phycocordibacterales > 2-02-FULL-43-11 > 2-02-FULL-43-11. Next base: position 13,629 of record CAYGDO010000001.1, on the reverse strand, counting down.
GGTAGATTGGAAAAATAATTTAGAGAAAAATTTAGGGGTTGATTTTGAAGTTATATTGCCTGAAATGCCAAGTAAATATAATGCTAAGTATCTGGAATGGAAAATTTGGTTTGAGAGGTTGGCCCCGTTTTTTGAAAAAGAGGTTGTTTTGGCCGGTTACTCGCTCGGCGGTCTGTTTTTGGTTAAATATTTATCTGAAAATAATTTAAATATAAAGATAAAAGGTTTATTTTTAATTGCCCCACCTTATGAAATTGGAGAGGGGTACAGGGAGGGGGATTCTTTGGCCGATTTTGACATGCCTAAAGATTTTAGTAATTTAGATAAACAAGTAAAAGATATCTTTATTTATCATAGTAAAGACGACAGCGTCGTTCCTTTTGGTGATTTAAAAAAGTATGAGAGGTCTTTACCAAAGGCCAAATTGAGTATTTTTGAAGATAGAAAACATTTTTGGCAAGAAAGATTTGAAGAGCTGGAGAGGGATATTAAGAGCCCATCTTAGTTTTTTGGAAAAAGCTAGGACCGTTTGGTATAATAGAAATATGAAAAAAATATTAATTTTGGTAATTTTTGTTTTAGCAGTTGGAGCAGGTTTTTATTTTTATAAAAATAATTCTAACGATTATAGTTCAAATGTTAATGGGGATAGCGCTGAGAATGTTGTTTTTAATTCTGATACAGTTGATTTGACCGGAAATGACCAAGGTCAACCTTCATTTTCTGTAGAAAAACTATTTACAATGGCTGAGTTATCAAAACACGCTGACAGACAAAGTTGTTATTCTGTTGTGAATGGCGGTGTGTACGATTTAACAAATTGGATCGATGCTCATCCGGGTGGTGAAAAGGCCATTTTGTCTATTTGTGGTAAAGATGGATCGAGTTTGTTTAATAAACAACATGGTGGAAAAGAGAAACAGGAGGCTGAGCTTTTAAAGATGAAAATAGGAGTTTTGTCTAATTAGTTGAGTGGTAGCTGAGTTAAATTTTATGGTAAATATTCACATTGCCTTTGTTGTGTTGACTTTGTGTCTTGTTTTTTATTCTGACCACAAAGCGTTTTTATGGTTTAGAGGAAAAATTGTCCGTATGGATAGTGTAAAAACCAACATATGTCACAAGTTGGGGCTGTGGGGATTTTTGCTTATATGCACTACAGGATTTTCTCTATTTTGGCCACTGAGAGAATTCTTGCTCTCAAACAATGTTTTTCTCTCAAAGATGATTTTTGTTTCTGTCTTAGGAATTAACGGATTATTTATTGGGAAATTAAGTCCTTTAGCTATTAATAATAGTTACTTTGATTTATCTAGCAAAGAAAAGACCGTTTTATTTGTTAGTGCCATGTGTTCTTCTTTGGGATGGGTGTGTACTATAGTGTTGGCTTATCTAATTTTTTAAAATTTGATATAATTAATTTATGTTAAATAAGAGTGTACAGAACAATTTTTTACTGATTTTGATCGTCATATTATTGGTTATTTCTTATTTTGTTTTTAAGCCATTTCTTCAGGCATTTTTATTGGCAGTGGTGGTGTCAGTGGTTTTTTCTCCAATTTACGGAAGAATTCTTAAAAAAATGCCTAAATATCCTGGTTCGGCGTCTTTTTTGACTACGTTGCTTATAGCCTGTTTTATTATTCTTCCAGTTGCATTGCTTAGCAGTCAATTAATAAAAGAAGCAACGGGACTTTATCATTATATTTCTTCAGGTGTTTGGCAAAATGAAACTCCGAAAATTGTTAGTCAATTGATGGCGCCTTTGCAGAAAGTTTTTCCTGAGATAGCAAATTTGCCCTCTGATGTAGGTTTTTATGCAAAACAAGTTTTGGCAGTTTTGGTAGAAAATTTCACAGTTTTGTTTTCAAGTCTGGCTAAAATATTATTAGGGATATTTATTTTTGCTATTTCTCTTTATTATCTTTTGAGAGATGGTGACAAGTTAAGGAAATTTGTTGTTTTGGTCAGCCCTTTTGTTGATAGCGATGATGAGGCCATTTTAAATAAATTACATTTGGCTATAAATTCTGTTTTTAAGGGAAACTTAACCATAGCGTTAATTCAAGCCTTTATGACTGCTTTGGGTTTCGCCATATTTGGTGTGCCAAATTTTGTTTTGTGGGGAACTTTGGCGGGTATATGCGCCCTTATTCCGACTGTTGGAACTTCTCTTGTTCTTATCCCCGGGATTATTTATTTAGTTCTTAATGGTATGGGTTTTTATGCTCTTGGTCTTTTGATATGGAGTATTGGTGCCGTTGGTCTTATTGATAATTTACTCGGTCCAAGATTGATAGGTAAAGAAATTGCCGTACATCCACTTTTAGTATTGTTTTCTGTCTTAGGGGGTATTTCGTTTTTTGGTCCCATCGGTTTTATTTTAGGACCTCTTTCTGCCAGTTTATTTTTAACTCTTCTTGAAATTTATATTAGTTCCTCAAAAAATAATTTGAAATTATAAAATGGAGACATTGCCTATCATTATAAAAACAGTAATAAGCATTTTGGTTTTTTTGGGTATATTTATGACCTTTATTCCTTTTATGCCGGGAATATTTTTTATGCTTTTTGTTTCTTTTATTTTTGCAGTAATTACGAGTTTTAAAGTTATTACTGTCTATGAATTAATGGTGTTGATAGGAATTTTTCTGGTAGCTCTTATTAACGATTCTTTCTCAGGAATTATCGGTGCTAAATGGGGTGGAGCATCAAACAGATCAATTTTAGTTGGTCTTGTCGGTTTAGTTATAGGGTTTTTTGTTTTACCACCGTTTGGAGCCATTATCGGTTTTTTTGCAGGTATTTTCCTTAATGAGATGTATTCTGGAAAGAGTAAGGAAAAAGCCGTTAAGGCGGCAACTAGTTCGCTCATTGGTTCTGCTGTTGGTATTTTTATAAATGCCGTTTTGGCTATTTCTTTTTTCGTTTTGTTTATGATTTTTGCCTGGGTTTAGTTTTTGAAAATAAAAAATCCCTTGATGCATTTAGGGATTCATGAAATCATGAAGTGTCTTCTCAGGATGGGCAATCCTTCGCCGTTTCCGCCGAGGCATCTACATATGATGTAAGTTTCTTTTACTACTGCGATTTCGATTGGGGTACTTTCTCCGTTCAGTGGAGTGAACAGGAGAAACTGATCACCAATTTCAGGTTGGGTTTCAAAATATACGTGCCCATCCATACGACACGTCCCTTGATAGAGAGTGTATCTCTTCATTCTTACTAAAAAATAACATGACAAATTTTAATTAGCAATTACCTTTTTTAAGGTTCGACCTTGAAAAATGTAATAAAAAAACTTGCGGATTAGCGCAAGCTGGCCAGAATGAGTATAGATGCGATGAAAAAAACGAAAGCTATCAAGGTCATCACAAAAGACAAGGCGTGATCTATTGGGTTGTATCCTCCTTGCGAAAATGTCCATTGTAGGATTTTTTCTTTCTCTGCTTGTGTACAGGGTAAAAACCCCACATATTGATTGAATTTGACCGTCCTTCTTCCGAACACCCAAGTTGCAACGAACGAGACGAGCAAGAGAAGCCAGATCGGAAAGGTATTCATGCTGGCAAAAGAATAACAAAATAACCCCTTTTTGCAATTGCAGAGTATTATCTTTTTAGAAATATTATTTTACTTTTATTGTAGCCCTAACTGGAGCTTTTCTTATTATTTCAACAATTTCTTCTTCGCTATCTAAGATTTGGTACAAATCCATATCTTCTTTGTGTATAAAATTGTATTCCTTTAATAGAACTTCTCTTATGAAAGTATTTAAATGTGCCCAGTAATCTCTGCCGACAAGGATGATTGGAACTCTTGGAATTTTTTTGGTTTGAATGAGAGTGACAATTTCTGAAAATTCATCAAGAGTGCCAAAACCCCCAGGGAAGAAGATGTATGCTTCGGCTGCAAATGAGAGCGCCACTTTTCTTACAAAGAAATAATAAAGTTCTATTGATTCAGTGGTGTATTTGTTTGCATGTTGTTCTTGAGGTAAAACTATGTTTAATCCAACAGATTGTCCGCCGGCTTCGAATGCGCCCCTGTTTGATGCTTCCATTATTCCGCCACCGCCACCGGACAAGACCGTATAACCTAAATCTTTTGAAATTTTGAAGGCTAGATCTCTAGCTTTTTTATATAAGACAGAATCTTCTTTTAATCTTGCTGATCCAAAGAAAGTGACTGATTTTGGGAAGTTTTTTATAAACTCAAAAGCGATTGAAAATTCTTTGTTTATTCTATCCGTTCTTTGTCTGATAATTTCTTGAACTTCTTCTCTTGAAAGGTTGTGACTGTTTTGTAAGTCTTGATTATTGTTGTTAGTCATATGTTTGTGTTAAATTAGTGCTGTTATTCTATCGCGTAGAGTATTAAAGTAAATGGCCACAGAAATAAAGTTTGAAATTTTAAAAAAGAGTAAAAAGGGCTTGGCTAGAGCTGGTATTTTGCATACACCTCATGGTGATATACAAACACCTGCTTTTGTTGCTGTTGGAACTCAAGCAACGGTGAAGGCCCTTACTCCCGAAATGGTTGAAAATATTGGTCTTCAGGTGGTCTTGGCCAATACATATCACTTGTATTTACGACCGGGAGAAAAGATTGTTAAAAAGGGAGGAGGTCTGGGTAAATTTATGAATTGGAATGGCCCGACAATGACTGACTCTGGAGGTTTCCAGGTTTTTTCTTTGGGCAAAGCTTTTGAAACTAAAGTTAGTAAATTTTCGGTTTTAAAAAATAAAAAAGAGTTTGAGGGTGTAAATTTTGAGGAATCAAAAAAAGAAAAAAAATCTTTAGTTAAAATTACAGAAGATGGTGTTAGTTTCAAATCTCCCTATGACGGCAGTGAACATTTTTTTACTCCAGAGAAATCTATAAAGATTCAAAATGATATTGGGGCAGATATGATTTTTGCTTTTGATGAATGCCCGTCTTCTCTAGATTTAAAGGACTATCAAATAGAAGCGATGGAGAGGACTCATAGGTGGGCGAAGAGATCTTTGGAAGAATTTAAAAAATTAAAAATTAAAAATCAAAAATTAGATAAAAATTATAAGGAGCAGGCAATTTTTGGAATTGTTCAGGGCGGTAAATATACTGATTTAAGAAAAAACAGCGCAAAAATTATTGGTGGTATGGATTTTGATGGATTCGGTATTGGAGGAACTTTTAATAAAAATGATATTAGAGGCGTTGTATCAGAAGTTAATCAGATTCTGCCAGAGGAAAAACCGAGGCATCTTCTTGGTATTGGTGAGCCGGAAGATTTAATTGATGCTATAAGAAGTGGTTGTGATTTATTTGATTGCGTTGCTCCTACTCGTATGGCAAGAAACGGTGCGCTTCATACAAAAAAGGGAAGAATTAATATTTCTAATGCAGAATTTAAAGATGATTTTGGTCCGATAGAGAAAGGTTGCGAATGTTATACTTGTAAAAATTATACAAGAGCTTATCTTTGCCACCTCTTTAGAGCAAAAGAAATGTTAGCTGGGACACTAGGCTCAATTCATAATTTATATTTCATCAATAAATTGGTTGATTTGGAAAGACAAAAAATAATAGATGAGAAATAATTTATATGTCTAAGGGATTGTTTAAAATTAAATCAAAATTTCAGCCGGCAGGAGACCAACCGGTCGCTATTAAATCTCTAGTTGATGGAATAAAAAAAGGTTTTGATAAACAAACTCTTTTGGGCGTGACTGGATCTGGAAAAACTTTTACTGTTGCTAATGTGATTGAACAAATTCAAAAGCCAACCCTTGTTATTGCTCACAATAAAACTCTAGCCGCTCAACTTGCTTCAGAGTATAGAGAATTTTTTCCTGATAACGCCGTTCACTATTTTGTTTCTTACTATGATTACTATCAACCTGAGGCGTATATGCCTGTTTCTGATACATATATAGAGAAGGAAGCTCAGATAAATGAAGAGATAGAAAGATTGAGACATGCGTCAACTCAAGCTCTTTTAAGCAGAAAAGACGTTATTATTGTTGCCTCGGTTTCTTGTATTTACGGTTTGGGTAGTCCTGAAGAGTATCAAAAAGTTAATTTAAAACTTTTTAAGGGACAAAAGATGAGCCGAGCTGATTTGGGGAGAGCACTTGTCCGAATTCATTTTGAAAGAAACAACACCGATTTAAAACCGGGAGAATTTAGAGCACTTGGAAATTCTGTTGAAGTCATGCCGATTAGCGAGAAAACGATTTATAAAATAGATTTTGATGAAAATGGTATTTCAAATATTGCTCAAATTGATGCGGTCTCGAGGACTATTTTAAAACAAGATTTAGAGAATATTTTTATTTTTCCAACTAAACATTTTATAACCCCCGAAGAGGATAGAGAAAACGCTGTTAAGACAATAAAGTCTGAACTTGAAGAACAGTTAAAGAAATTAATTAAGGAAGGAAAAAACCTTGAAGCAGAAAGATTAAAAAGAAGAACCAGGTATGATTTAGCTTTGATTAAGGAAGTTGGCTATTGTAACGGTATTGAAAATTATTCAAGACATTTTTCGGGGAAACTTCCTGGAGAGGCGCCAGATACACTTTTGTCATATTTTCCAAAAACTAAAGATGGCAAACCAGATTTTTTGACTATTGTCGATGAATCGCACGTTACTTTGCCACAGCTTCGTGGAATGAAAAACGGTGATCAATCAAGAAAGCAAACTTTGGTAGATCATGGTTTTAGGTTGCCTTCTGCAAAAGATAACAGACCTCTTTCTTTTGAGGAATTTGATTCTAGAGTTGGGCAAATGATTTTTACTTCTGCGACACCAAGTCCTTTTGAAATAGAAAATAGCAAAAATGTAGCAAATCAAATCATTCGTCCGACAGGTCTTCTTGATCCTGAGCTTGTTGTACGTCCAGTTTCTGAAAAGGGAAATTATGGCGGTCAGATAAAAGATTTTATTGCGGAAACCGAAGAAGTGGTTAAAAAAGATCAAAGAGTTTTAGCCACAACTCTTACCAAGAAGATGGCTGAGGACCTAACTGATTTTTTGAAAACCAAAGGAATAAAAACTGAATATTTACATAGTGATGTTCAGACCTTGGATAGAATTGAAAGATTAACTGATTTTAGAAAAGGCAAATACGATTGTATTGTTGGCGTGAACCTTCTTCGTGAAGGATTAGATTTACCAGAAGTTTCTCTTATTGGTATTTTTGATGCTGATAGGGAAGGATTTTTAAGATCTGAGACGTCTCTTATTCAAACTATCGGTCGCGCCGCGAGAAACGTAGAAGGTAGAGTTATTCTCTATGCTGATGTGATGACAGGATCTTTAGAAAGAGCTATTAAAGAAACTAATAGAAGAAGAGCTATTCAATTTGAATATAATAAGAAAAATAACATTACTCCTAAGACTATCAAAAAAAATATTAATGACATTATGGAAAGTTTGCAGAGTGATAGGGAAAAAGCAGTTCAAGAACTCATTATTCTTGATATGGAAAAATTTGGTAGAGATAAGAAAAAGATTGTCAGAGAAAAAGTGAAGCAAATGAGTGAGGCGGTGAAGAATTTAGATTTCGAGACTGCCGCTATTTTGCGCGATGAAATAAAAATTTTGGAAACGTCTAAGAGAAAGAAGAAATAATTAGTTTTTTAGGTTTATTATTCTCTCTACACGATTTGAAGGTTTTCTGGTAGTATACGGAAACGCTCTATACCCATATATAAGGCAGGTAGGGGGCGAATTTTTGGTGTTTAATTTATGACTAAAAAAGATAAATACGAAGGTTTAGACAAAATCATAGTTAAAGGAGCAAGAACTCACAATCTTAAAAATATTGATGTTGAGATGCCTCGTAACAAGATGATTGTTTTTACAGGGCTTTCTGGAAGCGGAAAGTCTTCTTTGGCATTTGATACGATTTTTGCTGAGGGCCAAAGAAGATATGTAGAGTCTTTGTCGGCTTACGCTAGACAGTTTTTAAGGCAGATGCAAAAACCTGATGTTGATGAAATAATTGGTCTTTCTCCAGCTATTTCTATTGATCAAAAGTCCCGTTCAAACAATCCACGTTCTACTGTCGCCACAACTACAGAGATTTATGATTATTTGAGAATTCTATATGCTCGAATCGGTAAACCTCACTGTTTACTTTGTGATAGAGAAATTAAAAAACTTTCCAATGAAGAAATTATGGATAGTATTATCTCTTCAGTCAAAGCGATTGACTTTGAAAAAACTGGTAAGAAAGTTGCTGGTGTTAAATATAATGATTTAAAAATAAAAATTTGGTCACCGATTGTGGTTGGTAGAAAAGGTGAATATTATCAACTTCTTTATGATTTACTCGGTAAAGGTTTTACTACTGTAAAAGTAGATGGAGAAGTTAAAAAACTTAGAGAACAAATTATTTTAGCGAAACACAAAAAACACGATATTGATGTTTTGGTGGATGAATTTTTTGCGACAGAAGTACACACTTTAAACGAAGGATCAAAACAAAGATTAGCGGAATCAATTGAGAGGGCACTTCATGAAAGCAATGGTCTGATTAAATTGGAAGATTCGGAAGGTGGAGAGAAACTCATTTCTTCAAAATTTATGTGTCCTTATGACGGTTTTTCTTTTCCTGAAATTGAGCCGAGGTTGTTTTCTTTCAATTCTCCATATGGAGCTTGTCCAGAATGTCACGGACTCGGCACTCATAATATTTGGAGTAATGATCTTTGCAAGAGGTGCAACGGTAAACGTTTAAGGGATGAAGCGATGAACGTTTTCTTTGGCGGAAAAGGGGAAGACAAAGGTTTGAATATTATAGATGTCACAAGTTTATCGATAGAGGGTGCTAAAAACTTTTTTGATTCAGTTAAATTATCTGAACAGGAAAAAGAGATTGCCAAAGTTGTTTTGAAAGAAATTGATTCGAGACTTCAATTTATGTTGAATGTTGGAATTGAGTATTTAACTTTAAATAGAAAGGCTAATACCCTTTCTGGCGGAGAAGCTCAGAGAATCAAACTCGCATCTCAACTTGGTTCGGGGCTTGTCGGAGCGCTTTATGTGCTTGATGAGCCGACAATTGGGCTTCATTCAAGAGATAACGATAGACTTATCAAAACCTTGCTCCATCTTCGCGATTTAGGAAATACAATTATTGTTGTTGAGCATGATGAGGACACTATTTATTCTTCTGATTATATTGTAGATATTGGTCCAAAAGCTGGTGTGCATGGAGGACAAGTCGTTGTCTCTGGGTATTTGGATGAACTTTTAACTGCAAAGAAAAATGATAGCGGTTCTTCAACTTTGGATTATTTAAGAGAAGACAAGATAGTTGAACTCCCAGAAAATAGACGCGATGAAGAAAGAGGGAAAATAAAAATTAAAGGTGGCAATGTTTTCAATATTAAAAATTTAAATGTTGATTTACCTCTCGGCAGATTTGTTTCTGTAACTGGAGTCTCGGGAAGTGGAAAATCTTCTTTCCTTTATGAAATTGTTCACAAAAATTTACAAGCAAGATTGGAAAGAAAATATAGAACGGCGGAAACTTATAATTGCGGAACTTTTGAAGGCACAGAATATCTTTCTCGTACGATTTTGATTGATCAAAGTCCGATAGGTAGAACTCCTCGTTCAAATCCTGCTACATACACTGGTGCTTGGACTTTCATTCGTGACCTTTTTGCCGAAACCGAAGAAGCGAGAACTCGCGGTTGGAAAGCTAATAGATTTTCTTTTAATGTGAAAGGTGGACGCTGTGAAGCATGTCAGGGAAACGGTGAAATTGCTGTTGAAATGCATTTTTTGCCTACGGTTTATGTAAATTGTGAAGTTTGTAACGGCAAGAGGTTTATGAAAGAAACTCTTGATGTTAAATATAAAAAGAAAAGCGTTTGGGATGTTTTAGAAATGACTATTGAAGAAGCGTTGAAATTTTTTGAAGATATTCCATCTGTTGCTGACCGTTTGAAAACTATGGAAGAAGTGGGACTTGGTTATTTACGTCTTGGACAATCTGCTACAACTCTTTCGGGCGGTGAGGCACAAAGAGTAAAAATTTCTTCAGAACTTTATCGTCCGCATTTACAGAAAACAATTTATCTTTTGGACGAACCAACAATCGGGCTTCATTATGATGATGTAAAAAAACTAATTGAGATTATTCAAAAATTGGTAAATGCGGGGAACACTGTCGTTGTTATTGAACACAATATGGATATTATTAAATCATCAGATTATGTTATTGATTTTGGTCCAGAAGGGGGTGAAGGTGGCGGAAAAGTTATTGCCAAGGGAACTCCAGAAGAGGTGGCAAATAATCCAAATAGCCATACAGGGAAGTATCTTAAAAATGTTTTGAGAAAGGCGAGGAGAAGATAGACAGGCGCAGATAGGGCAATACAGATGCACTTAAATTTTTTGAGTGGAGATTTTTGTAATAAAAAACCCGCCGAGTTGGGGCGAGTGAATGGCGGGGGGGGTAGGTAGCGGTCCAGTTTCAGTCGAGGTGAAGAGGTACGATTTCGTCCTCAGGAAGTCGAACTTGATTTCTGGTAATGATGTCTCTGACTTCATCGCACTCATCTTCGCCGGCGAAAAGGACGATTTCATCCCCGGCTTGAGCGATGGCCTGCCGTGCCATCTCCGCTTCCATCGGGTCAAACTGTGTGATGTCAGAGCGTGTTACGCCTTGACGTTTGACCACGATCCAGTATCTTTTGCGGTTCATAGATTTTATCCAAGATTTAAATTATATTATCTCTATGAAAAGTCAACCACGTTAGAAGCTACGGACACTGACTTTAGACTAAGAAATATTATTAAAAATTATCTTAAATTAAAAATTTAGAAATTTAAATATCTTGCCCGTGCCCTGCTTCTAACGGGGCTAGCACTAATCTAAAATGAGTATTAACGATAAATTAAAAAATAAAATAAAGAAACTTAATATTCCTGAAGAGCCGGGGGTTTATTTGTTTACCACAAAAGGAAAAATTGCTTATATTGGACGTGCTACATCTCTCAAAGACAGGACAAAAAGTTATTTTTCATCTGACATAGTAGGGGCTCGTGGAAAATTGATTGAGGATATGGTTCAAAAAGCTGACGGTCTAAAATGGCAGAAAACCGACAGTGTGTTGGAGGCCATTATCTTGGAAGCTAGTTTAATAAAAAAATATAAACCTTATTACAATACAAAAGAAAAAGACGATAAGAGTTTTAATTATTTGGTAATTTCTAAAGAAGATTTTCCTCGCGTTTTTTTAGTTCGTGAAAGAGATATTGATTTTTCTTCACTAACAACTAATAACTATCAACTAAAAACTACCTTCGGACCTTTTCCAAGTCGAACTGTTTTGGAAGAAGCTTTAAAAATTGTTAGACACATTTTTCCTTTTAGAGATTTGAAATGCAAAGCTCTTTCTATGCGTGCTTGTTTTAATTATCATTTAGGTCTTTGTCCTGGAGTTTGTCTTGGTAAAATTACAAAAGAAGATTATGGAAGAAATATTAGGAAAATAGTTTTAATTTTTCAAGGTAAAAAAAATATTTTATTGAAAAATTTAGAAAAAGAAATGAAATTTTTTTCTAAATCTGGAAAATTTGAGGAAGCTGGAATTGTGAGGGATCAGATTTTTGCTTTGAAACACATAAAAGATGTTGCTCTTATAAAGAGAGATTTAACTTTTAATAATGGTTTTACAAAAATAGCGAGAATAGAAGCTTACGACACTGCTCATTTGGGAGGAAAAGATGCAAGAGGTGTGGTGGTGGTTTTTGAAGAAGGAATTGCTAAAAAAAGTGATTATAGAGTTTTTAAAATAAAAGAAGCAAAATTGGGTGACGACATAGGAGCTTTAATTGAAATTTTAAATAGAAGAAAAAATCATGATGAATGGCCTAAACCGGATATTGTTGTTGTTGACGGAGGAGAAACACATTTGGGTTTTGCAAAAAAGGCGTTGAGTGGGTATTTAGAAACATCAAAAATCATTTCTGTCATTAAGGATGATAAGCATAGACAGAAAGGGATTTTAGGAATGAATTTGGAATTTGAAAAGTACAGAGAAATAATTTTGAAGGCGAATCTTGAAGCTCATAGATTTTCTATAGCTAAACATACAAAAGCAAGAAACACTTTTTTCAAAAAGAATTTTTTATAATTGAAAAGTTGATATTTTTTTTAAATACATATAGTCTTCTAGTTTGGAGGCAACATGACTGAAGGATCTTTGGTTGAGATATCTTTGACGGTTTTCCAAAACTTTGATCACGGGCAAACGGTTGAAGTTTTAATACCGAAGAACCGACATCCGAAAGCAAACGATTTGTTCTATTGGGGGTGTGCTCAATTCGAAGGATTGGCGAGGGTGGTTTGTGTTGCTCGTTACGACGGAGAGTCGGCGGTGTGCCGGGTTTCGAAGGTAAATTGATAGTGGTACAGGTTTTGTACCGCTTTTTTTTATGTTAAAATCTTTTCATATGCCAAAAACAAAAGTTGGAGTTTTAAGAGGGGGTCCTTCAAGTGAATACGAAGTTTCTATAAAAACCGGTGAAGCGGTTTTAAAAAATATGCCAGAAGACTATGAGGCAGTTGATATTTTTATTGATAAAAACGGTGAATGGCACATAAAGGGTATTAAACATGAGCCACAAAAAGCTATAAGACAAGTTGATGTTATTTTTAATGCTTTACATGGAGAGTACGGTGAAGATGGTCAGGTTCAAGAATTTTTAGATAAATTCGGTGTTCCTTATACTGGTTCAGGCGCTTTTGCTTCAAGGGTTGCCATGAACAAGGCCCTTGCTAAAACATTCGTTGCAAAAGAGGGAATTAAAACTCCTCAATACAGAATAATTTCAAGAAGTAGTTATTCGCCAGAAGAGGCGCTTTCTATTTTTAGTGCTTTTCCTTTACCTATTGTCGTAAAACCTTTATCGCTCGGTTCATCTGTTGGTGTAACTATTGCAAAGAGTTTACCCCATCTTCAAGAATCAATAGATAAAGCTTTTCTTAAATCTGAAGACGTTTTAATTGAAGAATTTATTGCAGGCAGAGAAGCAACTTGTGGAGTTTTGGAAAAATTTGCTGGCGAAGAATTTAACGCTTTGCCTCCAATAGAAATTATTTCTAAATCCGCTTCTGGCTTTTTTGATTACGATGCAAAATATAATGGCCAGTCAGAAGAAATTTGTCCGGGACGTTTTTCAGTAGAAGAAATGGCAGAAATAAAAAGAATGGCCAGCACTGTTCACAAAATTTTAGGACTGAGACATTATTCAAGATCTGATTTTATGTTACATCCTAAAAGAGGCATTTTCTTTCTAGAAGTTAACACTTTGCCAGGTCTCACTGAAGCATCTCTTGTGCCAAAAGCTATTAAAACAGCGGGCTCTTCTTTAACAGGACTTGTTGATCATTTGATTAAATTAGCCTTGAAAAAATAAAGATTTCAGGCATAATGTCTTGGTTAGATAGTAGATAATAGAGAGTAGATTGTTAGAAAATAGGAAATGGTCAATAGGTGTAACGTTTATTTTTTGATAATTGGTTATTAGTAATTGATGATTAGTTTGGGCCCTTAGCTCATCTGGCTAGAGCGCCTCATTTGCAATGAGGAGGTGGCAGGTTCGAGTCCTGTAGGGTCCAC